>JACPDR010000017.1 GCA_016183935.1 Caulobacterales bacterium
GAACTCGACCGCTTCATCGTCGGCCAGGACGACGCCAAGCGCGCCGTGGCCGTGGCCCTGAGGAACCGCTGGCGCCGCAAGCGCGTGCCCGAGGACCTGCGCGACGAGGTCACGCCCAAGAACATCCTGATGATCGGCCCCCCCGGCGTCGGCAAGACCGAGATCGCCCGCCGCCTGGCACGGCTGGCCGGCGCGCCCTTCCTCAAGATCGAGGCGACCAAATTCACCGAGGTCGGCTACGTCGGCCGCGACGTCGACCAGATCATGCGCGACCTCGTCGAGGCGGCGCTGGTCATGGTGCGCGACAAGCGCCGCACCGGGGTCAAGGCCAAGGCGGAGGCCGCGGCCGAGGAGCGCCTCCTCGACGCCCTCGTCGGGCCCGGCTCGCAGCCGGCGACGCGCGACAGCTTCCGCAAGAAGCTGCGCGCCGGCGAACTGGACGACAAGGAGGTCGAGGTGTCCCTCGCCGACACCGCCTCGCCGATCCAGGGGCTCGATCTGCCCGGCGGCGGCAATGTCGGGATGATCAATCTGTCCGAGATGCTGGGCAAGCTGGGCGGCGGCCGGACGAAGACGGTCAAGCTGCCGGTGCGCGACGCCATCGGCCCCCTGGTCACCGAGGAGAGCGACAAGCTGCTGGATCAGGACAGCCTGACCCGCGAGGCCGTGCTGCTGGCCGAAAACGAGGGCATCGTCTTCCTCGACGAGATCGACAAGGTCGCGGCCCGGCAGGGCGCCTCCGGCGCCGACGTCAGCCGCGAGGGGGTCCAGCGCGACCTGCTGCCGCTGATCGAGGGCACCACGGTGTCGACCAAGTACGGGCCGGTGAAGTCCGACCACGTGCTGTTCATCGCCTCGGGCGCCTTCCACGTGGCCAAGCCGTCGGACCTGCTGCCCGAGCTGCAGGGGCGGCTGCCGATCCGGGTCGAGCTCAAGGCCCTGACCCGCGACGACTTCGTGCGCATCCTGACCGAGCCCGAGGCCAATCTGATCCGCCAGAACCAGGCTTTGCTGGCCACCGAGGAGGTGACCCTGACCTTCACCGACGACGCCATCGCGGCGCTGGCCGACGCGGCGGTGGCGGCCAACAGCACGGTCGAGAACATCGGCGCGCGGCGTCTGCAGACGGTGCTGGAGCGCGTGCTCGAGGAGACCAGCTTCAAGGCCTCGGACCTCGCCGGCCAGACCATCGCCTTCGACGGCGATCAGGTGCGGGAGAAGGTGGCTGACCTGGCCCGGGACGCGGATCTGAGCCGGTTCATTCTGTAGTACGCGCCGCCGAAGCGGCCGGCGGGCGAGGGTCGCTATCGACCCGTTGCGGACTAGCGGCCAACGACCTTGAGCGCGTCCGGACTTCTCGCTCGCGCCGCTTCGGTCATCCGCGACATGGCTTCG
The DNA here is from genome assembly GCA_016183935.1 of Caulobacterales bacterium. Classification (GTDB taxonomy): domain Bacteria; phylum Pseudomonadota; class Alphaproteobacteria; order Caulobacterales; family Caulobacteraceae; genus Brevundimonas. The sequence goes on from JACPDR010000017.1 coordinate 1,396, forward strand.
GCAATGAATTCGCGTTCTAGCCCAGGCTCCGGGAAGAACCGTCGCGGGAGGATCATGGCGCTGCTTTGCACCAGAAAAACCCAGTGTTTGGGGGTTCGATAGAGGTCGGTCACGCATGGCCAGCGCGCGGTCATTGTCAGGTCAGTCAAGTCGTAGATCAGGGCTTCAGGCGTCAGGCGGAACGTCAGCGTCTGCTCGGAAGCCCGTCCCCGCTCTGCGAGAGCCCTGCGCATCGCAGGACCGGTCGACCACTGGACCGCGAGCAGGCCTACGGCGAGGCCAACGATCGCGAACTCGACCGATAACATGGCTGCGAGCCACGACCCCGACACCCATGCACTAAGGGGAATGCCGACGACCAGCATGGAGATCAGGAGGATGGCTTTCATCTGGCGTGGCGACACGCCTCTGCGAGCCTTGATGTAGGCCATGGCGGTTGAACTCTCACCGACCGCCAGAATGCCTGTCGCCTCCATCATGTGTCCCCCCTCGTCCATCGCCACCCCCTGCGGGTCGAATGTCTCACCCACTCCCGCAGCCACCGGACCAATGCATGGGAGAGCTTGGTCGGGCAAGCGACAGGTCCGCTTCCACCCGTAGCGGACATTCCACTTCTCCACGTTCCGGCCGGGCGCTCCGCGGTTGAAACCGGAACGGATGCGGAACATAACTCCGCCATGCCCGCCGCCGTCCTGTCCATCGACCTGGTCTTCAGCCGGCCCGCCACGACCCTGTCGGTCACCCGCGGGGCCGCGCGGCTGATGGCGGACATGGGCTATGCGCCGCTGCTCGAGGTCGGCCTGCCCAACGGCCGCCGGGCCGACGTCATGGCGCTGGGCCCGCGCGGCGAGATCGCCATCTGCGAGGTCAAGTCGGGGCTGGAGGACTTCCGCGTCGATCGCAAATGGGGCGAGTACCGGCCGTACTGCGACCTGTTCTATTTCGCCGTGGCGCCCGAATTCCCGGCCGACATCCTGCCGGACGAGCCGGGGCTGATCGTGGCCGACGGCTTCGGCGGGGCGGTGGTGCGCGAGGCGTGCTCGGCGCCGCTGGCCCCGGCCCGGCGCAAGGCCCTGACCATCGCCTTCGCGCGGCTGGGGGCGCTGCGGACGTTGAGGGATCAGCCGGCCGGCTGAGGCTGATCGACCACCATGCCGCTCTCGCCGGTCGACATGATCGCCGAGACCGTGGCGGCGCAGCCGGTCAGCGTCTCCTCGCCCACCTTGACCAGCGCCGTCAGCGGATAGGTGCGGCTGCTCATGCCGTCGCTGCATTCGGTGGCGGTGAGGGTGACCGACAGCGGCGTCCCGGCGGTGGTCGTGGCCTCCCAGACGGCCATGGTGCCCCGGATCACCGGCGCCCCCTGCGGGGCCCGCTGCTCGGGCCGGTCGACGCCGGAATAGACCATTTCCGTCCCTCTCAACTCGACCGCCCAGAACGGCTCGTTGCCGAGGGCGCGCAGTGGCTGGGTCAGGTCCACGCCGGCCAGCACCGGGGCCCGCTCGGGCGCGGGCTCGGGGGCCTCCGGCGCTTCAGCCGCCGGCGAGCAGGCGGTCAGGACGAGGGCGGCGGCGGCGGTCAGGACGAGGGCGCGCATGGGACTCTCCGGTTTGGCGGCATGGAGCGCGGCAGGGCCGGCCCGGTCAAGCGTGACCGTTACAGCCAGCCCTTCTTCTTGAACCACGCCAGCGGCAGGATGGCCGAGACGAGCATGGCCACGAGGGCGGCGGGATAGCCCCAGACCTGCGGCAGCTCGGGCATGTGATCGAAATTCATCCCGTAGATCGAGGCGATCAGCGTCGGCGGCAGGAAGGCCACAGCCGCCACCGAGAAGATCTTGATGATCGACGACTGCTCGATGTTGATCAGGCCCAGCGCGGCCGACAGCTGGAAATCGATCGAGGCCGCCACCGCCTGGTTGTGGGAGATCAGGCTCTGGGCGTCGCGGGCCAGGGAGTTGAGGTGCTCGCGCGTCTCGGGCTGCTTTTCGATGCGATCGTCGAGCGCCACGAAGGCGAAGATGCGGGCCAGTCCCGACAGGCTCTGCTCGATCCGGGCGTTGGCGATATGGGCGCGGCCCAGCTGGGTGATCAGCTTCTCGAAGCCGACCGTCTTGCGCCCGCTGAAGACGTGGTTCGACACCGCCTCGACCTTGGCGGCGTTGGTCGACAGGACGTCCGAGGCCCGGTCGATGATCGCCTCCATCAGGTGCAGGAACAGGTCCGCGCCCGTGCCGCACAGCGCCGGCTCGCGGTCCAGCTTGTCCAGCAGCAGGGCGAAGGGCCTGGGGTCGAAATAGCGGATCGTCACCAGCGGACCCGCCGTCAGCACGAAGGTCACCGGATCGAGGCCCGGCATGTCGGCGTCGCCGTGATGGATGATGTCGGCGGTGACATAGGTGGCGCCGTTCTCGCGGTAGAGCCGGCTCGAGGCCTCCAGCTCGGCCATCTCCTCGCGGGTCGGCACCGACAGGCCCAGGGCCGCCTCGACGGCCCGGTCCTCGTCGGGGGTGGGATTCAGCAGGTCGATCCAGACCGTGTCGGGCGGCAGCGTCCAGGCGGCGGGCTCGCCGGCATGGGGCTCGCAGGTCCGGCAGCCCGGACGATAGACGCGGATCATGGGCGAGTCCCCAGGCAGGGGATCAAAGGATCAGGGCTGGCCGTCGGCGGTCCGGACCGAAGCCATGAGAACGCCGTCCGAGGGCTGCGCCGGGGCTTTGTAGATGAAGCCGTAGGTCGGATAGACGGTCGTGCCCAGGTCATTGATCGGGTTGTACCACACCTTGACAGCGCTCCAGTCGTTCGCGCCCGAGACGTCGACGACGGTGACGTTCTCCTCAACCTTGCCACGGCTGCCGCCCCAGTTGGCGTGGGTGACGCGGATGACCCGGTCGGTCAGCACTTCCGAGACGACGGCGACATGGCCGCGGCTCATCCGGCCGCTGGACCGGAAGGCCAGGACGGAGCCGGTGCGGGGGCGTTCGCCGGTCTGGAAGCGGTCCTGCGCCTGCGACCACCAAGTGTGGGCGTCGCCGAAGATCTCGATGCCCGAGAACATCCGGGCGAAGGTGACGCATTGCCAGTAGGGCTCATCGGCCTTCGCGGCGGGGGCCATGCCGGCCAGCGCGAAAAGTCCGACGGTCGCCGCAACCGCGGCGGCTGTGAGCCGTTTCATCATGCTGGCGTGGGTCCCGACCTGTTTCAGCAACTTAGCCTTAGACGATAGTTTTCGAGGCTTGAAGCACCCCCTCAGGCGAATCCGCCTGTGGTTTCAATGCCACTTGACCTGAGCCGTAGCGAGTCGCCATTCCCCGCAAAGCCTTGCGGGCGGGGCGTTCGACCAGGTGGTAGGTCAGGGCCGCCGCGACCGGGATCATCGCCAGAACGCCCAGCCACACAATTATGTGAAGCTTCTTGTCGTCGGCCCCGGTGAGCCGCGCGGCGACGTTGACGCCCAGCAGCAGCACGGGCGCGCAGACCATGTAGATCGAATAGGAAATCTCCCCGAGGTAGACCCCGGCCTTCGAGGCGAAAAGGCCGGCCCGGGCGTTGTCGAGCCCGCCGAGGCCGAGGATCAGCCCGCCCGCGAACAGCACCACGACGGGATCCCACAGGCCTAGGGAGGCGCTGGCCAGCAGGCCCGCCCCGCAGGCGAGGGCGATCAGGCCGCCGTGGCGCACGGGCGCGCGGCGGTGGATCAGGTAGAGGGCGCAGCCCAGCGCGAAACACGGAACGATCCTGAGCGCGCCCCAGCGGAAGGTCGCCTCGGTCAGGGAGAAGCCGGCCAGCGGCTCGAACGCGGCGTAGAGCGCCAGCGCGGCGGCCGCGGCGATCGCGGTGGCCAGCACGGGCCGCTCGCGCATCCGCCAGGCCACGAAGGCGAAGGCGGGGAAGCTCAGATAGGCGAACCATTCGGCCGAGATCGACCACGACGGATGGTTGAAGGCCGCGCTCGACGCCAGCCCCCAGGCGTGGGTCAGGCTCAGGTGCGCCGGCAGGGAGCGCCAGTCGAGCAGGCTCTCGCTGACGGTCAGGCCGGCGAAAGTCGCCGCGACGCCGAGGCCGACCATGCCCGCCAGGGTGACCAGATGCAGCGGATAGACCCGCGCCACCCGCGCCCACAGGAAGCCGCGATAGCTGAAGCCGCCCGTCCGGCCCCGCCCCGCCGCCTCGAGATAGACGTGGCTGAGGATGAAGCCGGACAGGACGAAGAAGACCTCGACGCCCAGATAGCCCTTGGTCACCGCGACTGGCGTGAAGCCCACGTCCAGGTGCGGCCAAGCCGCGAACATCACCACCCACAGCGCCGCGAGGAACCGCAACGTGGTCAGGGCGCGTAGATCAGGAGGCGTCTGGACGGGCGTCATGGCCGCCCAGACTAGAGAGTCACGTTATAGGAACCGTTAAGCGCCGCATTCCGCCGGTTTCGCTTCGCCGGGCGCGTACATTTCGCAGGCCCGGTCGATCTCGCCCTGGATCATGGCGCAGGGGTTGGCGGCGTTGCACGGCGGATGGGTGGCGGGGCTGACGGCGATGCAGCGCTGGACCAGCCGCGCCGAGGCGGCCGCGCCGATTTCGTTCAGGCAGGAGCCGGGCTCGCCCGTCGGGGCGGCGGCGAGCACGGCGGGATCGACCTCTTCCTGGGGCGGGGCGTCGGCGGGCATCTCGGGCGTCGGCAGGACGGCGTCGGCGGGTTCGGTCGCGGGCGTTTCGGCGGGCTCTCCGCAGCCCGCGACGAGGGCGGCCACGGCCATCAGGGCGACAACGGTCCGGCGCATCCACTCACTCCGATATCGATCGCGAAGCGCCACCATAGGCACGGTTCGCGGCCGCGCGAAAGCGCCCGGGGCGGCGCTCAGTGCGGCCGGGGCGCCTTCTCGATCCGGCGATACGGGTAGCGATCGCGGATGTTCGGCCCGAAGAACCGCCCCTTGGACGGCGCCGCCCTGAAGTCCTCGACCACGTCCGGCGGCACAGCCTCATAGTCGTAGACGTCGCCGCTGGTGAAGGTCACCCGCAGCCGCCGGCGCGGTTCGTCGTAACTGAAACGGCGGATGACGGTGGAGGGCATGCCGGTAAAACGCCGGACGGCGGCGACGGCTCCGGTCAGGCGCCCGATCACGCGTCTGTGTCGTTCACCGGACATTTCCCCGGTTTGCCCACGGCGCCGCCTGTGACAGCGTGGCCGTCGGCTCACTGTCGAGCCTGTGAGAGGAGACGCCCGCATGGCCCACAAGTTCGAGATCTACAAGGACAAGGCGGGCGAGTTCCGCGTCCGTTTCAAATACAATTCCGAGACCATCTTCTCGACCGAGGGCTATTCCTCGAAGTCGTCGGCCCAGAACGCCATCGACTCGATCAAGAAGAACGGTCCAGGCGCGCCGACCGAGGACAACAGCTAGCGCCCGGTCAGTTCGGCTCGCGCTCCCCGATCTCCACGGGTCGCACGGCCAGCAGCCAGCCGTCGGCGATGTGGAGGTCGGGGACGGCGTCGCGGGTGAACGGCAGATACCAGGTCGGTCCGCCGACGGCGGGGGCGATCTCCAGCATGTCGTCGGCCCCGAAATTCTGCACCGATTTCACCGTCCCCAGCACGCCGCCGTCGGGCGCGCGCGCTTCCAGCCCGACCAGGTCGGTCAGGTAGAATTCGTCCTCTTCCGGCTCGGGCAGCCGGTCCCGGAGGACGTGGAGCTTGAGCCCCCGCATCGCGTCGGCCTGTTCCTTGGTGGCGATCTCCTTCGCCCGCCCGACCACGCCGGACTTCTCCGGCCGCGCCGAGGTCAGGGTCAGGCCGACCGATCCGTCGGCGCGCAGCAGCGGCCCGTAGGCCAGCAGCGCCATGGGGTCGGCGGTGTAGGCCGTGACCCGCACCTCGCCCTTGACCCCGAACCCGCCGGCCACCTGGCCGACGAGGATGAGCTTGTCCTGCGCCACGAAAACCTCCGCTCATCCCGGCGAAGGCCGGGACCCAGATCACAAACGCCGCCGCCAGATAGCAGAAAAGCAGCGCCCGGACCTCGAGCGCTGCCTTCTGTCACCTGGGCCCCGGCCTTCGCCGGGGTGAGCGGATGAAGGCCGATCAGGCCTCGGTCTTCTCTTCCTCGGTCGCTTCGGCGGCCGGGGCCTCCTCGGCGGCGGCTTCGGCGGGAGCTTCTTCAGCAGCCGGAGCTTCTTCGGCGGCGGCTTCGGCCGGAGCCTCTTCAGCAGCGGCTTCCGGCTCGGGGGCCGGGGCGTTCTTGGCGGCTTCGGCGGCGGCCTTGGCTTCTTCCTTGGCGCGGACGGCGGCTTCGGCGGCTTCCACCTTGGCGGCGGCTTCGGCTTCGGCGCGGTCGGCCTCGCGCTGGGCGCGCTCGGCGGCGCGTTCCTGGGCCTTCTTGCCCGGCTGCGCCTTGTTCGGGTTGTTGGACTGGGTCCACTTCACCTTGCCGGCGAGGGCTTCGTCCTGCGACAGGAAGCGGGCCACGCGGTCGGTCGGCTGGGCGCCCTTGGCGAGCCATTCGGCGATGCGGTCGGCCTTCAGGACGACGCGCTTCTGCTCGCCGTCGCGCGGCAGCATCGGGTTGTAGCTGCCGACGCGCTCGATGAACTTGCCGTCGCGCGGCGAGTGGGAGTCGGCGATGACGATATAGTAGTAGGGGCGCTTCTTGGCGCCGCCGCGGGCCAGACGAATCTTAAGCATTTTCAGTCTCTTTCTTGGAAGTCAGTTTTTCTTGGAAGGGAAGCCCGGCAGGCCGGGGAGGCCTCCCGGCAGTTGTCCGCCGCCCAGGCCGGCGAGCCGGTCCTGGATGGCTTTCATTTCGTCGGCCGAGGGTTCCGGCATCTTGCCGCCGCCCAGCGCCTTGAGACGGGCCATGTCGCCGCCGCCGCCCATGCCCATCGCGGCGGCCATCTGTTTCAGGCCCTTGCCGCCGCCCTTGGACATCGACTTGACCATGTCGGCCATCTGCCGGTGCTGCTTGAGCAGGCGGTTGATCTCCTGGACCTCGACCCCGGCGCCGGCGGCGATGCGCTTCTTGCGGCTGGCGTTGAGCAGGTCCGGCTTCTTGCGCTCGACCTTGGTCATCGAGCTGATGATGGCTTCCTGCCGCGCGATCATGCGGTCGTCGACGTTGGCGCTGGCCATCTGGGCCTTCATCTTGGCCACGCCGGGCAACATCCCCATGATGCCCTGCAGCCCGCCCATCCGCTTCATCTGCTGCAGCTGGGCGGCGAGGTCGTTGAGGTCGAACTGGCCCTTGGCCAGTTTCCGGGCCATCGCCTCGGCCTTGGACTGGTCGAGCTCCTGCGAGGCCTTCTCGACCAGGGCGACGATGTCTCCCTGACCGAGGATGCGGCCGGCGACGCGGCGGGCGTCGAACACTTCCAGCGCGTCGACCTTCTCGCCGGCGCCGATGTATTTGATCGGCAGGCCCGTGACGGCCCGCATCGACAGCATGGCCCCGCCGCGCCCGTCGCCGTCGGCGCGGGTCAGGACGAGGCCGGTCAGCGGCAGGCGCTCGTGGAAGGCCTTGGCGGTGCGCACCGCGTCCTGGCCGGTCAGGCTGTCGGCGACCAGCAGGGTCTCGACCGGCTTCGAGACGGCGGCGACTTCCGCCACCTCGGCCATCAGGGCTTCGTCCAGCGTGATGCGGCCGGCGGTGTCGAGGATCAGGACGTCGAAGCCCTGCAGCTTGGCCGACTGCAGCGCGCGGCGGGTGATCTGGACCGGGCTTTCGCCGGCCACGATCGGCAGGGTCGCGACCTCGATCTGCTTGCCGAGGGTGGCCAGCTGCTCCATCGCCGCCGGGCGGCGGGTATCGAGCGAGGCCATCATGACCTTCTTGCGCTCGAACTTCGTCAGCCGCAGCGCCAGCTTGGCCGAGGTCGTCGTCTTGCCCGAGCCCTGCAGGCCCGACATCAGGATGACGGCCGGCGGCGTGGCGTTCAGGTTGATCGGGACCGGCTCCTCGCCGCCCAGCATCTCGACGAGGCCGTCGTAGACGATCTTGACCACCTGATCGGCCGGCTTGACCGAGCGGATGACGTCCTCGCCGGTGGCGCGCTCGGTGGCGAAGGCGATGAAGTCCTTGACGACGGGCAGGGCGACGTCGGCCTCGAGCAGCGCCACGCGGACTTCGCGCATCGCCTCGGCCACGTCCTTTTCGGACAGGGCACCGCGCCCGGTGATCCGGTCGAAGACGCCTGTCAGCCGCTCGTTCAGAGCCTCGAACATTCACAACCTCGTTGCGACGGGTGAAACGGCTCCATACGACAACAGCCCCCGGCGACGATCACGTCGGCGGAGGGTTCTCGCCATCCTCGTCCGGTCGAAACCGGGGTCGTGATGGTGGAGACGCGAGGTTCACTTGCGTCGGAAGCGGCGGCTTATGGGGCAAAAGGGGCGGTTTGTCGACTCGGGCCGGGACACGCACATCGCGTTTCAGTGTTATCGTTTCCGATGGCCCGTTCCCACGTCCCTGATACGGTGGGTGTCCCAGCCTCCCCGCTGCGAGATCCGGCATGACCCCGCTCACCGACGCCCGACTGCGCGACGAGGTGCGCCTGTTGGGCGGCCTGCTCGGCGAGGTGATCCGCGACGAGGGCGGGCAGGACCTCTACGACCGCGTCGAGGCTGTCCGTCAGGCCTCGGTCGCCTGGCACCGCGACGCCGGGCCCGCCGACGCCGCCCGGCTGGAGCAGTTGCTCGGCGAGCTGTCGCTGGATCAGGCCGTCGGCCTCGCCCATGGCTTCGCGGTCTTCTCCCTGCTCGCCAACGTCGCCGAGGACCGGGCAGGCAAGCGCCGGGCCCGGGAACAGGCGGCGGCGGGCGCGAGGGCCGACACCCCCGAGGGCGCGCTTCAACGCCTTGCCGGCACGGGCGCGTCGACGGACGAGGCGCGCGACCTGCTGGCCGGCGCGCTGATCTCGCCCGTTCTGACCGCCCATCCCTCCGAGGTGCGGCGCAAGAGCGTCATCGACCGCATCGCCGCCGTGTCCGACCTGCTCGACGCCTGCGACCAGAACGATCTCGCCTGCGCGCCCGAGGTGCTGATGGCCGGCCTGCGGCGCCAGACGGTCATTCTCTGGGCCACCCGGCTGGTCCGGCAGGCGGGGCTGGCGGTGCAGGACGAGATCGACACCGTCGTCTCATTCCTGGAGCGGGTCTTCCTGCATGTGGCGCCGGCCCAGCTGGCCGACTGGCGCAGGCGGCTGCAAGCGCCGGAGCTCGCACCCTTCATCCGCATCGGCACCTGGGTCGGCGGCGACCGCGACGGCAACCCCAATGTCGACGGCGGCGTCCTGACCGCCGCCTTCCGCACCCAGGCCCGCGCGGCGCTCCGCCACTATCTGGACGAGGTCAACGCCCTGGGCGCGGAGCTCAGCCTGTCCGGCTCGATGAGCGCGGTGTCGCCGGAACTGGCGGCGCTGGCGCAGGCGTCCGGGGACCGCTCGCCGCACCGGGCCGACGAGCCCTATCGCCGCGCCCTCAGCGAGATCTACGCCCGCCTGGCCGCGACCCATCCGATGCTGACGGGGCAGGCCGCGCACCGGGCGGCGGCGTTCGCAGCCGGGCCCTACGCCGGGCCGGACGCCTTCCGCGCCGATCTGGCGGTGCTGCGCGACAGCCTGGTCGCCAACCACGGCGCGGTGTTCGCCGACGACCGGCTGTCCCGCCTGGTCACGGCCGTGGACGTGTTCGGCTTCCACATGGCCACCCTGGACCTGCGTCAGAACGCCGATGTGCACGAGCGCGTGGTCGCCGACCTGCTGAAGGTCGCCGGCGTCTGCGAGGACTACACCGCGCTGGACGAGGAGGCCCGGCTGGCGCTGTTGGCGGCGGAACTGGCCTCCGGCCGCCTGCTGTTCAGCCCGTACGCCGCCTATGCGGACGAGACCTTGAAGGAGCGGGACATCCTGCTGGCCGCGGCCGAGGCGCTGCGCCTGTTCGGACCCCAGGCGATCCGCACCCACGTGGTCTCCAAGACCGACGCCGCGTCCGACCTGCTGGAGGTCTATCTGCTGCTCCGGGAGGTCGGCCTCTACCGACCCGACGCGCCCGAGACCTGCCCGATCCAGGCGGCCCCTCTGTTCGAGACCATCGACGACCTGCGCGCCTCGAAGCCGACGCTGGAGCGGTTGCTGAAGGAGCCCTCCGCCCTCGCCGTGGCCCGCGCCCGGGGGGTGCAGGAGGTGATGATCGGCTATTCCGACTCCAACAAGGACGGCTCCTACCTGACCTCGACCTGGGAGTTGCACGAGGCGTCGCGGGCCCTGCTGGAGGTCACGGACGCGGCGGGCCTGCGACTGCAGCTGTTCCACGGCCGGGGCGGCGCCGTCGGTCGGGGCGGCGGCTCCAGCTTCGCCGCCGTCGTCGCCCAGCCGCAGGGCACGGTCGCCGGCCGCATCCGCGTCACCGAACAGGGCGAGGTCATCGCCAACAAATACGGCGAGCCCGACGTGGCCCGTCGCAACCTCGACGCCCTGACCTGCGGCGTCCTGCTGGCCTCGCTGAGGCCGCCGGCCGACCAGACCTTCAGCGAACGGCATGGCGACACGGCGCGGGCCCTGTCCCGGGCCTCGATGGCGGCCTACCGGACGCTGGTCTACGAGACCGAGGGCTTCGTCGACTATTTCCGCGCCGCCACGCCGATCGTCGAGATCGCCGACCTGAAGATCGGTTCGCGCCCCGCCTCGCGCTCCGCCTCGACCGCAATCGAGGACCTGCGCGCCATTCCCTGGGTGTTCAGCTGGAGTCAGTCGCGGATCATGCTGCCGGGCTGGTTCGGTTTCGGCTCCGCGGTCGAGGGGGCGGACGTCGAGGAACTCCGCGTCATGGCCCGCGACTGGCCCTTCTTCCGCACCCTGATCCAGAACATGGAGATGGTCATGGCCAAGGCTGACATGACCATCGCCCGGCGCTACGCCTCGCTGGTCCCCGACCGCGCCCTGGCCGACCGCATCCACGGCGCGATCGTCGCCGAGTGGGACCGGACGGTGGCGGCGGTGCTGGCCGTCACCGGACAGGACGCCCTGCTGGCCGGACAGCCCGAGCTCGACCGTCTGATCCGCCTGCGCATGCCCTATGTCGAGCCGCTCAATCACGTGCAGATCGAGCTGATCCGCCGCCGCCGCGCCGGCGATGACGACCCGCGCGTCCGCGAGGGCATTCTGCTGGCCCTCAACGGCGTCGCCGCGGGCCTGCGCAACAGTGGCTGATCAACGTTAAGTTATCCGCGAATTCACCCCGCGTCGCCATTTCGCCGCGAAATCCACATCAGGCCGCAACAGCGTGGCCGTATCTCCCGCACCGTCGCCGCCAGGGAGCGACGCAGCTCTCCGCAGGAGATCGCCATGAAAACTCTCGCTTCTCTCACCGCCGTCCTGATCATCGCCGCCGCGGGTTCCGCTTCCGCCCAGGAGGCCCGCATCCGGTGGGGTGATCTGGACCTGTCCACCGCCGCCGGGGCCGACGCCTTCGACGCCCGCATCCGCTCGGCGGCCCGCAAGATGTGTCGGAGCATCCCGGTGACCGGCGGTCGCGCCGCCTGCCAGACGGCCGTCCGGGACGAAGCCGTCCGCCTGCTGCCCGGCGCCGCCCAGGTCGACTACGCCCTGAGCCGCGTTCCGCTGGTGGCGTAAGGACCACGAAAAAGGCCCGGCGGAGCGATCCGCCGGGCCTTCGCCGTTTCTGGCCTGATCCGCGCCCCGCGCGCCGCCCTCAAGCAGCCAGAAGGGCGTCACGGCGCTAGGACGTCGGGAAACCCCGCACCTTCAGCAGGGCGGCCACATCCGGGTCGCGGCCGCGGAAGCGGCGGTAGGCTTCGCCCCGGTCGGTGGTGTTGCCCTCCGACAGGATGATCGCCTTGTAGCGGGCCGCGATGTCCGGATTGAAGACGTCGCCCGACTCCTCGAAATAGGCCCAGGTGTCGGCGTCCATGACCTCGGACCAGAGGTAGCTGTAGTAGCCCGCCGAATAGGCGTCCGACGTGAACAGGTGATTGAACTGCGGCAGGCGGTGCCGCATCACGATCTCCTTCGGCATGCCGATCCGGGCCAGGCTCTCGCGCTCGAAGGCGTCGATGTCGGTCGGCGGCGTGGCCCGCGTGTGCAGGTCCATGTCGACCAGGGCCGAGGACAGGTAGCTGACCGTCGTATAGCCCTGGTTGAAGGTCTGCGAGGCCTCGATCTTGTCGACCAGCGCCTGCGGCATCGGCTGGCCGGTCTCCACATGCTTCATGTAGCCGTCGAGGATCGGCCGCGACAGCACCCAGTGCTCGTGCACCTGCGACGGATACTCCACATAGTCGCGCGGCGTGCCGCCCAGGGCCGGATAGGTGATCCTGTACGACAGATAGTGCAGGGCGTGGCCGAACTCGTGGAACATCGTCTCGGCGTCGTCGAGCGAGATCAGGATGGGGTCCGCGCCCTCGGCCTTGATAAAGTTGTTGTTGTTCGACGCCAGGGTGTTCTTGACCCCGTCATAGGTGGAATAGCCGCGATAGGTCGTCATCCAGGCGCCCGAACGCTTGCCCGGACGGGCGTAGTCGTCGGCATAGTAGAGGCCGATGGGCTGGCCCGCGTCCCTGACCTCGTAAACGGTGACGTCGGGGTGGAAGACCGGCACGGTCCCGGGAGCCAGCTTCTCGAAGGTGAAGCCGTACAGGCGGCGGGCCATCTCGAACGAGCCGGCGCGGACGTTGGTCAGCTCGAAATACGGCTTCAGCTCGTTCTGATCGAGGTCGTACTTCTGCTTCCGGACCTTCTCCGCATAGTAGAGATAGTCCCATGGCTCGATGTCGTGGCCGGCGATGGCGCGCATGTCGGCGACCTCTTCCGCCACCCGGGCCTTGGCCGGAGCCCAGACCCGGTTCATCAGGTCCATGGCCGCCGCCGGCGTCTTCGCCATCGTGTCCTGCATCCGCCATTCGGCGTGGTTGCCGAAGCCCAGCAGGCTGGCGCGCTCGGCCCGCAGCTTCACGATCTCGGCGATGGTGGCGTTGGTGTCATTGGCGTCGCCGTTGTCGCCGCGATTGACGAATTTGCGCCAGACCTGCTCACGCAGCGCGCGGTCATCCGCGAAGGACAGGAAGGGATCCACGCTGGAACGGGTGTTGACGATGGCGTAGCCCGGCACATTGCGGCTGCGCGCCGCGGCCGCGGCCGCCGCCTTGTTCGACGCCGGCAGGCCGGCCACCCCGGCTTCGGCCGGGATATGGGTGAAGGTGTTCTCGTCGGCGACGACCTTCTGGCCGAAACGGGTGAAGGCGTTGGACAGGGCGGTGTTGATCCGGCCCAGCTCGGCCTTCTTCGCCGCGTCCAGCGCCGCGCCGCTGCGCACGAAGGCGTCGCGGCTGCGTTCCGAGAGACGGGTCTGCTCGGCGGTCAGCCCGGCCGCCGCGGCGCCGTCGGCCACCGCCTTGATGCGGGCGAACAGCTTCTCGTTGAAGGTGATCTCGTCGCCGGCGGCGGACAGCAGGGGCGACACCTCGGTGTCGACGGCCTGGTAGTCGTCCGAGCCGATGTTCTGGGTCATCACCCCGAACAGGTTCAGGGCCCGGTCCAGCGGTTCGCCGGCCATCTGCAGGGCGACCTGGGTGTTGGCGAAGGTGGGTGGTTCGGGGTTGTTCGCGATCGCCTCGATCTCGGCGCGTTGCAGCTCGATGCCCTCGAGGATGGCCTCGCGCAGCTTGGCCGCGCTGACCTTGTCCCACGGCGGCACCCCCTGATAGGGCCCGGTCCACGGCTGCAGCAACTCGGCGCGCGGGGTCTGCGACGGCAGGACGGCCCGGGCGATGCGGGCGTCCTCGGCGAGACTGGAGGCCGACGGGGCCTCGCCCAGGTCAACGCCGTTGGCGGCGCAAGCGGACAGAACCATCAGGCTGCCTCCGGCGATGAAGAAGTTGCGGCGATGCATGGACAAGCCTCCGTTGAAACGATCCGTTCCGGCCTACCTAGGCCCTCCCGGCGCTGGCTGTCACATGAACGGGCCGTAATCTTGGTCGTGGACGACAAAGGGCCGCACGGCTAACACCCCGCCATGGCGATAGGCGTATTCGACTCCGGCGTGGGCGGGCTGACGGTCCACCGCGAACTGACGCGGCGGTTCCCCGACCGGGACTTCGTCTATCTGGCCGACCAGGCCAACGCCCCCTACGGCGGTCGCGGCGGCGAGGAGATCGTCGATCTGACCCGGGCCGGCTGCGAGCGGCTGTTCGAGGCCGGGGCCAACGTCATCGTGCTGGCCTGCAACACCGCCAGCGCCATCGCCCTGCGCCGCCTGCAGCAGACCTGGGTCCCCGAGGCGCGGGCCCGGCACGGGCGGCCGGTCAATGTGCTGGGCATCATCGTCCCGACCATCGAGTCCGCCACCGGCCTGCCCTGGACCTATGAGGCCGAACGGCTCGGCGACAAGATCGAGGCGCTCGAGATCACCGGCGTGTTCTGCACCGCCGCCACGGCCATGAGCCGGGTCTACGAGATCGAGATCGACAAGCGCCGCGAGGATCTGGCCGTCTTCTCCGAACCCTGCCCCGGCCTCGCCGGCCTGATCGAACTGGGCGCGCCGCCCGAGGAGCTGAAGATCGTCGTGCAGGACCACGTCGACGCCCTGCGCCGCCGCATCGGCCGGCATCCGGACAAGGCCATTCTCGGCTGCACCCACTACGAGATCGTCGCCGACCTGTTCGCCGCCGCCCTGCCGCAGGGCACGCCGGTGATCCACCAGCCGACCGCCGTCGCCGACGCGCTGGACCGCTATTTCCAGCGGCATCCCGAATACGCGCTGGGCGGCTCCGGCCGGCGCGACTTCCTGACCACCGGCCAGCCGGGACCCCAGTCGGATCTGGTCAGCCAGTTCTGGGGCGCGCCGCTGACCTTCCAGCCGGCTTGACGGCGGGCGCGGTTCCGGGGCCGATGGCGGCGGGAGGAAACCGCATGAAACGTCTGCTGCTCGCCGCCATCGTGTGCGCGGCCGCCGGCCCCGCCTCGGCGGAGATCGTCGCCCGCTCGGACAATGGCTTCAGCCTGTCCTTCGAACGCCGCGTGCCGGCCTCGCCCGAGGCCGTGCTCAACGCCCTGGCCTTGCCGGGCGCCTGGTGGAGCGACGCCCACACCTACTCCGGCTCCGCCTCCAACATCACGGTCGACCTGCGTCCCGGCGGCTGCTGGTGCGAGGCCCTGCCGGGCGGCGGGGTCAAGCACGCCGAGGCGGTGCTGGTCTGGCCCGAGCAGCGGATGGTGCGCTTTGACGCCCCCTTCGGGCCCCTGCAGGACATCGGGGTCGACGCCGTCCTGACCATGACCTGGGCGGACGCGGCCGACGGGTCGGGGCTGGCGCTGAAATGGACCTTCGTCGTCAGCGGGACCGGCGCCGGCGCCATGGCGGGTCCCGTTGACGGCGTTCTGGCCGAGCAGTTCGGCCGCTTCGCCGGCCACCTCTCCACGGCGCCTGGCGCTTGAGCGCGCCCGCCGGCGCCGCCGACGCCCTGCGGGCCTTCGGCCTGACCTATCCCGAGGCGCACCTGAAGAGCCCGTGGCCGGGGCACGCCGACCTCGCCGTGCGCGACAAGACGTTCGCCTACCTCAGCGCCGCCGGGGATCCGTTCAGCATTTCGTGCAAGCTGCCGTTCACGGGGGCCGAAGCGCGCGAGCTGCCGTTCGTGCAGCCGACCGGCTACGGCCTCGGCAAGAGCGGCTGGGTCACGGCGTCGTGGCCGGACGGAGTCGAGGATCCGATGGCCCTGTTCCGGTTATGGATCGACGAGAGCTACCGCGCCCAGGCCCCCAAGCGGCTGAGCGCGTTGGCGCCCGCGCCCTGACCGGCCCCTCGAACGCTTTGCGCGGGCAGGCGTTCTGTTTCCGGGAGGGCCTGTAGCCGCAGGAGGAAAACCATGGCGGTTCTTTCCCACTCCCACATCCCAGTCACCCGAACCGAGGTTCCGTGGGCGATCCGGCAGGGCGTCGTCGCCGGAGTCGCGGCCGGCGTCGTATTCGCGGCCTTCGAAATGGTGATGAGCGCGATCATGATGGGATTGCCGGCGTTCTGGATGCCGCTTCGCATGATCGGCGCCATCGCGCTCGGCCCGCCGGCCCTCGAGTCCGGCTATTCGCTCGTCGCCGCGGGCGTCGCCGGCCTGGCCGTCCACGTCGCGCTCGCGGCGATCTACGGCGCCGTGTTCGCGGCCGTCGCGGGCGGCCTGCGGTCTGGCCCGACGATGATCGGGGCGGCGAGCGCCTACGGCTTCGCCCTGTGGCTGCTCAACTTCTACGTCATCGCCCCGGCCGCCTTCCCGTGGTTCGGCGACGCGAATCCGATGGTCCAGTTCATCGCCCACACCGTCTTCTTCGGCTCGGTGCTCGGCTTCGCCCTGTGGCGATCGCACGAAAGGCTTCTGGATCGGGCGGCTCCCGGCATCCTGTAGCCGGCCGTCTACCCCGCCAGCGCCGTCTCCGAGGCCACGATCCGGCTGGCGGCGTGGACCACGGCGCCGATGCGCAGCGCCGCCTGCACCTGGGTCGCGGGCACGCCGTGCTTGCGCAGTTCGCCCTCGTGGGCGTCGAGGCAGGCGCCGCAGCCGTTGATGGCCGAAACCGCCGTCGACCAGAGTTCAAAATCAAGCTTGTCGACGCCGGGGTTGGCGATGACGTTCATGCGCAGCTTGGCCGGGATGGTCGTGTACTCCTGGTTCTTCATCAGGTGCAGCGACCGGTAGTAGATGTTGTTCATGCCCATGATGGCGGCGGCCGACTTGGCGGCGCTCATCGCCTCGGGCGACAGCACGGTCGCGGCCTGGGCCTCGATGGCCTTGACCACGGGCGCGACGCCGATGGCGTGGGCCGAGGCCAGGAAGGCGCCCCACTTCTGTTGATCGTTCAGCACCGTCTCGGACGCCAGCGAGCCGAGGTTCAGCGAGATGTCCTTGGCGTAGGCGGGGATGAGGTCGCGCAGGGCGTCGATCGACATTGCATGTCTCCTTGGGGGGCTAACGCTCGCGGCGCGGCCGCTCGCTGCCTGAGCCCGATATGTGCATGAAACGAGCGACGCGCGGCCGCGCTCAAGTCGCGAGGCTCCGCGAGCCGGGCATAGCGCCCAAAAATATCAAGCGAGGGTGGAAGGCGGCGATACAAACGCCGCCGCCTCCCACCACTCAGGACGCCGCCTTACGCAGCGAGCGTCTCGCCGC
This sequence comes from Caulobacterales bacterium, assembly GCA_016183935.1. Lineage (GTDB taxonomy): Bacteria > Pseudomonadota > Alphaproteobacteria > Caulobacterales > Caulobacteraceae > Brevundimonas. The sequence continues at coordinate 18,557 of JACPDR010000017.1, forward strand.
CCACCGGGCGGTTGCAGGCGCACAGTTCGTCGGTCTGCAGGGCGTCGACGACGCGCAGGGTGTCCGCCGGGGCGCGGCCGACGTTCAGGTTGGTGACGTAGACGTGCTGCACGACGTTGTGCGGATCGACCACGAAGGTGGCGCGCAGGGCGACGCCCTCGGCCTCGTCGAGCACGCCCAGCTCACGGGCGAACTTGCCGCCGTTGTCGCTCACGGGCGAACTTGCCGCCGTTGTCGGCGAACTGCCAGATCGGCAGCTTGTTCAGGTCGGCGTGGTCACGCCGCCAGGCCAGCTTGACGAACTCGTTGTCGGTCGAGCCGCCCAGGACGACGGTGTCGCGGTCGTCGAAATCGCGGGCCAGCGAGGCGAATTCGGCGATCTCGGTCGGGCAGACGAAGGTGAAGTCCTTCGGGTAGAAGAAGATGACCTTCCACTTGCCCTCGAAGCTGTCCTGGGTGATCGGCTCGAAGGCCGAGACGCCGTTCTCTTCGTGGCTGTTGAAGCCCGGCTTCACGCCGATGATCTTGAATTCCGGCAGTTTTTGACCGACGCCCAACATGCGCTGTTCTCCTGATGGTTCTGGTTCTGGAAACGGTGGAGCGCCGGGGGAGCGGCGCCGCAGCCGCGAATTGGCCCGTGCGCTGCACAAAGTCAATCTCTGGTAACGGATTTATTCCATAGATTTTGTCTATGATCATCATAGGCTGACGACGTCTGACGATCGGGGTTCGGGCGCTTTACCGGCCCCCCGCCCCCGGGCACGGTCCGGGCCTGACAAGGAGCCCGCCATGAACCGACTGATCGCCGCCGCGCTGGCTGCCGCCATGGCCGCGCCGGCCGTCGCCGCCGCCCAGACGCCGCCCGCCACCATCGGCGAGCGCTACATCCCCGCGCCCTGGTGGATGCGCGAGCCGGTGATCGCCTCGATCGGTCAGGTGCGCACCCAGGTGCCGGCCAACCGCGCCGGCTTCAGCGCCAGCTTCCAGTCGATCGACCGCACCGCCGCCGACGCCTCGCGCAAGGCCGCCGACCAGATCCGGGCGCTCAGCCAGGCCCTGGCCGCCTACGGCGTCGACGTCGTCCGGGTCGAGACGACGGTGTCCACCCGGCCGCTCTACGACCAGTACCGCGACGAGGGCGGCGTGCTGCGCGACAACGCCCGCGCCGACCAGATCGAGCGCTACCAGGCCGACGCCACCATCAGCGTCACGGTCCGCGACACGCGGGTGCTGGAGCGGGTCTACGCCACCGTCGTCGCCTCCCAGCCGACCTCGATCGGCCAGGTCGGGTTCAATCTCGAGCCGGACAATGCGGTGAAGACCTGGCTGCAGGGCGAGGCGGTCAAGGACGCCGCCGCCCGGGCCCGCGCCGCCGCCTCCAACGCCGGGGCCTCGCTGGGCGGGGTCAAGGTGATCGACCCGACCGGCCGCGCCTGCGAGACCGACGTCCTGGCCGGCTGGCCCGCCTACGGCTCGGGCGGCCTCGCCACCGATGTCGATTTCCAGCCCGCCTTCGTGCCGCCATCCGCCCCGCCGCCGCCGCCGTCGCCGGTCGCCCGGCAACGGGGCGCGCCCAGCGAAGAGCAGATCGAATCGGCGCGCCTCGCCCTGCAGCCGCCGCTGCGCGAACTGACCGACCAGGCCTGCGTGGTCTACGGCCTGAACTGACCGGCTCGGGTTGACGGCCGCCGGCCGCCGGGCGACCGAAGGGGATGACCCACCCCTTCCAGGCCGACCCCGCCTTCGATCCCGGCTCCGTCGAGGTCTGCGACTGGCCGCTATGTCAGGTCCGGCTGCAGGACGACGCCCGTTTCCCGTGGCTGATCCTGATTCCCCGCCGCCCCGGCCTGCGCGAGCTTGAGGACCTGACCTCCGGAGACCGGACCCTGCTGATGGAGGAGATCGTGCGCGCCGGAGAGGCCGTACGGCTGTTGGGCGAGGCGGAGGGGCGGCCGGTCGAGAAGCTGAATGTCGCCGCCCTGGGCAATGTCACGGCGCAGCTGCACGTGCATGTGGTCGGACGGCGCGCCGACGACGGCCTGTGGCCCGATCCGGTCTGGGGCCGCGGCGCCGCGCGGCCGCATGGTCCGGGCGCGCTTCAGACGGCGGCTTCGCGCGTGAGACTCAGTCGGCCGGCGTAAGGGACACCGGGCGGGCCTGCCCCGCCGTGGTCAGCCGACCGCTCCAGCCGATCCGGCCCCGCTCCAGCGCGATCCCGCCGACGCCCTCCAGCGTCAGCGTTCTTCCGTCGAACACGGCCGCGCCCGAGTCCCGCGCATTGCGCCATCCGCCCTCGGCCCTCCCGGAGCCGGAATCCATCAACACAATCTCATAGAGCGTCCGCCCCTCCGCATCGACGACCCGCCAGGCGCCGTCCATCGGTCCGGCGGTCTGGTCGGCGCGGATTTCGGCCGAGGCCACCCCCTGTTCGTAGGCGGCCTCCGCGTCGGTCGGGGTGACCTCGTAGGAGCCGTCATAGGCGTCGACCGTGACCGGCGCGGTCAGCGGCGCGCGGTGCGGGGCGGGGCCGACGTCGCCTTCGGCGATCTCGCGGCCGAAGTCGGAACCGGGCTCGAACGGACGGATCGCCGGCGCCGTATAGAGCGTCTGCGTCGACGGGTGCGGCGCCGCCTGCGGGGCGAGCAGGCCGGCCACGGCGGCTAGGATGATCCCCGACATGACCCCAGTCTGCCGCCTTCGGCGTGATCTGGCAAAGCCGGTGCGTCCGCGCCGCGAATTCGTGACAGGACGACAAGGAACGCTCGCGCTTCGTTGACCCCCGCCGCGCCGCTGGACTAAAGCCTGATCACCGATTTCGAGCGGCTGATTTCGCTCAGGTTTCTGAGAACCATTCGCATATGTCGACTTCCCCCTTCCCGGGCGATGCTTCGAACGATCCGACCGACGATCAGTCCGGCCGCTTCGTGCGCCAGCCCAACGGCCGCGTCCGTCCTCTCTCGCCCCACCTGCAGGTCTGGCGCTGGCACGTCACCATGCTGGCTTCGATCCTTGTCCGCGTCAGCGGCGGGGCGCTGGCGGTCGGCGCCCTGTTCGTGGTCGCCTGGCTGGCGGCCCTGGCCTTTGGACCCGACGCCTATGCGACCTTCACCGCCTGGATGGGCTCGCCGCTGGGCCTGTTGGTCTGGATCGGCCTGACCGCCGCCCTGGCCTACCATTTCGCCGGCGGCGTCCGGCACCTGATCTGGGACGCCGGCGAAGGGCTGACGCCGAAGTCGGCCAATCTGCTGTCCACCGCCTCGATCGCCTTCGCCGTCGTCGTCACGGTCGCCTTCTGGGCCGGGCTGTTCATGACCGGGAGGGTCTCGCTTTGAGCCACGGGACCAAAAGCTACATCAAGGGCGTCAAGGTCTCCGAACGCCACGGCGCGGGCGAGTGGGTGCAGGAGCGGCTGTCGTCGCTGATCCTCGTCCCGCTGACCCTGTGGGGCCTGTGGAGCGGCTGGGTCCTGTCGGGGGCCGGCTATGACGGGGCGCTGGCCTGGTTCCGTTCGCCGCTCAACGCGATCCTGCTGGCCGTCACCCTGCTGGTCAGCCTGTGGCACATGAACATGGGCCTGAAGGTCATGATCGACGACTACATCCACCGGCCCGTTTCGCGGAACACCCTGGTCGGCCTGATCGGCCTGCTGTGCGTGATCCTCGCCGCGGCCGGCGTCTTCTTCATCGTGCGACTGGCGCTGGGCTCGGCCCCGCTGCCGGCCGGTTTCGGAGCCTGATCGCGTGGCTGCTTATGAATTCGTCGACCATGCCTATGACGTCGTGGTCGTGGGGGCGGGCGGTTCCGGCCTGCGCGCGGCCCTCGGCGCGGCCCAGCAGGGGCTGAAGGTCGCCTGCGTCACCAAGGTCTTCCCGACCCGCTCGCACACCGTGGCGGCCCAGGGCGGCATCTCCGCCTCGCTCGGCAACATGGGCGAGGACAGCTGGCAGTGGCACATGTACGACACCGTCAAGGGGTCGGACTGGCTGGGCGACCAGGACGCCATCGAATACCTGGTCCGCAACGCGCCCAAGGCCGTCTACGAGCTCGAGCACTGGGGCGTGCCCTTCTCGCGCACCGACGAGGGCAAGATTTACCAGCGCGCCTTCGGCGGCATGACGCGCAATTTCGGCGAAGGCCCCGTGCAGCGCACCTGCGCCGCCGCCGACCGCACCGGCCACGCCATCCTGCACACCCTCTACGGCCAGTCGGTGCGCCGCGAGGTCGAGTTCTTCGTCGAATATTTCGGGCTCGACCTGATCATGCAGGACGGCGCCTGCACCGGCCTGACCGCGCTCCAGCTCGACACCGGCCAGCTGCACCGCTTCCGCGCCAAGATGGTCATCCTGGCCACCGGCGGTTACGGCCGCGCCTATTTCTCGGCCACCAGCGCCCACACCTGCACCGGCGACGGCAACGCGATGGTGCTGCGCGCCGGCCTGCCGCTGCAGGACATGGAGTTCGTGCAGTTCCACCCGACCGGCATCTACGGCGCCGGCTGCCTGATCACCGAGGGCGCCCGCGGCGAGGGCGGCTACCTGACCAACTCCGAGGGCGAGCGCTTCATGGAGCGCTACGCCCCGACCGTGAAGGACCTCGCCCCACGCGACATGGTCAGCCGCTCCATGACCATCGAGATCCGCGAAGGGCGCGGCGTGGGTCCGAACAAGGACCACATCCACCTGCACCTCGACCACCTCGATCCGAAGATCCTGCACGAACGCCTGCCCGGCATCTCGGAATCGGCCAAGATCTTCGCCGGCGTCGACGTGACCAAACAGCCGATCCCGGTGCTGCCGACCGTCCATTACAACATGGGCGGCATCCCCACGAACTATCACGGCGAGGTCCTGACCAAGGTCGGGGACAATGCCGATACCGTCGTGCCCGGCCTGATGGCGGTGGGCGAGGCGGCCTGCGTCTCGGTGCACGGCGCCAATCGCCTCGGCTCCAACAGCCTGACCGACCTCGTCGTCTTCGGCCGCGCCGCCGGCCTGCGCTGCGGCGAGACGGTGGACAAGGCCTCGAAGGTGCCCGACGCGCCCGCCGCCGTCACCGACGGCCACCTGGCGCGGCTCGACCGCTTCCGCCACGCCAACGGTTCGACCCCGACCGCGAAGCTGCGCATCGAGATGCAGCGCGCCATGCAGTCGGACGCCGCCGTGTTCCGCACCGGCAAGACGCTGGAGGAGGGCGTGGCCAAGCTGCGCGCCATCCACGCCGCCGGCGCCGACATCAAGACCACCGACCGCGGCCTGATCTGGAACACCGACCTGGTCGAGACCCTCGAATACGACAACCTGGTCGATCAGGCCCTGGTCACCATCGAGGGGGCGCTGAACCGCACCGAGAGCCGCGGCGCCCACGCCCGCGAGGACTTCCCCGAGCGCGACGACGTGAACTGGATGAAGCACACCCTCGCCTGGAAGGTCCCCGGCGACGCGGTGAAGATCGATTACCGGCCGGTCCACAATTACACGATGTCCGACGACATCGCCTACATCGAGCCCAAGGCTCGGGTGTACTGACCATGCTGACCGGCGGCTGCCATTGCGGAAGCGTGCGCTACGAGGCCGAAGGGGTCCCGATCGAGCGCGCCCTCTGCCATTGCGAACTGTGCCGCCGCACGACCGGGGCCCCCGCCGTCGCCTGGTTCACGGTGCGTGAGGGCGACCTGCGCCTGACCGGCGAACCGGTCGCCTACGCCTCGTCCGACCACGCGGTGCGCACCTTCTGCGGCCGCTGCGGGACCCAGATCACCTTCCGGGACGTCGCCTACGACGACCGTATCGACATCACGACCGGCAGCCTCGACGATCCCGAGGCCTGTCCTCCGGTCGAGCAGATCTGGGTCCGCAGCCGTCTCGCCTGGATGGCCACGGCCCACGCCCTGCCCGATGACCTTGGAAGGCGGCCGCGATGACCGAAACGACCCTCCGTCTGCCGCTGCCGCCGCGCCGCTCCGCGGGGCTAAAGCTGCTTCTGGTCTGCGGCCTGGCCCTGGTGATGAGCCTTGCCGCCCTGTTCGTCTTCGCCCTGCTGATGGATCGTTCGAGTCGGGCCGATCAGGTGGCGCAGGAGGTCGGCGGCCTGATGGGCGGCCCCCAGACCTTCCTGGGTCCGGTTATCGCCGTGCCCTACACCCGAAGCGTGGTCGAGGCCGCGCCCGCGGCGGCGGACGGCACGACCCGGGCGATGCAGGCGAGCGTGGACGCCGGCGTCTGGCACATCTTCCCGACCCGGGGTCGGGTCGAGGTCGCGACCGTGTCCGAGGTCCGCAGCCGCTCGCTGTTCAAGGTTCCCGTCTACACCGCCGACCTGAGCTATGCCGCCAGCTTCGACCTCGCCAACGCGGGGGCCGAGGCGCCGCGCGGGGCCGTGCTGGACTGGAGCCGGGCCGAGGTCGTGCTGGGGGCCTCCGATGCCCGGGGCGCCAAGTCGGATATCGGCCTGACTCTCGCCGGACAGACGGTGGCCCTGACCCCGTCGAGGGTCGAACCCACGGCGCAATTGTCGGCGGCGGACGACGTGGGCGACCACCCGCGAGTTCGGGGCGAACAGAGCCTGCGGCTGTTCGGAACCCGCCTGCCGGAGAGCCTTCGAACCGCCGGGACGTTCCAGGTGGCGGGACGCGCCGCCTTCTCCGGGGCCCAGCGCGTCGCGGTCCTCGCCTTCGCCGGAACGACCGAGGCGGTCATTCGCGGCGACTGGCCGCATCCATCCTACAACGGCGGCTTCCTGCCGTCCCGCCAGCAGGCCGGCGCCGACGACACCGGCTTCAACGCCACATGGACGGTGCCGTTCGTCGCGCGCGGCGTGCCGGTGGAGGGGGACGCCGCGACCCTGAGCCGATTGGGCGCCACGTCCCTCGGCGTCACCTTCGTGGAGCCGGCCAACCCCTATCAGTCGGTCAGCCGCTCGCTGAAATACGCGCCCCTGTTCATCGGCCTGGTCTTCCTGGCCTATTTCCTGTTCGAGACCACCACCGGCCGCCGCGTCCATCCGGCCCAGTACATCCTCGTCGGCATGGCCCAGGTGATCTTCTACATGCTGCTGCTGTCGATCGCCGAGCACATCGGCTTCGACCTCGCCTTCGCGGTGGCCGCGGCCGCCACCGTCGGTCTGATTTCCGCCTACGCCGGCTGGACCTTCGACAGCCGGGCCCAGGGCCTGAGGGCGTTGGTCGCCTTCACCTTCCTGTACGGCCTCATCTACGTGCTGATGCGGCTCGAGGACTATGCGCTGCTCGTCGGCGCCCTCTCCAGCTTCGCGGCCATCGCGGCCGTCATGTATTTCACCCGCAACGTCGACTGGTATGGCGTGAAGGGTCAGGACACCCGAGATATCGCCTGATGGTTCAGCTCACCCTCCCCAAGGGCTCCAAGCCCACCCGCGGCACGGTCCACAAGGCCCCGGCCGGCGCGAAGAACGTCAAGACCTACAAGGTCTATCGCTACGACCCCGAGGTCGACGCCGACCCGCGCTGGGACGTCTACGAGGTCTCGGCCGACGACCACGGCCCGATGCTGCTGGACGCCCTGATCCACATCAAGAACGAGATCGACCCGACCCTGTCGTTCCGGCGCTCGTGCCGCGAGGGCATCTGCGGCTCCTGCTCGATGAACATCGACGGCCGCAACACGCTCGCCTGCACCAAGGGCTGGGAAGAGTGCTCGTCCTCGACGATCTCCATCGCGCCCCTGCCGCACCAGCCGGTGGTCAAGGACCTGGTCACCGACCTGACCCTGTTCTACGCCCAGTACGACTCGATCCAGCCCTACCTCCAGTCCGACGAGCCGGACCCGGAGAAGGAGCGCATCCAGCTGCCGGAAGACCGGGCCAAGCTGGACGGCCTGTACGAATGCATCCTGTGCGCCTGCTGCTCGACCTCGTGCCCAAGCTACTGGTGGAACCAGACCGAATACCTCGGCCCGGCCGCCCTGCTGCAGTCCTACCGCTGGATCGCCGACAGCCGCGACGACGCCACCGACAAGCGGCTCGACGACCTCGAGGACCCGTTCAAGCTCTACCGCTGCCACACCATCATGAACTGCGCCCAGGTCTGCCCCAAGGGCCTGAACCCGGCCAAGGCCATCGCCGAGACCAAGAAGCTGATGGTCTCGCCGTCGCGGAAGAAGACCGAGGTCGCCTGATGATTCTTGCTTGCCCTATCGCAATCGCTACTTGAGGGCGGATGGCGAAGATCACCTACATCGAGCACGACGGCCGCGAGCATGTCGTGGAGGTCAAGAACGGCCTCTCCGTCATGGAGGGGGCGATCCGCCACAATGTGCCGGGCATCGACGCCGACTGCGGCGGGGCCTGCGCCTGCGCCACCTGTCACGTCTATGTCGACGAGGCCTTCCAGGCCGAGACCGGCCGGGCCTCGGCCATGGAGGAGTCGATGCTGGACTTCGCCGAGAACGTCCAGCCCAACAGCCGCCTGTCGTGCCAGATACGGGTCAGCGACGACCTCGACGGCCTGATCGTGCGCCTGCCCGAAAACCAGCACTGAGCCCGCCGTGGGCCGCGCGCATCCCGACCTGATCGATCTCGTCGGCGGGCTGATCGCCAATGGTCCCGGGGACCGCCCGCCGCTGATCGCCGTCGTCGGGGCGCAGGGGTCCGGCAAGACCACCCTGGCCCGCGCCGCCGCCGACCGCTTCGGCGCGGCGCAGATCTCGATCGACGACGTCTATCTGACCCGGGCCGAGCGCGAGGTCATGGACCGCGAAGTCCATCCGCTGTTCGGCCATCGCGGCCCGCCCGGGACCCATGACCTGGCCCTGCTCCAGCGCCTGATCGACGACCTCTCGATCGCCGGCTCCGGCGACCAGACCGCCATCCCCGATTTCGACAAGCGCGGCGACGACCGCCGGCCGCCCGACCGCTGGCGCCGTTTCCAGGGCCGCCCGTCGGCCATCCTGATCGACGCCTGGTGCCTCGGCGCCCTGCCCGAGGACGCGGCGGCGCTGGCCCGGCCGCTCAACGCCCTCGAGCGCGAGCGAGACCCCGACGGCGAGTGGCGGCGCGCCGTCAACGGCTTCGTCGCGGGGCCGTACGCCGACTTCGCGGCCCGTTTCGACGCCGTGCTGTTCCTGCGCGCCCCCGGCTTCGAGGTGGTGCTGGACTGGCGCGCCCAGCAGGAGGCCGACCTTCTGGGCGTCCCCCCGGCCGACCTGCCGGCGGCGGAGCGCGCGCGTCTCGCCGGCTTCATCCAGTATTTCGAGCGGATCACCCGGTGCATGCTGGCGGGGGGCGTGCGCGCCGACGTCACGGTGACACTGGATCGAAATCGCCTTCCGGTAGCTATCGAACCATGAGCCGGCCCGACGACCGCAGACTGGAGACCCGTTCGCCCGCCAACGCGCGCGGCGTCGTCGTCGCGCCCGGACTCGAACTGGCCTGCCTGATCGTCGACCAGTCGTCCACGGGGGTGCGCCTGCGGCTCGACCGCAACCTCGCCCTGCCCAACCGGGTGGTGCTGGTCGATGTCGCCCAGGCGACCGCCGTCGAGGCCGAGGTGGTCTGGCGAAAGGGCCAGGAGGCCGGGGTCAAGCGCGCCGGGCCGGCGTCGTCCCTGCGCGGTCTGGTGCCGTCCCGCCTCGCCGCCGCCCGTGACGCCCTGATGCGGGCCGGCGGGCGCTAGACCCCGTCCGGCATCGTCCCGGCGGTGATGGCGATGCGGCCGATCAGGCCCTTGACGATCAGGTCCAGCGCCGAACCCTCGCGGTAGTCGGCGGCGGCGACGAAATTGACCCGGTCCTCGGAGATCAGGCCGTAGATCTTCTGCTGGTCCCGCTCGGAGTTGCGCGGGTCGTAGACGGCGATCGAGAAGCCGCCCTTGGTGTGCATCATCTTCATGGTCGGCACGTCGGTGTCGCCGTCGCCGAGGAAGATCATCCGCTCGAACGGCACCGGCCGGTCGTCGTCGGCCATGAAGCGGTTGATCTTCTCGTGCTCCCAGTGGTTCAGCACCCCCTTGTTGATGCGGAACAGGTACTGGGTCTTGGTGGTGTAGTTGACGCCCACCGCCGGCCAGATCGCCACGCCGTGCTCGTCGTAGACGAACTTCGACGCGAACACGTGCCGGAACTCCGGCCGGATCGGGCAGCCGTCGATCATCTCCTCGAGCCCCGCCGAGATGATGTAGTGCTCGATCTCCAGACCGTACCTCGCCCCGACGGCGTTGATGCGCTCGAACCAGCCCGGGCCGGTCAGGTCCGACTTGAGCCCGTCGAACAGCTTCACGTCCTGGCCGTGTTCGGCCAGCAGCTTGCGGGTGATCGGATGGTCGTTCTCCCGCGACCGCTGCAGCATCAGCTGCATGTACATCAGGATGTTGTCGCCGTCGGCCTCGCGGGTCAGGGCGTCGGCCGCCCCCCAGAAGTCGCCGATCCCCATGCCCACCGACGGGATGAAGGTGACCTCCTGCATGTTGCCGCGCGCCAGCGTGCCGTCGAAGTCGTAGATCAGCGCGGTCTTGAGCGGCTTGGCCATGGCGGGGTCCGGGAAGTGACGGGTGGCTAGTGGTTAGTGGTTAGTGGTTAGTGATTGGCCCTCGCCGCGTCAAAGCGGCAGCCGAAGCCCCTCCGCAACCACTAATCACTAACCACCAATCACTCGGCCAGCCGCAGCTCCGGGGCCGCCGCCGCCACGGTCGCCTCCAGCGGCAGGTGGAGGATGAAGGCCGCGCCCTTGCCCGGCTCGCTCTCCACCTCGGCCCAGCCGCCGTGCAGTTCGACCAGCGCCTTGACCAGGGCCAGGCCGACGCCCGGGCCGCCCCGCTCGCGCCTGACGAAGCGGTCGAAGACGTGGGCCTGCAGGTGGTAGGGAATGCCCCGGCCGGTGTCCTCGACCCGGATGCGCACCTCGGCGGGCGCGGCCTCGGCGATCAGGGACACCGTCCCGCCCTCCGAGACGGCCCGGGCGGCGTTGTCGAGCAGGTAGGCGAGAGCCTGGCAGACCCGCTGGGCGTCGGCGCGGATCGGCCTCATCGAGGCCGGGCAGGTCACCACCAGCGTCGCGCCGCGGCCCTCGATCCGGTCCCGCACCTTCTCCGCCGCCTCCTCCAGCACGTCGCTGACCCGCACGTCGCCGAGGATGAGCTCCATCTCGCCGGCGTCGATCTGGGCCATGTCCAGCACGTCGTCGATCGATCCCGCCAGCTGCCGGGCGGCCACGCGAATGGCCCCGGCGTGCTGGCGGCTGCGCTCCGGCAGGTCCGCCTGGGTTTCCAGCAGTTCGGAATAGCCGACGATGGTGGTCAGAGGCGTGCGCAGCTCGTAGCTGACGCTGCCCACGAATTCGCGCTTGAGCGCCGTCGACTCCTCCAGCGCCTGGGCCTTGGCCGCCAGCGCGTGTTCGAGGCCGCGCCGGGCGGTGACGTCCGAGAAGGCCACCAGGGTCGCGCCGTCGGGCAGCGGCCGGGTCTGCCACGAGGCGATGCGGCCGTCGGCGGTGCGGCCCTCGCCGGAGATCGGCACGCGGCTTTCCGGATCGGGATCCGCCACCCGCGCCTTCAGCCCCAGCCACAGGGCCGGATCGGGCATCGTCGCCTGGCACAGCTCGGCCACCGCGTCGAAATCGCCGGCGACGTCCAGCGCCTCGCCGCTGACCCCCCAGAAGGTGTCGAAGGCCTCGTTGTGCAGGCGGATGCGGCCGTCCGAGCCGAACACGGCGACGGCGTCGTTGAGCTTGTCCAGCGTCGCCTTCTGCACCTGGATCTGGGCGTTGAACCGGCTGCGCAGCTGGAGCTCGTCGGTAATGTCCGAGAACAGCAGCAGCACCCCGCCCAGCGGGTGCGGCTGGCGCACCACGCGCAGGGTGCGGCCGTCGGGCAGGGACCAGCTGTCGTCCGGGGCGGCCTCGGACGCGCCGTAGAAGTCCAGCTCGTTGGCCTTCCAGCCGGCGTAGTCGATGACCTCGGGCAGCAGGCGGCGCTGGCGCAACCGGTCCAGCAGTTCGGCGTGGGTCGGCCGCTCGTCCAGCCAGGCCGGATCGATGTTGAACAGGGTCTGGAAGGCGGTGTTGTGGAAGGCCAGCCGCTTGGACGGGCCGAAGATGGCCACGGCGTCGGCGAGGTGGTTCAGGGTCTCGTCATGGGCCTCGACGTGGCGGCGCAGGGTGTCGCGGGTCTCCTCGGCCTCGGTCATGTCCAGGGCGAAGGCCAGCACCGCCCCGGCGCCGCCCGGGGCCGGCTCGGCCACGATCCGCCACGCCCGCCGCCGCCCGCCGCCGGTGGTCCAGCGGAACCCTTCCTGGTGCTGGTGCAGCCGCCCGGCCTCGGCCACGATGGCGTCCGCGCCACGGTCGAAGCTCAGCTTCTTCTCGCGGGCCGCGTCGATGCTGTCGACCTTCATCTCGGCCAGCCACGCCTTGTTGGCCCAGGCCAGCCGCCCGGCCGCATCGGTGATCCAGGTCGGGGCCGGATAGGCGTCGGCCAGCAGGCCCAGGCCGCTTTCGGCCGCCGTGCCGACCAGTCCCAGCCGCGACAGCCTCAGCCACGCCGCGCCCGCCGACGACCGGCCTTCGACCGCCCAGGCCCCGCCCGCGCCTTCCAGCACCGCGTCGAACGCCTCGCCCTGGTCGATCAGGGCGTCCAGCCGCGGTCCCGCCGCCGCCCGCACCGCGTCCAGCACCACCAGCGCCGGATCGGTTCCGTCTTCCTCGCCGGACAGCTCGCGGGTGATGACGTTCCACGCGGCGGGCGCGCCCAGCCGGCGGGTCTGGCCGTCCGGAGTGAGGGCCAGGCGCGCATCCTCGAACGCCGCCAGCGCTCCGTCCCGATCGGCGAGCGCGGCCCGCGTGGCGGACAGGTCCGCCTCGGCTTCCTGGGCCCGCGCGGCCAGCCGGCCGCGCAGCCTCGCCGCCCAGGCGCTGAGCGCCAGCGCCAGACCCGCGGCGCCCGCGGTCGCGACATAGGCGATGTCGGCCTCGGCCATTTGGTCAGATCAGCTCCCACGCCCTGATTCGGTAACCATACCTGATGGGGGGCGAGGGTCGAGGGACGAGGGGTCGGGAGTGATTGGTGGTTAGTGATTAGTGGTTGGCGGGCCTCGCCATGCTGCGCCTATACGAAGCGCCGCCCTCGCGCTGCAGCCACTAATCACTAACCACTAATCACTCAGCTGGCCTCATGACTGACTGGACCGACCAGACCGCCCCCTCCCTCGACGACTTCGCCCGGCTGGCGCGCGAGGCGTTCGACGGCCTGCCCGAGCCGTTCCGGTCGCTGGCCGGGGACGTGGTCGTCCGCGTCGACGACTTCGCCGACGACGAGACGCTGGCGATGATGGAGATGGAGGACCCGTTCGAACTGACCGGCCTCTACCACGGCGTCGACATCGGCCGCCGTGACGAGATGGGCCCGGCCGCAGAGGCCTCGCGCATCTTCCTCTACCGCCGGCCGATCCTCGACGAGTGGTGCGAGCGCGGCGACGTCGGCCTCAGCGAGATCATCGCCCACGTCCTGATCCACGAGATCGGCCACCATTTCGGCCTCGACGACGACCAGATCCACGAGATCGAGGACGGGGCGGACTGAAAGGGGCGGGCGCGCTCAACCCTCCCTTTCGCCATCCTCCGCGAGCGCAGCGAGACCGGGGGATGATGAAAGGTTGTTGCGCTGCAAATCCGCCGCCAGCCATCATAATCTGAACGGCCAACCCCCTGTTTTCCCGGCACATCAGCCTTGAGTCGGCGTCCTGAACCCGCCGCAGGAAGCGCCGGCTGCATAATGCGCGCGATCTTTGACAATCGAACCGCCGACCGCCGCCCCAGGCATATCGTCAGACCGGACGCTCCGGACGCTTCGGACGGTGTTTTTTAGTTTCATCCGGGTAAATCCGCCCATGCCGCAGCCGGCTCTCCACCGCCTTAAAACCAGCCCGATCTGTGGTATAAGCCCCGCCTCCCTCGCTTTCAGGATGCCGCCTTGAGCCTCACGCTCGACCTTTCGCGCACGTCTCCCGCCGTTCCGGCGGCGCCCGTCAACCTCTCGGGGCTGACGCGCGCGGGCCTGCGTCAGGCGCTGATCGACGCCGGCGTCTGCCCGCCCGAGAAGGCCAGGATGCGCGCCTCGCAGGTGTGGGGCTGGATCCACCACTACGGCGTCACCGACTTCGCGGCGATGAGCAATGTCGCCAAGGACATGCAGGCGAAGCTGGCCGAGCATTTCACTCTCGCCCGCCCCGAGATCGTCGAGCGCCAGGTGTCCAAGGACGGCACCCGCAAATGGCTGATCCGCACCGCCCCGGGCATTGAGATCGAGACCGTCTACATCCCCGACGTCGGCCGCGCCGGCGC
>JACPDR010000004.1 GCA_016183935.1 Caulobacterales bacterium
ATGGCGTCCAGCTCGGCCTGCGACAGGAAGCCGGCCTTGACCGCGTCGGGCAGGGGCAGGCCGCCGACGGTCGCGTGGCGCACCATCGGCACCATGTCGTCGCCGTGGCCGCCCAGGGTCCAGGCGTGGATGTCCTGGATCGACACGCCGGTAATATCGGCCAGGAAGTAGGCGAAGCGGGCCGAGTCGAGCACGCCGGCCATGCCGACGACCTTCTCCTTCGGCAGGCCCGAGAATTTCTGCAGGGCCCAGACCATGGCGTCGAGCGGGTTGGTGATGCAGATGACGAAGGCGTTCGGGGCGTGCGCCTTGATGCCCTCGCCGACGGCCTTCATGACCTTCAGATTGATGCCGATCAGGTCGTCACGGCTCATGCCCGGCTTGCGGGGAACGCCGGCGGTGACGATGCAGACGTCGGCGCCGGCGATATCGGCGTAGTCATTGGCGCCCTTCAGCGCGACATCGGTCCCGATCACAGCGGTGGCCTCGGCGATGTCCAGCGCCTTGCCCTGCGGCGTGCCCTCGGCGATGTCGAACAGGATGATGTCGCCCAGCGCCTCGCGCGCGGCCACGTGGGCCAGGGTGCCGCCGATCATGCCGGCGCCGATAAGGGCGATCTTCGCGCGAGCCATATGCATCTCCAGGGGCCTACCGCGCTTGGCGCTACTTGAGGCCGGTCAGTGTGGGGGGTGGGGAGGGAAACGGTTGGCGGCGGTCTAGACCCGCGCGCTTTCGCCTGCAACCGTGACGCCGCGTCACCGGAGCCGCCATGGCCAGCCTGCCCGAAATCGTTTCCGCCGCCGACACGCCGGCGGACCTGATCGCCGTCGTCGACGAGACCACGGTGCGCGCCGAGGTGGAGGCGTGGCGGGCCCGGTTGCTGAAGCGGCCGGGCCTGTGGGACCGGGCTGCGCGAGCGACGCAGCAGCGCATCAACCGCATGATCCCGGAGCGGGTCCACGCCGTCGTCACCGCCGGCGTGGAGGCCATGACCAAGGGCATTCTGTCCGGCTCGGACCTGCTGAACGCCCGGCCGACCGCGGACGGATCGCTGGCGGCGCGCGAACAGCGGGCGCGGGCGATCATCACGGCCCATCGCAATACCGCCAGCGTCGAGGGCGGCGTCGCCGGCGCCGGCGGCTTCGTGCTGGCGGCGGCGGACTTCCCGGCCCTGATGGCGATCAAGGTGCGGATGCTGGGCGAGATCGTCGCCGCCTACGGCTGGGGCGGCGGGTCGCTGCGCGAGCGGCTGTTCGTGCTGCACATCTTCCATCTGGCCTTCGCCAGCGCCAGGCGGCGGCCCGAAGCCCTCGCCGAACTGGAGCGGTGGATCGCCGGCGTCGATCAGCCCCGGGCCATCGCCGATTATGACTGGCGCACCTTCCAGATCGAATACCGGGATCACATCGACCTGGCCAAGATGGCCCAGTTGATCCCCGTCATCGGCGCGCCGGTCGGGGCGATGGTGAACTGGCGACTGGTCGAACGGCTGGGCGAGGCGGCGATGATGGCCTGCAGGATGCGATGGATGGCGGAGACGGGAGTCGATCCGACATAGATTTTCCTGTTCCGCGCGACAATGTTTATCGATTGTCCCTGGTGAAAAGCCGGGCCTAGGCTGCCTCCAGAAATCAGACAATGGAGGACGTCATGGACGGCAATGCAGGCAGACCGAGCCCCCTTCACGATCCGAAGAAGGAGCCGGCGGCGCTTCGCGCCCTGCTGGGGCGGACCAATCGCGACTGGTGGCCCAACCATCTGTCGGTGGACATCCTGCACCAGCAGGGCCGCACCGGCGACCCGATGGGCGACGACTTCAACTACGCCGAGGCGTTCAAAAAACTGGACTACGCGGCGGTCAAGCGCGACCTTCACGCCCTGATGACCGACAGCCAGCCGTGGTGGCCGGCGGACTATGGCCACTACGGGCCGTTCTTCATCCGCATGGCCTGGCACTCGGCCGGGACCTACCGCACCGGCGACGGGCGCGGCGGCGCGGGCGCCGGCCAGCAGCGGTTCGCCCCGCTGAATAGCTGGCCGGACAACGGCAATCTGGACAAGGCGCGGCGTCTGCTTTGGCCGATCAAGCAGAAATACGGGGCCAGCCTGTCGTGGGCCGACCTGATGATCCTGGCCGGCAATGTCGCCATCGAGTCGATGGGCGGGCCGGTGTTCGGCTTCGGCGGCGGGCGGGCCGATGTCTGGGAGCCCGAGAAGGACGTCTACTGGGGCACCGAGGAACAGTGGGTCGGCGAGGAGGGCAACGAAACCCGGATCCAGCCCGACAAGCAGATGGTGCTGGAGGAGCCGCTGGCGGCGATCCAGATGGGGCTGATCTACGTCAACCCGGAAGGCCCGGGCGGCGTGCCCGACGCGCTGCAGTCGGCGCGCGACATCCGCGAGACCTTCCTGCGCATGGGCATGAACGACGAGGAGACGGTGGCCCTGACGGCGGGCGGCCATACCTTCGGCAAGGCCCACGGAGCGGGCGACGCGTCCAAGGTCGGCATCAGTCCCGAGGGCGCCGACATCGCGCAGCAGGGACTGGGCTGGATTTCCGGGCATGAGAGCGGCGTCGGCGATCACACCATCACCTCCGGCATCGAGGGGGCCTGGACCCCGACGCCGATCAACTGGGACATGACCTTCTTCGCCATGCTGCTGGACCATGACTACGAGCTGGTCCGCAGCCCGGCCGGCGCGAAACAGTGGCAGCCGGTCGGCAATCCGGACGACACCCTGGCCCCGGCCGCCCATACGCCGGGCAAGCGCGTGCCGACGATGATGACCACCGCCGACATGGCCTTCAAGATGGACCCGGAGTACCGCAAGATCCTGGAGCGGTTCCGGGCCGATCCGGCCTATTTCGCCGACGCCTTCGCCCGCGCGTGGTTCAAGCTGTGCCACCGCGACATGGGGCCAAAGGCCCGCTACCTGGGCCCTGAGGTCCCGGCCGAGGATCTGATCTGGCAGGATCCGATCCCCGCGCGGACCGGACCGGTCATCGGCGCGGCCGACATCAGGGCGCTGAAGGACCGGATCGCGGCGTCGGGCCTGTCGGTGGCCGAACTGGTCACCACGGCCTGGGCCTCGGCCTCGACCTATCGCGGTTCGGATCACCGGGGCGGCGCCAACGGGGGCCGCATCCGCCTCGCCCCGCAGAAGGACTGGGACGTCAACGAGCCGCAGAAGCTGGCCCGGGTTCTCGAGGTCTATGAGGACATCAGGGCGGCGTCGGGGACGAATGTCTCCATCGCCGACCTGATCGTGCTGGGCGGCTCGGTGGGGATCGAGCAGGCGGCGAAGGCGGCGGGCCACGCCATCGAGGTTCCGTTCACGCCGGGGCGCACCGACGCCTCGGCCGAACAGACCGATGTCGAGGGCTTCAAGGTGCTGGAGCCTCGGGCCGACGGGTTCCGCAACTATCTGCAGGTGCGGTTCAACGTGGCGACCGAGGAGCTGCTGGTCGACCGGTCGCAACTGCTGGGCCTGTCGGCGCCGCAGATGACGGTGCTGGTCGGCGGCCTGCGGGTGCTGGGGGCCAACCACGGCGGCTCGAGGCACGGCGTTCTGACCGACCGTCCGGGACAGCTGACCAACGACTTTTTCGTCAACCTGCTCGACATGCGGACGGCGTGGAAGGAGGTCGACGACCGGGGCGACGAGGTCTTCGTCGGCGCGGACCGGGGCGCCGGCGAGGAGCGCTGGACCGCCACCCGCACCGACCTGGTGTTCGGCTCCAACTCGCAGCTGCGGGCGCTGGCGGAGGTCTACGCCTCGGCCGACGCCGGTGGGAAGTTCGTGCGCGATTTCGTCAGCGCCTGGACCCATGTGATGAACGCGGACCGCTTCGACCTGACCCTCGACGAGGAGTTCGGCGCGGCGGCGGCCTGATCGGACGACCCGCCGCGGCCTGCGGGCCGTGGCGGGTGTCTGCATCGGAACCCTCGATCATCATGGCTTTCGGCATAGCGACCGCCTATGTGGGCCGGATGCTTCCGACCCTGCGCCAGCTCCAGTATCTCAAGCTCCTCGCCGAGCACGCCTCGTTCAGCCGCGCCGCCGAGGCCGCCCACGTCAGCCAGCCGGCCCTGTCGGCGGGGGTGCAGGAACTCGAGAAGGTTCTGGGCGCCCCGGTGGTAGAGCGGACGCGCGGCAATGTGCAGCTGACGGCGGTCGGCGCCGAGGCGGTGCGGCGGGCCGAGGACGTGCTGGCCCGGACCGAGGACCTGGTCGAGGCGGCGAAGAACGCCGGCAAGCCGCTGTCGGGCCGGTTCCGCCTCGGCGTCATCCCCACGGTCGCGCCCTTCCTGTTGCCGGCCACGCTGCCGGGACTCAGGCTCGCCTACCCGGCCCTGCGACTGTTCATTCGCGAGGACCTGACGCCGCGCCTGGTGGCGGGGCTGAAGGCGGGGCAGCTCGACGCGGCGGTGATCGCCCTGCCCTACTCCGCCCACGGGATCGACCACGCCCGCATCGGCGACGACGAGATCCTCGCCGCCGCGCCGGTCGGCCACGCCCTGGCCGGGACCGGCCCGATCCCGCCGGGATCGCTCAAGGCCGAGGACCTGATCCTGCTCGAGGATGGCCACTGCCTAAGGGACCAGGCGCTGGCGGCGTTCGACATCGAGGCGCCCAAGGGCGACGACGTCTTCGCCGCCACCTCGCTGCACACGCTGGTGCAGATGGTGTCCGCCGGTCTGGGGGTCAGCTTCCTGCCGGAGATGGCGGTGCGGGCCGGGCTGGCCGACATGCCGGGCGTCGTGGTGCGGTCGATCTCGGCCAAGGCCCCCCGGCGGGAGATTGTCGTGGCGTGGCGGACAGGCTCCAGCCGCGCGGCCGAGGCGAAGCTGCTCGCCGAGGCGCTGCGGATCGACTGAGCGGCGCATTACGACTCCGTAAGGTGCGCCCGGATTTCGCCCTGATAGGGTCGCTTCGCCCGGACGCGACGGGCGTCCGGAGCCGTTCGCCATGAAGTCCCGCCTGTTCGCCGCCGCCTCGATCTCCGCCCTGCTGGTCGGCGTGGCCGCCTGCGCCACCGCGCCCGCCGTCGATGTCGCGCCGGACGCCCGCGCGGCCCCCGTTGAAGCCGCCGCCTCGCCCATCGTGGTGCCGCCGCTGGGCTTCCGCGAGCGGACCCTGCCGAACGGGCTGAAGGTCTATACGGCGCGGGACGCGGCGACCTCGAACGTGACGGTGCAGGTCTGGTACAAGGTCGGCGCCAAGGACGATCCGGAAGGCCGCTCCGGCTTCGCCCACATGTTCGAACACCTGATGTTCAAGGCGACGCGGAACCTGCCGCAGGAGGCCTTCGACCGGCTGACCGAGGACGTGGGCGGCTCCAACAACGCCTCGACCGGCCTGGACGTGACCAACTATTTCGAGACCGTGCCGGCCCAGCACCTGGAGCGGATGCTGTTCGCCGAGGCCGAGCGGATGGGCTCGCTGGTGGTCGACGAGACCTCGTTCGAGAGCGAGCGGGACGTGGTCAAGGAGGAGTTCCGGCTGCGCGTGCTGTCCACGCCCTACGGCCGGTTCCAGCGCCTGCACTCCCAGGCCTTCATCTTCCAGGACAGCCCCTACCGGCGGCCCGGCATCGGCTCGATCGCCGACCTGGACTCGGCGACGATGGACGACGTGCTGCGCTTTCACGAGACCTTCTACCGGCCCGACAACGCCTATCTGATCGTAGCGGGGAATTTCGACCAGGCCCGGCTGGATGCGTGGATCGACCAGTATTTCGGCGGCATCGAGAACCCCGACCGGCCCCTGCCGGAGAACAAGGTGCCGGAGACCTTCGGCCCGGCCCGCGAGGCGACCTTCTACGGCCCGAACGTGCCGCTGCCGATGGTGCAGATCACCTGGCCGACCGTGCCCTACAACCACCCGGACCGGGCCGCGCTGGACGTGCTGGACGGCATCCTGTCGACCGGCGAAAGCTCGCGGCTGTACCAGTCGCTGGTCTACCGCCAGCAGATCGCCACCCAGGCCAGCTCCTCCAACAGCCAGCAGCAGCAGGTCGGGGTGCTGAACACCTTCGCCATCATGAGCGAGGGCAAGACCCCGGACGAGGGACTGGCGGCGCTGCGGGCCGAGGTTGCCCGCCTGCGCGACGAGCCGGTCACCGCGGCGGAGCTGGCCGAGGCCAAGACCGAACTGACGGCGCAGGCCTTGCGCGGGCTGGAGACCATCGACGGTCGCGCCTTCCAGCTCGGCTACGCCCTGATCATGACCGGCGACCCGACCGCGGCCGACCGCGACATTCCGAACATCCAGGCGGTGACCGCCGAAGACGTGCAGCGGGTCGCGCGCCAGTACCTGACCGACGACCGCGCCATCGCCATGCGCTATCTGCAGGCGACCGAGGAGAACCCGGCCTCGCCGGTGCAGGAGGCGTTCACCGCGCCGGTGACCCTGGCCGATCTCGCCCCCGCGGGAGAGCGGGTCACCCTGCTGCCCGAGGGCCAGCGCACGCCATTGCCGGAGCCGGGGCCGGCCGTCGATCCGGCCACGCCCGTGGTGGCCGAGCGGCGCCTTTCGAACGGCATGCGCGTGCTGGTCGCGCCCAAGCCGGGCCTGCCGCTGGTGTCGGCGCGGCTGAGCTTCGACGCGGGCACGGCCGACGACGCGGCGGGCGGCAAGCCGGGCGTCGCCAACTTCACCGCCTCGCTGCTGACCCAGGGCACCCGGACCCGGACGGCGCCGCAGATCGCCACCGAGATCGAGCGTCTGGGGGCCAATATCGGCGCCGGAGCCGGCGTGGACTTCACCACCGTCTTCGCCTCGTCGCCGGCCAACGTCTTCCCGCAGACCATGGCCCTGATGGCCGACGTGGTGCGCAACCCGGCCTTCACGGCCGAGGACCTGGATCGCGAGCAGACCCGGACCCTGGACGGGCTGAGGGTGCAGCTGTCGCAGCCGGGCCCCGTCGCCGGCATCGCGGCGGCGCGCGCCGTCTATGGCGAGGCGCCCTACGCCGTTCCGGGCAGCGGCACGCCGACGTCGATCCCGACCATCTCGCGGGACGATCTCGTCGCCTTCCACAGCGGCATGTACCAGCCGTCGAACGCCACCCTGGTGTTCTCGGGCGACATCACCCCGGAGGCCGCCCAGGCGCTGGCCGAGCAGGCGTTCGGGGATTGGCGTGCAGGCCCAGCCCGGACGCCGGTCGCCGACCCGGCCGGCCCGGCGGTGGCCCCGCGGGTCATCGTCATCGACCAGCCGGGCGCGGGGCAGGCGGCGGTGTACGCGGCCATGCGCGGCATCGCGCGGACCGACGAGGACTATTTCCCGATGCTCGTCGCCAATGGCCTGATGGGCGGCGGCTTCTCGGCCCGCCTGAGCCAGGAGATCCGCATCAAGCGCGGCCTCAGCTACGGGGCCTATTCGAGCCTGAGCACGCGCGAGGACGAGGGCATGCTCTCGGCCTCGGCCCAGACGCGGAACGACGCCGTGCCGGAAGTGGCGGAGCTGATCCTGGCCGAGATCGCGCGCCTGTCGGCGACCGGGGCGACCGAGGCCGAGCTGGCCCCGCGCAAGGCGACGCTGATCGGCTCGTTCGGCCGGTCGCTGGAGACGGTCGACGGCCTCGGCGGGCTGGTGGCCGGGTTGGCGCTGTACGGCCTGCCCCTGTCGGACCTGGCGACCTACGACGACGACGTGAACGGCGTCACCCCGGCGCAGATCCAGGCGGCGGCGGCCGAGCACCTGCCGGCCTCGAACGCCAGCCTCGTCATCGTCGGCGACGCCGCGGTCTTCCTCGAGGCGCTGCGGGCGAAATATCCGGACGTCGAGGTCATTCCGCTGACCGAGCTGAACATCGACTCGGCGGCGCTGAGGTAGGATCAGGCCGACAGGCAGACGACCTGGACCACGCGCAGGTCGCGGCGCAGGTCGTCGGCGACGAGGCCGTAGTTGTCGATGGTGACAGTGCGGCCGGTCAGCGGCTCGTCGGCCTTCTGCAGACCGCGGACGGCGGGGCCGAAGGTGTCGGGCGAGGTGGTGTAGATCCGGCCCCGGCGCGGGCTCTCGGCGATGGTGACGCCGACGGCGCGGCCCTGTCGATCCAGAACCGGCGCGCCGGACAGGCCGGCCAGCGTGCCGCCCAGTCCGTCGGTGCGGCCGACCTCGGCCCAGGCCAGCACCGGCTCCTCGCGCTGGCCGCGGCCCCGGACGCGCAAGGTCTCGCGGCCCAGAAGACGCGAGGTGACCTCGCCGGCCCGGCCTTGCGGATAGCCGGGATGGAAGGCGCGCTGGCCCTTGCGCAGGGGCTGGTTCGCCGCGAGCGGAAGCGCCGCCGGGCCGCCCGCGGTGTGAAGGACGGCGATGTCGGCGCGGGGAGCGAGGCGCACGTCGGCGGCGACGGCGCGGCCGCCGCCGACCATGATCGCCGGCCGGCGGCAGCCCTCGACCACATGGCGGGCGGTGACCCACTGGCCCTCGCCGGCGATGGAGAAGGCGGTGCCGGCGGCGGGCTGGAACGGGATGTCGGGGGCGTTGACGGTGACGGCGGGATCGAACGGGGTGATCGGGCCCAGCAGGGCGCCCTCCATCTCGTCGGGCGGCGGAGGGGCGGGCGGAGCGTCGGCGTTCTCGCGCTGGCCGAGGGAGAGACCGATCAAGGCGGCGAGGACGAGGGTGTAGATCACCCAGTCGGGCGGGCGGGCCATGGCCTCAGCCGGTCAGGGCGGCGGCGAGGATCAGGGCCGTCGACAGCTTGGCGCCGACCAGCAGGACGGCGGCGGAGATCTCGCCCTCGCGAATGCGCTGGGGCAGGCCGGTGAGCAGCAGGTCGACGACGCGGAAGGCCAGCAGCTGGAGCACCACCGTGGCCACGCCCCAGATGACGATGTCGCGCACCGAGGTGGAGACGCTGAGGCTGACGGCCAGCGGCACGGCCAGGCCGACCAGGACCCCGGCGAAGGCTACGGCGGCGGCGGCGTTGCCCTCGCGGATAAGGGTGATTTCCTTCCACGGGGTCAGCAGGGCGTAGATGATCGCTCCGCCCGCCAGCAGGGCGAGGGTCACCGCCAGATGGGCGACGGTGGTCGGAAAGCCCGATGCGAAGGCCTGAACCTCGGGGCTTTCAAGGACTTGGGCGAGAGACGGGGAGTCCATGGCGGTCCGGGCGGCTGATACAACCGAGGCTTGCCCCAATGGCCCCCCATTCCGCAAGCGCAGCGGGGCCACAGTCGGTCAAGATTGATGTCGATGTGTGTCCGGCAGCGTGCCTTACGCCGCTGCCCGGGCCGCCTTGCGCACCGCCGAGGCCCGCACCTTTTCGCTCTCGCTCTTCAGCTGACCGCAGGCGGCGAGGATGTCGCGGCCGCGGGGCGTGCGGATCGGCGAGGCGTAGCCGGCCTTGTTGAGGATGGCCGCGAACCGCTCGATGGTCTTCCAGTCCGAGCATTCGTAGTCCGTGCCGGGCCACGGGTTGAACGGGATCAGGTTGACCTTGGCCGGGACGCCCTCGATCAGCTTGAGCAACGCCCTCGCCTCTTCCGGGCTGTCGTTGACGCCCTTCAGCATGACGTATTCGAAGGTGACGCGGCGGGCGTTGGAGATGCCGGGGTAGGCGCGGATGCCGGCCATCAGCTGTTCGAGATTGTACTTCTTGTTCAGCGGCACCAGCACGTCGCGCAAGGCGTCGTTGGTGGCGTGCAGGCTGATCGCCAGCATGGCCTGGGTGCGGGTTCCGAGCGCGTCCAGCTGCGGCACCACCCCCGACGTCGAGACGGTGATCCGGCGGCGCGACAGGGCGATGCCCTCGTTGTCGGAGATGATGTCGATGGCGTCGGCGACGTGGTCGAGATTGTAGAGCGGCTCGCCCATGCCCATGAAGACGATGTTGGACAGGCGGCGGTCTTCCTTGGGCGACGGCCATTCGCCGAGGTCGTCGCGGGCGACCTGGACCTGGGCCACGATCTCGGCGGCGGTCAGGTTGCGGACCAGCTTCTGGGTGCCGGTGTGGCAGAAGGTGCAGTTGAGCGTGCAGCCGACCTGCGACGAGACGCACAGGGCGCCGGCGCGGCCGACGTCGGGGATGTAGACGGTCTCGATCTCGATGCCCGGGGCGGTGCGGATCAGCCATTTGCGGGTGCCGTCCTTCGACACCTGCCGCTCGACGATCTCGGGCCGGGCCAGGGTGAAATGCTCGGCCAGCTTCGCCTGCATGTCCCTGGCGACATTGCTCATCGCCGCGAAGTCGGTGACCCCGTAGTGGTGGATCCAGCCCCACACCTGCGA
>JACPDR010000016.1 GCA_016183935.1 Caulobacterales bacterium
CGCCACGCGTTGTTCGTACAGTTCGTTGAACACCGTCTGCAGCACCTGACGGGTGACCTCATCGCAGCGCGCGATATCGTGCGAGCCGTCCATCAGCACCTCGGGCTCGACGATCGGCACAATCTGCTCCTGCTGGCAGATGCGGGCGTAGCGGGCGAGGGCGTGGGCGTTGGACTTGATGCAGCCCCAGGTCGGCACGCCGTCGGCGATGTCGATGACGCCGCGCCATTTGGCGAAGCGGGCGCCACGCTCGTAGTGGGCGCGCAGGCGCTTGCTGAGGCCGTCCAGACCCTTGGTGACGGTCTCGCCGGGGAAGCCGGCCATCTTGGTGGCGCCCTTGTCGACCTTGATCCCCGGGATCGAGCCGGCGGCCTTGATGATTTCGACCAGCGGCGTGCCGTCCTTGGCGTCCTGATACAGGGTCTCCTCGAACAGGATCACGCCGGAGATGTGCTCGCGCATGGTCTGCTCGGCCCGGAACAGGCACTCGCGGTAGTCGCGGCGGTTCTCTTCGGTGTTTTCGACCCCGATCGCGTCGAAGCGCTTCTTGATCGTCCCCGTGGATTCGTCGGCCGCCAGAATGCCCTTGCCGGGCGTGACCATCGCCTGGGCCACTGCGTTGAGCGCCGCCAAATCCATGATTTCCTCCAGAGCTTGTTGTTGGGCGGTGGTCTAGCTCCGCCGCGGCCCGAAGTCACGCATTGTTACAGCCCGGGCCCCGCCATCCCGGGCAGAGTGGCGGAACGGCCACGTCAGGCCTGGAGCGCCTCCACGCCAGGAAGGGGCTTGCCTTCCATCCACTCCAGGAAGGCGCCGCCGGCGGTCGACACGAACGTCATGTCCCCGGCCACCCCGGCGTGATGCAGGGCCGCGACGGTGTCGCCGCCGCCCGCCACGCCGACCAACGCTCCGGACTTGACCAGCTGCGCCGCAGCCTGCGCCGCCCTGACCGTGGCCGCGTCGAAGGGCGGGACCTCGAACACCCCCAGAGGGCCGTTCCAGATCAGGGTCCGGGACAGGGCCATGGCCTTGACCAGTTTCTCGACCGTCAGCGGTCCGGCATCGAGGATCTTCTCGTCCTCGCCGATCGGCTCGCGTGCCAGCACGGTGCGGGTCCCGGTCCCCGGCTTCACCTCACGGGCCACCACCACGTCCAGCGGCAGCAGGATTTCGCAGCCCTTCGCCTCGGCCTCGGCGAGGATCTCCCGCGCCGTGTCGGCCATGTCCTTCTCGGCCAGCGAGCCGCCGATATCGACGCCCTGTGCGAACAGGAAGGTGTTGGCCATGCCGCCGCCGATGGCCAGCCGGTCCAGCTTTCCGACCAGGTTCTTCAGCAGGTCCAGCTTGGTCGACACCTTGGCCCCGCCGACGATGCCCAGCACCGGCTTCTGCGGATTGCCCAGCGCCGCGTCGAGCGCATCCAGCTCGCGCCGCATCGACTCCCCCGCATAGGCGGGCAGCAACCGCGCCAGCCCCTCGGTCGAGGCATGGGCCCGGTGCGCGGCCGAGAAGGCGTCGTTGACGTAGAGGTCGCCCAGCTCCGCCAGATGCTTCGCGAAGGCCGGATCGTTCGTCTCCTCCCCGGCGTGGAAGCGGACGTTCTCCAGCAGCACCACGCCGCCGGCGTCGACGTCGGCCAGCACCGCCCTGGCCTCCTCGCCGACACAGTCCTCGGCGAACCGCACCGGCGCGCCGAGCAGCCGCTCCAGATCATCCACCACCGGCCGCAGGCTCATCGACGGCACACGCTGGCCCTTGGGTCGGTCGAAATGCGCCAGCAGCGCCACCTTGGCCCCCGCGTCGCGCAGCTTTTCGATAGTCGGGATCGCCACCCGCAGCCGGGTGTCCTCCGTCACCCGGCCGCCCTCCATCGGCACGTTGAAGTCCACGCGGACCAACGCGGTCTTGCCGGCGAGGGCGGGGGCGTCGTCGAGGGTGCGGAAGGTCATGCGAAACTCAAGTCAAGACTGGGTTCGTTGATACAGGATTTCATCAGTTGCGGGATCGATGACCCGGACAATATCCGATGTCTGCACAAATTCAGTGGGTTCTCCGTCCACGACCGGTGAACAGTTGAACGTGGTGTGTTCCCACTCCTCGCCCAGATCGCGGCCGTAAGCGCTGTTAAAGGCACGGATCATCCGCCCATCGTCCAATTCGACAAGTGTCAGCTTGCCGTCCCGGGCCTCAAACATGAGGACAAGCGCATTCCCCCGGCCGGGGAGAAGAGGGCCCGGGACCTGCTCATGGTACCGGGCGTCTTCCATCAGATGAATTTCGCCATCGCCAGCGCCGTGTCGCTCAGGCGCGTCGCGAAGCCCCACTCGTTGTCATACCAGCTCAGCACGCGAACCAGCTTGCCCTCGATGACTTGCGTCTGGGGCAGGGCGACGGTCGAGCTGGCGGCGATGTGGTTCATGTCGCTGGACACGAGCGGGTCTGTGGTGGTGACCAGCACGCCCTTCATCGGGCCCTTGCTGGCGGCGGCGATCAGGGCGTTGTTGACCTCTTCCACCGACGTATCGCGTCCGGGCACGACCTTCAGGTCGACCACCGAGACGTTCGGGGTCGGCACCCGGATCGACGACCCGTCCAGCTTGCCTTTCAGTTCGGGCAGCACCAGGCCGACGGCCTTGGCCGCGCCGGTCGAGGTCGGGATCATGCTGAGCGCCGCGGCGCGGGCGCGGTACAGGTCCTTGTGCATCGTATCCAGCGTCGGCTGGTCGCCGGTGTAGCTGTGGATGGTGGTCATGTAGCCGCGCTCGATGCCGAAGAGCTCGTGCAGCACCTTGGCCACCGGGGCCAGGCAGTTGGTGGTGCAGCTGGCGTTCGAGACGATGATGTCGTCAGCGGTCAGGACGTCGTGGTTGACGCCATAGACGATCGTCTTCTCCACTCCGTCGGCCGGCGCAGAGACCAGCACCCGCTTGGCGCCGGCGGTCAGGTGGGCGGCCGCCTTGTCGCGGCTGGTGAACAGGCCGGTGCACTCCAGCGCGATGTCGACGTTCAGCGCCTTGTGCGGCAGCTTCGACGGGTCGCGCTCGGCCGTCACCTTGATCTTGCCGAGGCCGACATCGATCCAGTCCTCGCCGGTGGTCACCGTCCCGGGGAACCGGCCATGCACGCTGTCGTAGCGCAGCAGATGGGCGTTGGTCTCGACCGGCCCCAGATCGTTGATCGCCACCACCTCGATGTCCTTGCGGCCATGCTCGACGATCGAGCGCAGGACGAGACGGCCGATGCGGCCGAAACCATTGATGGCGACGCGGACGGTCATGGGGCGGACTCCTGAAGACGGGGATGATCGTTGGCGCTTCAATGGAACCGGCGGCGCGGGGTTTCAACCCCGCGGCTGTAACAAGGCGTGATGAACTGTAACGCTTCGGCGGAGGGACGGGGTCTGACTCAATCGAGGGTCGCCGGCGCCAACGGCAGGTCAAGGCGCGCCGTCAGCCCACGGCCCCGCCGGATCAGGACCACGTCGCCGCCGTGCGCCCGCGCCGCCTGCCGGGCGACGGTCAGACCCAGGCCCGCCCCGCCCGTCTCGCGGCTGCGTGATCGCTCGCCGCGATGGAAGGGTTCGAACACCGCCTCCAGTTCGCCCTCCTCCAGGCCGGGGCCGTCATCCTCGACCTCGACCACGGCGCGGGCGTCGCTGGCGAACGCCTTCACCCGCGCCGCGCCGCCGTATTTGACGGCGTTGGAGATGAGATTGGCCAGGGCCCGGCGCAGCGCCGCGGCGTCGCCTTCGATCGGCAGGGCCCCGCCGCCGTCGAAGCTCACCGCCGCGCCGGTTTCCGCAAAGCCCGCGGCGCAATCCGCCGCCAGGGCGACGAGATTCAGCGGTTCGCGTCGCTCCGGCGTGGCTTCGCCGCGCACGAACGCCATGGCCTGGGCGATCAGCGCATCCATCTCCTCGATGTCAGAAGCCATCCGGTCACGCACCGCCCTCGGCGCCTGCTCGGCCCGGAAGCGCAGGCGGGTCAGCGGCGTGCGCAGGTCGTGCGCGATCGCCGCGATGGTCTGGGTCCGCTGGCGCATGTGGTTGCGCAGCGAGCCCTGCATGTCGTTGAAGGCGTGGATGGCGGTGCGCACCTCGCTGGGCCCGGAGGGCGCCAGCGGCTCGGCGTCCGGGTCGGCCCCCAGCCGCTCGGCGGCCTCGGCGAAGACCCGGATCGGGCGGGTCAGCCGTCGCGCCATCCACCAGACCAGCGGCGCCAGCAGCAGCATCGAGATGCCCAGCGCCAGCAGCAGCCTCTGCTGCCACGGCGACAGAAGCCCCCGCGGCGGCTCGACCGTGGCCCAGCGGCCGTCCGGTTGGCGCACCGACGCCGAGAACGGCGCGAAGGTCAGGCGGTCGGCGCGGACGATGAACTCGCGCGTGTCGGAGTTGAGGACGATGGCTCCGGCGTCCCCGCGGGGGACCAGGTGCCGCATGTGCAGTTGGGCGGCGATCTCGGCGTGTTCCCGGGTCAGCTTCACGGCCTTGGGCTGGGGAGCCCCCCCGGGCGCGCCGGCGGGCCGGCCCCTGTCGTCGGATCCGACAAAGAAAAAGTTCGGCCGTCCCGTGTCCAGGCCCTGCGACGGGCCCGGTCGGCGCGCTCGACCGCGGTCGACCGTCACCCGCACCATGTCCGGTTCGACCCGCAGCCGCTGGGCCAGCCCCGCGGAGATAGCCAGCGCCATCGGATCGATCCGGTCGATCCGGGCCGGAGAGACGGGCTGGTCGGTGATTCGCCGGTTCAACGCGCGCCCGTCGGACGTCTCCGCCGGTTCGCCCTTCAGGGCGTTCGCGGCCGCTTCTATGCTGAAGCCCGTCGGCCGGGGCTCGGGGGCCAGCACTACCACCGCGAAGGCCACGGCCTGCGACATGACCACGGCCAGCGCCGCCAGCGCCGCCACCTGGACCAGGACGGGCAGGGACGAGGGCCGCTTCACGAGCCGCCCCGGCCCGCGCCGCCGTTCAGGCGCTCGACCCGCACGTCGAACATATAGCCCTCGCCCCGCAGGGTCTGGATCATCTCCAGGCCTGAACCGTCGTCCAGCTTCTTGCGCAGACGGCTGATCTGCACGTCCATGGCGCGATCGAAGACGTCCGCGTCCCCGCCCCGGGCCCGCTCCAGCAACTGGTCGCGGGTCAGGATTCGTCCGGGCCGCTCGGCGAAGGCGCGCAGCAGGGCGAACTCGCCCGCCGACAGCGCCACCGTCCGCCCATCCGGCCGGGTCAGTTCGCGCCGCATCAGGTCCAGCCGCCGGCCGGCGAAGGCCAGGCACGGCCCCTCGGCGTCGTCCGTCTCGCGCGGCCGGCGCAGCACGGCCCGCACCCGGGCCAGCAGTTCGCGCGGGTTGCACGGCTTGGCCAGATAGTCGTCGGCGCCGAGCTCCAGGCCGATGATCCGGTCGGTATCCTCGCCCATGGCCGACAACATGACGATGGGCGGTCCCTTGCCGGACAGGCGCCGGCAGACCGACAGGCCGTCCTCGCCCGGCATCATCAGGTCCAGCACGATCAGGTCCGGCCTATGGGCGGCGATGGCGCGATCCATCTCGGCCGCCGTCGCCGCGCCCTCGGCTGCATAGCCATGCTGGACCAGGTACTCGGTCAGCACCTCGCGAATGCCGGGGTCGTCGTCGACGACAAGGATGCGCGGAGCGACGTCGGCTTGCATGGGGCCATTGTGACGAACCGCGGTCGCTCCGTCATTTCAGGGTTGAAACAATTCCGGACGGCGCTGAAACACGAGCGCAAGTCCGCCGTGGTCGAACAGGGAAACCTTCAACGGGAGCCGACCGCCGATGCTGACCCTGATCGCCCTTTCCGCCGTCCTCATGCAGGAGCCGCCGGCCCCGCCCGCGCCGCCCGAGGCCCACGCCCGGGTCATGGTTCTGGAGCCGCACGCGCCCGGCTCGCTGGACAAGGACGGCGACGGCCAGGTCTCACGCGAAGAGTTCACCGCTCCGATGAATGAGCATTTCGCCCGCATGGACAAGGACGGGGACGGCCGCTTGTCGGCCGAGGAGCGGTCCGCCGGCCACGGCGCCGGTGGCGATGTCATGTTCTTCCGCGGCGGACCGGCCGGCGAGCCCGGCGCCCACCACTTCGAGATGCGCCCCGGGCATCCGGGCGGCGAGGAGCGCGAGATCGTCCTTCGCGGAGCCGGCGGCCACGGCATGCCGCACAGGGTCCATGGGCCGGGCCACGCGGGCCCCGGCGGCGACTCCCGCATCGAGATCCGCCACCTGGGCGGTGACGGCCACGCCGACATGGACAAGGACGGCGACGGCAAGATCAGCGAGGCCGAGTTCACTGGGCCTCTACGCGAGGCCTTCACCCGCATGGACGCCGACCACTCCGGCTTCATCGAGGAAGGGGAGCGGGGCGGGGACGGCGATGTCGAGGTCTTCGCCCATCGCATCGAAACCCGCGACGAAGATTGATCGAGGTCTGCGTCTTCGTGATTTGAAGAACGGAGGTCGGCCGCCCTATCGTGGCGCCGATGAACCTCCGCCGCCTCCTTCTCCGACTGGCCGGATCAGCCGCGATGAGCCTCGCGCTCGTCGCGGCGCCGGCGCTCGCGCGCGACCCCGCCGTCGGGCCGGACGCGACGGCCGTCTCCGTCGACGCCCCGGCCCGCCCGAGCCGCGAGCGGGCGCGAATGAACCAGCGCGTCTTCGACCGCGTCTGGAGCGAGGTCCGCGGCCAGTATTATGATCCCGCCCTCCACGGCGTCGACTGGAACGGCGCCCGGCGCAGCTTCCGCCCCCGCGCGCTCGCCGCGCCCGACGACCGGACGCTTTACCGAGTGCTCGGCGAGATGCTGGCCCTGCTGGACGACGACCACGCCCGCGCTTCGGCCCCCGCCGTGGCGCGCCGGCTGGATATGGCGCGGCAGCCGCGCGCCGCCATCGGCGTGACGCTGCGCCCCGAGGAGCCGGGCGAGCCCGGCGTCTATGTCGTGGAGACGGTCCGCGAGGGTTCCCCGGCCGACGCCGCGGGCGTCCTCGCCGGCTGGCGGCTCGACACCACCGGCCCCGGCGCATGGTTCCCGGAACTCGATGTGGTTGACGGCCAGACGGTGACCCTCGCCCTCGTCGATCCGGCCGGCGCCTCGCGGACGCTGACGGTCACCCCCAGGATCATGGACCCTCGCCCGCCCTTCGTCGCCGATCTTTCCCGACCGGGCGTCGCGGTTCTGCGCATCGAGGCCTTCGATCCCGGCTTGGGCGTCTGGCTGGGCCGCCAGCTTTCGGCCCTCCCGCCGGAGACCGATCTCGTTCTCGACCTGCGTGGCAATCCCGGCGGGCGGCTGCTCGAGGCCGACGCCGTGCTGAGTTGTTTCCTGCCGCGCGACCGCGCCTGGGCCACCCGGACCACCCGCTCGGGGCGCGCCATCGTGCTGAAGACCGCCGGCGGCTGCGGCGACCTCGAGGCTCCGGCCTCCAACGATGTCGCCGTGCTGGTGGATTCCAACAGCCGAAGCGCGGCCGAGCTGACCCCCGCGGCCCTGCAGGAGGCCGGCCGCGCGGTCGTGGTTGGCGAGCCGACCGCCGGCGCCGTGCTGATCTCGCAGGACACCCGCCTGCCCGACGGCGGCCGGCTGAGCTTGAGCCGCTCCGACTTCATCACCGCAGGCGGTGTCCGGCTGGAGAAGCGCGGCGTCACCCCCGACCTGGCCGCATCCGCCTCAGACGGCGGGTCGGATGGCTCCGATCCCGTGCTGGAACTCGCCATCGCCGCGCTCGCCCCGGCCATCCCGTCGCAGGCGCGGACCGCAGAGGCCGCGCCGCTCTAGCCCGCGACTGGCCTGACCCTCGACGCCGCCTCGCGCGCCCGCTCCCGCGCCTGCCCGGTTGTCTCGCCCCGCGCCGTCGCCACCCCCATGCGCCGCCGCTCGAACGACTCCGGCTTGCCGAACAGGCGCAGGTCCGCCGTCGGAACCGCCAGCGCCTCGGCCACGCCCTCGAAGGCGATGCCCGTCGCCTCCATGCCGCCGTAGATGACCGCGCTGGCCCCGATATCGCGCTGGCTGACGTCCACCGGCAGGCCGAGGATGGCCCGGGCGTGCAGCGCGAACTCGCTCATGGTCTGGGTGGCCAGCGTCACCAGTCCGGTGTCGTGCGGCCGCGGCGACACTTCCGAGAACCAGACTTCGTCGCCCTTCACGAACAACTCGACCCCGAACACGCCCAGCCCGCCCAGGGCGTCGGTGACCTTGCCGGCTATGGCCTGCGCCGCCGCCAGCGCCGCCGGCGACATCGCTTGCGGCTGCCAGCTCTCGACATAGTCGCCCTTAACCTGCCGATGCCCGATCGGCGCGCAGAAATCGGTCTGCACCGACCCGTCCCTCATCGACCGCACCGTCAGCAGGGTGATCTCGAAATCGAAGTCGATCCGTCCCTCGACGATCACCGTCGCCGTCTCCACCCTGCCGCCCGACTGGGCGTAGGCCCAGGCGCCCGGAACGTCCTCCATCGCCTCGATCATCGACTGGCCCTTGCCCGAGGACGACATCACCGGCTTGACGAACACCGGCAGGCCGATCCGCTGCGCCGCCTCCGCCAGCTCCGCCGCGCTGCTCACGAAGGCGTAGGGCGAGGTCGGCAGGCCCAGTTCCTCCGCCGCCAGCCGCCGGATACCCTCGCGGTTCATCGTCAGATTGACCGCCCGCGCTGTGGGGATGACCACGGCATGGCCGGCCGCCTCGATCTCGACCAGCACCTCGGTGGCGATGGCCTCGATCTCGGGCACGATGATGTGCGGCGCTTCGGCGGCGATCACCCCCACCAGCACCTGCGGATCGGTCATCGGAATGATGTGGCTGCGATGGGCCACCTGCATCGCCGGGGCGTTGGGATAGCGGTCGACAGCGATCACCTCCACGCCCAGGCGCTGGAGTTCGATGGCGACTTCCTTGCCCAGTTCGCCGGCGCCCAGCAGCATGACGCGGGTGGCGCCGGGTGACAGGGGCGTGCCAATGCGCATCGGGTCAGTCTCCGGTTCGGGCGGGCTCGATCAGGTCCCAGGCGTTGCCGTACAGGTCCTCGAACACCACCACCTTGCCATAGGTCTCATGCCGCGGCGTCTCGCGGAAGCGCACCCCGGCCCCCGCCCATGTAGCGTGGTCGCGGGTCAGGTCGTCGGTCTCGAGGAAAAGCCACACGCGGCCGCCGGCCTGGTTTCCAATCGCCGCCCGCTGCTCGTCCGTCGTGGCCTTCGCCAGAAGCAGCGATGTCTGCCCGCCCTTCGGCGTCACGCGCACCCAGCGCTTGCCGCCGCCCATGTCCGCGTCCTCGCTGAGCGCGAAGCCGAGCGTCCCCACAAAGAAGCTGATCGCCTCGTCATAGTCGCGGACCAGCAGGCTGACGGCGCCGAGATGCGCCATCGGGCTAGAGCCGCGCCTTGACCGCCGCGACCACTGCCTCCGTCGTGATCCCGAACTTCTCGTACAGCACCTCGGCCGGGGCGCTGGCCCCGAAGCCGGTCATGCCGACGAAGCCGCCGTCCTCGCCGATGAACCGCTCCCAGCCCTGCTGGATGGCGGCCTCGACGGCGACGCGCACCGTGCCGCGGCCCAGCACCGACGCCTGGTAGGCGGCGTCCTGCTGGAAGAACAGCTCGAAACAGGGGACCGACACCACGCGCGTGGGCGTGCCTTCCGCCTCGAGCGTCTCGGCCGCCTTCAGAGCCAGCGGCACCTCGGTGCCCGTGGCGAACAGGGTCGCCCTGGCCTCGCCGCTCGCGGCCTTCAGCTCATAGGCGCCGCGCGCCGACAGGTTCTCGGACGCAGCCGCGGTGCGCACCGCCGCCGTCTTCTGCCGCGACAGGGCCAGCGCCGACGGCGCGCTCTTGTGCTCCAGCGCCAGGCGCCAGCACTCCATCGCCTCGACCGTATCGGCGGGGCGGAACACCAGCAGGTTGGGGATCGCCCGCAGCGCCGCCAGATGCTCGACCGGCTGGTGCGTCGGCCCGTCCTCGCCCAGGCCGATGCTGTCGTGGGTCAGCACGTGGATGGCCCGCACGCCCATCAGGGCGCCGAGACGGATGGCCGGGCGGCTGTAGTCCGAGAACACCATGAAGGTGCCCCCGTAGGGGATGACGCCGCCATGGAGGGCCATGCCGTTCATCGCCGCGGCCATGCCGAACTCGCGGATGCCCCAGTTGACGTAGCGGCCCTCATAAGTCGGCGCGTCGAGGATCGGCGTGCCCTTGACGAAGGTGTTGTTCGATCCCGTCAGGTCGGCGGAGCCGCCGATCAGTTCCGGCACGGCGGCGAACAGCTCGTCCAGCGCGGCGCCCGAGGACTGGCGCGTAGCCTGTGCGGGCCTGGTTTCGACCAGTTCGGCGATCTTCGCGTCCAGCTTGGCGAATGCGCCCTCCGGCAGGTCGCCGCTCATGGCGCGGGTGAAGTCGGCAGCCTGCGACGACGCCGCCAGCCGGGCCTCCCAGGCCTTGCGGTCGCGGACGCCGCGCTTGCCGACCTTCTTCCACGCCTTGTCGACCGCTTCAGGCAGTTCGAACGGCTCATGCGTCCACGACAGGCCCAGACGCGTGGCGGCGATCTCGGCCGCGCCCAGCGCCGCCCCGTGCGTCTTGTGGCTGCCTTCCATGGTCGCCGCGCCGCGGCCGATCTTCGTCTTGCAGGCGATCAGGGTCGGTCTGTCCTGCCGCGTCGCCCACTTCAGCGCCGCCTTGATCTGTCCCATGTCATGGCCGTCGATCGCCCTGACGGCCCAACCGGCCGCCTTGAAGCGCGCCTTCTGATCGGTCGCGTCCGACAGCGAGACCGCCCCGTCGATGGTGATCGAATTGTCGTCCCACAGCACCGTCAGCTTGTTCAGTTTGTAGCGTCCCGCCAGCGTGATCGCCTCCTGCGACACGCCTTCCATCAGACAGCCGTCGCCGGCGATCACCCAGGTGCGGTGGTCGACCAGGTCGGATCCGTATTTCGCCGCCAGATGCCGCTCGGCCATGGCGAAACCGACCGAGTTGGCCAGTCCCTGTCCCAGCGGGCCGGTGGTGGTCTCGACGCCGGGCATGTGGCCGAACTCGGGGTGGCCGGCGGTCTTCGAGCCCCACTGGCGGAAGTTGGACAGCTCCTCCTTGGTCGCCGCCTTGTAGCCGGTCAGGTGCAGCAGGGCGTAGATCAGCATCGAGCCGTGGCCCGCCGACAGGATGAACCGGTCCCGGTCAGCCCAATCAGGGCGGGTGGCGTCAAACTTCAGAAATCTCGAGAACAGCACCGTCGCCACGTCGGCCATGCCCATCGGCATGCCGGGGTGGCCGCTCTTCGCCTTCTCGACGCCGTCCATGGCCAGGACGCGAATGGCGTCCGCCATCTGCTTCGGCGTGGCTTTTTCGGATACGGTTTTAGCGTCGGTCACGGGCGGACCTTTCGTCGGAAGGCGGAAAAAGGGAGGCGCGCCGCTTTACCCCGACGCGCCAGCGGGTTCTATACGGATTCTGGAGGATGTGACCTGCATGGACGCTGCATCGGCCGCCAAGGACCGGGTTGATCGCGCTCTGGCGCTGCTCGAACGCCGCCTGCTCGACCTGAAAAGCCGCGCCGTGGCCGCCGGCCGGGCCCCGGACGACGACCTGTTCGCGCCCCAGCCGTCCAGCGAAACCGACCGCGCCCGCATCCACGACCTCGAATCCGCCGGCCGCGACGCCGCCGAGGTGCTGGCCCGCGCCGCTGACGCTATCCGCGACAGCCTCGCCGAACAGGAGGTCCGCTGATGGCGACCGTGACGGTCGAGATCAACGGCCGCCCCTACGCCGTCGGCTGTGCCGACGGGCAGGAGGAGCGCGTCCGCATCCTCGCCAAACAGTTCGACGGCCATGTCCGCCAGGTCGCCGGCGAAGTCGGCCACGTCGGCGACATCCGCCTGTTCCTGATGGCGGGTCTGATGCTGGCCGACGAACTGCACGAGGCCCGGCTGAACGGCGGGGCGCCGGCCGCCGACGCTGCGCCCACGACCGACGGGGTCGCCGAGGCCCTCAACGCCGTCGCCGCCCGCCTCGAGAAGATCGCCCAGGGACTTTGAGGCCCCGCCATTGTTCCGCCCCGGCGGAGCGACTATCTTGTTCGACGGCGGGTCCTGCTGCGGCCCTCGTCGAAGGCAACATTTCCTCGCGACCTTAATTCACTCGAAGGGATCTGTCCCTGTTTGGGCTCGAGGGCCCGGGCACACGGAGCCCACCTGGCTACCCAGGTCGAGAGGATTTAAACGCCCTTCACGGTTCTTGCGGCGCCGCCACCCTTCTCCCTTCAGTGCGCTATCACTCGCGACGCGGTCGCTCGCCGCTTGAGCGGGGGCTGGTGGAGCGCTACCGGTCGTGCGCGTGCCCGACGCGGTCTCCGGCGGCTTTTCCATGATCGACAAGCACGAACTTCGGGCGGCCATGCGGGCGACCCGCAAGCGTCTGGCCGGCCTGGACCCGGAGGCGTCGCTCAGGGCGGCGGAGCACGCGGACGATCTGCCGCCGGGCGAGATCGTCGCCGTCTACCGCGCCATCGGCTCCGAGATCGACGCCGACGCCCTTTCCATGACGCTGGGCCGCCTCGGCCGTCGGTTGTGCCTGCCGGTGGTGATCGAGCGTGACGCTCCGATGATCTTCCGCCACTGGTCCCCGGGCGAGCCGCTCGAGCTCGACGAGGCGGGGGTGCCGGCGCCCTTCCCGCTGGCCGCCACGGTCACGCCCGACCTGATCATCACGCCGCTACTGGCCTTCGACGCGGCGGGCGGTCGGCTGGGGCAGGGGGGCGGCTACTACGACCGGACCTTCGCGGCCCTGCCGGACGCGCGCCGGATCGGTTTCGCCTACGCGGGACAGGAACTCGAAAATCTGACGCTCGAAGCACACGATATCCGCCTGCATGGCGTTCTGACCGAGAGGGGCTATAGAGCCGTCCCATGAGGCAGATCGTATGAGACTGGCGTTCTTCGGCGACGTGGTGGGCAAGTCCGGCCGCGACGGTCTCAGCGACCACCTGCCAGCGCTCAGGCGCGACCTGAAGCTCGACTTCGTGGTGGTCAACGCCGAGAACGCCGCCGGCGGCTTCGGCATCACCGAGAACACCGCCCGCGAGCTGTTCATGGCCGGTGCCGACTGCCTGACGCTGGGCAACCATAGCTGGGACCAGCGCGAGGCCCTGACCTATATCGTGCGCGAGCCGCGCCTGATCCGGCCGCTCAACTACCCGCGCCTGATGGACGCCCCCGGCGCGGGCGCCAATCTGTTCGAGACCCATTCCGGCAAGACCGTGCTGGTCATGAACGCGCTGGGCCGCATCCACATGGACGCGGTCGACGACCCGTTCGGCGCGGTCGAGAAGGAATTGGCCGCCTGTCCGCTGGGCGCGGTCGCCGACGCCATCATCGTCGACATGCACTGCGAGGCCACCTCCGAGAAGATGGCCATGGGCCATTTCTGCGACGGCCGGGCCAGCCTTGTGGTGGGCACCCACACCCATGTCCCGACCGCCGACTGCCAGATCCTGACCGGCGGCACCGCCTATCAGACCGACGCCGGCGCCTGCGCCGACTACGACAGCGTCATCGGCAACGAGAAGGAAGAACCCCTGCGGCGCTTCACCACCCGCCTGTCCGGCGGCCGCTACACCCCGGCCCACGGTCCCGCCACCGTCTGCGGCGTCTATGTCGAGACCGACGACCGCACGGGGCTGGCCACGCGGGTCGAGCCCATCCGGGTCGGAGGCCGGCTGAGCCAGGCGATACCCGCCGTCTGAGCCTGCCGAAGCCCGATCCCGGCCATCTCCGCCGGTCGAATCGACGACCGACCTTCAGAACGCTGAGCCCGGTCGGCGACGCGCCCCCTTACCGCCAATTAACGGGCCGGGGCCGCAGGGACTGCTAGGTTCGGCGCCACAGGAGGAGAGCTTCCATGGTTATTCGTTTCAGCACCGTCCTCGCCGCCGCCCTGGCTCTTTCCACCGCGGCGACGGCGCAGACCGCGCCGCGCACGGTCCTCCTCGGCGACTATTTCGGCATCCGGACGGTCGAGGTGACCGTGGCGGGCGAGACCGGTCAATTCCTGCTCGACACGGGCGGCGGCATCAGCGTCATCAGCCCGACCCTGGCGGGGAAGGCGGGCTGTACGCCGTTCGCCCAGATCACCGGCTTTCGCCTGTCCGGAGAGCGGCTGACCATGCCGCGCTGCGATGACCTGGCGATCACCGCCGGGGGCGAGGCGCTGACCGTTCCCAGCGCGGGCGTGTTCGATCTCGCCTCGCTGCTTCCGCCCGAGGCTCCGCGGATCGAGGGGCTGATCGCTCTTGATGTCCTCGCGGACCGACCCTTCACCCTGGAGCTGGGAGCCGGGCGGCTGACCTTCGAGACGCCGGACTCGCTCGCGGCGCGGATCGCGACGGCGGTCGAACTCCCGATCCGGTTTCACCGCCAGGCGGGCGGCATCAGCCTGACGGTCATGGCGCGCGTGCCGACGGCGCAGGGCGACCTGTGGATGCAGTTGGATTCAGGCAGCGACGGCGCGCTTCAGGTCGACAGGACCTCGGCCGGACCCTTGGGGCTCGCCGCTGACGTCGACCGGCAGCCCCTCCATCTGAAGCTGACCGGCGCCGATGGGCGCGAGGTCGCCGCCCATGTCGAGGCGCGCGTCCGCGACATGATCATCGACGGCAACATCGGGCTTCCGGTGATGAAGGACTGGATCATGACCTTCGACCTCGCCGAAGGTCGGCTCTGGGTTCAACCTACGCCGCCGGCTTCCACGACTGGAGCTCGGTGATCTCGCCCGTGCGCTTGTCGATCTCCGCCTGGGCCAGCCGGCGGATTTCCGGATCGTCCGATCGCGCCAGGGCGTCGACCGCCATCTTCACGGCCGCGCGGTGGTGCTCGATCATGCCGGCGACATAGGCCGCGTCGCCCGTGGTGTCCCGCCCGGCGACGGGCGCGGCTGGAGCACGGGTCGAGCCCTCCTCGACCGCCGCCGCCTGACGGGCCGCCGACGCGTCCCTGAGCGCCATCTGCACCGGATCGCCGCCCTCCGAGCAGGCCGCGACGGCGACAAACGCGGCGGCGAGCGCGAACCGCTTCATCCGTGGACGCCTTCGATCCAGTCC
Source organism: Caulobacterales bacterium (assembly GCA_016183935.1). Lineage (GTDB taxonomy): Bacteria > Pseudomonadota > Alphaproteobacteria > Caulobacterales > Caulobacteraceae > Brevundimonas. The sequence continues at coordinate 15,105 of JACPDR010000016.1, forward strand.
GGCAGCCAGCGCTCGTGCATCTCGCGCAGGTGTTCGAGCGGCAGGCGGAACAGGTCGCCCTCCGGACCGCCCGAGGCGAAATCGCGCCCCTTGGCCCGCCCGACCACGCTGGCGTGGACGCCCGCCGCCTGCGCCGCCGCGATGATGTCGGTGGCTTCAGGCACGGCGACCAGATAGCGCGCCTGGTCCTCTCCGAAGAGCAGGATGTGCGCGTGGGTCGCCGAGCTCGCGTCCAGCTCGACGCCGACGTCCGACGCCAGCGCGAGGTCCGCCGCAGCGCCGATCAGGCCGCCATCCGACAGGTCGTGCACCACGGTCAGGGCGCCCGCCTCGATCTGGCCGCGCACGAAGTCGCCGGTCTTGCGCTCCAGCATCAGGTCCACCGACGGGGGCGCGCCGTCTTCGCGGCCCAGCACCTCGCGCAGATAGATCGACGAGCCCAGCTCGCCGACCGTCTCGCCGATCAGCACCAGCACGTCGCCCTCGTTCATGCCGCCGAAGCCGGTGACCACGTCGTAATTGGTCAGCAGGCCGACTGCGCCCACCGTCGGGGTCGGCGGAATGGCCGCGCCATTGGTCTCGTTGTAGAGGCTCACGTTGCCGCTCACGACCGGGAAGTCCAGCACTTGGCAGGCCTCGGCCATGCCGTCGATCGCGCGGACGATCTGGCCCATGATCTCGGGCCGCTGCGGATTGCCGAAATTCAGGTTGTCGGTGATGGCGATCGGTCGCGAACCGACCGCGGTCAGATTGCGCCACGCCTCGGCCACCGCCTGCTTGCCGCCTTCGTAGGGGTCGGCCTGCACATAGCGCGGCGTGCAGTCCGAGGTCATGGCCAGACCCTTGTCCGTCCCGTGCACCCGGACCACGCCGGCGTCGGCGCCGGTCGAGGAATCCTGCAGGGTGTCGGCCATGACGTGGCGGTCGTACTGTTCCCAGAGCCAGCGCTTGGAGGCCATGTCGGGGCAGGTCAGGACCTTGATCACTGCGTCGACCCAGCTGTCCGGCGCGGGCACCTCCTTGGGATCGAGACGCGGCTGCAGCTCGGGCTGGACCCACGGCCGGTCGTAGAGCGGCGCGTCGTCGAACAGCGGGGCCAGCGGCACGTCGCACACCGTCTCGCCGTGATGCTTCAGCACCAGCCGGCCGGTGTCGGTGGTCACGCCGATGACGGCGGCGTCCAGCCCCCACTTCTCGAAGATGCGGTAGCCGTCCTGTTCGCGGCCCGGCTTCAGCACCGCCAGCATCCGCTCCTGGCTCTCCGACAGCATCATCTCATAGGCCGTCATGCCCTCTTCGCGCTGGGGCACGGCGTCCATGTTCAGCTCGATGCCGACGCCGCCCTTGCCGGCCATCTCGACCGAGGACGAGGTCAGGCCCGCCGCGCCCATGTCCTGGATCGCCGCCACCGCGCCGGACGCCATCAGCTCCAGCGTCGCCTCGATCAGCAGCTTCTCGGCGAAGGGGTCGCCGACCTGCACGGTCGGACGTTTCTCGTCCGAATCCTCGTCGAACTCGGCCGAGGCCATGGTCGCGCCGTGGATACCGTCGCGTCCCGTCTTCGAGCCGAAATAGACCACCGACAGGCCGGGGGCCGGTGCGGCCGAGTAGAACAGGCTGTCCGCCTTCGCCACGCCCACGCACATGGCGTTGACCAGGATGTTGCCGTTGTAGCCGGCGTGGAAATTGGTCTCGCCGCCCACGGTCGGCACCCCGACGCAGTTTCCGTAGCCGCCGATGCCCGAGACCACGCCCTTGACCAGCCGGCGGGTCTTCTCGTGCGACGGCTCGCCGAAGCGCAGGGCGTTCAGCAGCGCCACCGGCCGCGCGCCCATGGTGAAGACGTCGCGCATGATGCCCCCCACGCCCGTCGCCGCGCCCTGGTAGGGTTCAATGTAGGAGGGGTGGTTGTGGCTCTCCATCTTGAAGATGCAGGCGTCGCCGTCGTCGATGTCGATGACCCCGGCGTTCTCGCCCGGCCCGCAGATCACCCGCGGTCCCTTGGTCGGGAATTTGCCGAGGTGGATCTTGGACGACTTGTACGAGCAGTGCTCGGACCACATCACCGAGAACACGCCCAGTTCGACGTTGTTGGGTTCGCGCCCCAGCCGGTCGAGGACGACCTGATATTCGTTGGGGGCCAGGCCGTATTCGGCGGCCAGTTCGGCCATGGTCTTTTGCGGAGCGCTCATGGCCGCGCCTTCTAGCCGCAGAAGGGGCGCCTGTCAGCCGTCCGTGGCGGAACATCGTCGCCGGACCGCCATTGAGTCCGGGTGAAGCCAACGGAGGCCATCATGACCGACCAGCCTGTAGACCCCGCCGCCACGCCCGAGGACCCGAACGCGCCCGAAATCGCCGCCGACGACGCGGGGGCCAGCGCGGCCGCCGAACGCGCTTCGAAACAGGCGGCCAACGACGATCATGAGCTCCACGAGGAGGGCGTCTGATGGCCCGGACCGGCAAAGAAACCACGCCGACACCGCCCGAGCACCAGCAGATGGACCGCTCCAACGATCCCGAGGTCACCCGGGCCATGGACGCGGCCGCTCCCGAACTGGCCATGGCCAGCCGGCGTCAACGCCTGACCGGCTCGGCGGTCGGCGTCGGCAGCGTCGGGTTCGATGATGACGGCGCCTTCGATGTCGGCGACCCCGATCGCGACCCGCGCGAGACTCCCGAAGCGGACTAGTCGGCGGTCGCCCGTTCGATGCCCGGGCGCAGCCGGAAGGTCAGGATGACGGCCCCGACCAGCACCGCCACGGCGGCGGCCAGCGCGACATAGGCCAGCGGCCCATTCCGCTCCTGCTCGGCCACGAATGCGCCCAGCAGACCCCAGGCGATGGGGAGGGCGTAGGCCAGCATGCGGATGCTCGCCGTCACCCCCACCGCGACCAGCGCCACGACCACGATAGCGAGGATCGCCCAGGCGGTCGGGCTCAACACGGTCGGCAGGGCCCCGTTGCCCGTCGCAACGGTCAGCAGGTTCAGCGGCGCGGCCACGGTCAGCCATCCCGCCAGCAGGCCCAGCGGCCAGACCACCAGCCAACGGTCCCGCTCCGTGCGGCCCAGCGTCCGGATGGCGCCGGCGTTGTGGAGCATCGGCAGCAGCAGCACGACCAGCGAGGCGAAGATCAAAACGACGGTCGCCGCCTCCCAGTCGAAGGCGGCGGCCACGACCCACCAGCCGATCCCGAGGAAGGCCGCGGCCGAGGGCCAGCCGAAGCGATGGATCAGCAGGCTCTCACCCGTCTGTCGCAACGCCTGCCGCACGGCATAGGCGAGGATCGCCACATAGATCAGCCCCCAGATCGAGAAGGCGTAGCCGGCCACCCTCAGGGTGGCGTCGCTGTCGGCCGAGAACTCCGCCGGCGTCTGGCCCCAGCCCATCAACATCTGCGCCTGGGCGACAACCACGGCGAACACCGCGCAGGCCAGCACGATCAGCCGGCGGGTGGTCTGGGCGGGGGTGGCGCGTTCGATCGCGGACATGCGGGCTCCTGCAAGCGGGGCGGTGACTGTCTCTACGCGCCGGGCGGGCGTTGGTTCACCGGCCCGGAACTCCGCGGCGCGGGCGGGGGTTCTCTCCGCAAAGGAGACTGTCATGGCCGACGAACCCGACCGCCCCAAGGAAGGCCCCAACTTCGAGACCGACACGGTCCAGGCGGACCGCGCCCGCGAGCAGGGGCTGGGCTTCGGCGAACGCGAGCTGAACGCCCAGCGCGATCCGGGCGGCGTCCGCACCGCGGACGAAGATCCGACCTTTGAGGACGGCGCCTCTCTCAACGCCGATGACGACGACGCGCTGGACCAGTCTATCGGCGTTCAGGGTTCGGCGGACGAAGAGCGGCGTCGCGCCGACGACGTCTAGCCGTCAGACCTTCAGACGCGCCGGATTGCCCATGGCCGTCGCCCCGGCCGGCACGTCGCGGGTGACCACGGCTCCAGCCCCGATCACGGCGTCGTCGCCGATCGTCACGCCCGGAAGGATCAGCGCTCCGCCGCCGATCCAGACGTTGCGGCCGATGACGATGGGTCGCCCGAATTCGATCCCGGCGGCGCGCTCGGCCGGGTCGCGTGGATGGTCCGCGGCCAGGATCTGCACCCCGGGCCCGATCTGGGTCTGATCGCCGATGGCGACCTCGCAGACATCGAGGACGATGCAGTTGAAGTTCAGGAACACGCCCCGGCCAAGCCGGATATTGTAGCCGTAGTCGCAGTGAAACGGCGGGCGGATCACCGCGCCTTCGCCGACTTCGCCCAGCCTTTGCCGCAACAACTCGCGCCGCTCGGCCGCGGTCGAGGCCAGGGACGCGTTGTAGCGCGCCATCCACTGCTTCGCGCTGGCCTGATCGGACTGAAGTTCGGGATCGCCGGGATCGTACGGCAGGCCAGAGATCATCTTCTGGCGTTCGCTCATGGACATGGCCGTCGTTCTCCGGCGGTCGCGGGCTCAGGCGGCGGCGAACACGCTCCGGAACAGGGTCGCGCCGTCGGCGGAGCCCAGCTCTTCCTCGAACGAGCGGTCCGGGTGGGGCATCAGGCCCAGCACGTTGCCGCGCGCGTTCTGGATGCCGGCGATGTCGCCGACCGAGCCGTTCGGGTTGTCGACGTAGCGGAACACCACTTGGCCCTCGCCCTCGAGGCGCGCCAGCGTCTCGGCGTCGCAGAAGTAGTTCCCGTCGCCGTTGCCCTGGGTCATCACCACCTCGCGCTGGCCCTGATAGCCGGCGGTGAAGCGGGTCTGGCCGTTGGCGACGGTCAGGCTGATCGGCTTGCAGACGTATTTCAGCCCGGCGTTCTTCAGCAGCGCGCCCGGCAGCATCCCGGCCTCGCACAGGATCTGGAAGCCGTTGCAGATGCCGACCACGGCCACGCCGTCATCGGCGGCCTTCTTGACCGCCTGCATCACTGGCGACAGCGCCGCCATGGCCCCGCAGCGCAGGTAGTCGCCGTAGGAGAAGCCGCCCGGCAGCACGATCAGGTCCAGCCCCGACGGCAGTTCCGTCTCCTGATGCCAGACCATGTCGACGGTTTCGCCCGTCGAGCGTTCGATCGCGACCTTGCAGTCGCGGTCGCAGTTGGACCCCGGGAAGACGATGACGGCTGCGCTCATGGCCGCGCCTCTAGCACCGTTCGAAGGCGATGTCAGGGCGCCGGTTCAGCCCAGGCCCGTGTTCTCGTAGCTGGCCGTGATCGTGGCCTTCGCCAGGGTGTGGAAATGCAGGTTGAAGCCGAACACCGCGCCCGAATTGTCCGGCGTCACGTCCAGTCTGTCGGTATCCACGGCGAAGACGGTGAAGATGTAGCGGTGCGGCCCGTGGCCCGGGGGCGGCGCGGCCCCGCCGAAGCCGGTCTCGCCATAGTCGGTGCGGCCTTCGACCGCGCCCGGCGGCAGGCCGTTTGGGGACGCCCCGGTCTTCAACTCCGTCACGTCGGCGGGGATATTAGCCACCGTCCAGTGCCAGAAGCCCGACCCGGTCGGCGCGTCCGGGTCGTAGCAGGTGACGGCGTAGCTTCTGGTCCCCTCCGGCGCGCCGGACCATTTCAGGTGCGGCGAGGTGTCGCCCTTCGCCTTGACCTGCGCGTCGGGCAGCACGCCCTCGTCAGTGATGTCGTTCGAGGTGAGGGTGAAGGTCATGGCGCGTCCTCCTGCGGGGTCTGTCGCACCCTAACGCAGCAGCGCGCCGCGAGTCGCCCCTAGTGCGCCGCGCCCACCGCCGCCGGCGTGAAGGCGCTGTCGTCCATCAGTCCGCCGGCCAGCGCCGCGGCGAACACGAGGCACCCCGCCAGCACCAGCAGGGCGACGACCAGCTTCAGACCCCGCTTCACGCGATCTCGACGCGGTAGCTTTCGATCACCGTGTTGGCGAGCAGGGTCTCGCACATCTTCTTCGCTTCGGCGGCCGGATCGGCGGCGCCGTCCAGATCGAACTCGATCAGCTTGCCGACGCGGGCGTGGGCCACGCCGGGCCAGCCCAGTCCGTGCAGGGCGCCTTCGACGGCCTTGCCCTGAACGTCCAGTACGCCCGGCTTCAGGAACACATGAACCTTCACCTTGGCCATTAGTGCAGTCCCCCCTGAATCACGGTCGGCATGTCCTTCATGATGCCCAGCCGGCGCGCCACTTCGGTATAGCTCTCGATGACATTGCCGAGATCGCGGCGGAAGCGGTCCTTGTCCAGCTTCTCGCCCGTATTGGTGTCCCACAGGCGGCAGGAGTCCGGGCTGATCTCGTCGGCGAGGATGACGCGGCTGAAGTCGTTCTCCCAGATGCGGCCGAACTCGATCTTGAAGTCCACCAGGGTGATGCCGACCGCGCCGAACATCCCCGACAGATAGTCGTTGACCCGCACCGTCATCGCCAGGATGTCGTCCAGTTCCTGGGTCGTGGCCCAGTTGAAGGCGGTGATGTGCTCCTCGGTGACCATCGGGTCGTTGAGCTCGTCCTTCTTGAGGTAGAATTCGATGATCGAGCGGGGCAGGGGCGTCCCCTCGTCGATACCGAGACGCTGGCTCATCGACCCGGCCACCACATTGCGGCACACCACTTCCAGCGGAATGATCTCGACCTCGCGGATCAGCTGCTCGCGCAGGTTCAGCCGCTTGATGAAGTGGTTGGTCACGCCGATGCCGTTCAGGCGCGACATGACGAATTCGCTGATGCGGTTGTTGATGACGCCCTTGCCTTCCAGCTGCGCCTTCTTCTCGCCGTTGAAGGCGGTGGCGTCGTCCTTGAAGTACTGGATCAGGGTGCCCGGCTCAGGTCCTTCATAGAGAATCTTGGCCTTGCCCTCATAGAGCTTCTTGCGCTTGACGTTCATCATCGTGGGTCCGGGCGGGGCCTCGCCGGAAACGAAAATCGCGCGGCCAGCACGGTGGTCTGGGCGGCGCGATCCGGAATCGGGCGGGCGGGAGAATTCGACGGGCCCTCCCTTAGCGGAACCCGGGCTGCGACACAAACGGCGGCCCCGATTGAACCGTCAGGGTTTCCGTTGCGTTCGGCTCGGGGGGAGCTATAGAGCACCTCGATCGCGGTCACCTTCCGGCCGCCTGACGGAGCCTGCAGACGCCCATGACGACCTTCGACGATCGGGAAAAGGGCTTCGAGTCCAAGTTCGCCCTCGATCAGGAGCAGGAATTCAAGGCGATCGCCCGGCGCAACAAGCTGCTGGGCCTCTGGGCGGCCGAAAAGATGGGCCTGTCGGCCGACAGCGCCGATCAGTACGCCGGCGCCGTGGTCCGCGCCGACTTCGAACAGCCGGGCGCGGAAGACGTCTACCGCAAGATCGCCCAGGACCTGGAAGGCGCGGGCCTGGTCGTTTCCGAGGGCGAGATCCGCCGCAAGATGGACGAACTGTCCTCGGTCGCCCGCGAACAGATTCGCAGCGGCGAATAAGCCGCTTCCCTGCGTCACGACGAGGAAAGGCCGCGGCCTTTCGGCTGCGGCCTTTCAGGACGGACCGATTGGGGGCGATCCGCCGCCGGCGCCGTAGGGGGAGGCGGCGCCGGTATTCCTGCCGCTACTGCGGCTCCGCGACCGTATCGACCGCGTGAATCACGCCGTTCGAAGCGATCATGTCGGCCTCGACCACCCGCGCGACCTCGCCCGCGCCATCGGTCAGGGTGATGGAGCCGGCCGCGTCGGTTCGCGCCGTCAGCGTTCCGCCCTGCATGGTGGTCAAGACCAGCGATCCGCCGCCGGCCTGGATCCGCTGGATCAGCGCGGCGGCTTCAAGCCGGGCCGGGATTACGTGATAGGTCAGCAGTCGCCTCAGATCAGCGCGCGCCTCGGGCGCTGTCAGGGCGTCACGCCTGGCGGCCGGAATCTTCTCGAAGGCCGCATTGTTGGGCGCGAAGACGGTGAAGGGACCCGCGCCGTTGAGGGTCTCTTCCATCCCGGCGGTCTGGATGGCGCTGACCAGGGTGGTGAGATCGGGGTCGCGCTGCGCCAGCATCAGCACGGTTCCCGCCGAGGACGTGGCTGGCGTGGCCGTCGGGGCCTCGGCCCTGTCCTGCGCCGGCGGGGCCTCGCCGCGGTCGCAGGCCGCCAATGTCAGCACCAGAGCCGACAGGACTGCCAGGATCGGACGAATAGACGGCATGCGCTTCCCCTTGTGGGACACGCCCCTCCAGGCGGTGTCACAAACGGATATGGCTCAGCCGCGAAAAGGATGCGTCGGCCCGATATTTTTCTGCATCGCCGCTCGCCGAATGGCGTCATGCGGCGTAGCTGGCCAGCGCCCCCCACGCCGCCGCCTTGTCCGCGAACGGGCGCGCATGGGCGGGGCTGGAGGAGGGAAGGTCGATCAGCGCGACCCCGTCGGGGCGGCCCGCCAGAATCGCCCGCCCGAGCGTCGCAGCCTTGCTCCCGTTGAAGGCTACGGCCCGCAGCGCCGGCAGGGTCGCCACCAGCCCGCGCAGGTCGGCCGCTTCGGGCGCGCGGATCGCGGCGTCCAGGCTGCCGGGCCGTTCGGCGCTGGCGATGACGTCCCACAGGCCGACGCCCGCGGTCTTCAGCGCCGTCAGCCGGTCTTCGTAGGGCAGGGCGGCCAGGTCGCGCCCGGTCACGCCGCCGATCAGTCGCCAGAAGGCGTTCTGGGGATGGCCATAGTATTGGCCCGCCCTCAGCGAGGCGTCGCCGGGCAGGCTGCCGAGGATGAGCAGGCGCGTGTTGGCGTCGACGACCGGGTCGAAGGCGCGCTTGCGGTTCACGGCCTCAGGCGTGTTCGGGCCCGAACATCCGCGCGAACACCGTGTCCACGTGCTTGGTGTGGTAGCCGATGTCGAACAGCGCCTCGAGCTGCGCCGCCGGCAGGGTGACCCGCTCGTCAGCCTTGAGGAAGTCGAGGAAGGCCCCTTCGCCGCGCCACACCTTCATGGCGTTCTCCTGCACGGCCGCATAGGCGCTCTCGCGCGACACACCCGCCTGGGTCAGCGCCAGCATGACCCGCTGCGAATGCACCAGCCCGCCCAGCAGGTTGAGGTTCTTCTCCATATTGGCCGGATAGATGTTCAGCCGCTCGACCACCCCGGCCAGCCGGTGCAGGGCGAAGTCCAGGTGGATGGTCGCGTCCGGCCCGATGCCGCGCTCGACCGAGGAATGGCTGATATCGCGCTCGTGCCACAGGGCGACGTTCTCCATCGCCGGCACGACGGCCGATCGCACGAGACGGGCGAGGCCGGTCAGGTTCTCGGTCAGGATCGGATTGCGCTTGTGCGGCATGGCCGACGAGCCCTTCTGGCCCGGATCGAACGGCTCCTCGGCTTCCAGCACCTCGGTGCGCTGCAGATGGCGGATTTCGACCGCCAGCCGCTCGACCGACGACGCGACGACGCCCAGGGCCGCGAAGAAGGCGGCGTGGCGGTCGCGCGGGATCACCTGGGTCGAAACGGGCTCGACCTGCAGGCCCATCTTGTCGGCGACATAGGCCTCGACCGCCGGATCGACATCGGCGAACGTCCCGACCGCGCCGGAAATGGCGCAGGTGGCGATCTCTTCCCTGGCGGTCAGCAGGCGGTGCTTCGCCCGCTGGAACTCGGCGTGATAGCCGGCCAGCTTCAGGCCGAAGGTGACGGGCTCGGCGTGGATGCCGTGGCTGCGGCCGACGCACGGCGTGAACTTGTGCTCCTTGGCGCGCTTCTGGAGCGCCGCCAGCACCCGGTCGACGCCCTCGACCAGCAGGTCGGCCGAGCGCGCCAGCTGCACCGCGAAACAGGTGTCCAGCACGTCCGAGGAGGTCATGCCCTGGTGCAGGAAGCGGGCCTCCTCGCCGACGATCTCCGACACATGGGTCAGGAAGGCGATGACGTCGTGCTTGGTGATGCGCTCGATCTCGTCGATGCGGTCGGCGTCGAACGCCGCGTCCTTGCCCTTGGCCCAGATGGCCTCGGCGGCTTCGGTCGGGATCACGCCCAGCTCGGCCATCTTGGTGGCGGCGTGGGCTTCGATCTCGAACCAGATCCGGTATTTGGTCTCCTGCGACCAGATATCGACGGCGGCGGGGCGGGAATAGCGGATGATCATGGGCGCGGGGTGTCAGGCGACGGCGGGCCCGAGTCAAGCGCCGCTTGTGGCGGATGCGCCTGAACTCGGCCCCCAAGGCATGGCGGCGAGGCCCGGCGCGCCCTATTCCTCCTCCAACTGACGGAGGGATTCATGGAACTGATCATCGGACCGCGCCTGTACTCGACCTGGTCGCTGCGGCCGTGGCTGGTGCTGAAGCGCTGCAACGCGGACTTCACGGTGCGGGAGTTCGACATCTACACGCCCGAGGGTCAGGCGGAGCTCGAGCGCGTCTCTCCCTCTCGGCTCGTGCCCCTGCTCAAGGTCGAGGGCGAGACCATCTGGGACTCCATGGCCATCTCGGTCTGGTGCGCCGAACGCTATCCGCAGGTCCGGCTGTGGCCCGCCGACGCCCATGCCCGCTGGCTGGCCCGCTCCGCCGCGTGCGAAATGCATGGCGGCTTCATGGGTCTGCGCACCGACTGCGGCATGGGCCCGACCACACCATGGTCGGTCCGGACCGCTCACCGCCTCCCAAGGGAGAAGCCGTGGAGCGGGACATCCGCCGCATCGTCAGTCTGTGGAGGGAGATGCGGCGGCGCTTCGGCGCCGGCGGGCCCTACATGTTCGGCGAATGGTCGGTCCCCGACGCCTTCTACACCCCCGTGGCCACGCGGTTCCGGCATTTTCAGATCGATCTCGCGGCCTATGGGGACGACGACGGCCTGGCCGCCGCCTATCGCGACACCCTGCTGGCCCAGCCCGACTTCCTCGAGTGGTCGGCGGAAGCGCTGCGTTAACCGCACGGCGGAACGCGGCCTTAAGACAACGCCGGTATCTCTGGAGCCTCGAATGCGCACAGGCGTTCCGGGTCAGCCATGTCGATGCCCGCCCCACAGCCCGAAACCCGTCGCCCCAGCCTGATGGTCTATGGGCTGCTGATCGTGATCGCCTGCTGTCTGCCGGCGCTGCTGCTGGCCGGCCTCTAGCCGCTGGTCGCGGGAGCCGAGGCCACTTCCATCGGCTGCACCGGCTCGGGCGGCACATAGTCCAGCGACAGCGGCACCAGCGTGGCCCCCGCCGCCACCGCGTCGAGGGTGTTCAGCGGCCGTCCGTTGAGCCGCTGGTAGATCCAGTAGGCCGCCACGACCTTCTCCACATAGTCCCGCGCCTGCGGCACATCGATCGTTTCGATCAGCAGGAGCGGGTCGGCGTCCTGGCCCAGCTTGCGCACCGCCGCGACCATGGGGCCCGGCCCCGCATTGTATGACGCCGCCACCCTCAGCAGGTCGCCGTTGATGGCCGGCATGGCCATCACCTTGGTCACGTAAGCCTGACCCAGGCGGGCGTTCACGGCGGGATCGAACAGCCGGTCCGGCTCCGAGACGAAGGCGCGATCGTTGGCCAGTTCCGCCGCCGTAGTCGGCATCACCTGCATCAGGCCATAGGCCCCCACCGCCGAGCGGGCGCGGGCGTTGAAGTCAGTCTCCTTGCGCGCGATGGCGTAGACCAGCGAGCGCTCGATGGTGAAGCCGCCCTCCGGCTGGATGTCCGGCTGCGGATAGCGGTCGGCGTCGATGCGCCTGGCGTCGTCGCTGACGCCCGTCACGCGGGGGCCAAGCGCCCGGCCCAGCGCGGCCCACAGCTGCCGCCCACGCTCGGTCAGCGCCGAACGCAGGCCGGTGCGCAGTTCATCACGCGCGTCCGTCCCCCGCCCGACCTCGTAATAGGCCACGGTGCGGCGTGCGCGGTCGTCGGAGCGGATGAAGGCGTTCAGGTCGTCGGCGTCCACCTCCGCCGCATCGTCCGGATGATAGATCGTCCGCAGCACGCCGGCGGCCTGATACGGCGTCGGCCCAAGATTCTCGACGGTCGGCTCCTCGCCGAGCTGGCGCAGGGCGATCTGGCCATAGAAGGTCGCCGGCCAGGCGCCGGCCCGGCGCAGCAGAGGCTGCACCCGATCCTGCTGGCTCGAGCGCCCCGCGGCGCGAGCGGCCCAGAAGGCCGCGCCGGAGCGCACCCAGCCGTCTTCGGTCGGATCGTCCAGCACCCGCTCGAACGCCGTCGCCGCCTTGGCGTATTCGCCCAGCCGATAGCTGGCCAGGCCAACCACCCACCAGTCGCCGATCTGCTCGCCCAGGGCGACCGCGCCGGTCAGGTCGTCGTGGTTCAGGGCGATGCGCGCCGCCTTGGTCGGGTCGTCTTCCGAGGCCCCGCCGCCCGCCGCGACGACGCTGGACCAGGTCCGGCCGCTGACGCTGGAGGGCCGCTTCGGCTCAGGGGCGCCATCGGGGCGCCGGCGCAGGGCCAGATTGTAGGCGCGCGGCGCGCACGGAAGGTCCGAATACTCTTCCAGCCAGGCCGCCAGTTCCTCGTAGGTGGCCGAATAGTCAGGGTGAAACAGCCGCTCGAACTCGACCTGGCCCAGCAGCACGCGGTCGTTCGCCTGGCGGGCCGAGGCGCGGGCGGCGTCGAGATCGCCACGGCGCAGGGCGTCGAAGGCGGTGGTGTAGCTGAGGCGATCCGCGGGGCTCAGCGCGGACAGGGCCCGCCGACCTTCTTCCTCGGCGTGCGAGGGCGCGGCGGCCCCCAGTGCGAGGGCGAACGCGACAGCGGTCGTCGACGCGGCAAACACGCGGCGGAGATTAAACGGCACTGAGGCGGCCCCCCTTTGAGCGTCATGCGGATCGTCTCGACTCGATCCATCCGGCGCTGTTCGTTCGGTCGTCAGGCCAGAAAGGCGCCACCGCCCTGGCCCATGTCAAGGATTCACCCCTTTTGGGGCAGTTTTGAGTCGGTGGAGTTAACGAGCTTGGCCGTCCAGCCGGGCCGCGAGCGACAGAATATCCGCCCAGGCCTGCCGCTTGGCCATTGGCTGGCGCAGCAGGAAGGCCGGATGCAGGGTCGGCAGGGCCGGCGCCGCCACGCCGCCCTCGGCCAGCCGCCATTCGCGCCACTGGCCCCTCAGCTTCATGATGCCTTCGTCAACGCCCAGCACCGCCTTGGACGCCGCGGCCCCGACCAGCAGCACGGCCTTCGGTTTCAGCAGCGCGAAGGCTCGTTCCACGAACGGCGCGCAAACCGCCTGCTCCGCCGGCGTCGGCGTGCGGTTGCCCGGCGGCCGCCAGAACACCGTGTTGGTGATGAACACCCGCCCCTCCAGCCCGGCTTCGGCCAGCATCCGGTCCAGCAGCTGGCCGGCCTTGCCGACGAACGGCTGGCCACGCGCGTCCTCCTCCGCGCCGGGGCCCTCGCCGATGACCAGCACCTCGGCCTCGGGATTGCCCCGCGCGAAGACCGCCTGCCGCGCCCCGAGACCCCGCAAGGGACAGCCCTCGAAAGCCGCGATGGCCTCGCCCAGCGCTTCAAGCGTGTCCGCTCCCGCCGCCAGCCGCCGCGCCTCCGCCAGTGCATCCGAGGCGTCGACCACCGGCGTCACCGCAGCCGTCGCCTTGGCCACGGCCTTCAGGGCCGGCGGCGGCTCGACATGGGTCCGGTCGACCGGCGCATCCCCGAAACAGGCATCGACGCCCGCGTCGCGCCAGAAGGCGAGCAGGCTTTCGGTCGCGGCGGTGGTCGGGGTGTGCGAAGTCATGGGCGGGCCGGGACAGGGATAGTCCTTGACCGCCCCGGCGTCACCTTCGGATAAGGCGTCACCCACAAGACCCCGCGCAAGACGAGGATTCAGCCATGGCCCAGGACGCTATCGAAGGCGGCGCGACGAACGCCTGGCAGGAAGCCGTGATCGACAAGCTGCCGCCGGCCGAGGCGCTGGCGGGGGTCGAGCGCGAGGTCATGGAATATGACGTGGTCGTCGTCGGCGGCGGACCCGCCGGCCTCGCCGCCGCCATCCGCCTCAAGCAGCGCGCGGCGAAGGACGGCAAGGACATCTCCGTCGCCGTTCTGGAGAAGAGCGCCGAGATCGGCGGCCATATCCTCTCGGGCGCGGTGATCGACCCGAAGGCGCTGACCGAACTCTTCCCCGACTGGAAGGAGCGCGGCGCCCCGCTTGAGACCCCGGTGACGAAGGACCGTTTCCTCGTCCTCGGCCCGCAGGGCGAGGCGGCGCTGCCGATGTTCCTGTTGCCGCCGCTTATGCACAACGACGGCTGCTACATCGCCTCCCTGGGCAACCTGTGTCGCTGGCTGGGCGAACAGGCCGAGGCGCTGGGTGTCGAGGTCTATCCCGGCATGGCCGCCAGCCATGTGGTCTGGGACGAACCGACCGGCCGGGTGAAGGGCGTCGTCGCCGGCGTCTTCGGCATCGACCGTCATGGCAAGCCCACCGGCGAGTTCCAGCCCGGCATCGAGCTGCACGGCAAATACGTCTTCATCGCCGAGGGCGTGCGCGGCTCGCTGGCCAAGACCATCATGGCCCGCCACGACCTGTGCGCTGCAGCCGAGCCGCAGAAGTTCGGCATCGGGCTCAAGGAGCTATGGCAGGTGCCGGCCGACAGGCACCAGCCGGGCCTGGTCCAGCACACCACCGGCTGGCCGCTGGACGAGTTCACCGGCGGCGGCAGCTTCACGTACCATTTCGGCGACCGCTACGTGGCCATCGGCTACGTCGTGCACCTGAACTACAAGAACCCGTTCCTGGCGCCGTTCGACGAGTTCCAGCGCTTCAAGCACCATCCGTCCATCGCCGAACACCTGCAGGGCGGGACGCGTATCTCCTACGGGGCCCGCGCTATCACTGAGGGCGGGTTCCAGTCGGTGCCGAAGCTCAGCTTCCCTGGCGGCGTTCTGATCGGCTGCTCGGCCGGCTTCGTGAACGTGCCGCGCATCAAGGGCAGCCACAACGCCATGAAGACCGGCATGCTGGCCGCCGACGCCGCCTATGAGGCCGTGATCGCCGGCCGGGCAGGGGACCAGCTGCTCGAATACCAGGCCGCCTATGAAAACAGCTGGGTCTACACGGACCTCAAGCGGGTCCGGAACGCCAAGCCGCTGCTGACCCGGTTCGGCACCACGCTTGGGGGTGCGCTCGGTCTGTTCGACATGTGGTTCCAGACGCTGTTCGGCGGCCTGTCCGTGTTCGGCACCCTCAAGCACAAAAAGACCGACGCCGCCGCGACCGAACCGGCCGCGAAGCACAAGCCGATCGCCTATCCGAAGCCGGACGGCGTCCTGTCGTTCGACAAGCTGTCTTCGGTCTTCATCTCCAACACCAACCACGCCGAAGAGCAGCCGGCGCATCTGAAGCTGCTGGACCCGTCGATCCCGATCCGCGTCAACCTGCCGGAATACGGCGAGCCGGCGCGCCTCTACTGCCCGGCCGGCGTCTACGAGGTGGTCTATGGCGACGAGGCGGCGAAGACCGATCCGCGCTTCGTCATCAACGCCCAGAACTGCGTCCACTGCAAAACCTGCGACATCAAGGATCCGTCGCAGAACATCGTCTGGACCACGCCCGAGGGCGGCGGCGGGCCCAACTACCCGAATATGTGACGGCGGCGTAAGCGAGAGGCCTTGCCGAGGCCGCATAATCCGGGAAGGGTTCCGTTATGCGCCTCACCTCACTTCGCCTGCTCCTGTCCGGTTGCGCCTTGCTGGCCCTCACGGCCCCCGCCGCGGCCCAGGACGCGCCGATCATCGTCGATCCGCCGGTGACCCCGCGGGACAGCGCCCCGGTGGTCGTTCCCACCGACGATCCGGCGCCCGTCGCCGAACCGGCCGCGCCGGCGATCCCCGAAGTATGGGCCCCCGCACCGTTCACCGCCGACGGCCAGTCCGCCTACGGCCTGTACCTGTCCGGCCGCGTCGCCAGCCTCAGGGGCGAGCAGGCGACCGGCGCCGAACTGCTGGCGCACAGCCAGTCCCTGACCCCGGAACAGCCGCAGTTGGGCGGCGAAGCCTTCCTCGCCAGCCTGTTCTCGGGCGACATCGACGCCGTGGTGCGGCTGGCGCCCTTCGTGGCGGACACCCCTCTGTTCGCCGGGGCCGGTCGCCTGGCGACGGTGGTCCAGACCCTGCGCGACGGCGATGGCGAGGCCGCCCTGACGCTGATGCGCGGAGAGCCTTTCCCGGATCCCTACGGCCCGGTGACGAGCTATCTGTTGCCGGCGATCGCCGCGGCTGGAGGCGACTGGGACGCGGCGCTCCGGCCCGTCGAGGCCCCGACGACCGAGACCGCTGGTCTCGTCCTGCGCGATCAACGCGCCCAGCTTCTCGAGAGCCGCCGCCGCTTCGCCGAGGCCGAGGCCGAATACAAGGCCCTGCTGGCGATCCCGGACGGCGCGCGCCTGTTCCGCGTGCACTACGGCGCCTTCCTCGAGCGCCAGGGCCGGCGTGACGAGGCGTTGACCGTGTACGCGGCGGCGCTGGCTGGCGACGCGCCGGATCCCCGCGCCCTGGTCGCCGGGCGGCGCATGCGTAGCGGAGGCCGGGCGCCGGCCGCGCCGACGGCGCGCCAGATCGCTTCCGATGCGCTGGCCTTCGCCGCGATGGAGACCAGCCAGGTCGACGTGCACGAACTCTCGGCCATCTACCTGCATCTGGCGGCCGCGCTCCACCCCGACGACGCCATCACCCTGCGCCTGGCCGAGAGCCTCGATGAGGCGCATCAGGACGCCGCCGCCCGCGCCGCCTATGCCCGGGTCGGCCCGTCCAATCCGATCGTCTACGCCAGCGCACAGCTCGGCCTCGGTGTCATCCTGCAGAAGGAAAACCAGCACGAGGACGCGCTCGAAGCCTTCATCCGCGCCGACGCCGCGGCGCCCGACCAGGTCATCGTCTCGCGCATCCTGGCCAACCAGTATTTCAATCTCGAGCGCTACGAGGAGGCGCTCGCGATCCTCAACCGGCCCACGGTGAATACCGCCAGCCAGTCCGCGGATGTCCGCTTCGACCGCGGCCGCACCCTGGAGCGGCTCGGCCGGATCGAAGAGGCCGAGGCCGAACTCTGGACCGCGCTGCAGATGGCGCCCGACGAACCGACGCTGCTGAACCATCTCGGCTATCTGTGGGTCGACAGCGGTCGCCGCGTCGAGCAGGGGGCCGAGATGATCGCCCGCGCCTTCGCCGCCGATCCGCGCAACGCCAACATCCAGGACTCGCTCGGCTGGGCCCAGTACCGGCGCGGCCAGTACGAAATCGCCGTCGAGACGCTCGAACAGGCCGTGGCCAAACAGCCCGCCAACGCCGAGATCAACGACCACCTCGGCGACGCCTACTGGCAGGTGGGCCGCCGCCGCGAGGCAGGCTGGCAGTGGAACCGGGTGCTGACGCTCGAGCCAGAGCCCGAGCGACGCGCCGAGGTCGAGCAGAAGCTGGCCGACGGCCTTTCCGCGCCGGTCCTCTCCGGCGGCCAGCCCTGAGGCATGGCCGAGCGCTCCGCTCTCGCCCCGGCCAAGGTCAACCTGTTCCTCCACGTCGGCCCGGTTGACGGCGACGGCTATCACCCGCTGGCCAGCCTGGTGGCCTTCGCGGACGTCGGCGATCGCATCGCCGTCGCGCCCTCGGACCGTCTGTCGCTAGGCGTCGGGGGCGAGTTCGCGGCGGGGCTGGAAGGGCCGGGCGACAACCTGATCCTGCGCGCCCTGCGCGCGCTCGGCGAGGCCGCCGGGATCGGTGAGCCGCCGCTGGCTGTGACCCTCGACAAGCGCCTGCCGATCGCGGCGGGCCTGGGCGGCGGCTCGTCCGACGCGGGGGCGGCGCTCAAGCTGGCGCGCGACGCGCTCGGGCTGGATCTCGACAATGGGGCCCTGGCCGACATCGCCGGGACGATCGGCGCCGACGGCCCCATGTGCCTGCATGCCCGCACCGCCTGGGCGGATGGGCGGGGCGACCGCCTGACCCCCGAGCCGCGCCTGCCGCCGCTGCCAGCCGTGCTGATCAACCCCGGCGACCCTTCGCCGACGGGCGAGGTCTACCGCGCCTATGACGCCGGTCCGCCGGCCGGCGCCGATCGTCCCCGGCCGCCGCAGTCCTGGGAGGTCGCTACGGTGATCGACTGGCTGGCCGGGCAGAGGAACGATCTGCAGGCCCCCGCCACCGCCCGGACGCCGGCCATCGCCCGGGCGATGGCCGCCGCCGCCCGCCTTCCGGACGCCCGTCTGGTGCGCATGTCCGGCTCCGGCGCCACCGTCTTCGCCCTGTTCGATACACCGGCCGCCGCCGCCGCCGCCGCCCGGCGTCTGTCGGAAAATCATCCCCATTGGTGGATCGTGCGGACGAATCTGGGTTAGTTTCGCCCGCGCCAAGCTTTATGGCCGCATATCGTCGGTTTTGTGCAGCTCATCCCGGAATCGCCTTGAGATGACCTCGAGATGCGGGATGTTTCGCCGCATGCCGACGCCAATATGAATCTCAGAAGCCCGCGCCGGTTTGACCGGGACGGTTTTCATCATCACGACGGTGGCCCGTGTGGACTCGCCGTCTCTTGAAGAACTAAGGGGATACTCATGCTTCGTATCAAACTGCTCACCGCCGCCGCGACGACTGCTCTGCTGGTCGCCCCGGCCGCGCTCGCCCAGACCGTTCCGGCCCCCACCGCGCCGGCCCAGACCGCTCCGGCGGCCGCAGCGGCCCAGACGCCGGCCTCGGCCGAGAACGTGATCGAGGTGCTGAAGTCGCACGGCCGCTTCACGACCCTACTGCAGGCCCTCGACCAGGCCCAGTTGACCGAGACCCTGGCCACGCGCCCGCGCATCACCCTGTTCGCGCCGACGGACGAAGTCTTCGCCGCCCTGCCGGAAGCCGAGCGCACCCGCCTGCTCGATCCCGCCAACGTCCAGGAGCTTCGCAACCTGATGCTCTATCACGTGCTGGTCGCCGACCTGAGGCCCGACCAGATCATCGGCGCGCGCGGCCCGATCGCCACCGCCGGCGGTCTTGAGGTCAACATCGACGGCACCGGCGAGGCCATCGCCATCGACAGCGCCACGGTCACCGAGGCGGCGATCGACGCGGCCAACGGCGGCATCCATGTGATCGACAAGCTGCTGGACCCCGAGGCCGCGGCCCAGGGCGACTCGGAAGAGGCCGAGGCGGCCACCGCCGCTCCGGCTGAAACCGCCCCGGCCCCGGACGGCTCGACCCCTCCGGCGACGCCGTCGAACTGACCGCTCGACCTCTGAAAGCGAAAGGCGGCGGGCTCCGGCCCGCCGCCTTTTTCATGGCGCGACGGCTTTAACGGTCGGCCAACCGCTGTTGTGTACGCTGGCGGCATGGAAACGCTGACGCCCGCTCATATCGCCGCCTTCGAGGCCGTGCTGGCCCGGGTTTCCCCGGACGACCGCGCCCGCCTCCACGGCCTCAAGGACGCCGCCGCCGACGCGGCCGCCGCTTCCGCCCCGCACTGGGATTTCGACCAGCCGGGCCACCGCGCCGAGGAGGCCCTGCAGGCCGCCTTCGGACCCGCGCTCAACGACGTCCACCGCCGCGCCCTCGTGGCCCTCTGGGCGCTGGAGATGCCGGCCCGCGTTCCCGCCGCCGACCTGCCGCCCGCGGTGATGGAGCTTTATCCGGAATGGATCGGCCGTCTCGCCGACTTCCTGACCGCCGCGCCCGACCCCTACGATCGCGACTTCTGGGCCAAGGATGTGCGCATCTCGCTGGTGCTCAGCGTGCCCGGCGCCCGCACCCAGATGATCGACCTGTCCTCGCCCATGGGGCCCGGGCAAGTGTTGCGCCACGCCCGCGAGGGCTGGGGTTGGTCGGTGATCCCGGCCTACGCCGCCGCCCAGGCCTGGAAGCCGTGGCTGGAGGTTCACACCGAGAGCCGCGAGCTCGGCGACTTCAATGAGGCCGGCTGGGACCGCGCCTGGGCCACCGCCGCCGAAATCCTCAAGCGCCGCCCCGAGATGGCCGGCATGCTCGGTTCGTCGTGGTTCTACGATCCGCCGCTGGAGCAGATCAGCCCGCGTCTCGCCTATCTGCGGGTCAATCCGCTGAAGCACGGTGCCTTCATGGTCCATCAGGGACCCGGCGACATCCACACCCAGCGCGCCGCGACCAGCTCCCCGACCCGCGCCGCCCTGATCGAGAAGGGCGAGTACACCGCCCGCTCCTGGATCGTCGCCTGGCCCCGCGCCGCGCTGATCAGGTGGGCGGATGTGCGGAATGCCGAGATGGCGCAGGCCGCCTGAGTTTTACATCCGCTCGTCTCGACCAGGTCTACCGCGTAGCCACGCCCCAGGCCGCCGCGACCGGCAGCACCTCCAGCCCCGCCGACTTCGCCAGCCGGAGCACCCGGTCCAGATCGTCCGGCGTGCAGCCATAGTCCGTCGGCCGGTCTGACACGTCGTGACCATAGGCCGTCAGCCAGCCCCGCCGCTCCGCCGCCTCGGCCATCAGCCCCTCAAGGTCGTATCCCGGCAACCTTCGGCTCTCCAGCCCGATCGACCGGATCAGCGCCCGATCCTCGCGCCCGGCGTTGACCCCGTCCCGCACCCCCCGGCCCAGCGCGAACCGTTCCCGCACCATCCGCTTGGCCCCGACCGTGGCGTCCCCGAACGGCCAGGCGAAGGTCGTCATGCGATAGCCGTCCAGCCGCTCCGCCACCCACGCCGCATTGGCGTCGAGGCTCATCCGCAGCGCCGCCCCGTCCATCCGCAGCGCGCTGGTGTGGCCGAAGGTGTGGCACCCCACCTCATGCCCTGCCGCGTGCAGGGCCTGCAGGTGCTCCACCTGAAACTGGTCGCGATCCATGTTCCGCCCGCAGGCCAGCCCGCCGCAGACATAGTAGGTCGCCCTGACCCCATGCTCCGCGAGGATCGGCCCCGCCTCGGTCCAGGCGGTGGCGGGAATGTCGTCGAAGCTCAGCGAGAACACGCCCTTCGCGGGCGCGATCGTCACCGCCTCCACGTCGAGATAGCGCGCGGCCCGCCGGCGCATCTGGTCGATCTGTTTCATGGCCGCAGGGTGAACGCCGCCCCTTAAAATTCCTTCTCCCGCGAAGCCAGGCAGGTGTCTGACCCGGCCAACCCATACCCTGCCATCCCTGCCAATCCCGGTCGCCATCCAGCCATCTCGCACCCTGCGACCGCTTCTGGCGCACCTGCCGGCTACGCTGCACGGCAATTTCCGCGGAGGGACGCGCATATGAAGACCCACACCCGCCCGCCACGGGCCCCGCGGCTCGTCGAACACCTCACCTCGCGCCGCGCGCATACGCCGACAGCGGTTCCGGGCGATGGGCCGGGAGGGCCCGGGAGTGTCGGGATGACAGGGTTTCGGCATTTTCGAAGGACAGGGCCGGCCTTCCTTGCCGGAGAAGGCCCGCCGCCTTGCCCGTCGATACCGCCCCGTCTAGGGTCCGCCGCCTTCCTCCCCGGACGAAAAGCCTGCCCGTGACCACCGAACCGCTCGCCTTCCAGGACCTCATCCTGACCCTCCACAAATACTGGGGCGATCAGGGCTGCGCGATCCTCCAGCCCTACGACATTGAGGTCGGCGCCGGCACCCTGCATCCGGCCACCGTGCTGCGCGCGCTCGGCCCGCGCCCGTGGAAGGCCGCCTACGTCCAGCCCAGCCGCCGCCCCGGCGACGGCCGCTACGGCGAGAACCCCAATAGATTACAGCACTATTACCAGTACCAGGTGATTTTGAAGCCGAACCCGGACAACCTGCAGGCGCTGTATCTGGGGTCGCTGGCGGCTATCGGGATCGACCCGAAGCTGCACGACATCCGCTTCGTCGAGGACGACTGGGAGAACCCCACCGTCGGCGCCTGGGGGCTCGGCTGGGAGGTCTGGTGCGACGGCATGGAGGTGACCCAGTTCACCTACTTCCAGGGCGTCGGCGGCATCGAGGTCGACGTCGTCTCTGGCGAGCTGACCTACGGGCTGGAGCGTCTGGCCATGTACGTCCAGGGCGTCGACAACGTCTACGATCTGAAGTTCACCAAGGAGGGCCTGACCTACGGCGAGGTCTTCCTCGAGAACGAGCGCCAGCAGTCGGAAGCCAACTTCCACGGCTACGACATCGAGGGCCTGAAGCGCCGCTTCGAGGACATGGTCGCCGAGGTCACCCGCTTCCTCGCCATGAAGGGTCCGCAGGGCCAGGCCCTGGTCCTGCCGGCCTACGATCAGGTCCTGAAGGCCTCCCATCTGTTCAACCTGATGGACGCCCGCGGCGCCATCGCGGTGGCCGAGCGGCAGAGCTACATCGGCCGGATCCGCGACCTGTGTAAGGCGTGCGCCACCGAATGGGTCGAGCAGGAAAGGGAGCGCGCGTGAGCGACGACGGCGTCATCTCGCTGGCTGACCGGCGGCCGCGACGCGCCAAGCCAGTCGGAGGCGGCGCGATCGTCGGAAGCGACGCGCTCTACATTCCGATGAGCAAGGTCGCCTCGCATGAAGTGCAATGGGCGTTCCGAACCACATTCGAACTGGATGGAGAAAAGGAGTGCCCGCTGGATGGCTCCTTCCTCGAAGTGTCGTTCGATGACGACGAGCCGCTGGGCAATGCCTATGAGCATGAGCACGGGGTTACTGCTCAGTTCGCTGTGGGGCCGTCCTTTTGGGCGGTGATCAACGGCGCGGCGCTTAGCCCGACGCCTTTTGAAATTGTCATCGGCTTCTATGCCGACGAGACAGGTGCGGTCCGCGACCTGAGCCTGTCTATCCAACGCAAGCAAGCTGCCTGATGCCCCAACTCCTCCTCGAACTGTTCTCCGAAGAAATCCCCGCGCGGATGCAGCCCGGCGCGGCGCGCGACCTCGAGCGCATGGCCGCCGACCGGCTCAAGGCCGCCGGCCTGACGTACGACGCCCTGACCACCTATGCCGGCCCGCGCCGCCTGACCCTCGTCGTCGAGGGCCTGCCCGCCGCCACGCCCGACCGCGAGGAGGAGCTCAAGGGCCCCCGCGCCAACGCCCCGGAACAGGCGCTGGACGGCTTCCTGCGCAAGACCGGCCTGACCCGCGACCACCTCACCGAACGCGACGGGGTGCTGTTCGCCGTGATCAGCAGCAAGGGCCGGGCGACCGCCGAGCTGATCCCCGAGATGGTCGACCAGATCGTCAGGAGCTTCCCGTGGCCCAAGTCGATGCGCTGGGGGTCCGGCTCGCTGCGCTGGGTCCGCCCGCTGAAGCGGATCGTCGCCCTGTTCGACGGCCATGTGGTCCCGTTCGAGATCGACGGCTTCGCGTCGGGCGACGTCACCGAGGGCCACCGCTTCCTCGGCTCCGGCCAGCCCTTCGCGGTGAAGGATTTCGCCGACTACCGCCACAGGCTGGAGCGTGAATTCGTGCTCCTCGACGTCGCCGACCGCAAGCTGCGCATCCTCGAGGCGGCGCAGAAGGTGTGCCACGACCGCGGCCTCGCCCTCGTCGACGACGACGGCCTGCTCGACGAGGTCGCCGGCCTGGCCGAATGGCCGACCCCCATCCTCGGCGACATGGACCCGCAATTCCTCGATCTGCCGCCCGAGGTCGTCCGCCTGTCGATGAAGGCGCACCAGAAATACTTCGCCGTCCGCGACCCGGCGAAGCACGGCCTCGCCCCGCACTTCGTCGTCGTCGCCAACGTCGAGGCCTCCGACGGCGGCAAGGCGCTGGCCGCCGGCAACAGCCGCGTCCTCTCGGCCCGCCTGAACGACGCCCGCTTCTTCTGGGACGAGGACCTGAAGACCGGCTTCGACGCCTGGAACGACAAGCTGAAGGGCGTCACCTTCCACGCCAAACTGGGCACGCTCGCTGAACGCGTCGATCGCATCGCCGCCCTCGCCCGCGAGATCGCCCCGCTGGTCGGGGCTGATCCGGCTCAGGCCGAGCAGGCCGCGCGCCTCGCCAAGGCCGACCTCGCCTCGGGCATGGTCGGCGAGTTCCCCGAACTGCAGGGCGTCATGGGCGGCTACTACGCCCGCGCTTTCGGCCAGCCCGACGCCGTCGCCGACGCCGTCCGCGACCACTACAAGCCGCAGGGGCCCGCCGACACCGTCCCGACCGCGCCGCTGACCGTAGCTGTGTCGCTGGCCGACAAGATCGACACCCTCGTCGGCTTCTTCGCCATCGACGAGAAGCCCACCGGCTCGAAGGACCCGTTCGCGCTGCGGCGGGCGGCGCTGGGGGTGATTCGGCTGGTGCTGGAGAACGAAATTCGGGTG
This sequence comes from Caulobacterales bacterium, assembly GCA_016183935.1. GTDB lineage: Bacteria > Pseudomonadota > Alphaproteobacteria > Caulobacterales > Caulobacteraceae > Brevundimonas. The sequence goes on from JACPDR010000016.1 coordinate 39,159, forward strand.
CCGCTGAAGGCCCGTCTCCGTCAGCAATGCCTGTTTTACTATGACCGGCTGGGCTTCAAGGATCGCGATGACGGCTTCAAGCGTGAGGTCGAGCTTTTCATGGTCGATGGTTCGCCTCAGCGACGGAGTTCGCAACGGGTCGAGGCGACGACACTCGACCTCCTCGCCTTCTTCGCCGACCGTCTGAAGGTCCTCCTCCGCGACCAGGGCAAGCGTCACGACCTCGTCGACGCCGTCTTCGCGCTCGGCGACGACGACCTCGTCCGCATTGTCCGCCGGGTCGAGGCGCTCGACGCCTTCCTCGCCACCGACGACGGCGCCAACCTGCTGGCCGGCTACAAGCGCGCCTCGAACATCCTCAGGGCCGAGGAGAAGAAGGGCCCGCTGCCCGAGGGCATGGTCGAGACCGGCCTGCCGGGCCAACCGTCTGAGGAGACCGCCCTGGCCTTCGCCGCCGCCGCCGCCGCCACCGCCGTCGACGCCGCCCTGGAGGCCGAGGACTTCGCCGCCGCCATGCAGGCGCTCGCCGCCCTGCGCGCCCCGGTCGACGCCTTCTTCACCGCCGTGCTGGTCAATTCCGACGTGCCGGCGGAACGCGACAACCGCCTGAAGCTGCTGGGACAGGTCCGCGCCGTCATGGGCCAGGTCGCGGACTTCGGGCAGGTCGCCGGCTGATTTCCTTCCCCGTGCAGGGGGAAGGATCACTTCAGCCCCGGCTGATCCATGAAGGCCGCGTCCAGCCCGTGGCCCGCGAACCGCGCCAGCCGCCCGCGCAGCCGCCCGTACATCGCCGGGTCGTCGCCGTTCCGGTCGATCTCCGGCAGGAACAGGTTCTCCGCCCGGAAGGTCCAGCCGGCCACCTTCAGCCCCGCCGCATGGGCGTCGGTGATCAGCGCCGACGCCTCGCCCGGCCGGACCTCGATCAGGGCCGTGTCCGCGCCGATCCAGTCCGCATAGTCCGCCACCTCCGCCAGCCCCTCCGGCGTGGTCATCGCCGCATAGGTCAGGTCCGGCCGGTCCGCCGGCCCGCCGACTGCCGCGACCAGCTGCAGCAGGGACGCGTCAGTCCGCGTCCGCAACCGCTGGAGCGTCCCGACCTCGAAACACTGGACCAGCAGCCCCGCCGCCGCGGTCAGGCCGGGCCGCTCCAGCGCCGCGACAAAGACGTCCTCCATCGGCAGGCCCGCCGCGGCGAAATACGATGGATGCTTCAATTCCGGCGCCACCCCGATGACCCGCCCCGTCCGCGCCGAGCCCTCGCGCGCGATCTCCAGCACCTCGTCAAAGGTCAGGATCGGCTCCCGGCCGTCGAAGGCCGTATTGGCGGGGCGCAGCGTCGGCAGGCGCTCGCGGGCGCGCAGGGTCTTCAGCTCGGCGAGGGTGAAGTCCTCGGTGAACCAGCCCTCGACGGTCCAGCCGTCGATGGTCCTGTAGGCGCGGCGGTCCGCGAACTCCGGCCGGTCCGCCACGTCGGTGGTTCCGCCGATCTCGTTCTCGTGCCGGACCACCAGCGCGCCGTCGCGGCTCATGACCAGATCGGGCTCGATGAGGTCCGCGCCCTGGTCGATGGCCAGCTCATAGGCCGCGCGGGTGTGCTCGGGCCGTTCGCCCGAGGCGCCGCGATGGGCGATGATCAGCGGAGTCGCCGCCGGGAGCGTCATGCCGCAAGCATGAGCCGGATCATGCCCCGGCGACAGGGGCTGGGCGTTCTAGCCCCTCAGCACCTTGCGCAGCTGCGGGTGCAGTTCCGGGTTCGCCGCAAGGATCTGGCCGCCGGTCATCGGATTCCCGTCCTCGTCGATGGTCGTCACGATGCCGCCCGCCTCGGTCACGAACAGGATGCCCGCCGCCACATCCCACGGCTGAAGGTTGCGCTCGTAGTAGGCGTCGTACCGCCCCGCCGCGACCCAGGCGAAGTCCAGCGCGGCCGAGCCGAGCCGGCGGATGCCCGCCACCCGCTGACCCACCGCGTGGATGTCCTTGATCGCCTGCGCGTGCCCGGTCTTGCCGATGAAGGGCAGGCCGGTGGCGATCAGGCTCTCCGACAGGTCCTTGCGGCCCGCGACGCGGATGCGCTGGTCGTTCAGGTAGCAGCCCTTGCCCTTCTCGGCCCAGAACAGCTCGTTCATGACCGGGTTGTAGGTGACGCCCGCGACGATCTCGGAATGGCCGTCCGGCGCCGTCCGCTGCAGCCCCACCGTGATGGCGAAGTGCGGCATGGCGTGCATGAAGTTGGTGGTGCCGTCGATCGGGTCGACGATCCACATGTGCGACTTGTCCGTACCCTCGATCAGCCCGCGTTCCTCGCCGAGGAAGCCGTAGCCCGGCCGCGCCTTCATCAGCAGTTCATAGAGGGTGTCCTCGGCCTTGATGTCGGCCGCCGTGACGAAGTCGCCTGGGCCCTTGCGCGACACTTGCAGCTGGGCGACCTCGCCGAAGTCGCGCAGCATCGGCCGGGCGGTCTTGCGAACCGCGTCGATCATGACGGAAACGAGGGCGGAGGCGAGAGCCATGGGGAATCTCCTGGTCCGCAGCTCCTGAAAAGGCGTGTCGCCCGGAGGTGCGGAGAAGTTCAAGGGTTACTGGGTAGGCACGTTCGTAGTCAGGCCAACCTGTCGAGTACTTCGGCAGCGGCCTCAGGGCCGGACATGGCCTTCTCGGCGTCTTGCCCGTCGACCCTGATGGACCTTATCCCGCCGCCATGGCCGGCGTTTTCGAAGGTGATTTTGTAGCCAAACAAGTCCCGGAAGACTTCGATGCCGTAGGAGGCGAAGATTCGTTTGGCCGTCAATCGCTCTCAGTCCGCGCGGCGGACGTATTCGCCGGTGGTGGTGTCGACGACGATCTTCTCGCCGACGCCCATGTAGGGCGGGATCATGATGCGCACGCCGTTGTTGGCGATGGCCGGCTTGTAGGACGACGAGGCGGTCTGGCCCTTCACCGTGGGCTCGGTCTCGACGACTTCCAGGTTGACCTGATCCGGCAGCGTCAGGCCGATCGGACGCTCTTCGTGCATCTCGATGACCACCTTCATGCCCTCCTGCAGATAGGGGATGCGGTCTTCGCCGACCCAGTCCTTCTGCAGTTCGATCTGCTCGTAGTTCGTGTCGTCCATGAACACGAGGGTTTCGCCGCCGTCGTAGAGGTACGAGAAGTCCTTCTGCTCCAGCGTGACGCGCTCGACCTTGTCTTCGGACCGGAAGCGCTCGTTCAGCTTGTTGCCGGTCTCGAGGTTCTTGGCCTCGACGTTGGCGAAGGCGCCGCCCTTGCCCGGCTTGACGTGGCTGGCCTTGGTGACGACCCAGAGGCCGCCGTTCACTTGCAGGACCATGCCGGGCTTGATGGTGCTGAGATGGCGCGCGAACGGGCGCAGTCCCTAGAGGATGAAGGGGCATCCGGCAAGGCGGCGCGCTCAGTGCACTGTCGCCGTCTCCTCGACGACATTGGCCATGTGCACCTGGCGGCCGACCGGCGCGGCGAGCTTGCCGGCCCGGGTGTCGATCTTGCGCGCCTCGTGGGCGAAGGCCGCGGCCAGCCCCGCCGATGACATGGCCGCCGCGATCTGCAGGTTCCGGCTCGCGGGCCGCAAGGCGATCCACACTGCGTTCAGGGCCTGCGCCGCCGCCCACAGCGTCATCGCCACCGTTCGCTCCCGCGCGGCCGGGGCGTTCCAGACCCGCACCGCCGACAGGGTGGTGACCGAGAACACCGCCGGCAGGATCAGGCTCAGCGGCCCGCGCGGCCGTTCGGTGATCGGCGCGTCGTCGTCCCGCGGATCATCGCGCGTCGGCGACAGGGCCCGGCTGGCGAAGGCTGTCGCCGCCAGCGCGAACCCCGCCGTCAGGGCCACGCCGAGCAGCACATGGCCGGCTGGTCGACCCTCGGCGTTGAGGAAGTCCGCCGCCGCCTCCCGAGCGTCGTCCAGGGTGTCGTTCATGCTCATTCCGGCCTCCCTTGCGATCGGGACCGGAATGGGCGGGGAGGGGGCTCAGTTCCCGGTGGCGCTCTTGTCCGGCGCGATCTCGGTCATGGCCGACTGCAGGTAGTTTTGCTCGCCCAGCTGTTCGATCAGCTTGTGCTGGCTCTCGAGGAAGTCGATGTGCTCCTCGGTGTCGGCGAGAATCTCGGTCAGGATCTGGCGGCTGATGAAGTCGGACGCCGCTTCGCACTGGGCGATGCCGGCCAGCAGCGTGTCGCGCCCGCCCAGTTCAAGCGACAGGTCCGAGCCCAGACATTCGGCTGCGCTCTCGCCGATCTTCAGCTTGTGCAGGTCCTGCAGGTTCGGCAGGCCGTCGAGGAACAGCACGCGCTTGATCAGCTTGTCGGCGTGTTTCATCTCGCCGATCGACTCGTCGTAGATGATCTGGCCGAGGTGCTTCAGGCCCCAGCTTTCGAACATCCGGGCGTGCAGGAAGTACTGGTTGACCGCCGTCAGCTCGTTGGTCAGCACCGCGTTGAGCGTGCGGATGATCGCGGGATCGCCCTTCATCGTCGTTCTTCCGTCCGCGGGTGCGTCCGTCGGCTGACGGTCTGAATCACGCGCGCTGTCCGAGATCAATTAACACGGAAAGCGCCGTTGTGTTCACCTGCGAACACTTCTCACAACATTGAAAATGCGAATGAATCTCCCCGATCGGCGGGGAGCGGCCTATTCCGCGGCGAGGGCGAACGCCTGGCGGCTTTCCTGGATCATCTCGCGCATCTCGCAGACGCATTTGGCGCACTGCGCCATGCATTGGTGGCGAGTGAAAACGTCGCGCGGACGCGTGGCGCCCGCCTCGATGGCCGAGGCGACGTCACGCTTGCGAAGACCGTTGCAGTTGCAGACGTACAAGGAGCGAGTCCTGACAGATGCGAATGGTTCGCTATAGCAGGCCGAATGCGGCGAATGCAAGTCGTTCGCAGTCGCCGCCGCGGGAATCATTGACGCAGCCGCCGGGGCGTCGCACTTGCCCTCGCATGGCCAGAGAACCCGTCGTCCCGCCGCGCCCTCCCTGCCGGCTGTACCTGATCACCCCGCCGGCGATCGCGAATCTTGCGGCCTTCGCGGTCGATCTGGACATCGCGCTCGCCGCCGGCGACGTGGCCGCGCTGCAGATCCGCCTGAAGCCCGCCGACGACGTCGCGATCCTGGCTGCGGTGGAGGCGCTGGCCCCCGTCGCCCGGGCCCACGAGGTGGCCGTGATCCTGAACGATCGCCCTGACCTGGCCGCCCGCTCCGGCTGCGACGGCGTGCATCTGGGCCAGTCGGACGCCTCGCTGGCCGAGGCCCGACGGCTCATGGGGCCGGACGCCATGATCGGCGTGACCTGCCACGACAGCCGCGAACTGGCCATGGACGCGGCCGAGGCGGGGGCCGACTACGTCGCCTTCGGGGCCTTCTTCCCGACCACCACCAAGGAAACGGTCCACCAGCCGGACCCCGAGATACTCACCATCTGGCAGGAGACGGTCGAGATTCCCTGCGTCGCCATCGGCGGAATCACACCCGGCAACGCGGGCGATCTGGCCCGGGCAGGGGCGGATTTCGTGGCGGTGAGCTCGGCCGTCTGGAACGACCCGGAAGGGCCCGCCGCCGCGGTCCGGGCGTTCAACCAGGCGCTCGCGCAAAACGCCTGACCTTCAGGGGATATTAGGAAGCGGCGGGGTAGGAAAACCGCAAGACAGTCCGCTTCCCCCGGAACGCCCATGCTCATGAGCCGCGCGCTCGCCCCGACCGAACCGGCTGCGGCTCCTCCCGAGGCCGCGCCGAGCCCGCGCGTGGACTCGCCCGTCGCGGTCAACAGCGCCGTGGCCTTCTTCCGCGAGCCGCTGGCCCCGATCTTCACCGCCATCGCCGTTCTGGTGCTTGTGGTGCTGGCGATCCAGTTCGCCCGCACCGCCGGCCTCGTCGCGGGCCTGTGGGGCGCCGGCGGGGTCGCCGTCGCGGTCTGGCTCAGGAACGCGCGCGGTCCTTCGTACGACCTCTGTTTCGCGGGCCTGCTGGCCACCGGCATCACTGCCGGAGAGCTGCTGGCCGGCAATTCCTACGGCCTCACCGCGCTGTTCACCATCACCAACATGATGGAGATCGGGGGCGCGGTCCTGCTGGCCCGAAGATTCGCGCCGACGCTCAACGTCGCCACCGTCGACGGGGCCTGCCGCTTCCTGCTCAGCGCCGCCGTGATCGCACCCATTCCCGCGGCCGTCATTACAGCCGGGGGGCTGTACCTGATCCAGGGCGCGGACATCCTTCACGCCTTCCAGACCTGGTGGTTCGGTCACGCTCTGGGCATCGCCGTCATCGGCGCCTTCGGCCTTTCGCTCAGCCGCCGTCACCTGGCCATGCTGCGCAATCCCTTCCGTGCGGCCGAGGCGGCTATCCTTTTGGCCCTGCTCGCCGCGGTCTGCGTCGGCGTCTTCTTCCAGTCGCAGGTGCAGGTCGGCTTCATCGTCGTGCCGGTGCTGATCCTGTTCGCGGCCCGGTTCCGCGTACTCGGCGTCGCGACGGCGCTGGTGCTCGTCGCAATCACGGCCGTCGGGGGCGCCATGCTCGGCCGCGGCCCGTTCATATCGGCGGGCCCGGACCTGGCCGACCAGGCGTTGCTGGCCCAGTTGATGGTGCTGCTCGGCTGCATGCCCATCCTGCTGGTCGCCTCGCTTCTGGAGGAGCGCGACCGCCTGTCCGACCGCGCCAAGGCCGGCCAGCTGCGCGCCGAGCTGGCCTCCGAAGCCAAGTCGCGCCTGCTCGCCAACGTCGCCCATGAGATCAAGAGCCCGGTCGGCGGCGTCATCGGCATCGGCGAACTCTGGAAGACCGGCCAGTTGGGCGCCGTCACCCCGACCCAGGCGGAGATGGCGGAGATGCTGGTCAAGACCGCGCGGCAGGTCGAGGCCCTGGCCCACGATCTGCTGGACGTGGCCCGCGCCGAGTCCGGGGCCGTCAAGGTCGAGCTGCGCCCCACCGACGTCCCCGGGGTGCTCGAGGACGTGCGCCGCGCCACCGCCCTGCGTCCGGAGGCCGAGGGCATCGCCATGCATGTGGTCAGCGAGGGCGACGGCCTGATCGCCCTGGCCGACTCCCAGCGGCTGACCCAGGTGATCGCCAACCTGGCCTCCAACGCGGTCAAGTACGGCGGGGCCGGAGGCTTGGTGATCTTCCGGGCCAGCAAGATTTACGACGGCGTCCGCATCGAGGTCATCGACCGCGGTCCCGGCCTGTCGACCGAGAAGCAGGCCCAGCTGTTCGAGCCGTTCAACCGACTCGGGCTGGAGCGCTCGACGGTGGAGGGCCACGGCATCGGCCTGGCCCTCGCCAAGCGGCTGGTCGAACTGCAGGGTGGGACCATCGGCGTCACCTCCACTCCCGGCGAAGGCGCGGCCTTCTGGGTCGAACTCCCCGCCGCCTGACGGAGCTTTTCCCGGCGTTGCGGCGTTCCGTCACGCGACGGAGCGTCCGGTTGCGGACGCCGGGCGGGCGGCTCAGGCTCCCGCCACGCTTCCGGAAAGGGTCGGGCCGTGGAATTCGACGCACTGCTGCTCTCGCGGCTCCAGTTCGCCTTCACCATCGCTTTTCACATCCTGTTCCCGGCCTTCACCATCGGCTTGGCGGCCTTCCTCGCCGTGCTGGAGGGGCTGTGGCTCGCAACCAACCGCGAGGCCTTCAAGGCTCTCTACCTGTTCTGGGTGAGGATCTTCGCCATCAGCTTCGGCATGGGCGTCGTCTCCGGCATCGTGCTCAGCTATCAGTTCGGCACCAACTGGTCCGAGTTCATCCGCCTGACCGGCGGCGTCATCGGTCCCATGCTGGCCTATGAGGTGCTGACCGCCTTTTTCCTCGAGGCGTCCTTCCTGGGCGTCATGCTGTTCGGCTGGAGAAAGGTCGGGCCGCGACTGCATTTCCTCGCCACCGTTCTGGTCGCCGTCGGCACCACCATCTCGGCCTTCTGGATCCTCTCCGCCAACAGCTGGATGCAGACGCCGCAGGGCTTTGAAATCCTGGCGGACGGCCGCTTCGTAGCGACCAGCTTCGCCGAGGTGATCTTCAACCCAAGCTTCCCCTCGCGCCTCGTCCACATGCTGATGGCCGCCTTCCTGACCACGGCCCTGGTGGTCGGCGGCGCCTCGGCCTGGCAACTGCTGCGCGACCGCGAACAGCGCGAAAGCCGGATCGCCCTGACCATGGCCGTGGGTCTGCTGGCCGTGGTCGCTCCGCTGCAGCTGCTCGCGGGGCACTGGTCGGGTGAGGTGGCCAAGGAGCACCAGCCGCAGAAACTGGCCGCCATCGAGGCCTACTGGGAAACCCAGGCCAATCATCCGCTGGTCCTGTTCGCCATCCCCGACCGCGCTGCGCAGGCCAACCATTTCGAGGTCTCGATACCCGGCGCCGGGATCATCGTCGCGCCGCCGGACGAGGTCGTGACGGGTCTCAAGGCCGTCGCGGCGGAGGACCAGCCGCCCGTCTTCCTGGTCTTCTGGGCCTTCCGGGTCATGGCCGGGCTCGGCTTTCTGATGATCGGCCTCGGTCTCTGGGGCGCATGGCTGGCGTGGCGCAAGCGGTTGACCGACAACCGGCTGTTCCTGCGCTTCGCCGTCGCCATGGGGCCGGCCGGGTTCGTCGCCGTGATCGCCGGCTGGATCGTCACCGAGGTCGGTCGTCAGCCATGGGTCGTCTACGGTGTTCTGCGCACCGCCGACGCGGTGTCGGCGGTGACGACCGGCTCGGTCGCCACCTCGCTGCTGATCTACATCACCGTCTACGCCGTGGTCTTCGTGGCCGGGGCCATCTACATCCTGCGCCTGCTCGATGAAGGCCCCGCGGCTGGTCGGGTCGAGCCGTCGCCGGAGGGGCTGCGCGCGCCCGGCACCCCGCTCGCCGCCGCACCCGACGAAGCGCCGGGAGACCCGAAATGAGCCTCGATCTTCCTCTCATCTGGGCCGGGCTGATCGCCGTCGCCGTGCTGCTCTATGTGCTGCTGGACGGCTTCGACCTCGGTGTCGGCATCCTGTTTCCGTTTTCGCACTCGCGCGAGGACCGGGACGTGATGATGAACACCGTAGCCCCGGTCTGGGACGGCAACGAGACCTGGCTGGTGCTGGGCGGCGGCGGTCTGCTGGCGGCCTTTCCGCTGGCCTATTCCATCCTCATGCCGGCCTTCTACCTGCCTGTGGTGATGATGCTGGCGGGGCTGATTCTGCGCGGGGTCGCCTTCGAGTTCCGGTTCCGGGGCCAGCGCCGCGGACGGCCCTTCTGGACCGCCATGTTCGGCCTCGGCTCCATTCTCGCCGCCTTCGCCCAGGGCCTGATCCTCGGCGGCTTCATCCAGGGCGTGGAAGTCGCCGACAGCCGCTTCGCCGGCGGGACCTTCGACTGGTTCACGCCCTACACCCTGCTGGTCGCGGTTGGTCTGGTCTGCGGCTACGCCCTGCTCGGCGCGACCTGGCTGATGCTGAAGACCACCGACGCCCTGCATGGCGACGCCCGCCGCTGGGCCCTGTTCGCGGGCGTGCTGACGGCGCTGTTCATGCTGGGGGTCAGCCTGTCGACGCTGGTGGTGCATCCGCTCGTCGCCGCACGTTGGGGCTGGACCGGAGCCGGGTTCGATCTCGCCCGCTTCCTGCCGCTCAGCGTCATTCCGCTGATCGGTCTGGCCGGGCTGGCGACGGTCGCGCTGGGGGTTCTCCGGTCCTCACATGTCTGGCCGTTCGCCGGCGCCGTGGTGGTCTTCCTGTCGGGCTACGCCGGCCTGGCGACGGGCTTCTTCCCTTATGTGGCGCCCTACGCCGTGGACTTCCGCGAGGGCGCCGCGCCTGACAACGCCCTGGCCCTGATGCTGGCCGGCACGGCCTTCATCCTCCCGCTGATCCTCGGCTACACGGCGTGGGTCTACTGGGTGTTCCGGGGCAAGGTGACGCCGGAGGCCGGCTATCATTAGGATCGAACCGCCCCCGGGGCCGGACGAGGCGGCCGGGCCGCTGTGGAAGCGACTGGCCTGGTTCGCGGGCCTCGCCGTCGCCGCCTCCGCAGTCACCGCCGTCGTGGCCTATACGCTCAGGGCCTTGCCGTTCGCGGGTTGAAGGGAGAAGGTCGGGGCATGAAGAGAACCGTCCTGACAGCCGCCGCCCTCCTGCTCGCCGCCGTCCCCGGCGTGTCCAATGCCCAGACGGCGCCGCAGGACCCGCCTGCCTCCGGCGCTTCGGCCAGCGACCTTACGCGCGACCTCAACAGCGGTCCGCCGACCATCGAGGAATATCTGGCGCGCCCGGTGACGCCGGCGCCGTCCGCGCCCGCTCCGACGCCCCGGGCCGCGGAGCCGGCTCCTGCCGCCCCGCCGTCCGCCACGACACCGGAATCACGGCCGTCCCGCGTGGTTGAGCCGGCCCCGAGGCCGCGGACGGCCCCCATAACGCCGCCTGAAAGCGCCGCGGGACGCCCCGCGACGCCCCGCCCGACCGCGCCCGTCCGCACGGAGCCGTCGCCGACCTCCGCGCCCGTCGCGCCGGCCGAGGCCCCGCCGCCGCCGTCCGTCCCCACCGTCACCGTGCTGGACTCCGCCGCCCGCGCCGCGCTGCCGTTCACCGTCGACCTGCCGTCCGGGTTTGAGATCGTCACCGGCCGGCCGGGTCCGGACTTCCGGATCTATACGATCCGGCGCGGCGGCCAGTCGTTCGCCATGATCTACGCCGGCCCGGCGTCCCAGTTTCCGATCTACAGCGGTCAGATGATCGAGGCGGGCGGTCGTGCTTCCGTGGTGTCGACCGAGAGCGGCGAGCGCCACGCCCGCGAACACCTGTTCCAGCGCCCTGACGCCCCGCGAGAAGTCCACGTCTGGACCATGAGCCTCGAGGGGGCCGACCGCGCCTTGGCCGAACGCATCGCCCAGTCGGTCGACGTCCGCTAGACCCGGCGAACCGGCGTGTCGGCCTGTCCCAGCCGCACGCCGCGCTGACCGGCGAAGACGAGCACCTCCTGGCCGGCCGTCGCCGCCCAGCGCCGCAGCGTCGACTGATAGGGTTCGCGCCGCCAGTCGTGCGGCCGGGCCGGATCGGATTCGACGATCAGACGCGCGCCGCCCTGTTCGCTGTGCAGGACGAAGCCTGCTGTCGTGGGCTTCCACGTCTCGTCCAGCGCGTCGGTCAGCAGCCACAGGCAGTTGAACACCCGGCAATCGCCGGGCCGGTCGACATAGACCGCGCAGCCGCCCGCTTTCGAGAAGTGACGGCACCATTTGCCCGCGGGCTTCTCCAGCGCCGTCACCCCCATCAGCTTGCAGCACAGACCGCAGTCGCCGCAGCTCTTGCCGGGCGGGGTCAGGTCTCCGACCACACCGCCAGCTCGTTGCCCGCCGGGTCGCGGAAGTGAAACCGGCGCCCGCCGGGGAAGGCGAAAATCGGCTTGACGATTGTTCCGCCCGCCGCCTCGACCCTGGCCAGCATGGCCGCCAGATCGTGCGCGAACAGCACTGGCAACGGCGTGCGCGTCGCGTCGGCCTGGGCGTCGAAGCCGCCGTCCAGTCCTTCGTCGAAAGCCGCGTATTCCGGCCCGTAATCGAGGAATTTCCAACCGAAGGCCGCGCCGTAGAAGGCCTTGCTCGCGGACAGGTCGCCGCCGGGCAGTTCGAGATAGTCCAGCTTGCCGTCTTCACGCATGGGTGATGCTCCCGTCAGTCGCCACCGACGCTTCGGGCTTGCCACGCCCGCCACTCCCGCGCAATCTGCGAACGGTTCGCAATAAACGGAGTCGGCGATGATCGTCCTGATGGCCGGAGGCGCGGCGCTCGCCCTGCTGATGCGCGAGGACCGGGTCGGTTCAGAGCACCTCGCGCCGGCTCAGGTGTACGAGGGCGCCGATCAGCACGACCGCGCCCAGTCCGAGCCCCAGTCCCAGGGCCGTCTCCATTCGCCAGGCCTCGGTCGCCAGCATGTTCACCGGCATCTGCCACGGGAAGAAGACGCCCTGTTTCGCTGACGTCGCCACGACCGAGAAGAAGGTCCCGCCAATCCCGACCGCCAGCGCCGGCACGAAGCTGGCGAAGCGCAGCGCGACCCACAGCTGGATCGCGATCATCAGCAGGGCGGCGAGATACATCTTGCCCAACAGCGAGGCGTAACGCGCCAGCTCGAAGGCCCCGGTCGGCTCCAGCTGCGGCTTGACCGCGGCGGCCAGCGTCACCGCGCTCCAGGTCATCGCCAGCACGGCCGCGCTCATCAGCGCCACGACTCCCAGCACGCAGGCCGCCTTGGCGGCGTACAGCCGCCAGCGGGGCAGGGGCAGGGCGCGCAAGTGATCCCACGACCTCGGCCCGTGCTCCATGTGGGCCACCAGCGCAGTCAGGGCGGTCACGCTCATGGGCAGCATGAAGATGGCCCAGATCGCCGCGGCGTTGATCATCCACATCTCCCACGGCGCCGGCGCCTTGCCGCGCAGCATGTTGAAGAAGACGAAGATGGCGATTAGAGACGGCGCGGCCACGGCCAGCACGGCCGCCAGCGAGCGGTTCAGCTTGCGCGCCTCGACGAACAGCGGCGCGAACAGGGGCGTCCTGGAAGGGAGGGCGGACATCAGGCGAACTCCGGCTCGGCGTTTACGACAGGGGCGGGCGGCGACACCTCGCGGTAGATGCCTTCCAGCGAGCGCGACCGCGCTCCGATGGCGAAGACGGCGATGTCCGCCTCATTGAGGGCCCGGTTCAGCGCCGCCGAGGCGGTGCGGGCGTCCTCGCCCGGCCTCAGCCGTGCGACCAGCCCGTCGTCGGTCGCGAGCACGTCAAAGCCTCGCCCCCGGGCCAGGGCGGTCGCCCGCGCGACGTCATCGGTCTGCAGGGCGATCTCCGGGGCGAGATCGGCCTTCAGCCGCCCCAGCTCGCCCTCCAGCACCAGCTTGCCGTGGCTGAGGATGCCGACATGGGTCGCTGTTTGCTCGATCTCGCCCAGCAAATGGCTGGACAGCAGCACCGTGGCCCCGGTCCGCTCGGGCAGGGCGCGCAGGAACCGCCTCATGTCGACGATACCGTCCGGGTCCAGCCCGTTGGTCGGCTCGTCCAGCACCAGCACCGGCGGTGCGCCCAGCATGGCCCGCGCCAGCCCCAGCCGCTGGCGCATGCCCAGCGAATAGTCGGAGACCCGGCGGCGCGCGTGTTCGCGCATCTCGACCACCTCCAGCACCCGGTCGATCTCGCTCTTCGGCAGGCCGAGCAGGCTGCGGGTCAGGTCCAGGTTCTCGCGCCCGGACAGATTGCCGTAGAAGCCGTGCGCCTCCAGCAGGGCCCCGACCTTGCGCGCCGCCCCGATCCGGTCGCGGGCGACGTCGACGCCGCCCACCAGCGCCGCCCCGCCGCTCGGCCGGATCAGTCCCAGCAGCATCCTGAGCGTCGTGGTCTTGCCCGCCCCATTACGTCCGAGGAAGCCGTAGACCGCCTTGTCCGGCACCGTCATCGACACGGCGTCGACCGCCAGATGGCGTTTGAAGCGGCGGGTCAGCTCCCGGGTTTCGATGGCGGTGATCATCGGCGGCGCTCTTGTTTGGTTTAAGTCCGACATAAAGTTGCAAACGCCGTGTCTTTAAGTCAAGATTAAAGATAAGACAGCTTCCAGACCCCGGAGATTCCCCCGTGAGCCAGACGGACCTCGCCCGCTTCCGCCGCCGCTGCGCCCAGTTCCGCTGGTTGGCGGTGTTCATGGTTGTCAGCGTCGGCGCCCTGTTGGCCCTGATCCACCTGGTCGCGCCGATCATGATCTGGACGCGAGGTTCGCCGGACTTCGGCTCCCGGCTGGTCGTGTCGGTGATCTGGGCGATCCCGGCGGCCTGTTATCTGTTCGGCGTGTGGTCGATCGGGCGGGCCATGGGCGACCTGGCGAGGGGCCGTCTGTTCCAGCCCACGGTGTCGGACGCCCTGCGCCGCGTCGGCCTGGCCCTCGGCGCCGGCGGCGTGTTCAGCGTCTTCGTGATGAGCAACCTGTTGCGGGTGCTCGGCGCGGCCCAGGGCGGCTACCTGCATTTCGACGTGCCCGGCATGACCCTCGGGATGATCGGCGGGGCGCTGTTCCTTCTGGGCGGCGTGGTCGAGCAGGCCGGCAAGGTCCAGGCCGAGCTGGACGAGATGATCTGATGCCGATCCGCGTCACCCTCGACCAGTTGATCGTCAAGAAGGGCCTCAAGGCCCGGGACCTGGCCGCCGAGGTCGGGCTGAGCGAGACCCAGCTGTCACTGTTCCGCTCTGGCAAGGTGAAGGGCATCCGCTTCCGGACCCTGGCCAAGCTGTGCGCCGCCCTCGACTGCAAGCCGAAGGACCTGCTCGACTACGACTTCGATCCCGCCGACCTGATGGCGGCGGAGGAGGACTAGAACGTCACCGTCTGCGCTTCGGACCCCGGGCGAAACACCACCGTCCGCGTCACGCCGTCGACCCGGACATTGACCTGCTGCTCCTGGTCGTCGTGCACGCCGGGGAAGAAGTCGAGGTCGACCGTCACCGCCTGGATGTCCCGGTCGGTCGTCTCGCCGGCGAAGTCCACGCGGATGTTGTCCGCTGCGAGGTCGGTGCCGGCGTGGGTGACGGGGACATCCGTCCCGTCGATCGAGACCCGGAAACGCGCGCCCAGATGGGCCTCGAGGTCGGCCACGGCGCGGGGATCGTCGAGGCTGGGCTGCGCCTCCGGGGCGATGCTGGGCAGGGCCGGCTCGACGTCGTGGGCGGCGAATCGGTGCGTGACGCTGACGGCGCCGCCGGCCGGGTCGATCTCGATCACCGTCAGCCCGGCATGGCCACGATGGGCCATCGCCGGCGTGGCCAGCGCGGCGATCAGGGCGGCGGTCAGGAAGGTGCGCTTGAACATCCTATTGCCGCCGCACCCGGGTCGCGGTGGAGTCGGGGCTGACCTCGACGTCGGAGTCGCGCATCCGGTTCTCGCCGGGCGGCGGCGCGGGCGACAGGCGCAGCGACCGCTCGTCGATACGGCGCGGATAGTAGTTGTTGCTCCGGTCGGCGTCGGCGGTCTCCCACAGCGGGTCGATCTCGGCCCCGGTCAGCGTCTTCGACGAGACATGCTGCCAGACCACCTCGCCGCTGTCGCGGCGCCAGACCTCGGCCGGGATGCGGATCGTCTCGTTCGAGCCGTCGCTGTAGGTCAGCTTGAGGATCACCGGCATGACCAGCCCGCCGACGTTGCGGAAGGTGAAGCGGTAGATGTTGCCGTCGAAGCCCTGGGCCGCGCGGCGCTCTTCGTCGGCCTTGCGGGCGGCGGCCTCGGCGTCGCGGCGCTCGCGGGCCGTGACGGTGAACCGGTCGGTCTCGTTGTAGAAGTCCCGCGTCGCCGGATCGCGCTCGATCACCGTCTCGATGCCGGCGTTGTTGGTGATGGTGGTCGGGACCGGCTCTTCGGCGAAACGCTCGCGGGCGGCGCGGGCGCGGACTTCCGGGTCGGCCGATTCCAGCGCCGCGGCGGTGACGCCCTCCAGCGCAATGTCGACGTGGTCGGTCGAATAGAACCAGCCGCGCCAGAACCAATCGAGATCGACGCCCGAGCTCTCCTCCATGGTGCGGAAGAAGTCGTACGGGGTCGGGCGTTTGAAGGCCCAGCGCTGCGAATATTCGCGGAAGGCGCGGTCGAACAGCTCGCGGCCCAGCACCGTCTCACGCAGGATGACCAGCGCCGTGGCAGGCTTGGCGTAGGCGTTGTTGCCGAACTGGAGCAGGCTGTCCGAGTGGGTCATCACCGGCACCTGGTCCTCGCTGACCATGTATTCGACGATGTCGCGGGGCTCGCCACGCGAGGGGAAGGCGGGATCCCACAGCTTCTGGGCCTGGTACTGCAGGAAGCTGTTCAGCCCCTCGTCCATCCACGTCCACTGGCGCTCGTCCGAGTTGACGATCATCGGGAAATAGGTGTGGCCGACTTCATGGATGACGACGCCGATCAGGCCATTCTTGGCCCGTTCGGTATAGGTCAGCGACCCGTCGTCGGCCCGCACGGGCCGGGGCCCGTTGAAGGTGATCATCGGATATTCCATGCCGCCGACCGGCCCGTTGACCGACTGGGCCGTGGGGTAGGGATAGGTGAAGGCGAACTGGTTGTAGACATCGAGCGTGTGGGCGATCGACTTCGTCGAATAGGCGTCCCACAGCGGCCGGGCCTCCTTCGGATAGAAGGACATGGCCATGACCACCGGATGCTCGGCGCTCTGCTGCTCGACGCCCATGGCGTCCCAGATGAATTTCCGGCTCGAGGCCCAGCCGAAGTCGCGCACGTTGTCGGCGCTGAAGTTCCATGTCCGCGTGCCCGACCGGGCGGGGCGGGCCTCCGCCGCAGCGGCTTCCTGCGGGGTGACGATATAGACCGGCTCGTCGGCCGTCCGGGACTGGTCGAGTCGCGCGCGCTGCTCGGCGCTGAGGATGTCCGGGTTGGTCAGCACCCCCGTCGCCGCCACCACGTGGTCGGTCGGGGCGGTGATCGAGACGTCGTAGTCCCCGAACTCCAGGGTGAACTCGCCCGAGCCGAGGAACTGCGCGTTATGCCAGCCCTCGTAGTCCGAATAGACCGCCAGCCGCGGGAACCACTGCGCCGCCAGGAACAGGCAGTTACCGTCCTCGTGCGCCTCGGTGAAGCACTCGTAGCCGCTGCGGCCGCCGACCACGTTGGTTTCCGGCAGGGGCAGGGTGAAGTCGATGGTGAAGGCGAAGCTCTGACCGGTGGCCAGCGGCCGGGGCAGCTCGATCCGCATCATCGAGTCGACGATGGTGAAGGGCACGGCCTGGCCGTCGGGGCCGGTCACGCGCAGGTCGTTGAAGCCGCCCTCCCAGTCCTGGAAGCGACGGATGCGCTGGATCTCGTTGACGCTGACGGTTTCGGAATTGCGATAGGTCCGGCTGCGTTCGGCCAGGGAGTCGCGGCGGTAGTTCTGCTGGTCCAGCAGCAGCCACAGGTAGCCGAGAGCGTCGGGCGAATTGTTGGTGTAGGTCACCGCCTCGCGGCCGGTCAGGGTCCGCCGCGCCTCGTCCAGAGAGACGTCGATGTCGTAGTCGACCTGCTGCTGCCAGTAGCGGTGGCCGGGCGCGCCCGAGGCGTTGCGGTAGTCGGTCGGGGTCGGCCAGTCCTCGCCCTCGAACTGGCGGAACTTGTCCTCGAACGAGCCCTTCGACTGGTCGATCGGGCCGACGCTCTGTTGGGCCGCCGTGGCCTGGGCCATAAGAGAGAGGCTGGCGACCGAGGCCAGCAACAGTCTGATACGCATGGAAATTCCGCCCCGATGCCACAAAACGCCGCCGGACCTTAGCGGGCGAGGGCGGGGGCGCAAGGCTGGGAAGGTTACCACCGTGTAATCCGGCATGGCGTCGACCGTCGGTGGCCGCGCCAATTCATGACGGCCGGAGAAACCCCCAATCCGACCTCGCCGCGCCCGGCCACTTCTCCCGTATGGGGAGAAGGACCGGGTGGTCCGGCCGGAACGCTCCTGCGGTCGCCGGTGTTCATCAGGGCGCGGGGCTTGAGGGAGAAGCGGTATGCGGTACCTGTTGAGCATGACGGCGGTGGCGGCCTGCGGCCTGACGCTGTCGAGTTGCGCGTCGACGGACGACTACGCCTCGGCGTGCGAGCGCGACTACGCGCGGAACCGGGAGCGGGCCACGGCGGCCGGCGCGCTGCTGGGCGGCGCCATCGGCGCGGCGGTGGCGGGAAGTGAGGACCGGGAGCGCGGCGCGGCCATCGGCGCGGCGGCCGGGGCGCTGCTGGGTCACACCCTGTCCGAGGAGGACGATCCGTGCGGCTATGGCTTCGGCGGCTACAACACGGACTATCGCTACGGCCGCGAGCGGATTTACTGGCGCGACCGCTACCAGGGCTGGTGAGGGAACGAGCCCGGGCGGCGGCGGTTGTCGGGTCTGACCGGAGACACCGATGACCCAGCTCAAGACCGTGTTCATTACCGCCGCCCTGGCCGCCGGCCTCTCGACCGGACTGGGGGCCTGCAACAATCCACAGTCCGCGCCGGAGCCCGAGAACGAGGCCGTGGCGGAGATGATGCCGGATACGCCCGATGCGGCCGCGTCGCGCGAGGCCGCGGCGGAGGGCGCGACCGGGCTGACCCCGCCGGCGGAGGACGTTCCGCCGCAACCGCAGGTACCGGCCCCCGCGCCGGCCGGCTGAACCCGTCAGGCCGCCCCCGGGCGCTCACCTTCACGCGACGGCCGTTCCCCCGGGCCGGGACGGACCTGTGGGAGATTCACATCGGCGGCTTGGTATGTCCCCGGACATCGGCTAGGGCCGGTGAACGACGTTCGGGAGATCTACAAGTTGCGTTGGTTTCGGAAGCTCCTCAGGCGGCTGGGTTGCAAGCGGCACCGCTGGCGCACGGACCGTCGGCGCGAGGGTTGGGAGTTCTGCGATCTGTGCCGCGCGCACCGGCGGGCGCCGCCGGCGACGTGACGTCAGGGCCGTTCAGGCGAACCGCCGCCGCTGATCGGCGCTGCGCAGGGTCGAACGGATGAAGTCGGCCGGCGGGTCGGTCTCGGCCAGCACCGCTTCCTTGATGGCCCGCGGCTCGCCGAACAGGTGGCCCTGGCCGACCGAGATGTCGAGCTCGAGGATGTCGACGATCTGGCGCTCGGTCTCGCACTTCTCGGCGATCAGTTCGATACCGTAGCGGCGGGTCAGGCCGGCGAAGTCGGCGGCGGAGATGTCGCGCAGGCTGGGGAGGGTCGAGGCGGCGTCGGTGTCCAGCAGGGTCTCGATCAGCAGGTCGGCCGACACCTTCATGAACTTGACGTCGGACCTCTGAAGATCCGCGAAGTCGAGGTCGAGCGTCTGGACCTTGTCGATCGAGAAGCGGAAGCCGAGATCGGCCAGCTTGGCCATGTTGCGAGCCTCGATCGCGCCGCGGGCGTCGAAATTGGCCTGGCCAAGCTCGAAGATCAGGGCCTGGTTGAGGTCGCGGTTCTCGCTGAGGAAGTCGAGGAACTGCGGGAAGAAGGTCTCGTCGCCGAGCGAGGACAGGGCGACGTTGCAGAACACGCCGACCTTGCGGTCCTGACGGGCCAGACGGCGGACGATCTGGGCGCAGCGGAACAGCAGCAGGTTGTCGATGGCCGGGACCAGGCCCTCGCCCTCGGCGACCGACAGGTATTCGGCCGGCATCATCACCCGGTCGTCGGCGGCGCGCAGGCGGGTGAAGCTCTCGTAGAAGATGGTGCGGCGCTGGGGCAGGGAGACGACCGGCTGCAGGTAGAGGTCGACGCGGTTCTCGGCCAGGGCCTCGTGGATGGTCTGGAGCAGGACGTTGGACTGCTCGCGGTGGCGGGCCTCATAGGTGTTGGCCGGGGTGGGCTGGGCGATCCGCTGGTCGATCGATTCGCTCATCTGCTGGATCAGCGATTCCAGCATGCGGACCTCGCCGGACAGCTGTTCGGTCGAGCTGAGGGCGCCGGATTCGATGGCCTGGGCCAGATCGGTCAGGGCCCCCTGGGTGGACTCCATGGCGTCGGCGAGCAGGCGGTGGGCCTCGCGGACCTGGTCGATTTCCTTCTTGAGCGAGGCGCGCTCGGCCTTGCCGGAAACCCAGGTGTGAAGGGTCGCGAGCAGGCCGAGGCCGGCGATGCCGGCGGCCGCGCCCGCGCCGGCGCCGAGACCCGCGCGCCACACGAAGACGCCGACCGTCATGGCCAGGAACATGTAGCCGAAGAGCAGGAGGCCTTGAGTCAGGACGCGCATGGAAACGGTTGTTCCGCCTTCCCCCGATGGAATCGCCCGAGTATCGGGTTATCACGACAGATCGCCTAGGCTTGGTGCACGGATTCTCCCCAGACTTCGAGGTTAACGATGGAATTGTTCGATCTGAGCGGCCAGGTGGCGGTGATCACGGGCTCGTCCCGCGGCATCGGCAAGGCCATCGCCGAGCGGCTGGCGGAGCACGGCGCGCGGGTGGTGATCTCGTCGCGCAAGCCGGGGCCGTGCGACGAGGTCGCTCAGGCCATCAACGCGAAGCACGGCGAGGGGCGGGCCATCGCGGTCCCGGCCAACATCGCCTCGAAGGAGGATCTCCAGCGGCTGGTCGATGAGACCAACGCCGCCTTCGGCAAGATCGACATCCTGGTCTGCAACGCCGCCAGCAATCCCTATGCGGGTCCGATGGCCGGCATCGCCGACGAGCAGTTCGAGAAAATCCTCCAGAACAACGTCATCTCCAACCACTGGCTGATCCAGATGGTCGCGCCGCAGATGCTCGAGCGGAAGGCCGGATCGGTGATCATCGTGTCATCGATCGGCGGACTGAGGGGCAACGCCCTGATCGGCGCCTACAACATCTCCAAGGCGGCCGACATGCAGCTGGCCAGGAACCTGGCGGTGGAGTGGGGGCCGTCGAACGTGCGGGTCAACTGCATCGCGCCGGGCCTGGTGCAGACCGACTTCGCCAAATACCTCTGGGACAACCCCGAACTGCTGAAGCAGGTCACCGATCCGGCGCCGCTGAAGCGCATCGGCCAGCCGGACGAGATCGCCGGGGCGGCGGTCTATCTGGCCTCGCCGGCGTCGAGCTACATGACCGGCCAGACGCTGGTGGTGGACGGCGGGATCACCATTGCCTGGTGACGATCCGACGCGCGTCAGTCTCCGCCAGGACCTGATCTGGCGGCTGGAGGGCGTGGGGTTCGCGGGCTTCGTCGGCTTCATGCGGCTGTTGGGCGTCGAGCGGGCCTCGGGGCTGGGCGGCTGGCTGCTGCGCACGCTGGGGCCGAGGACCGGTACGCAGAAGACGGTGATGCGGAACCTGCGCATCGCCTTTCCCGACATGGATACGGCTGATCGCGAGCGGCTGGCGCTGGACCAGTGGGAGCAGACCGGGCGGGCGTTCGCCGAGACGGCGCTGATGGACCGGCTGGTGGCCGAGGACCGCATCGAGGTGGTCGGACTGGAGCGGCTTGAGGCCATTCGCGACAGTGGCGAGCCGGTGGTCTTCGTCGGCGGCCACTTCGCCAATATCGAGACGCTGGCGGCCACCATCGTCGGCGCGGGCGTGCCGTGCCAGATCACCTATCGCGCCGCCAACAATCCCTATGTCGACGCCCAGATCATCGCGGCGCGGGCGCGCTACGGGGTCAAGCTGTTCGCGCCCAAGGGCGGCGACGGCGCGCGGGAGCTGTTGGCCGGGATGGCGCGCGGCGAGTCGGTGGCGCTGATGAACGACCAGAAATTCTCGGAGGGGCCGGAGGCGATCTTCTTCGGTCAGCCGGTCAATGCGGCGCCGGGGCCGAGCCGGCTGGCGCTGAGGTTCGGAACGGTGCTGCAGCCGATGTCGACGAAGCGGCTGCCGGGCGTGCGCTTCCGGGTGACGGTCTATGAGCCGATCACGCTGGAGAAGACCGGCGACCGGTCGGCCGACATCGCCCGGGGGGTGCAGGCGATCACGCGCTTCATCGAGGATCGAGTGCGCGAGAACCCGGTCGACTGGTTCTGGGTGCACAAGCGCTGGCCCGACCGGGTCTATGCGGCGCTGAAGGCGGACGAGGCCTAGAGGGTGGCTGCGTCGGCGGGCTCGGCCGGCTCGCGCGCGGCGTCGGTGGCGCGGCGGAAGGGGCCGCGGTAGCCGGGCGGGGACACCCGGCGTCGGTCCGGCCCGAAATAGCCCGCGGTCTTCACGAACGGCCGCGGCTTCCAGATCACCGAGTGGATACGGTCGAGGACGGCCTTGGCGGTGATCGGCTTGGCGAGGAATTCGGTGACGCCGGCGTCGCGCGCCGCATAGACGCGCTCCTTGCCCGAATGGCCGGTCATCATGATGATCGGCAGATACGGGTTGACGCTGTCGGGGCTGTTGCGGACCAGGCGGGTGAACTCGACGCCGTCCAGCGGGAACATCTTGTAGTCGACGAGGGCCAGGTCGACCGCGTTGTGGCGCAGCATCTCCAGCGCCGCGCCGCCGTCGGCCGCCTCGATCACCTTGCGGATGCCGGCGGACTTGAGCACCGCCGAGGCGATGGCCCGCATGTGGGGATTGTCGTCGACGAGAAGGACCTGGATGGCGGCGAGGGATGGCATTGAGGGTGGCCGGAAAAGCGCCTTCTGGCGCGCGGAAGCAGGATGCTAGGGACCGATAGCTTACCGGTCCATGACTGACCATTGATCAGGAAACACGTAACCGATTACTCGCGCTCAGGTTCGGACCAGAAGCGATGGGTCCATGTTGCGGTTGCGCCATTTCAGGCGCCAGCACAGGTGCGGACCGGTGGCGCGGCCGCTCATGCCGACCCGTCCGAGCGAATCGCCTGGGCGCACGTCCTGACCGGCGCGGACGTCGATACGGGACTGGTGCAGATAGGCGGTGATCAGGCCCTGGCCGTGGTCGATGAGGACGAGGCCGCCTTCGAAATGCAGGTCTGGCTCGGCCAGGACGACGCGACCGGCGGCGGGCGCGCGGATGACGGTTCCCTGCGGCGCGGCGAGATCGACGCCGTAGTGCGGCCGGGCCGGCGTGCCGTTGAGGACCCGCTGGGCGCCCCAGCGACTGCTGACCCGGAACGCCTCGAGGGGCCAGACGAAGCCGTTGCGGAAATGGTCGGCGTCGAGGCGGCTGGCGAAGGCTTCGGTCTTGAGCTCCGCCTCGCGGGCGATGCGCCGCAGAAGGGCCGGGTCGGACGGGGCCACCGTCGCCGGCGGAAGGCCATCGACGCGGGTGATGTCGAAGTCGCCGGGCGCGATCGTCAGCGTGCGGCGGGCGGAGCGGCCGTCGGCGCGGACCTCGATCTCGACGCTGGCCGGGGCGTCGCGGTCGAAACCGGCGACGAAGGCGCCGTCGGCCGAGGCGGCGGTCAGGGCCTCTCCATCGACGAACACCAGGGCTCGGGGCCAGGTGCGGCCCAGGGCGTGGCCGCCCTGGACGAAGCGGCCCGTCAGGGCGAGGTCGTTCGCTTGCGACCGGCCGGGACCGGCGGCCGCCAGGGCCGCGGCTCCGGCGAGGAGGGCGCGGCGGTCGGGGATCATCGCGCCGGGGCCAGCCGCTGCAGGGCCTGTCCGGCCCCGGCGTAGGGTTCCTGCAGCGCTACCGACCAGTAGCGCAGCACCTCGAGCGCGATCGGACGCTCGCTGACGGCGCAGACGACGAACCGACCGGGCTTGAGCACGACGAATTCGCCGTCGCCGTAGTGGAGGGTCGCGGGGGCGGTGTCAGTGTCGGCCATGATCGGAGGCTAGCTCGGTGGGGGCGGCGAAGCCAAGGGTTTCGCCTGTCAGAACAGGTCGCCCTGTCCGGGAGGCGGAGCCTTGGGCTTGGGCGGGGCGGCGGGTTTGGACCGGGACGGCGGCGGACCCTCGCCGTCGCCGTCGACATGGGCTCCGCGCGCGCCGTCGGCGAAGACGAGGCGGACGGCCTGGCCGGGCTGGAGCGCGGCGGCGAGGGCGATCATGGCGCCGTCCTCGGCCTCGACGCGGGCGAAACCGGGCTTGGGCCGTTTCGGGTCGAGGCTGGCGAGGGCGCGGGCGAGGGCGGCGAGGCGGTCGCGGTCGCGCTCGAGCCGGCGGGGCAGGATGGGCGCGAACCGCGCGGCGGCGGCGCCGAGGCGGTCGCGGCGGCGCTCCAGCACGCGGTCGAGCACGGCGGGCGACAGCCGGCCGGCGACGGTGATCAGCTGGCGCTCGTGCACCGCGACATTGCGGTGCAGGGCCGAGCCGAGGCGGCTGCCGGCGTGGTCGAGCCGCTGCCGGGGCAGGGCCAGCAGGTCGTCCGGTCGCTTGGGCAGGCCGCGCTCGACGGCCCGCAGGCGGGTGCGGCGCTCCTCGATGAGGCGGCCGCCGGCGCGGACCAGCCGCCGGTCGAGGTCGAGCACGGCGGCGCGCAGGTCGGCCAGCACCGGCGTGGCGATCTCGGCGGCGCCGGTCGGGGTCGGGGCGCGGCGGTCCGAGACGAAGTCGATCAGGGTGGTGTCGGTCTCGTGCCCCACGGCCGAGATGATCGGGATGCGGGCCGCCGCGACGGTGCGGGCCAGCCCCTCGTCGTTGAAGCACCACAGATCCTCGACCGAGCCGCCGCCGCGGGCGACGATCAGCAGGTCGGGGCGGGGGATCGGCCCGCCGGGCGTCATGGCGTCGAAGCCGCGGATGGCGTTGGAGACCTGGCCGCAGGCGGCGTCGCCCTGCACCACCACCGGCCAGACGATGACCCGGCACGGCCAGCGCTCGGCGATGCGGTGTAGGATGTCGCGGATCACGGCGCCGGTCGGGCTGGTGATAACGCCGATCACGGCGGGGAAGGTCGGGATCGGCTTCTTGCGGGCCGGATCGAACAGGCCCTCGCCCTGCAGCCGGACCTTGAGCCGCTCCAGCTGGGCCAGCAGGGCCCCGGCCCCGGCGGGCTCCATCGTTTCGATGACGATCTGGTACGACGAGCGGGCGGGGTAGGAGGTGATCTTGCCGGTGACGATGACCTCCAGCCCAGCCTCGGGCTGAACCGACAGGCCGCGGGTCGAGCCCTTCCAGACCACGCCGTCGATGGCCGCCTTGTCGTCCTTGAGGGTCAGGTAGATGTGGCCCGAGGCGTGGCGGTTGACCTTGGAAATCTCGCCGCGCAGCCGGACGTGGCCGAAGCGGTCCTCGAGGGTCCGCTTGAGGGCGAACGACAGCTCGGAGATCGACAGGGGCGGATTGTTGTCGCGGGGCGCCGCCGGTTCGTAGGCCGGGCCCTCGAAGACGTAGGAGTCGTCGCTCATTGGGGGAGACTAGCCGCGGGAGGAGGCGGGGGCGAGGGCTCTGCTAGTCGATCCGCTGAAACGGCAGCCGATTCTGGCCCAGCTGGATGTGGCCGCCCTGCGCCGGCCCCACGCCGGGCTCGAAATGGAAGGCGGCGTCCTGGGTGAGGCCGAACAGTTCGTCAGGAGAGGCCGCATAGGCTAATTCCGGATCCTCACCCGGCGAGGCCAGCGTCAGCCGACCGGCGTCCAACCGCACGGTGAACTCGCCGGTGTCCCGATAGCGGTAGCGGCCCTCCAGCCTCGACATCTGCGCCGGGGTCAGCGCGACGGCCGTCCGCTCGCGCGGGCCGAACGCGTCCCATGACCACGCCACAGCAATGCCGCGCATGATGTCCTGGGCCAGCACCGGTCCGTTGGCGCCGTTGGCCATGATCGCGACGCCTTCGCCGGATTCGAAGGCGACCATGAAGGCGCCGAAGCCTTCGGTATCGCCACCCTTGCTGAACCAGCGGTCGTCCCCGGCGCCGCCGACGTCGAACCCGAGAGCCCGCCCGGGCTTGACCTCCCTCAGCATCCGGCGAGCCCGGTCCCGGGCCGCCTCTCCGTCGGCGTCCGACAGCGCGCGCTGGATGCCGGCAAGGGCCAGGGCCAGATCTCCGGGCGTGCTCCACAGGCCGGCCGCCGCGTGCTCGGGGTAGATGAAGGGCCCGCCATCGACCGGCCGGCCCCGGCTGTCGTGCGCCTGTGCGTAGCCGCCGAGGGGGCCCGGCTCATAGCCGCTGTTCGTCATGCCCAGCGGGTGGAAGACCCGGGCCGCCATCCAGTCGGAAAAGGGCCCGCCCGTGATGTCCTCGATCAACTGCTGAACGACCTGGTATCCGCCGCCGGAATATCGCCACTCGATGCCAGGTCGCGACGTCACCCGCACCGGCTCCGTATTCGCGGGTGGAACGCCGTCCAGCACCTGTCGCAGGGTGGGAACGGGCCCGCCCTTCCGATAGCCCGGGAAGCCCCGAACGGTTGTTCCGGCCTTATGGGACAGCAGCGCGGTCAGCGTGACCGGCGCGCCTTCGGCCGCCTCGTCGACCGGCAGGCGCCAGCTTGTCAGCCGGGAGGTTACATCCTCGTCCAGCGACATCGCCCCGGCGTCAACCAGCGCCATCGCGCCAAGGGCGGTGATCGCCTTGCTGATCGAACCGGCTTGAAACCGGGTGTCAGGCCCGACCGCTGCGCCCCCCGCGACAGCCACGCCGTACTGCCGGGTCCACGCGACCCGGCCATCGCGAATGAAGGCGATGCTGACGCCCGGCACGCCGAGGTCCGACATTGCCTCGGCGAGCGAACGGCCGGAAGGCTCGGCGCCTCGCAGTACGACGGCGGGCGGCAGATAACTCTCGAACCGTGCAAGCCGGGCTTCTTCACCCGACTGGGCCGCCGCTGAGCCGGGCAGGATCGAAGCCAGAACGATGGCCGCCGCTATTGCCCACTGCTTCAATCGACCCATACCTCTCAGGAAGGTTCAGCGCCGGAGGCTATCTCCGGTCCGGCCTGTCGGGAATGACAATAATCGGGCGAATTCGGCCGGGCAGCCCAAGCTTCATGCCATGGCTACCGTGTCCCGGGGCGAGAGCGTAGCGGACTGGGTCCGGCAGTCGAGCCCCCGGGGCCGCGCGACCACGCCATTTCGTTGGCCGCCGCTATGCGAGTGCGATAAGCCTTGGCGCATCGAGGGAGACCGCCGATGCGTCCGCTGACGATTGCGCTGCCGTGCCTGGCCCTGCTGGCGGCGTCCTGCGCCTCGGCCGCGCCCCGCTCCATCAACGACCCGCCATCCTCGCAGGCAACCGCGGTCGCCGACGGTTCGCTGATCATCACCGGCGTCTCGATCATCGATCCCGTGCGCGGATCGACCTCGGCGCCGCAGGACATCGTGATCGAGGCGGGGCGGATCGCGGCGACCGCGCCAGCCGGGACGCTGACGGCGCCGGCGGGAACGCCGCGCCTCGACGGGACCGGCCGGTTCGCCATGGCCGGGCTGATCGACGTCCACGCCCACGTCGGCGAGGGCGGCATCGCGCCGGGCGACGACGCCACCCGGGCGCGAGCCCTGCGCCAGTTCCTGCGCTACGGCGTGACCACCCTCTTCGTGCCGGGCGCGACGGGCGCGGGCGACGCGGACTTTCCAGCCCTGCGCGAGCGCTGCCGCTCCGTCGTGGCCAGTTGTCCCGGCCTGTACGGGTCCGGCTCGCTGATCACCGCGCCGGGGAGCCACCCGGTCTCCACCATCTTCAACATGCCGGCCGACACGCCCGCTGAGGTCACCGAGGCGCGGGGCGTCACCGTGCTGAGGCCGGGCATGGACATCGACGCGCTGATCGCCGCCAAACAGGCCGCCGGCGTGGACGCGATCAAGATCGTCATCGAGGACGGGCCGCCGCCCTGGTATCCGAAGCCGCGCCTGGCCGACGCGCAGATCCGGGCGCTGGTCGAGGCCGCCCACGCCCGGTCGCTGCCGGTATTCGCCCATATCAGCACCTCGGACCAGGTGCGGATCGCGCTGGACGCCGGGGTGGACGGGATCATGCACGGGCCGACGGACCGGCTGCCGGACGAGCTGGTGCGGCGGATGGCCGAACAGCGGATGACCTTCGTGGCGACCTTCGCCCTCTACGACGGCATCCTCACCTGGGCCCGCGGGCAGCGGGAGTCCGATCCCTATGCGCTGGCAGGCGTCGAGCCCTCGGCCATCGAGAGCCTGACGGCGCCGCCCTTCCTCGCGGCGGCGGCGACGGATGAGGCGGAGGCGCTCGGCTATCTCGCCAATGTGTCCGACAACCTCAGGCGGGCGGCGGCGGCCGGGGTTCCCATCGCCCTGGGCACCGACGTCAACAACCCGTTCGTCTTCCCCGGCTACTCGGCGCACGAGGAGCTGTCGTGGATGGTCCGGGCCGGGCTGACGCCGGCCCAGGCGCTGCAGGCTGGAACGGTCGGTGGAGCCGCCTTCCTGCGCCGGCCGGAACAGGTCGGCCGGCTCGCGCCGGGGTATGAGGCGGATGTCGTGCTGCTGGCGCGCAACCCGCTCGAAAGGATCGAAAACAGCCGCAGCATCGTCGCGGTGTTCGCGGATGGGGAGCGGGTCGCGGAGGTGGTGTCGGCGGAGTAGGCGGCGAAGCTGCCTGATCGCTGGGGGGATGGACGTCCCGCGGTCTGGTCGCGGGCGGCCTACCGTGTCAGCACTGCCGGTTTTGCAACCACTAAGAGACGAACATTGGATTGCAATTCGCGGCCAACGTGCATAGCGTCCCGGCGGGCATTTCACCCAAGAGGAACGGTCTCATGAATATTTCGAAGGCCTTCGCCGGACTGGCCCTGGCCGCGGCTTGCGTCGCCGCCGCCACACCGGCGCTGGCGATCCCCACCTATTACAGTCACAAGATCTACTACACCGACGCCACAAAGACCGTCTGGGCGGGTGAGCTGATCCTCGATTGCTTCAACCACCATTCCTATGAGGGCACCATCACGCCCTACTTCATCGAGGTCGAACGGTATCTCTGCTCCACCTGAGAGCCGGCTCTCTGATACGAGACTGCGCGGCCGGCCATGAGGATCATAGGAAGGCCGGCCGCCTGCGCGGGCCGCAAGGCTCCGCCACATGTTGGAACACCCAGATCTACGGTCTCAGCGCCACGAACACCGTCCCCGGCGGGGTCCGGCAGGGCGGCGGCGTAGCCGGCGAACAGTTCGGCCGTCGCGGCGAGGTCGGCGGCGGTGCGGACGGGCGCGATATCGAAGGCGGCGGTCATGATTCCATGGAGCAAGGTCCTGGCGGGCTTGCAATGGACGGCCGGCGCCTTTCGTCATGCCGCCGGGACGGCCGGCGCCTGCTAGAAGGCCGCCGCCTGACCGAAGAGACCACCATGCTGGACGCCGAAACGCGCAAATTCATCGAGACAGCCCGGGCGCGGCGGCAGATCGAACTGTCGGCCCGGTTCGTCGACGTCTCGCCCGCGCCGAAGCGACCCGATCCGCGGGCGGAGGCGGTCCGCGACCAGGCATGGGCCGAGCTGAAGGCGGCCATCATCGCAGCGGTCGGGGGCTACGGGGATGATGGCCTGAGGGTGCTCAGACACCTGAAGACGCGTCCGGAAATCATCATCACCGGGCCCGTGGGGACCTGGCGGCGGTTTCTCGACGAGAAGCGGGCGCTTGTCGGCGACCGATCGGTCGAGTTCCGGCGCTACCTCCCGATGTGGACCCGCGGCCTGCCCGGTTTCCCGGAATAGGCGTCACCGCCGTGCGGCCCGCCTCAGCGACCCGGGCGGTTGACCGAAGGCGCGGAGGAAGGCGCGGCGCATGCGGCCGGGGTCGCCGAAGCCGGTGGTTTCGGCGATGCGGTCGAGCGGGGCCGGCGTGGTCTCGACGGCGGTGCGGGCCATCTCGAGGCGCAAGCGCTCGACGGCGCGGGCCGGCGTGGTCCCGGTCTCGACGGTGAAGGCGCGGGCGAAATTGCGCGGGCTCATGGCGGCGTGGTCGGCGAGGCGCTCCACGGTCAGCGGTTCGGCCAGATGGTCCCGCATCCAGTCGATCAGGCCGGCGAAGCGGCCGGTGCGGCCGCCGAGCTCGACCAGGGCCGAGAACTGCGACTGGCCGCCGGGGCGACGCTGGTGGACGACCAGCTGCTGGGCCACGCGGCGGGCGAGGGCGGGGCCGTGGTCATCCTCGATCATGGCCAGGGCCAGGTCGATGCCGGCGGTGATGCCGGCCGAGGTCCAGACGTCGCCGTCGCGGATGAAGATGCGCTCGGCGTCCAGCGTCACCCTGGGATAACGGCGCGCGAAGTGGTCGGTCGAATCCCAGTGGGTGGTGGCGCGGCGACCGTCGAGCAGGCCGGCCTCGGCCAGCAGGAAGGCGCCGGAGCAGACGCTGGCGACGCGGCGGGCGGGGGCGGACCTCAGCCAGTCGACGATGCGGCGCGCCTCGGGCATTGCGCCGCCGATGTCGCCGCCGGAGACGACCACGGTGTCGACCGGCGCGCCGTCGAGCGGACGGGCGGACAGGGTCAGGCCGGAGGAGCTTTCAACCGGGCCGCCGTCGGGCGCGACCGGGGCCAGGTCGTAGCTGCCGGGACGGAAGCGTTCGGCGATCTCGAAGGCCGAGACGGGGCCGGCCGCGTCGAGCAGCTGGAAGCCGGGGAAGATGACGACGGCGACGGCGCGCGGCATGGCAGGATTCGCCCGATCTATGTCATTTCGGACAGAAGGCCCCGGGCATAGGCTGGGTGTCAAGATCGGGGGCCGAGAGGACGAAGACGATGAAACGGCGGATCGCGGTGTGGGGCGGGCTGGGCGTGCTGGCCATGGCGGCCGTGGTCGGCGGGGCGTTGATCCTGTCGCTGCCGCCGGCGCCGGCCGCGGCGGAGGCGCCGCCGGTCCCGCGGGCCGAGGCGGAGGCCATGCTGGCGGCCCTGAAGCCGCCGAAGCGGGCGCGGCCGGTGGTGGCCATCATCGGCATCAACGACGCGACCGAGACCACCGACTATCTGATGCCCTACGGCGTCCTGAAGCGGGCCGACGTGGCCGAAGTCATGCTCGTGGCGACCGCCCCGGGGCCGGTGACGCTGTATCCGGCCCTGACGGTCGAGCCGCACGCCACTACGGCGCAGTTCGACGCGCGGTACCCCGAAGGGGCCGACTACGTCATCGTGCCGGCGATGAACCGCAACGACGATCCCGCGGCGCTGGCGTGGATCCGCAGGCAGGCGGCGGACGGGGCGATCATCATCGGCGTCTGCGCCGGGGCCACGGTGGTCGCCGAGACCGGGCTGCTGGACGGCCGGCGGGCCACGACCCACTGGTATTTCCTCAAGCGGCTGAGGAAGGACCACCCGGACATCCGCTACGTCGCCGACCGGCGCATCGTGGTTGACGGCGGCGTGGCGACGACGACGGGGATCACCGCCTCGATGCCGATGGCGCTGACCCTGATCGAGGCCATCGCCGGCGGGGAGCGGGCCGGGGCGGTTGCGCGGGAGCTCGGCCTGGCGCGCTGGGACGCGCGGCACGCCAGCGCGGCGTTCAGGTTTAACCGGCCGTTCGCCCTGACGGTGATTGGCAACACCCTGGCCTTCTGGAACCGGGAGACGCTGGGGCTGGAGCTTACGCCCGGTATGGATGAGGTCTCGCTGGCCCTCGTCGCCGACGCCTGGTCGCGGACCTACCGGTCCCGGGCGGTGTCGTTCGCCGCCGGGCCGGTGACGACCCGCAACGGCGTGCGCGTCCTTCCCGACCGGGCGGAGGCGGACTGGCCGGCGACGCGTCGCCTGCCGGCGATCGACGACCGGCCGCCGGCCCAGGCGCTCGACGCGGCCCTGCAAGGGATCGAGCGCCGCTACGGACGGCGCACGGCGGACGTCGTGGCGATGCAGCTGGAGTATCCCGGGCGGGGAGCCGCCCGGCCCGGCGAGGCTCAGCCCTCGATCGGGATGATGAAGACGCGGTCGTAGTTGGTGGGGCCGTCGTAGCGGGGCAAGGCGACATAGTCGTCGCCGGAATGTTCCATCACCTCGCGCGCGAGCCGGTTGAAGGCCGCACGATCCGCCGAGCGCTTGCGCACGACGGCGAAGCCATCGTCGGATTTCTCGACCGCGTAAGACGGACCGCCGTCCCTCAGAGACTGCAGAAACACGCCCATGGCACGCCTCCCAGTGTTTGGTAGCCGGAACGGGATCATTCATCCACAACCCGCGGCGACTTGCAACATCATGGGTTAACAGGAGCCGATCAACGGCGCCGGCCTTGACCGCCTTCGCGGGTGCGGTCATTGCGCGGGGATGAACATCCTGCTGGTGGGATCGGGCGGACGCGAGCACGCCCTGGCGTGGAAGATCGCCCAGTCGCCCCTTGTGCGGCGGCTGGTCATCGCGCCCGGCAACCCGGGCATGGACAAGCTGGGCGAGCGGGTCGCGCTGAAGGTGACGGACGCGGACGGCCTCGCCGCGGTGGCGCGTGAGATGAAGGCCGATCTGGCCGTCGTGGGCCCGGAGACGGCGCTGGAGGCCGGTCTGGCCGATCGACTGGCCTCGGCGGGCATTCCCTGTTTCGGACCAACGAAGAAGGCGGCCCAGCTGGAGACGTCGAAGGCCTTCTCGAAGGCCTTCATGGAACGGCACGAGATTCCGACGGCCGGCTACGGCGTTTACGAGCGGCTGCACGAGGCGCGGCAGGCGCTGTCGGTGTTCAAGCCCCCCTATGTGATCAAGGCCGACGGGCTGGCGGCGGGGAAGGGCGTGGCCATCAGCCCCAACAGGCGCGAGGCCGAGGGCGAGATCGAGCGGATGCTGGGCGGTCGCTTCGGCACGGCCGGCGCCCGGGTGGTGATCGAGGAGTTCATGGACGGCGAGGAGGGCTCGCTGTTCGCCGTGTGCGACGGGCAGCGGGCGCTGCTGCTGGGCGGCGCGCAGGATCACAAGCGCGCCTATGACGGCGACCTGGGACCCAACACCGGCGGCATGGGCAGCTATTCGCCCGCCCCGGTCTTCACGCCGGAACTCGTCGAGGCGGCCGAGCGGACCGTGGTCGGGCCGGTGGTGAGGGGGATGGCGCGCGAGGGCATGCCCTATCGCGGCGTGCTGTACGTCGGACTCATGGCCACCGAGGCGGGACCGAAGGTGGTCGAATTCAACGCCCGCTTCGGCGATCCCGAATGCCAGGTGCTGATGATGCGGCTGGACGGCGACATCGTGCCTCTGCTGCTGGCTTGCGCGCGCGGCGACCTGACCCGGGTCGCGCCGCCCGAGTTCCGACCGGAGACGGTGATCTGCGTGGTGCTGGCCGCCACCGGCTATCCCGACAGCCCGCTGGAGGGGTCGATCATCCGCGGGGCCGAGCAGAATTTCGGCCCGCACGTGCAGGTCTTCCATGCCGGCACCAGGCGTCAGGACGACGGCCAGCTGGTCGCGGCCGGCGGGCGGGTGCTGAACGTCTGCGCCCGCGGCAAGGACATCGCCGAGGCGCGCCAGCGGGCCTATGCGGCGATCCGGAAGATCGACTGGCCGGGCGGCTTCCACCGCACGGACATCGGCTGGCGGGCGATGGAGCGGGAGTAGGGCTTAGGCCCAGGCGAACAGGAGGCGGCCTTCGCCCATGCGTTCGCGCAGCACCGGCAGGTCGTGGTGGGCGACGGAGAAGCAGCCGTAGCTGCGGCCCAGCTTGCCTTCGCGGGCGAGGAAGGCCGGATCGGCGTAGTCGGCGCCGTGGACGATGATGGCGCGCTCGCGGGCCAGGTTGTTGGTGTACTCCAGCCCGTCGAGCAGGACGTTGGGACCCTGCTGGGCGCCGTAGCCGGCGCCGGCGGTGGCGTAGGCGCCGACCGAGGACATGTAGCTCTCGGGGGTGTTGGAGAACTGCTGGGCGAAGCCGGTGTGGGCCGGGTCGGAGCCGCGGCCGTGGGTGGTGCGCATCAGGGTGACGGCGCCGCCGTGCAGGTCGACCTCGTACAGCCGCTCGTCGCCCGAGAATTTCTTGAAGTCGACCAGATACATGCGGTCGCGTTGGGTGATGCGGTCCGTGTGGATGTCGAGGGCGGCCATGGCCCGTTCCATCAGTTCCTTGCGCACCGCGCCGCGCGGATCGAGCGGACGGGTGGAGTTCAGCTGGGCGGTGATGGCCTGGGGCGGGCGCGCGATCTGGACGGTCGGCGTCGGTGGGATTTGCGCCCCTGCGAGAGTCGTGACCGGCCGGGCGGCCGCGGTGGCGCACCCCGACATCAGCGCGGCGCCGCCCAGAATGAATCCTCGTCTCGCTAGCCGCATGCGACGCCCCTCGCACGGTTTCAACAGGTTACGGGTTGTTTCAAATCATCCTGTCCGTAGCAACCTGAGCCTTGGCGGAAACGGACAGGCGTCTAAGGTGAAGGCGCTGTTCTGGAGGGGTTTCGTGAAGATCATCACAATGTTTATCGTTGCCGCGGTCTTGACCGGGGCCACCGGCGTTGCCGCGCAAACGCCCGCTGTCGCGCCTGTTTCCCCACCCGGGGGAACCACGTTCGTGCACGCAGGGCGGCTTCTGGCCGATCCGGCGACCGGCGTTGTGCAGCGCGATAAAACTCTCGTGATCGAAGGGAACCGGATCGTCGAAGTGCGCGACGGCTTTGTCGGAGAGGGCCGGATCGTCGATCTGCGCGACTCGTTCGTGCTGCCCGGCCTGATCGACAGCCACGTGCACCTGACGGGCCAGCAGAACCCCAACGGGCGGCTGGAGGAAGTGACCCAGTCCAACGCCGAACAGGCCATGATCGGCGCGCGCTACGCCCGGCGGACGCTGATGGCGGGCTTCACCACGGTGGCGGACCTGGGCGGAAGCAACGAGGCGGTGTTCGCCCTGCGCGACGCCATCCGGCGCGGCGACGTGCCCGGGCCGCGGGTGATCGCCTCGGGCCAGTCGGTGTCGATCCACGGCGGCCACGGCGACATCAACGGCTTCCGCGAGGACGTCATGCACCTGCTGTCGCCGGAGAGCGTCTGCTCCGGGCCGGAGGATTGCATGCGGGCGGTGCGGACCCAGGTCCGGTCGGGCGCGGACATCATCAAGATCACCGCCACCGGCGGGGTGCTGTCGAACACGGCGGCCGGTCTGGGACAGCAGTTCTCGGACGCCGAGCTGGCGGCGATCGTCGACGCCGGCCACCGCATGGGCCGCCAGGTCACGGCGCACGCCCACGGGGTGGACGGGATCAACAGCTTCCTGCGCGCGGGCGGTGACTCGATCGAGCACGGGACCTTCCTCGACGACGAGTCGATCCGGCTGATGCGCCGCGAGGGAGTCTGGCTGGTCCCGACCCTGCTGGCGGGGGATTTCGTGGCCCGGGTGGCCTCGGGTCCGGACAATTTCTTCACCCCGGCGCAAACCGCCAAGGCGATGGAGGCGGGGCCGCGGATGCTGGACATGGCGCGGCGGGCGCACGAGGGCGGGGTGCGGATCGCCTTCGGCACCGACAGCGGGGTTTCCGCTCACGGCGACAACGCCCAGGAATTCGCCCTGCTGACGCGGGCCGGGCTGACGCCGCTGGAGGCCATTCAGGCCGCGACCGTCAGCGCGGCGGCGCACCTGGGGATATCGGACGAGGCCGGACGGATCGCGCCGGGGCTGCCCGCCGATCTGGTCGCCGTGTCAGGCGATCCGCTGGCCGACGTCACGGAACTGGAGCGGGTGCGGTTCGTGATGAAGGGCGGGGCGATCTACCGGGCGGAGTAGCCCGATCCGGGGAACTGTTTGGAGAACGGCGGTGTTGGAGGGCCGCAGACCACAGAATTCCTGCGCGTCGCCCCAACAGCCGAGGACGCCATCATGACTTCCATCTCGCATCCGCTTTCCACCCGCCGCCTGGCCATTCTGGCCGTCGCGGCTCCGTCGCTCCTGCTGGCCGCTTGTACCTCGGCGGACCTGAACATGGACGGCTCCACCGTCCTGACGGCCGCCATGACCGGCGCCGCCGAGGCCCCCGGACCGGGCGACGCCGACGGCAGCGGCTCGGCGACGGTGCGCATCGATCCCCTGGCGGCGGGCCGCGTTTGCTACGATCTGTCGGTCAGCGGCATCGCCACGGCGACCGCCGCGCACATCCACCGGGGCGCGCTGGGCGTGCCGGGACCCGTAGTGGTCACCCTGACCCCGCCCGCCGCCGGCTCGAGTTCGGGCTGCGTCGACGTCGCGGCCGGGCTCGGGGCCGAAATCCTCGCCATGCCCGCCGGCTTCTACGTCAACGTCCACAACGCGCCCTATCCGGACGGCGCCGTCCGCGGACAGCTCGTCAACTGATCGTCAGCCGGCCGTCAGAGCGGCGCGCAGCGCCGCCGAGACGGCCGCCTCGTCCTCGAAGGTCGCCTTGACCGGCCAGCTGACCACCCGCGCCCGCCACTCGGGCGGCAGGCGGGACCAGTCCTTTTCGGTGGTGATCAGCTTCGCCCCGAACTGGTCGGCGCGGTCGGCGAGGAAGCGCAGATCCTGATCGCGGAAGGCCGCGTGATCCGGGAAGGGCGCGAAGTCGACCAGCTCGGCCCCGGCCGCCTTGAGCGAGCGCTCGACCTTCCACGGCTTGGCGATGCCAGCGAAGCCGACCAGCGGCCCGGGCGGGGGCGGCGCGGCCGGTCGGAGCCGGGCGACGAAGACCGGCAGGGCGCCGAAGGTCGCTAATAGTTCGGGATCGGCCACCGGCGCGTCGGCCGGCAGCAGCACGACGACGGCGTCGGCGCGGGCGAGACCGGCCCGCAGCGGTTCACGCATCGGACCCGAGGGAAAGACCGAGCCGTCGCCGAAAGGCCATTCGTCGTCGCGGGTTTCGCCGTCCACCACGACCAGGCTGAGGGTCTTTTTCAGGGCCGGGTTCTGGTGGGCGTCGTCGAGGACCAGCGCCCTCGCGCCCGCCGCGGCGGCGGCGCGGGCCCCGGCGACGCGGTCGCGGGCGATCCAGGCGGGGCTGTCCAACGCCAGCATCAGCGGCTCGTCGCCGACGTCGGCGGCGGTGTGAGCGGCGAGGTCGACCCGGACGGGGCCTTCGAGCCGGCCGCCGTAGCCGCGCGACAGGGCCTGGGCGTCGATGTCGGCGGCCCGCAGCAGGCGCAGGATTTCGCGCGCGACGGGGGTCTTGCCCGAGCCGCCGACGGTCAGATTGCCGACCGAAATGACCGGCACGCCGGGATCGACCGGCGTGGCGCGGGCGATGCGGCGGGCGGTGGCGGCGGCCCAGACCCACGACAGGGGCTTGAGCAGCATGCGGGCCATCGGCGCGTGGCGACGTTCGCGGTCGTACCACCAGCGGGGGGTGTTGAGCTTCACCGGCGTCCCCCCGCGGGCGGAAGCAGGGGCGTCAGGTTGTCCCACAGCCGATCAAGACCCGATCCGGCCTCGGCGGCGGCGCGGCGTCCCCGCTCGCCCATGGCCTTGGCCGCCTTGTCGTCAGCGAGCAGGGGCGCGACCACGCTGGACAGGTCCCACGGCGCCTCGACCACGGCGAGGCCGCCCGCCTGGATCAAGGCGTCTGCGACGGCGGCCCAGTTGCTCATGTCCGGCCCGGTCACGGCGGGCTTGCCGAGGCGCGCGGGCTCCAGCGGATTGTGGCCGCCGACGGGGGGCTTCTCCAGCGCGGCGGAGAAGGAGCCGCCCATGACCACCACATCGGCCAGACGAAGGAACAGGCCCATCTCGCCGAGGGTGTCGGCGAGATAGAGGTCGGTGTCGCGGTCGGGCTCGCGACCGTTCGAACGGAGGGCGAAGCGGTAGCCGTCGCGGGTCAGGGCCGCGGCGATGGCGGCGCTGCGCTCCGGGTGGCGGGGCACGAGGATCAGGCACAGGCGGTCGGCCAGCTTGTCGAAGGCGCGGACGAGGGCGATCTCCTCGCCGTCGTGGGTGCTGGCCGCGACGACCACCGGGCGGTCGCCGATGGCGGCGCTGAGGCGGGTGAAGGCGCCGGGATCGTGCGGCGGAGCGGCGCCGGCCAGCTTGAGGTTCACATGGCCGTCGATGCGGGCCCCGAGGCTCTCGAGCCGGGCGGCGGAGGCCTCGTCCTGCGGCAGGACGCGATCGAAGGCGGACAGGATCTCGCGGGCCGCGCCGGGAAAGCGGCGCCAGCCGTCGACGGTCTTCTCCGTGATGCGGGCGCTGGCGAGCACCAGTTTCACCTCACGGCGGCGCGCCTCGAGGATCAGGTTGGGCCACAACTCGCTCTCGACGAAGACGGCGGCGCGGGGGCGCCAGTGGTCAAGGAAGGCGCCGACCGCGCCGGGGGTGTCGATGGGGGCGAACTGGTGGAGGACGCCGGCGGGCAGGCGCTTGGCCAGCAGCGTGGCCGAGGTCAGGGTGCCCGAGGTGACGAGCACGGTCAGGTCGGGGCGGCGGTCGCGCAGGCGCTCGACCACGGGCAGCAGGGACAGGGTCTCGCCGACGCTGACGCCGTGCAGCCAGACGAGATCACCGGCGGGACGGGCGGCGGAGGCGAGGCCGAGGCGCTCGTCGACCCGGGTCGGGTCCTCCTTCCCCTGTTTGGCGCGGGCGTCGAGCAGGCGCGGGGCCAGCGGCTCGATCAGGCGGGTGACGGACCGGTAGGCGATCAGGGCGGGGCTCATGTCAGATCCGCTCCAGACCAGTGATGGCGTCGGCCTGCGCCTCCACGGCGGTGCAACGGTCCGACCAGTCGGCGATGACGTCGGCGATCTCCGCCCCCTCGGGGAAGTCGGCGCGGTCCCAGACGATCGCGCCACGGCCGAAGGGCAGGGGGATCAGGGCCCGGTCCCAGCTGTTCAGGCGGATGGCGGGATTGCACGACAGGCCGATGAACAGGACCGGCGCCCTCGACAGCCGGGCCATCAGCGGCAGGCCCTCGGCCATTCCGCGCACCGGGCCGCGCGGGCCGTCGGGGGTGATGGCCAGACCGCCGACCTTGAGCTGGCGCAGGCCGTCGCGCAGGGCCTGCGTGCCGCCCTTGTCGCGGTCGGTCTTGTCCTTGTTCGACGAGGAACCGCGGACCGCCGGGATACCGAGCCGGGCGACGGCCTTGGCGATGAACTCGCCGTCGGCGCTGCGCGAGATGACGCCCTTGACCGGCGGGGCGCGGTCGAGCGGCCAGCTGTGCGGGGCCAGCGAGGTGCGCGAGTGCCAGAACACGGCGAGGGCGCCGCCGCCCTGTTTCCAGACGGCTTCCGCCACATCCTCATTGCGATGCTCCCAACGGATGGTCGCGTAGCAGAGGCGCAGCCAGCCGGCGAGAATCGAGGCCAGCACTGACTGGATCACCGGATTGCGGAGGGGTCTCATGCGACGGTGGCCACCGTTACGGCATCGCCGTCCAGCGATTGCTGGCGGGCCAGGCGGGCGTAGAGGCCGCCTTTCCTGACCAGGGCGGCGTGGGAGCCGGTCTCGACGACGCGCCCGGCGTCGATGACGTAGATGCGGTCGGCGTTGCGGACGGTCGACAGGCGATGGGCGATCATCAGGGTGGCGCGGCCCTGCATCAGCCGATCGAGCGCCGCCTGGACCAGGGCCTCACTCTCGGTGTCGAGGGCCGAGGTGGCCTCGTCGAGCAGCAGGAGGGGGGCGTCCTTGAGGAAGGCGCGGGCGATGGCGATGCGCTGGCGCTGGCCGCCGGACAGCCGCAGGCCCGCCTCGCCGGCGCGGGTCAGATAGCCCTCGGGCAGGGCGGTGATGAAGTCGTGGGCGGCGGCGGCGGCGGCGGCGGCCTCGATCTCGGCCTGCGAGGCGCCGGGGCGGCCGTATGAAATGTTGGCGGCGATGGTGTCGTCGAACAGGAAGGGCTCCTGCGTCACCAGGGCGATCTTCGAGCGCAGGTCGTGCAGCTTCAGTTCGCGGATGTCGCGGCCGTTGACGGTCACGGCCCCGGCGGTGACGTCGTAGAAGCGCGGCAGCAGGGACAGCAGGGTGCTCTTGCCGCCGCCGGACGGGCCGACGAGGGCGATGGTCTCGCCCGGTTTCACGGTCAGGGAGATGTCGGACAGGGTTGGAGCGCCGCCCTGCGCGGCTGGCGCGTAGGCGAAGCTGATGTGGTCGAAGGCCACGGTCACGGGGCCGTCCGGCAGGGGCGCGGCGTCGGCGGCCTCGCGGATCTCCGGCTCGATATCGAGGGCGCCGAACAGGCGGCGGGCGGCGGTCAGGCCCTCGGCCATCACGGTCTGCAGGTTGGTCACCTGACGCAGCGACTGGCCTGCGGCCATCAGCAGGCCGATGTAGGCGGCGAAGGCGCCCACGCTCATCGCTCCGTCCCGGGCCCGCCAGCCGGCGTAGGCCATGACGGCGGCGACCACGAACATGGCGACGAGGTTGGAGAAGGGGCCGGCGAAGGCGCGGCTGTCGGCCGACTTGATGACGTGGCGCTGACGGCGGTCGACGACCTCGGCCACGCGAGCCTCCTCGGCCGCCTCGCGGTTCTCGATCTTGATCAGCCGGACGCCGTCGAGGTTCTCCATCAGGGCGGTGGAGAGGTTGGAGGTCTCGACCATAGCCCCGGTGGTGGCTTTGCGCATCCGCTTGCCGAAGCGGCGCAGCACGAAGGCGATCAGGGGCGCGCCCAGCAGCACGATCGTCGTCAGCCGCCAGTCGGTCCACGCCATGTAGGCGATCACCGCGATCAGGGTCAGGGCGTGCTGGGTGTAGTTGACGACGCCGTTGGTGAAGGCCTCGCGCACCAGATTGGCGTCGAACAGGACCGAGGAGACGAAGCCGCCGGAATGCTGGCTGCGCAGCCGGGCGAGGTCGGCGCGGATCATGGCCCCGAACAGCCGCACCTGGATGTCGCCGACGATGCCGTGGCCGAGCCGGTTGACCAGCGCCGCCTGGCCGAGCGCGGCGGCGGTCCAGATCAGGCCGGCGCCGATGATGATCAGCGGGATGGCCGTCAGGGCCTGGCCGGGCGGCACGGTGAAGACGCCCCAGATGGTCACGGCCTCGCCGAGGAACAGGCCGTCGATGGCCGGCTCCAGTAGCTGCAGCACCGTCGCGGCCATGACCCCGACGATGGCTGCGCACAGGATCGACAGGAACAGCGGGGTCCGGTGATGGGAGAGATAGTCGCGCCAGATGCGGCCGAGCAACGGCTTCAGCGGCTCCTTGTCGTCGGCGGCGGGGGCGGGCGGAGTCATCGGTCCGAGGTCGGACGGGACGGTGGGGAAGTCAAGCAGGGAGGTGAGCGTCGTCCGGGTAAGCGCCCGGTCAGTCCGTCCCGCGTTCTGCTTTGCGGTCGCGGCGGAACCAGCCCGCGACTTCCTTGGCCAGCGCCCATTGCCAGAGGTAGCCATGGTATAACAGGAAGCCGATTGAGGCGGTGAAGATGGCCATGCCGACGAGACCTATGGGGTCGGCCAACACGCCCTCGCCTGTCGCGTAGACGAGGAAGCAGAAGGCGCACCATAAGCCGATGCTCCACGCCAGTATTTTGCGCGCGAGGCGGGCACGGCGGCTGAGGGGCGCCGGGGCGACCTTGAGCGGCTTTGGTCTCGGCGGAGGAATTGCGATGGCTGCCCCATGTCGGGCTATGTCCCGATCGAGCTCCCGCAGCTTTTCCTCGGTAGTCTTTTGAGCGGAGGCCATTTCCTGAGACTATCACGCCCGCAGAGGTGCGCGAGCTCCAACGCAGATGACGGAGGCGGATCGAGCCGCTATCTCCCCTCCATGTCCCGCTACGACCTCTCCACCCGCGCCGGCCGGCTCAAGGCCCGCTGGGACTATGTCTGGAAGGACCACGCCTTCCTGAGGCGGTGGTTCATGAACGCCCACTGGCTGGGCCCCGATCTGGTGCGGACCAACCAACCGTCGCCGCGGCAGCTGGCGTACTGGAAGGCCAAGGGGATCAGGACCGTCATCAACCTGCGCGGGGCGCGGGACGAGGCGTATTATGCGCTGGAAAAGGAGGCGTGCGAACGGCTGGGGCTGACCCTGATCGATGCGCCGCTGGATTCCCGCGATCCGCCGCAGCGGGATCGCATCCACCGGGCGCGCGAGCTGTTCCGGACCATCGATTATCCGGTGCTGATCCACTGCAAGTCGGGGGCGGACCGGGCCGGGATGATGGCCGTGCTTTACCGGCACTTCCACTTGGGTGAGCCGATCTCGGTCGCTATCGAACAGCTGTCGAAGAAATACCTGCATCACCGCGAGGGCCTGACCGGGGTGCTGGACTACACGCTGGAGAAATACCTCGAGGAGGTCGAGCCTACGGGCGTCAGCTTCATCGACTGGGTCGACAGCGACGCCTACGACCCGAAGGCCATCCGGGCCGAGTTCAAGGCCAACTGGTGGGGCACGGTGCTGACGGACAAGCTGCTCAGGCGTGAGTAGGACGTCTCAGCCCCACGGGCCGCGCGGGGCGTCGCGGGGCGGCGGAGCATCGCCCTTGTCCATCGCCAATTCGGCCTCGCGCCGGGCCTTGCGGTCGCCTTCCCAGCGCTTGAACCAACGCGCCCATCCCCGCTCGCCGCGATAGACGGCGATCCACAGGACCAGCGCCGCCAGCAGGAAGACCAGACTGGCGATCTCCTCGCCGCCGAGGGTGCGGCCGAACAGGGTCACGGGCGGGGGTCCTGCGAGGGCGCGTCCCCGTGGGTGACGGTTTCGCGCGGGGCGGGGCTCTCGTCCGGGGTGATCGGGTCGTTCCAGGCGGTGTCGGCCTCGGCCGGCCCGACCGGCGGCGCGGCGGGTTTGCGGCGGGCGGCCCAGACGACGATGCCGACGCCGAGAACCAGCAGGGCCAGAACGATCAGGGCGGGGGTCAGCATGGGTCTCTCCCGGGCAGGCGTGACAGCATACGCCGAAAGCGCGTCAGCCGGGCAGCAAGTTCCCGCCGCCCGGCTCGGGGGCGTCCCCGCGCGGATCGATCAGCCGATGGGCGTGGAGGATGAAATACCGCATGTGCGCATTGTCCACCGTCGCCTGCGCCCGCGCCTTCCACGCCTTGCGGGCCTCCTCGTAGTTGGCGAAGGCGCCGACGAACTCGACCTTGGACAGGTCGCGGAAGACCGGGGCGTCGAGGTGGCGCAGCTCGCCGCCGATGACGAGGTGGAGCAACTGGGTGTCGGTCTCGGCGGGTTTGGTCATGGTGGGCGGCGTCCGGTCCAGAGAGCTAGCGGGGCGCCAGCGGAATAGGCGCTGTACGCCGCACGATCAACGGGTGAAGGGCCGGAGCGCTGCACACCAGGCTGCCCTGGCGCGGATCGGCCTGGTTGAAGCGCCAGGCGCCGCCGTGGTGGTCGCTGACCCGGCCGCCGGCCTCCTCGACGATCAGGGCCCCGGCGCAGACGTCCCAGTCCCATTTGGGAGTCAGGGCGATGGCGGCGTCGAAGGCCCCGGCCGCCACGAGCGCCATGCGGTAGGCGATGGCGTTGCGTTTCTCGAAGCGCATGGCCGGCCACGGCTCGGGCCAGAGCGGCCCCTCCATCAGCCGGGCGTCGGCCAGCACCGAGGCGTCGTCGAGGTCAGCCGTGTCCGAGGCGGTGATCGGCCGGTCGTTCAGGAAGGCGCCGCCGCCCAGCACGGCGGTGAAGGTCTCGCCGAGCGCCGGGGCGTGGATGACGGCGGCCACCGGGCGGCCATCCTCGACGACGCGATGGGGATGCACCACCACGGCTTGCCTTTCATGTAGGCGACGGTTCCGTCGATGGGATCGACCACGAAGATGCGGCGGGCCGACAGGCGGGTCGGGGTGTCGACGGTCTCCTCGGACAGCCAGCCGTGATCGGGGCGCGCGCCCAGCAGAGCGTCATGGAGCAGGCGGTCGACCGCCATGTCGGCCGAGGTGACGGGCGAGCCGCCGGTCTTGGACCAGATCTTCAGTCCCGCCTCACGCTCGGCCAACGCCAGCTCGCCGGCGGCGACTGCGGCGGCGCGGATCAGGTCGAGATCGGCCCCGAGGTCGTCTGTTGCGTCGCTCATTTGCCGGCGATGGCGACCGCGTCGAACATCAGGGAGGGGCTGTTGTTCGCCCCGCGGAACTCGAGGTCCGAGCCGCGCTGCATCCGGGCGTAGAGGTCGGTCAGCTTGCCGGCCACGGTGACCTCGCTGACCGGATAGACGATGGCGCCGTTCTCGAACCAGAAGCCCGACACCCCCGCCGACCAGTCGCCGGTGTTGGCGTTCAGCGAGGGGCCGAACATCGAGGTGACCAGCAGGCCCTTTCCGGCGTCGGCCATTAGGCCGTCGAGGTCGCGCTCGCCCGGTTCCAGGTGCAGGCTGTGGGTCGAAACCCCGGGCGGTCCCGCGAGGCCGCGCGAGGCGTGGCCCGTCGAAGCCAGGCCCAGTTGGGCCGCGGCGGCGCTGTTGAGCAGCCATGTCGTTACAACGCCGTCCTCGACGATCGACTGACGCGACACAGCCACGCCTTCGTCGTCGAACGGGGTCGAGCCCATGCCGCGCGGACGGAACGGGTCGTCGATCAGGTTGACGCCCTTCGGCAACACCGCCTGACCGAGCCGATCCTTCAGGAAGGAGGTTCCGCGCGCGATCGACGGGCCCGATATGGCGCCGACCAGGGGCGACAGGATTTGCATGGCCAGACGGTTCTCGAAGATCACCGGGGCGGTGGTGGAGGCGATCTTGCGCGGACCGGTGCGGGCCACGGCGCGGCGTCCGGCCTCGGCCCCGATGCTGTCGGCGGAGGGCAGGTCGGACAGGTGGCGGGTGGCGCGATGCTCGCCGCCGCGTTCCATCGCGCCGTCCTTTTCGGCGATGACGCCGACGCCCAGCGAAAAGGCCGAGCCGTGATAAGCCCCGTCGAAGCCGTGCGAGGTGACCAGCCGCCAGCGGCTGGCCGAGGCGGAGGCGTGACCGCCCTCGGAGCGGACGACGCCCGGCACCGCAAGGGCGACGGCCTCGGCCTCGGCGGCGACCCGCTCCAGATCGGCGGCGCCGCGTTCCGACGGGTCGAATAGATCGAGGTCGGCGAAGGGGCCGCGGGCGAGGCGTTCCCGCGGGGCGAGGCC
This sequence comes from Caulobacterales bacterium, assembly GCA_016183935.1. GTDB lineage: Bacteria > Pseudomonadota > Alphaproteobacteria > Caulobacterales > Caulobacteraceae > Brevundimonas. Next base: position 83,286 of record JACPDR010000016.1, read on the forward strand.
GGCGTAGGGATCCTCGGGAGCGAGGCGGGCCATGGCCACGGCGCGCTCCACCAGTCGGACGCGGGTGGCCTCCGACAGGTCGGAGGCGGAGACGGTGGCCTGGCGCCGACCGATGAAGACGCGCAGGCCGAGGTCGCGGCTCTCCTCGCGCTCGACATCCTCCAGCGCGCCGTTGCGGACCCCGACGGAGAGGGCGGCGCGCTCGGCGGAAACCGCCTCGGCGGCGTCGGCGCCGGCCTTCAGCGCGGCGGCGACCAGGTCGGGCAGGATGTCGGGGGAGGCGGACTTCGGCAGGCTATCGGACATGCCCCGATATGGCGGGGCCGCCGATGCGACGCAACCGGGCTCAGGCGAGGAGCGGGCAGACCACCAACAGGATCGCGGCCGCGAGCAGCGGCAGCCAGGTCAGGGTCATGCCGATAACGCGGGCCGGGGGCGGCCCCTTGCCGAAGGCCAGGCCCATCGGATGGATGATCCGTCCGAGCAGGAAGCTGCCGCCGATGGCGTGGATCGCCCAGGGCGCGCAGCCGGTCAACGCCAGCAGGATCAGGGCGGCCATGGCCACGGGCGTGTACTCGGCGGCGTTGCCGAAGCGGCGCATGGCCACGATCATCGGCTCGTCGCCGCCGTCGCCGAGGATGACCCGCCGGTTCCGCCGCTGCATCACCACCCGCACCGAAAGGACGAGCAGCACCAGGATCAGCAGGCCGCTCCACAGGGCGGCGGCCTGGATGGCGGTCATGTCGGTCATGCTCAGGTCTCGCGCCCCACCGGATAGAGCCGGTAGCGGTCATCATAGAACGGGGTTCGCTCGTAGAACCACTGCAAACGCGCGTTTCCGTCGGCGGCGAAGGCCGGATCGGCGGCCAGCTTGGCCTCGAACTCGGCCTTGAGCGCCGGGTCGGCGGCCAGCATCCGTTCGGCCAGCGGGGCGATGGCGTAGCCCTCGATGTATTCGACGCGGCTGAGCACCTCTGGGAACAGGCCCCAGGCGAAGAAGCTCTCGGACGACTGCGGCTCGAGCAGCAGGACGACGACGTCGCCGAGCGGCTGGTCGGTCGGCACGCGGACCGAGCCCGCGGGGAAGATCCAGTCGCGGTGTTCAGGCGTGACCGAAGCGACCGCGGCCTGCACGTGGCCCTCGTTGGCGCGGGTCGCCAGCTTCGGATCGTCGAGGCGCAGCATGTCGACGGAGACCGTGCGGGGGGCGTCGAGCGTTTCCATGCTGACGCCATGCGCCCGCAGGCGTTCGATGATGTCGGCCCGGTAGGACGGCACCCAGTAGGCCTCCGGCCGCCGCAGCGTCAGGGTTGGGTGGGAGGCGTAGAACGGCAGCTGCCACAGCTCCGGATCCGGCTCGCCCAGCCAGCGAATTTCCTGACGGCCCGAGGCGCGGCTGTCCCAGGTCTCGTAGCGGATGCCCTTGAAGGCGCGCGTCGTCGACGGTTCCGCGTCCTGAACGAAGTTGGCGGGAATCTCGGCCGGGCGCAGGGCGCTGTCGGCGGCCACGGCGGCGCGCAGGTCGGCGCTGCCGGCGGCCAGGGTGCGCAGGGCCTGTTCGAGGAAGACGTAGGTCCCCAGCACCCGCTGTTCGTGCGGCTTGAGGCTGTGGTTCTCGATCAGGATGGTCGGGACGTGGGCGGCCGAGCCCCAGCCGTTGGAGAAGCGTTCGCCGAGGCCGCCGTCGGACAGGCCGGCCTTGGGGTCTTCGCCCATGCCGAAGACCAGTTCGCCGGGGATGTGGCCCTGGGCCTCGAGCGCGGCGTTGATCGCCGGCTTGAAGGCGGCGTCGAGCCAGCGCGCCGTGGCCGGTGAGCGGGAGTAGATGCCGTTTTCGCCGTTGTATCCGTAGGTGACGTCATACTGGTAATCCATGCCGTCAGTGACGTGGATGTCGACGTAGAGGTCGGGCCGGTACTTCAGGATCAGGCCGCGGACGGCCCGCATCTCGGGCTGGTCCAGCTTGAGGTAGTCGCGGTTGAGGTTCTGGTTGGTCGCCGTGTTGCGCCAGCCCTGGATGCGGGGACCGCGCTGATTGGGACGGGAGTAGGCAGAGGCGCGTTCGTGGCCGTCGACCGACAGGATCGGGATCAGGATCAGATTGACCCGGTCCAGCAGCTCATCCTTGCCGTTGAAGGCGATGTCGCGGAGCAGCATCATGCCCGCGTCCTTGCCGTCGATCTCGCCCGGGTGGATCCCGGCCTGGGCCAGCAGCACCGGCTTGGCGGGGTCGAAGGCGGCCCCGTCCTTCGAGGCAATGACGGCGTAGATCGGCCGGCCCTCGGGCGAGACGCCGAACTGTTCGATCCGGATCAGGTCCGAGGCGCCGTCGAGGCGGTCGAACCAGGCGCGGGTATCGGCGTAGGTCGGGCTGAAGTCGTGCGCCGGATCGGCCTCGAACGGGGTCACCCACGGGTCGGAGGCGTCGCGCAGCAGGGCCCGGCTGGCCCCGTCCCACGCCGGCGCCGGGGGTAGGAACGGCTGGTCCCACGGCGCGGCGTTGGGAACGGAGGGGGACGCGGACTGGGACATGACGGGACTCGACACGAGGGCCGCAACGGCGGCGAGGATCAGGGTGGAGCGCATGGTTCTCCTAATCCGCCGTCCGCCCACGGGAGGCAACCCCGTAAGGCAAGGCTATCCATAGGCGGGGCTTATCCGTGCAAGCGCGACCGCGCGGCGGGTTCGAGACGCAGGCGCTGGATGGACTGTTCCGGGAAGAGACCTTGCGCCGCGTCGGCCGTCGCCGGGTCGGCGAAGGCGGCGAGCCAGACCAGCACCTGCTCGCCCTCCCGCACCGGTAGCTGGGGGAAAGTATTGGCGGCGGTCTCGGTGACCAGGGCGGAGATCGAGACCGCGCCGGCCTCGTGCAGGGCCGGGACCGCAATCTGGCGGAAGCGGTCGGGCAGGGGATCGTCGGACCGGGTGAGGGTGTGGACGCCGGCGAGGACCTGACCCGGGCCCGGACCGGCCGCGCCGGTCGGGACCGGTTCGCTGAGCTGGAAGCCCGGGCCGTCTTCCAAAAGCTTCAGCAGCAGGACGTTGTCCGAGTCGATCATGGTCTCGTTGGCCGCCGCGCGGTGCGCCTGCCAGACCAGGCCGAAATAGAAGGCCTCCAGCGAACGCCGCCGCTCCTCCATATTGGGAAAGCCGCGCAGCCAGACGAAGCGGTCGGGGTCGTCGAGGTCGCGGAACTGGCCGATCAGGGTCATGCCGACTGCTTCCTGGCTCTCGACGAACTCGCGCTCGAACAGGTCGATCAGGTCGTCGCGCCTGCCGGGGTGCAGGGCGTACTGGCGCAGTTCGACGATCACGCCGCCGCCCTCGTGAAGTCCATCACCCAGTTGATCTCCCAGCTCGCGCCGTCGTCGTAGGAGAAGGCCTGGGTCCAGCGGGCGCTGCCGGGGGTGATGTCGGACCAGATGTAGCGGGCGATGATGGGACGGCCGTCGTCGCTGTCGGGACCCTCCAGCACGCAGCCGTCGGCGTTGAAACGGCCCCGGACCGGCGGTTGGAGCCGGCCGTTCAGGCTGCTGATCCAGTAGACCGACCACTCGCGCGTTTCGACGTCGAGGGTGCGCACCGACATGCCCGTCCAGCCGCGGGCCGGACTGTCGATCTCATCGACGTTGACGAGACCGCCGAGGCGCGGCTCGCAACGGGCGGTGGCGGGAAACGCATCCCAGTCCTGGCTGCCCACGCCGCGGGCCTTGAGACGCCGGTGGGCGACCGTCCAGCGGCCGAACAGGAAGTCGAAGTCGCGGATTTCGGGCAGGGGGTCGACAGGGGCGGCGGACATGCGGTTTCCTTCTCGTGAGGCGATGCGAGGGGAATAGGCCCTGTAAACTGACACCTACTGTCAGGATTTATCGACTACAGTCGAAAAATGCGCGCCAGCCGACTGCTCTCCATCCTGCTGCTGCTCCAGACCCGGGGGCGAATGACCGCCGAGGCGCTGGCGGCCGAGTTCGAGGTGTCGGTGCGCACCATCTATCGCGACATCGACCAGCTGAGCGCGGCGGGCGCGCCGGTCTACGCCGACCGCGGCCGATCCGGCGGATTTCAGCTGCTGGACGGCTATCGCACCCGGCTGACCGGATTGACCGATGCGGAAGCCGAGACGCTGTTCCTCGGCGGCCTGTCGGGCCCGGCGGCGCAGATGGGCTTCTCGGGGGCGGTGACGACCATGCAGCTGAAGCTGCTGGCCGCCCTGCCGCCCGAGCGGCAGGCGGCGGCGGAGCGGCTGGCCGGGCGATTCCACCTCGATCCGGTCGGCTGGTATCAGAGCCCGGACGAGGCCGGGCGCCTGCCAGCCCTCGCCCAGGCGGTGTGGAACAGCCGGCGCATCTCGGTGCGCTACGAGAGCTGGAAAGGCGAGGTGCGCCGCGAGCTGGAGCCGCTGGGCCTGATCCTCAAGGCCGGGCTCTGGTATCTCGCGGCGCGTCCGACGGACGGGCACGGGCGCGAGCCGCGCACCTATCGCGTCGCCAACATTCTCGACCTGACCGTCAGCGACCTGGCCTTTGAGCGGCCGGAGACCTTCGACCTGGCGGGCTGGTGGACAGAGACCTCGCGGCGGTTCGAGGCGGAGATTTTCACCGGCCAGGCGACCCTGCGGCTGTCGAATGAGGGGCTGAGACGGCTGGCGCGGCTGGGGGTGGAGCAGGCCCGGATCGCGGCGACCGCCGATGCGGCCGCCGGTGATGGCTGGGCCGAGGTCGTCGTGCCGATCGAGTCGGTTGAGCACGCCGCCGTCGACTTCCTGCGCCTGGGCGCCGAGGCCGAGGTGATCGCTCCGCCGGCCTTGAGGGTCGAGATGCGCCGGACAGCCGAACGGCTGGCGGCGCTTTACCGGGTCTGAGGCCTAGCGGTTCCGCTTGGCCTCGAGCCGATCGACGGTCCGCTGGACGTCCGCGCGGCGGCGGTTCAGCTCGTTGAGCTGGTTCTGCTGGGCCTCGGTCAGCCCGCCCTGTGCTTCCGCGGCGGCGTGGATGTCGGCGATCTGGGTGTCGATCTCGAACACCATGCTCTCGGCTTCGAACAGGCGATCCTCCTCGGCCTCGCTGAGGGCCGGACGGGGCGGAGGGGAACGGCGAGGCGAGCCCCGTCCCGTCAGGACCTGGGCGTCGGCGGCCACGGGCAGGGTGATGACCGGCATGGCGATGGCGAGCGCGAGGGCCGTGACGAGGGTGCGTTTCATGAAGGTCTCCGGGAGGACGCGAACCCGCATGGTAGATTACAGTCTCGTCATCTGAAAAGCGCTTTTCGAACACATTCGGGCGAGTCGCGCCCTGCCGTCACGCTGGTTGCTTCCAGATCGGCGTCCCGTCGCCGGGCAAGCCCAGCCGGTCCCACATCTCCGAGACCCGGTCGACCACAGCCTCGTCCATGCGGATTTCCTCGCCCCACTCGCGCTTGGTCTCGGGCGACCATTTGTCAGTGGCGTCGAGACCGATCTTGGAGCCCAGGCCGCTCTCCGGCGACGCGAAGTCGAGGTAATCGATCGGGGTGTTCTCGATCAGGGTGATATCGCGCGCGGGGTCCATCTTGGTCGAGATGGCCCACATGACCTGCTTCCAGTCGCGCGCGTCGATGTCGTCGTCCACGACGATGACCCATTTGGTGTACATGAACTGGCGCAGATAGCTCCAGACGCCGAGCATCACCCGCTTGGCGTGGCCGGGGTAGGCCTTCTTCATCGACACGACGGCGATGCGGTAGCTGCAGCCCTCGGGCGGCAGCCAGAAGTCGGTGATCTCGGGAAACTGGGCCCGCAGCAGGGGGATGAAGACCTCGTTCAGGGCCTCACCGAGCACGGAGGGCTCGTCCGGCGGGCGGCCGGTGAAGGTGGTCAGGTAGATCGGGTCGCGGCGCAGGGTGATGGCGCTGACCTGGAAGACCGGGAAGCTCTCGACCGAGTTGTAGTAGCCGGTGTGGTCGCCGTAGGGGCCTTCGTCCTCGAACTCATCGAGCAGGACGTGGCCCTCCAGCACGATCTCGGCCTGGGCCGGGACCATGAGCGGCACGGTCTTGCAGGGAACCAGCTCGGCCTTGGCCCCGCGCAGCAGGCCGGCGAACTGATATTCGCTGAGGGTATCCGGCACCGGCGTGACGGCGGCGAGGACGGTGCCCGGATCGGCCCCCAGCACGACGGCGCAGGGGAGCGGCTCCTTCTTCCCGGCCTTCTTGTGCCGGGCGTAGTGCTGGGCTCCGCCGCGATGGGCCAGCCAGCGCATGATGGCCCTGTCCTTGCCCAGCACCTGCATGCGGTAGATGCCGAGGTTGAAGTCGTCCTCGGCGGTGTCCGACGGCCCCTTGGTGACGACCAGGCCCCAGGTGATCAGCGGCGCCGGCTCGCCCGGCCAGCAGCCCTGCACGGGCAGGGCGGTCAGGTCGATCTGGTCGCCCTTGAGCACCACCTGCTGGACAGGGGCGGACTTCACCACCTTGGGCCGCATCGACATGACGCTCTGGGCCAGCGGCAACATCTCCATGGCGTCACCGAGACCGCGCGGCGGGGTCGGGTTGCGCAGGAAGGCCAGCAGTTCGCCGACCTCGCGCAGTTCGGCGGCGGTGGTCCGGCTCTTCTTGTCGAGCGTGACGCCCATGGCGACCCGCTTCACCGTGCCGAACAGGTTGGCGAGACAGGGGATGGGGCTGATCGAGCCATCGGGCATGACCGGCTTTTCGAAGATCACCGCGGGGCCGCCGTTCCTGAGCAGCCGGGTCTGGATCTCGGTCATCTCGAGTTGGGTGGAGACCGGTTCGGAGACCCGCACCAGTTCGCCCTCGGCTTCCAGCAGGGCGATGAAGTCACGCAGGGATTTGTAGGCCATGTGCCGACGCTTATGCGGCTGCGGCGCTCCTGTCACGCCGTCCGAGGGTGCGGTCGACGGCCACGACCATCAGCCCCGCGCACAGGAAGAAGGCCAGCAGGCCCGAGAAGTTGAGCGCGGCCGTGGCCACGCCGAGCTCGTCGACATTGATGAACCAGTAGGGCCACCAGCCGGCGGCGTAGCCGTGGACCAGTGTCCAGCCGCCGTAGACCAGCGGGAAGGCCAGCCATTTCGGCGCGTCGATCCAGCGCAGCCGGCCCTTGGGGGTGAACAGCAGCCAGTCGAACAGGATGGCGGCCGGCATGACGTAGTGCAGTGCGATGTGGGCCACGAGGTTCCAGCCCTGCGGATTCCAGGTGGCGTGCAGCAGGAAGTGAAACACGAGGCCGACGACGACCGCGTACAGAGTCACGCCCGCGCGCACCCCCTCCGATCCGGCCCAGCGGCCGAGCCGGGTTCCGGCGCCGACGACCGGCAGGGTCATGGCCACGGCGACCAGCCCGTTGGTCAGGATAGTGAAGAAGCTGAAGAAGTTCAGCGTCAGCTCGGCCGGACTCATCCCGGGGTTCCCGACGAGCATCAGCCCGTACTGCAGCGCCAGCGCCGCCCAGCCGGTCAGGGCGAAGGCCGCGCGCCAGACCAGCGCCGCGCGTGATGCATCCATCAATGGGCCCGCGTGTCGGAGACGAGGGCCCAAAGCGGCAGGCGAAGGGCGCTGGTGGCGGCGCCGAGCTGGGCGGAGGTCAGATGACCCCGGCCGGCCTCGACCCGCCGGGCCTGCTCGGGCGACATGTGCAGCATGGGGGCAAGGTCATCGAGCGCCATGCCGCGCGCCTCGCGCCATCGCTTCAGTCTCGCGCCGACCGCCGCATCCAGCGGATCGACGCCGGGGAAGCTCAGCACCGAACCCATCGGCGTCACTCCCTTCTGGCGCTGCCGGTTATCGTTCGCCCGAGCGCGCGGTGGACGTCCTCTGGCCGGGACGCCTTACGCCCATTCTTGATCCCATTGGAAGGCGGGATCAATCCAGTCGCCAAGGCGGCCGTCCGGCCGGGCCAGGGCGTGGATGCGATCCATCTCTTCAGCCGACAGGGCGAAATCGAAGATATCGAAGCTTTCCTCGGCGCGGCTGACCTTCGTCGTGCGCGGGATGGCGACAACGTCCTGCTGGATCAGCCAGCGCAATGTGACCTGACCGGACGACTTGCCATGCGCGCGGCCGATCTCGATCAGGGTGGGATCGTCCGCAATCTTGCCCTGGGCCAGCGGCGACCAGGCGGTGATCGAGGAGCCGAGGTCCCGGGCGGTCTCCAGCAGCTTCGTGAGCTTGAGATAGGGATGGTACTCGACCTGGTTGGTGACCAGTCTGGCCTTCGACAGCGCCTGCGCCTGGCGAAATTCGGTGGACGGAAAGTTGGACAGACCGATGGTCCGGGTCAGACCCTTGTCCCTCGCCTCGTTCAGGGCGCCGAGGGTTTCTTCGAACGCGGGTCTTTTCTTCGGCCAGTGCAGCAGAAGCAGGTCGGGGGTGAAGCCGAGGCTGGCGGCGGATTCTCCAGCCTGCTCCAGCAGGGCGTCGCGGTGAAAATGATCGACCCAGATCTTGGTGGTCAGCCAGATGTCGTCGCGAACGACGTGGCCGGCGTCGATGGCGTCGCGGATGCCGTCGCCGACCGCCGCCTCGTTGCGATAGATCCACGCCGTGTCGATGTGGCGGTAGCCGATGCGCAGCGCCTCGGCGACCATGCGGCGGGCGTCGTCGGGCTCGAGCATCCAGGTGCCGAAGCCGAGCAGGGGAATGGCGTGGCCGTCGACGGTGATCGTGGGCTGGTCGGTCATGGCGGGCTCCGGGAGGGTCCGCTTACCTAGGCTGCTCCGGCCCTGGTTCAACCAGCCAGTCGAACATCTCGTCCCACAGCGGCTCCATGCCCCGACGGAACGCGCCCTCATGGCCGATACGGGTCGCGCCGTAGTCGGAGGGCGCGCGGACCACCAGCTCGCGTGGGGCGTTCGGGTAGACCTCCAGCAGGATCGGCGAGGTGACGGGGGTGGCGATCGGGTCGTCGGTGAAGATCCACGAGCGGATGGGGGTCGTCACGGACTCGAAATGGTGCGGCTTGAGCCGGTTCTTCAGCTCCTCATGGAAATAGGCCTGCTTCAGGCACCAGCGCCGCCATGTCTCCCAGACGCCGCGCGGCAGGTCCGTTCCCGCCCACAGGCCGCCGCCCTTGATGTAGCCGTGGCGCATCAGGCTCCACGGGCCGTAGCCGAACCAGAAGAACAGCTCGAGCGGATTGTAGCTTCGGTGGTGCCGTCCCCAGTATCCGCTGCCGACCGAAACGAAGGCGTGGCGGACGATGCGGTGCTGGTTGGGCATGAAGCCGAGGAAATGCCCGCCAACACTGTGGCCGACATGGACGACCGGCAGGTCCGGGGCTGCCTCGATCAGGGCGTCGAGCGCGGCGGGCATGTCGAGGCGGCCCCAGTCAGGATAGTCCATCCGCATGGCGGCCAGGTCGTCCGGCCGCGACCCGGCGATGCCGCGGAAATCATAGGTCAGCACCGCCGCGCCCTTGCCGGCCAGATGTCGCGCGAACCGGTCGTAGAAGCCCTTCGGAAAGCCGGTGCCGGAACTGACCAGCACGGCGACGGCCGGCCGCTCGGCCGAGATCAGGCGCATCGACAGCGGATAGCCGTCGGCGGCGGGAACCGTGAGGTCGCGGACGACGGGGTCGCTCATCAGGAGTCCGTAGCTATTCGCAACGAACCTAGCCGATTGACGCAGCGTCAGGTCAAGCTCTCTTGGAGTGGACGCCGTCCTCGGCTAAAGGCCGCGACCTGTCCTTCGCCGAGCGCCTCACCATGACCGACGTCCTTCCCGACCGCCTTTCCGTCGACCCCGACAGCCCGTTCCATGACGCCGACCTGTTGGCGCAGGGCGTGGGCGTGCGCTTCAAGGGCGAGGACAAGACCAATGTCGAGGAATACTGCGTCTCCGAGGGCTGGGTGCGCCTGGCCGTCGGCAACCGCGTCGATCGCCGCGGCAAGGCGCTGACCGTCAAGCTGCAGGGGCCGGTGGAGCCCTATATCAAGGGCGAGTGAGCCTCACCCGACCCGGTCGAACTCGACCTGCTCGGCCGCACTGTCCAGGATCAGCGACCCGTCCTGGATGATGGTGGCGCGGGTCACGCGGTCCATGAAGGATCCGAAACGCTGCTCGAACGGGGTTGTCATGCGTTCGCAGACCGCGCCGTCGGCCGGCGTCACTTCCATCAATGTCCCGTCCTGGCGATAGCGCCAGCCGGAGAAGACGCAGGCGTTTACGTCGATCCGCCCGTCGGTGATCGTGATCTCGATCGGCTCCTCGCCGGCGGGCGGCGCGGCGCCGTGGAAGAATTGCAGCCGCCAGCGGCCGGTGATGTCGTGCCGGGGAAGGGGCGGCGCGGCCTCGAAGGTCAGGCTGGCCTCGGGACCGGTCAGCCGCAGGGCTCCGTTACGGCGTTCGGCCCGGGTCACCGACGACAGGGTGCGGCTGAACTCCGTTTCCCACGCCGAGAGACCTCGGGCGCACATCGCTCCGGGATTGGCCTGTGTGACGACGAGGCGACTCCCGTCCCACGCATAGCGCCGCCAGAAGGCCACGCACTGGGAGCGGGCCCGGAAGGTGAAGTCGCCCACCGTCATCAGGATCGGATGGATCGAGTCCGTATCGTCGGGCGCCGGAGCGGCACGGCCGTTCATCGCCGTCAATCGCCATTCCCCGCGGATCTCCGCCGGAACCGGGGACTCGGCGGGCGGGGGCGGTGCGGGCCGCCGGGCGGCTGGAGGCGGGGCCGCGGGGCCGCAGGCGGCGAGACACAGGGCGAGGAGGAGGGCGCGCATGGCATTCAGAGCGAATGAGCCGGGCGGCGGTTTCATCCGGGCCGTCCCGGACGCCGTGGGCCCGAGCCATATACCAAAAGGGAACAGGCCGGCTTATGCGGCTGCTGACAAAACTCCGGCGTCGGTCGCTTCTCCCTCCGGCGTGCGCGGTCTAGGTTCGGGCTCCTTCTGAGTCCCCGGAGCCGTCGATGACCCTGTCCGCCCGTCTTCTCGCCGCCAGCGCCCTGGCGCTGACCCTCGTCGCCGCGCCGGCGGCGGCCCAGGACGCCGCCACCATCGAGCGGGCCGAGACGATCCGTGACGCGGCCATGGAGCGGAACATCGCCATTGACTACGTCACCCAGCTGACCACCCGCTTCGGCGCGCGGCCCGCGGGGTCGAAGGCCGAGCAGGACGCCTCGGCCTGGGCCGCCGACTATATGCGGGCGCAGGGCTTCCAGAACGTCCGCATCGAGGAGTTCCCGCTGGTCGGCTGGGAGCGGGGCGAGGAGAGCGTCGCCATCGTCGGCGCGCGGCCCCAGCGACTGGTCGCGGCGGCGCTGGGCCATTCGCCCGGCACCAACGGCGTGATCGAGGCTGAGGTGGTGCGGTTCGAGACGCTGGAAGACCTGAACGCCGCCCCGGCCGGGTCGCTGGCGGGCAAGATCGCCTATGTCGACGCCGGCCAGATGGTGCGGATGCAGAGCGGCGCCGGCTACGGCCCGCTGACCCGCATCCGGGGCGCGGGTCCCGGCGCGGCAGCGGCCAAGGGGGCGGCGGCCTTCATCATGCGCTCCGTCGGCTCGGACGAGCACCGCATGCCGCACACCGGCACCACCCGCTATGTCGATGGCCGGGTGCCCGTGCCGGGCTTTGCGCTCAGCGCGCCGGACGCGGACCAGCTGTCGCGGCTGATCGAGATGGGCGAGACGGTGACGCTGCGGCTGTCCTCGACGGCCCACACGTACGAGACCGTGTCGCAGAACGTCATCGGCGACATCGTCGGGCGCTCGCGGCCGGACGAGATCATCGTGCTGGGCTCCCACATGGACAGCTGGGACCTCGGCACCGGGGCCATCGACGACGGCACCGGCGGGGCCATCACCCTGGCCGCGGCCAAGGCCATCGCCGAGAGCGGACGGCGTCCGGCGCGAACCGTCCGCGTGGTGCTGTACGGCTCGGAGGAAGTGGCTCAGCCGACCGACACTGGCAATGGCGGCGGCGCCTATCTGCGTGGCATCGGCGATGCCGTCGAGGACCACGTAATCGCCGGCGAGAGCGATTTCGGCGCCGACCGGGTCTACGCCCTCGGCCTGCCGCCCGGCGCCCAGAACTCCGATTTCGCCCGGGCCGCGGCTCGCGTCCTGTACCCGATCGGCGTGCTGGCCTCGCCGCAGCCGGAACTGCACGGCGGCGCCGACATCGGTCCGCTGGCCGGAGCCGGCGTTCCCGTGTTCGGCCTGAACCAGGACGGGACGCGCTATTTCGACCTGCACCACACGGCGGACGACACCCTGGACAAGATCGATCCGGAACAGCTGGACCAGAACGTCGCCGCCTGGGCCGCGCTGGTCTGGCTGATCGCCGATTCCGACGTCGACTTCCGGGCCATGCGGCCGGCGGAGGCGGCGGCGCACTGACGACCTCGCGAGCGTGGCGAAACTGGTAGACGCAAGGGACTTAAAATCCCTCGACTTCGGTCATGCGGGTTCGACCCCCGCCGCTCGCACCACGGCCGAGCCAAACAGGCGTCGGCGCGTTTCAGGCGGATGGCCCGCGTGCAACTGAGCCTGTTCGACGCCCCGCCCGCGCTGCCGGAGGGGCTGCGCTACGCAGAGGGTGTAATCTCCGCGTCCGAAGCGGACCGGCTGGTGGAGGCGTTCGCCGACCTGCCGTTCGAGGCCTTCGACTTCCATGGCTTCAAGGGCAATCGCCGGGTGGTGTCGTTCGGGTGGCGCTACGATTTCAGCGCCGCGACGCTGAAGGGTGCCGAGCCGATGCCGGCGTTTCTCGGGGCCGCGCGGCGGGCGGCGGCGGATTTCGCGGGCGTGAATCCCGCCGGGCTTGAGCACGCGATGGTCACCGAATACGCGCCCGGCGCGGGGATCGGCTGGCACCGCGACCGGCCGGAGTTCGACAAGGTGATCGGTCTGTCGCTCGTGTCTCCGGCGGTGCTGAGATTGCGCCGCCGGGAGGGCGTCAGCTGGCGGCGGGCGTCGCTGCCGCTGGAACCGCGCTCGGCCTATTTGCTGGACGGACCGGCGCGCCTGGACTGGCAGCACAGCATCGCGCCGGGTGAGCGGCTGCGCTATTCGGTGACATTCCGGACGTTCAGGTGACCACCGCGCGCATAACTTCGTGTTTCCGGCGGCGAACCGACCTTAACCGGGCGCGCTTTCATGGGCACAAGGGAGGCCTTCCCCTTTCAGGCGGTATGGATATTCGATGAAAAGAGCCCGGCGCGCCCGCATCGTCGCGACCCTGGGACCCGCCAGCCGGGCCCCCGGCACGGTCAAGGCCCTGGCCCAGGCCGGGGTCGACGTCTTCCGCCTCAACTTCAGCCACGGCTCGCATGAGGACCACGCGGCGGCGCTGAAAGCGGTGCGCGGGGCCGAGTTGGCGCTGAAGCGGCCGCTGGGCGTGCTGGCCGACCTGCAGGGGCCCAAGCTGCGGTTGGGCCGGTTCGCCGACGTCGAGATCGATGTGAAGCCGGGCCACAAGATGCGCTTCGACCTCGACCCCGCGCCGGGCGACGAGACCCGGGTGCAGATGCCGCACCCGGAAATCTTCAAGGCGCTGCGCACCGGCATGCTGCTGCGGCTCGACGACGGGCGGGTGCGGCTGCGGGTCAATGAGCGGACCAACGACTGGGCCGACGTAACGGTCGAGAGCGGCTCGAAGCTGTCGGACCGCAAGGGCGTGGCCGTGCCCGAGGCGGTGGTGCCGGTCTCGGCCCTGACCCCCAAGGACCGCGAGGATCTCGCCTTCGCCCTGCGCATCGGCGTCGACTGGGTGGCTCTCAGCTTCGTGCAGAAGGCCGAGGACATGGCCGAGCTGAAGCAGATCGTGAAGGGCCGCGCCGCCTGCCTGGCCAAGATCGAAAAGCCGCAGGCCCTGAGCCAGCTGGAGAACATCCTCGACTACTGCGACGGGGTCATGGTGGCGCGCGGCGACCTGGGCGTCGAGCTCGACCCCGAAGAGGTGCCGGTGGTTCAGAAGCAGATCATCCGCGCCGCCCGTCAGCGCGGCGTGCCGGTGATCGTGGCCACCCAGATGCTGGAGTCGATGACCTCGGCCCCCGCCCCGACGCGGGCGGAAGCGTCGGATGTCGCCAACGCCGTCTATGAGGGCGCGGACGCCCTGATGCTGTCGGCCGAGACGGCGTCGGGCGACTATCCGCTGGAGTCGGTCGGCATCATGAACCGCATCATCGAGCGGGTGGAGCGCGACCCCATCTGGCCCAGCCTGATGGACGCCGAACACGCCGGCATGGACGACATCGACGCCGATGCCCTCGTCGCCGCCGCCCGCAAGGCGGCGGAGGCCCAGTCGACGGCCTGCATCGTGGTCTTCACCACCCTGGGCGGGACGGCGCGGCGGATGGCGCGCGAGCGGCCGCTGCAGCCCATTCTGGCCCTGACCCCCAATCCCGATACGGCCCGGCGACTGTCGCTGGTGTGGGGGCTGGAGAACCGGCTGGGCAAGGAGCCGGCTTCGCTGGAAGACGTCACCGAGGACGCCGTGGCCAGCGCCGTCGAGTACGGTCTCGCGGAGGCGGGCCAGCGCGTCCTGATCCTCGCCGGCACCCCCTTCGGCGCCCCGGGGGCTGCGAATCTGCTGCGACTGGCCCATGCTCCCAGCAAGGGCGGTCGCAAGGGCTGACCCGGAGCGTCGTTCCAAAGGGTCGGCATGATCAAATACATCGGCTCCAAGCGCGCCTTGCTGGGCCATGTGACGGCGGCGGTGGCGGCGGCCCTGCCGGACGGTGGGACGGTATGCGATCTGTTCTCCGGCACCGCGCGGGTCGGGCATGCCTTGAAGAAGCAGGGCTTCCAGGTCTGGTCGAACGACCACAACGCCTACGCCCATGTGCTGGCCACCGCCTATGTGCAGGCCGACCGGGAGCGCTGGTTCGAACGGTCGGAGGCCGTGCTGGCCGAACTGCGCGCCGTGGCGGCGGAGCCCGGCTGGTTCACGAAGACCTTTTGCGAGGACGCCCGCTATTTCACGCCGGAGAACGGGGCGCGGATCGACGCCGTGCGCGACCGGATCGCGGCGATGGGGCTGGAGCCCGAGCTGGAGGCGATCGCCCTGGTCAGCCTGATGGAGGCGGCTGACCGGGTCGATTCCACCGCCGGCCTGCAGATGGCCTATATGAAATCCTGGGCCAGCCGGGCGCTGAAGCCGCTGGAGCTGCGGCTGCCGGACATTCTGCCCGGCGTCGCGGCGGGGTCATGCCGGGCGACGCGCGCCGACGCGGTCGAACTGGCCCCGTCGGTCGAGGCCGACCTCGTCTATCTGGACCCGCCGTACAATCAGCATTCCTACCTCGGCAACTACCACTGCTGGGAGAGCCTGGTGCTGTGGGACAAGCCCGAGACCTATGGCGTGGCCAACAAGCGGATCGACGTGCGCACAAGGAAGAGCGCCTTCAACAGCCGCCCCGGCATCGCCCCCGCTCTGAAGGCCGTGATCGAGGGCGTGAAGGCGCCGAACCTGATCGTCTCGTTCAACGACGAGGGCTATCTGGGTCGCGACCAGCTGGTCGAGATGCTGTCGACGCGAGGCGAGGTGCAGGTCATCGAGATCGCCCGGCCGCGCTACGTCGGCGCCCGCATCGGCATCCACAATCCGAAGGGCGAAAAGGTCGGCGCCGTGGGGCGGTTGCGCAACGTGGAATACCTGTTCGTGGTCAGCGACCGGCGGGTGAATCTGGCCGACGCGGCGTAAGCGCGGGCGCACGGAACGCGAGCGAGTCCGGACCGTTGTGTCGGGCATGGAACAGATGACCATCACCCCCTCGCGCCGCCTCCAGGCCCATCACGCCTACGGCCGGGCGGTCGACGCCTTTGAACCTGTCGCCTGGAGGCCGCCGACGGCCGCGCGCTTCGACAGCCGTGTCGCCAACGATATCGCGCCCCGGCGGGAACCGGCCCTGTCGGACATGACCGACGGGATTCCGGGATGGCTGACCGTCGTGCTCGGCGGCGTCGTCGCGGCGTTGGCGGGCGCGCTGATGGGCGGCGCCCTGCACATCTAGGTTTCCAGCAGCGCCCGGATCGGAGCCCAGCCGCGGCGGTGGGCCGGGCAGGGGCCGAGGGCCTTGAGCGCCGCCTGATGCACCGGGGCGTTGTAGCCCTTGTGGGAGGCGAAGCCGTAGCCGGGGTATTCAGCGTCCATGGCGATCATCAGCCGGTCGCGCGCCGTCTTGGCGAGGATCGACGCCGCAGCGATCGATAGCGACAGGCCATCGCCTCCGACCACCGTCTGCACATCGCACGGCAGTTTGAAGCGGTAGTTGCCGTCGACCAGCGCGGCGGCCGGCTGCACCGCCATCGCCTCGATGGCGCGGCACATGGCCAGGCCGGTGGCGTGCAGGATGTTCAGTTCGGCGATCTCCTCGACCGAGGCGAAGCCGACGCCCCAGGCGATCGCCCGCGCCTTGATCTCGACCTCCAGCACTTCGCGCCGCTCTGCGGTCAGGACCTTGGAGTCGTCGATGCCCTCGGGCAGGTCATCCGGGTTCAGGATCACCGCCCCGGCGGCCACGGGTCCGGCCCACGGACCACGCCCGGCCTCATCGACGCCACAGACGAGGCCGCCGCAGGACTGGATCAGCACCGTCTCGAGCGCATAGGTCGGGAAGCCGCGCGGCGCCTTGGCCGGCGCTTTCGCGGCGGGTTTCGTCTTGGCGGGTTTCTTCGATGGGGTCTTCACCGGTCGGCCATCGCACGAACCTGGCGGTGACGGAAGCACTCGATCCCGTGATCGTTGACCATGCCCACAGCCTGCATGAAGGCGTACACAATCACCGGGCCACAGAACGTAAAGCCACGCTTCTTCAGCGCCTTGGCCATTGCTTCGGACTCCGGGGTGGCCACCGGCCGGGCGCCGCTGTCGGGCCAGTGGTTCTGGATCGGCGCCCCGCCGACGAAGGACCACAGCCACTCCGAGAAGTCCTCGCCGTTGTCGCGCATCTCCAGCCAGATCCGCGCGCCCTTGATGGCGCTGTTGATCTTGGCGCGGGAGCGGATGATCCGCGCATCGCCCAGCAGTCGCTCGATATCGACCTCGCCGTAGGCGGCCACCTTTTCGGGACCGAAGCCGTCGAAGGCGTCGCGCAGGCCCTCGCGCTTCCTCAGGATGGTGATCCACGCCAGCCCCGCCTGGAATCCGTCCAGCACCAGCTTCTCCCACAGGGCGCGGGGATCGTACTCGGGCACGCCCCATTCCTCGTCGTGATAGGCGACATACAGCGGATCGGTCCCGCACCAGGCGCAGCGGTGGAGTGAGTCGGACATGGGGGGAGGGTAGCGTCCCCTCCCGGCATGTCACAGATCGATCCCGTCACCCGTCATGGGAGGCGAAAGGAGATTCCCATGACCGAAGAAATCGAAAGAATGGAGCGCCAGATCGGAGGCTTCGAAAAGGCGTGGAACTATAACGCCGCCTATATGCGGGACCTGCTGGCCGCCGGCCCCGAGGTGCTGAGAAAGTTCCAGGGGATGATGTCGATCGTGGATGTGCACGCCGCGCCGAAGGAGGCGATTTTCGTCGCCCAGACGATGGGCGTCCTCGACGGCGACTGCGAGCCGTGCGTCCAGCTCGGTATCGATATGGCGCTGGCCGGGGGGCTGGACCCTACCCTGGTGCGCGCCGTCCTGACCGGGAACGAGGCGTCGATGAGCGAGGACGCCCGGCTGGCCTTCCGTTTCGCCCGGGCCAGCCTCGCAAGGGATGTCGCCGGCCTGGAGCCGCATCGGCGCGAAATCCTGACGCGATGGGGCCAGAAGGGGCTGACGGCGGTGGCCCTGTCGATCACCGTGGGGCGGATGTATCCAACGCTGAAATACCCGTTGGGCTACGGCCATCCTTGCGTCAGCGTGACGGTGGCGGGCGAGGTCGTGCCGCTTCGCCCGCGGGCGGCGGCCGCGTGACGGTCGATCGCGCCGCCGTTTTCGAGGCCCATCGCGGTCGGCTGCAGAAGCTCGCCTACCGGATGCTCGGCACGCTCGAGGAGGCGGAAGACGCAGTCCAGGACGCCTGGCTTCGCTGGTCAGGGGCCGCCGTCGAGGAGATCGCGGAGCCCGCGGCCTGGCTGGTCCGGGTCACGACGCGCCTGTGCATCGACCGGCTGCGCGCGGCCAAGGTGGAGCGGGCCGCCTATCGCGGTCCGTGGCTTCCGGAGCCGCTCATCGAGCCGCTGACGCCCGATCCGCTGGAGCGGGCCGAGGATGTCTCGGTCGCGTTCCTTCTGGCCCTCGAGCGGCTGTCGCCGCTCGAGCGGGCCGTTTTCCTGCTGCACGACGTGTTCGACGAGGACTACGGCGCGATCGCAACCATTCTCTCCCGCAGCGATACCGCCGTGCGTCAGCTGGCCAGCCGGGCGCGCCAGCATGTGCGGGAGGCCCGCCCACGCTTTCCGGTCGACCAGGAAGAGGCTCGGCGGCTGGCCACCGCCTTCGTGGAAGCAGCGGCGAAGGCGGACACGGCGGCGCTGGCGGCGCTGCTGACGGAAGACGCGATCCTCGTGTCCGACGGCGGCGGCAAGCGCC
Source organism: Caulobacterales bacterium (assembly GCA_016183935.1). Lineage (GTDB taxonomy): Bacteria > Pseudomonadota > Alphaproteobacteria > Caulobacterales > Caulobacteraceae > Brevundimonas. The sequence goes on from JACPDR010000016.1 coordinate 101,758, forward strand.
CGGCGGCGTTGCGCGTGCTGGTCGGACGCCACGACGTCATCGGCCTGTTGAAGGGACTGGCGCTACGGGGCGGCGATGCGCGGATGCTTTCGTTCGAGCCGGTCCGGGTCAACGGCTATCCGGGCTTCATCATCGAGCGGCCCGACGGGCTCGACACCATGGCCTTCCAGCCGGGCGGCGACGGTCAGATCGCGGCCATCTACATGGTTCGCAATCCGGACAAGCTGACCCGCGTGCGGTCGCCGGCGAAACGCCTCACCCCACCTCAGCGAACGCCCGCACCGGAAACGTCCCGAACGCCTTCACCTTCGGCGGGGCGGCGGTGAAGCGGAAGCCGTCGTCGGGCAGCAGCTCCAGCCCGCGCATGTGCTCGCAGATCGGAATGCCCGCGCCCAGCAGCCAGGTGTGCGCGGGGCGCGCGCGGGTGCGGGTGTCGTCGATGTTGTGGGAGTCGATGCCGACCAGCGCCGCGCTCGCCTCGACGAGGAAGGCCGCGGCGGCTTCGGTCAGGAAGGGGTGGTCCTCGAAATAGGCGTCGGTGCGCCAGTGGCGGGCCCAGCCGGTATGGACCAGCACCGCCCTGCCGCGCAGGTCGCGGCCCGCGAAGCGGTCAGCGTCGATGGCCTGGACGTCCGGCGCGCGGACGACGAGGCCCGGCAGGCCGGCGACCCGTTCGAGGCCGACCTGGCTCAGGTCCTCGCCATCGGCGTAGCGGTGGAAGGGGGTGTCCAGGTAGGTGCCGGTGTTGCCGACCATCTCGATCCGGCCGATCTGGAATTCCGTGCCCGGCTCATAGTTCGCCCGCGACGCCTCGCGGCTCAGATGATCGCAGATCAACGGCGCCGGCAGGCCCTTGTAGGTGACCATGCCGGCTTCGATGGTGTGGCTGAGGTCGATCAATAGCATGCGGCGGGTCAGGGCGGGCGGGCTCCGGATGATGGGCGCGGGATCAGGAACGGTCCATCCACCCCGGCCAGCGCACCTCGACCGGCCGGCCGTCCACCGACAGCGCGCCCTCCAGCCGGTCCAGCCGGAGCAGGGCCGTGGCCGCGCCGGCCTGACCGCCGAGCACCTCGCCGGCGCGCAGGGGCCCGTTCAACACCTCGGCGCCGAAGGGCGGGGGCGGGCCGTCGAAGGCGATCGGCAGCATGCGGTTCTTGATGCTGCCGCGGCGCTTCATGCGGGAGGTGGTCTCCTGGCCGACGAAACAGCCCTTCTGGAAGTCGATGCCGTTGAGGAGGTCGAAATTGGCCTCGATCGGATAGGTCTTGTCGGACGGCGCGTCCGCGGCCGGGTCGGGCACGCCGACGGCGAGGCGATGACGCTGGTAATCAGCCTCGGTGGCGTTCGTCTCGTCCTCGCCGCCGTGGCGCCGGCCGCCGAGGCCTGACGCACGCGGGTCGGCGGTGAAGCCCTCCGCGACCTCGGGCCAGCAGGCGAAGATCGGCGCGTCGTCCGCCTCGACCGTCACCTGGGCGCGGAGCCGGTACATGGCCAGCCGCTGCAGCAAGGCGTCGCGGCGGTCGGCGGCGACGTCGAGCATAACGCCGTCGGCCTCGCCCCGCAGGAACAGGTCGAAGAGCAGCCGGCCCGGCGGGGAGAGCAGGGCGCCGAACCGCAGGTCGCCCTCGGCCAGCGTGTCGACGTCCTGGGTCAGCAGGTTGTGCAGGAAGGGCCGGGCGTCGGGACCAGAGACCCGGATCAGAGCGCGGCTGTCGAGGCGGGCGATATGGGTCGTCATACGGCCTAGATAGGGCCGCGACCGCCTGTGGACCACACCCCGTGAAACGCTGATTGAAAGGGAGAATCCGTATACGGTCCAGGCATGACGGGTCGGTTCCCCATCCTCTATGTCGCCGAGGCGGGCGCGCAGGACGCGGTGCTGTCGTCCGGCGTGCTGGCGTATCTGGTCGAGGCCATGCCGATGGCGCGCTTCACGGTGGTCGGGTCGCCGGCCAGTGCGCCGCTGTTTGCCGAGACGCCGCGGCTGGACCGGCTGATCGTGCTGGAGAAGGAGAGCCGGCTCGACTGGATCGGGCTGTGGAACCAGGTGCGGGCGACCAACTGGGGGCTGGTGGTCGACATGAGGGGGTCGGCCCTGTCCGGCAAGCTCAAGCGCCAGAAGCGGGCGGTGCGCGGCGAGCGGGAACCCGGCGTGCACGCTGTCGAACTGGCGGCGCGGGTGCTGCAGCTCGACGAGATTCCGGGACCGAGGCTGTTCGTGTTCGAGGCCACGCGGGCGTCGGTCGAGGCGCTCCTCCCTGCGGGCGACGGACCGCTGCTCGCCATCGGGCCGGGAGCGGCCTGGATGGGCCGGCGCTGGCCCGCCGAGCGCTACGCCAAGGTGGCCTTGACGCTGGTGGGCGAGGGCGGCCCGCTGGCCGGCGGGCGGGTGCTGGTGGTCGGCGACGAGACCGACCGCGACGCGGCCCACACCATCCGCCTGGCCCTGCCGCGGCGGCGCACGATCGAACTCCACGGCCGGCTCAGCCCGTTGCAGGTCGTCGCGGCGGTGGGCCGCAGCGCGCTGTACCTCGGCGGAGACTCGTTGTGGACCGACCTCGCCGTGGCGTCGGGCGTCCCGGTGGTCGCCGCCTATGGACCGTCGGACGAGGTCGAGCGGGGGCCGTGGGGCGGGGTGGCGGTGCGCGGGCCGCGCTCGGTGGAGGAATACCGCAAGATCGATCCGCGGCTGGACCAGGCCATCGAGCACATGAACGACCTGCCGGCCGAGCGGGTGCTGAAGGCGGCTCGCAAGGCGCTGGCGGAGCGCGTATAGGGCCGGGTCATGACCCAGAATTACGACCTGATCGTCCGTGGCGGCGAGGTGGCGAACCACGCCGGGCGCGGCACGGCCGATGTCGGCGTGATCGACGGCAGGATCGCCTTTATCGGCGACCTGTCGCAGGCCGGCGCCGGCGAGATCGTCGACGCGGCGGGGCTGACGGTGCTGCCGGGCGTCATCGACACCCAGGTGCATTTCCGCGAGCCGGGGCTGGAGTGGAAGGAAGATCTGGAGACCGGCAGCCGCTCGGCGGCGCTGGGCGGGGTCACCGCCGTGTTCGAGATGCCGAATACCGAGCCGGCGACCACGGACCCCGAGGCGCTGGCCGACAAGCTGGCCCGGGCGCGGGACCGGATGTGGACCGACCACGCCTTCTACATCGGCGGCACGCACGAGAACGCGCGCTTCCTCGGCGAGCTTGAGCGGCTGCCGGGGTGCTGCGGGGTCAAGGTGTTCATGGGGGCCTCGACCGGCACCCTGCTGGTCGCCGACGACGACGGGGTGCGCGAGGTGCTGAGCCATGTGAAGCGGCGCGCGACCTTCCATTCCGAGGACGAGTACCGTCTGGCCGATCGGCGGCCTCTGGCCCGGACGGGCGACTGGACCAGCCACCCCGAGGTGCGCGACCCCGAAAGCGCCATCATGAGCACGCGGCGGCTGGTGGGGCTGGCGCGGGAGACGGGCGCGCGCATCCATGTGCTGCACGTGACCACGGCGGAGGAGGTCGAGTTCCTGGCGCACCACAAGGATGTGGCGACGATGGAGCTGACGCCGCAGCACCTGACGCTGGACGGCGACGAGGCCTATGAGCGGCTCAAGGGGCTGGCGCAGATGAATCCGCCGATCCGCAACAACTACCACATCGCCGGCCTGTGGCGGGGCATCGAGCAGGGGGTGGCGGACGTGCTGGGCTCGGACCACGCGCCGCATACGCTGGAAGAGAAGGCCCGTCCCTATCCGGCTTCGCCGTCGGGCATGCCCGGGGTGCAGACCCTGGTGCCGGTGATGCTGACCCATGTGGCCAACGGGCGGCTGAGCCTCGACCGCTTCATCGACCTGACCTCGCACGGGGCCAACCGGGTGTTCGGCATCGCCGGCAAGGGGCGGATGGCCGAGGGCTATGACGCCGACCTGACGCTGGTCGACCTGAAGGCGAAGCGGGTCATCCGGCACGAGGACATGGCCACCCGGGCGGGCTGGACCCCGTTCGACGGCTTCGAGGCGACCGGCTGGCCGATGGCCACGATCGTGCGCGGCCGGGTGGTGATGCGCGACGGCGACCTGATCGGCGCGGCTCATGGACGACCGGTGCGGTTCCAGGAAACGCTGGCCTGACGCCACGGGGTCAGAAGGGCTGGCGGTCGGGGTCGGCGCGCCATACGCGCCAGCTCTCCACGACCGACCAGACCAGGGCGACGACGAGAGCCACGCCGAGCGCGGTCAGGCCCGCCGGCTGGGGCGCGACGGCCGAGGCGGCGAGGCCGAACAGGCCGAGCATGAACAGCAGCCGGCCGGCCAGGCGATTGCTGCGGTCCCAGGCGAGGCGGCTCTTGTATGTCCATGGCGTGCGCAGGCCGACAAAAGGATTGGGTCCCACGCGGCCGAGCAGGGCCCCGGCGGCGAGCAGGATCAGGCTGAAGCCGGCCATCGGCAGGCCGCCGGCGATGGAGACGACCCCGCCGAGGCTTGCGCCGCCGGCGAACAGGGCGACCCCGAGCAGGACGATCAACGACACCAGCTGGGCCATCCTCAACGCGCGGCGGCGGGCGGGGTCGTCGGTCCGGCCCGCCGCCAGTCCGTTGCCGCCGGCGACGACGACGATAAGCACGCCGAGGGCGGCGATCAGTCCGCCGACCTCGCCGCGGCCGCCCCAGCGGTCGACCTCGCCATCGAGGCCGTAGTGGACCGGCATCAGTTCGAGCGGGCCCGCCAGGATGACGCCGATCCCGGCGGCGGCGACGATCAGGCCGATGACCAGGGTGGCGACGTCGGCGGCGGACAGGCGGGTCATGGACGGGTCTCCTCTGTGGGGTCGGTCTCTGGATCGGGGGCGCGGGCGCCGGTCATGGCGAGCAGGAAGGCGAGGGCCTCCTCGACCGCCGAGATTTCCAGCCGGTAGCGGATCGAGGCCCCGTCGCGCTCGGGCGAGACCAGGCCGGCGTCCTTCAGCGCGTTAAGGTGGCCGGTAATGGTCGGCCAGCTCATGTCGAAGGCGGCGGCGATGTCGCCGGACGCCATCGGGCCCTTGCGCAGCATCTCGATGATGCGGCGGCGGACCGGGTGCGACAGGGCCTTGAACAGGGCGTTCATAGGGAAAAGACTAATTAGGAAAAAGGCTAATAGCAAGGGTCGATAGCGAACGGATCATTTCACCCGGGTGCTATTGAAAAATTACAGTCCGATGCGTCCGAAGCGTCCAATGCGTCTAGGTCCTTTGGCGGGCCGGGGCGAGATTTGATTGTCAAAGACCCGGCGACACGCCGCTTCAGCGAGACGACGGCCGATTATAGAGGCTGTCCGCCCTGCGGCGCGTTCAGGACGCCGGCGCTGGAGCGATGTGAAGGGGAAACAGCGGGTTGGCTGTCGAAAGCTTGATGGCTGGCGGCGGATTTGCAGCGCAGCAATCCGTTGTCTCCTCCCTGTTCGCGAGCGATCGGGAGGTGGCGCGGCGCGCCTTCGCGCCGTGACGGAGGGCAGGCGGCAGAGCGCCCGGAAAGGCGACCTTCCACCCCTTCGGGGTCGCGACAGGGAGGAGACGGGGCCTAGATCGAAAAACTCACCCCGCAGCCGCAACTGGACGCCGCGTTCGGGTTGCGGACCACGAACTGGGCGCCGGCGAGGTCGTCGACGAAGGCGATCTCGGAGCCCTTGAGGAAGGGCAGGGAGATCGGGTCGACGGGGGCGGCCTGGCCGTCGGCTTCGATGCGCAGGTCGTCGGGCTCGGCCGCTTCGACCAGTTCGAACCGGTACTGGAAGCCGGAGCAGCCGCCGCCGTCGACAGCGACGCGCAGCAGGACCGGATGGCCCTCGTCGGCGGTCA
>JACPDR010000015.1 GCA_016183935.1 Caulobacterales bacterium
TCGCCGCCTTCACCCTGGTGGGCTTCTCGAACGCCGTGAACCTGACCGATGGGCTGGACGGCCTGGCCATCGTGCCGGTGATGATGGCGGCCGCGGCCTTCGGCATCATCAGCTATCTGGTCGGCAACTTCATCTTCTCGGACTACCTCGGCGTCCACCACGTGCCGGGCGCGGGCGAGCTGGCTATCTTCTGCGCCGCCATGATCGGCGGCGGCGTCGGCTTCCTCTGGTACAACGCCCCGCCGGCCAAGATCTTCATGGGCGACACCGGCTCGCTGGCTCTCGGCGGCGCGCTGGGCGCCATCGCCGTGGCCACCAAGCACGAGCTGGTGCTGGGCATCGTCGGCGGCCTGTTCGTGATCGAGGCGCTCAGCGTCATGATCCAGGTCGGCTACTTCAAGGCCACCAAGAAGCGCATCTTCCTGATGGCTCCGATCCACCACCATTTCGAGAAGATGGGCTGGCCGGAATCGACGGTGGTGATCCGCTTCTGGATCGTCTCGGCCATGCTGGCCCTGGCCGGCCTCGCCACCCTGAAGCTGCGATAGCGCCATGATCCCCGTCCCCGGCTTCGAAGGGCGGCGGATCGCGGTCTTCGGCCTCGGCAGGTCGGGACTGACGGCCGCGCGCGCCCTCAAGGCCGGCGGCGCCCTGCCGGTGCTGTGGGACGACAGCGTCTCCAGCCGCATGCAGGCCGAGGCGGAAGGGTTCGACGTCGAGGACCTGACCACGGCCGACTGGTCCGGCTTCGCGGCGCTGGTGCTGTCCCCGGGCGCGCCCCTGACCCATCCCAAGCCGCACTGGACCGTCGACAAGGCCAAGGCGGCGGGCGTCGAGGTCATCGGCGACATCGAACTGTTCGCCCGGGCGATCGCGGCCCTGCCGGAGAGCGAGCGTCCCCTGGTCGTGGCGATCACCGGCACCAACGGCAAGTCCACCACCACCGCCCTGATCGGCTGGGTGCTGAAGCAGGCCGGGATGATCGTCCACGTCGGCGGCAACATCGGCATCGGCGTCCTGGCCCTGCCGGCCCCGACGCCGGGCGCGGTCTATGTGATCGAGGTGTCGAGCTACCAGCTGGACCTGACGACGAGTTTCGCGCCGGACGTGGGTATCCTGACGAACATCAGCCCCGATCATTTGGATCGGCATGGCGGGATGGAGGGGTATGTCGCGGCGAAAGCGCGGATATTCCGGGCGCACGGCGACGGGAAGGTCGCGCTCGTCGGCGTCGACGATGCCTGGGGCAAGCAAATCCACCAAGGCCTGCCCCCGCAAGGTTGGACGACCTCCATCCTGACCAACATTGCTGTGATTGGCGGCAGCAGTCGCCTGATTGGCTTGCCTGTTACACGGGTGATCGAGCGGGGGGAGGCACGAGCAAGAGCGTTTGAGGAAGGCCGCTTTATCTCGATGGAGGCCCTCCCCGGCGACGTGACGGCGGACGGTCTCCACCTCGCCGACCTCACCGAAGCCCGCTCTCTGCCCGGCCGCCACAACGCCCAGAACGCGGCCTTCGCCTACGCCGCCGCCCGCGCCGTCGGCGTGCCGCACGACACCGCAGTCGAAGGTCTCCTCACCTTCCCCGGCCTCGCCCACCGCATGGAGCACGTCGCCACCCTCGGCCGGGTGCGCTTCATCAACGACTCCAAGGCCACCAACGCCGACGCCGCGCGGCAGGCGCTGTCGTCCTACGAGCGCAGCTTCTGGATCGCCGGCGGTCGGGCCAAGGCCGGCGGCATAGACGACCTCGAGGACCTGTTCCCGCGCGTGGCCGAGGCCTTCCTGATCGGCGAGGCGGCCCGGCCGTTCGCGGCGCGGCTGGACGACACGCCGCACCGCTTCTGCGGCGACTTGGCCACGGCCGTGAAGGCCGCCGCGGCGGCGGCCGCCGCCACCGGCCGCGATGAGGTCGTGCTGCTGTCGCCCGCCGCCGCCAGCTTCGACCAGTATCCCGACTTCGAGGCGCGGGGAGAGGCCTTCCGCGCCGCCGTCCTCGCCCTCGGCGCCGTTCCCGCGAGCGCGTCATGACCGAAGGCTACAGCCCCGCATTCTCCCGCAACGACCAGAGCCCGATCGCCAAATGGTTCTGGACGGTCGACCGCGGCCTGCTGGCGGCGGCCCTGACCCTGATGGGGCTGGGCGTGGCGCTGAGCTTCGCCTCGAGCCCGGCGGCCATCAACGCCGACCAGTCGATCAGCGACCCGTTCCACTATTCCTGGCGCATGCTGGTCTGGGCCTCGATGGGGCTGGTGCTGATGCTGACCAGTTCGCTGCTGTCGCCGCGCGGCGTCCGCCGCATCGCCGTGCTGGCGCTGCTCGGGGCCATCCTGACCATGATGGCCCTGCCGTTCATCGGCGACGAGGTGAAGGGGGCGGCGCGCTGGATCAACCTCGGCCCGTTCAGCCTGCAGCCGTCCGAGTTCGCCAAGCCGGGCCTGATCGTCTTCGCCGCCTGGATGTTCGCGGAGGCGCAGAAGGGGGAAGGGGTGCCCGGCGTCAGCATCGCCTTCGGCTTCTGGGCCCTGACCGTGGGCCTGCTGCTGATCCAGCCCGACATCGGCCAGACCCTGCTGGTCACCACCACCTTCATGGCCGTCTTCTTCATGGCCGGGGTGCCGCTGAAATGGGTGGCGGTGCTCGCCGCGGCCGGCATGGCCGGACTGGTGTCGCTGTATTTCGCCTTCGGCCACATGCGTGATCGCCTCAGCCGCTTCCTGTCGCCCGAGAACACCGACACCCACCAGATCGACCGCGCCTCCGAGGCCATCCGCGCCGGCGGCCTGGTCGGGCGCGGGGTGGGCGAGGGTGTGATGAAGAAGCACGTCCCCGACCTGCACACCGACTTCATCTATTCGGTCGGGGCCGAGGAGTTCGGCCTGATCCTGTCGCTGGCCATGATCGGCCTCTACGCCTTCATCGTCGTGCGCGGCATGAAGCGGGCGATGAAGCTGAACGACGCCTATGAGCAGACCGCCGCCGCCGGCCTGTTCATGCTGATCGGCCTGCAGGCCTGCATCAACATCGCGGTCAACCTCAACCTGATCCCGACCAAGGGCATGACCCTGCCGTTCATCAGCTACGGCGGCTCGTCGATGCTGGCCATGGGGCTGACCATGGGCCTGGCCCTTGCCCTGACCCGCCGCCGGCCCGGCGCCTACGAGCCGGGCGCCACCCTGCCGCAGCGGCGGCGGATACTGCCGTAGGTCGTTCCCACTGCCGTCATCCTCGGGCTTGACCCGAGGATCAGACCGTCCGGTGCTCGGTGGTACGGCTTGCGGGCGCGGTCTCGGGGCCGTCCCCGTCGCACAGCACGGCCCCACGTCTGATCCTCGGGTCAAGCCCGAGGATGACGACCGGGAGGGGCGTGAGAAACGCGGCGGCCTTGTCGGACGTCGATGAACGGCTATTGAGGACCCATGACCATCAAAGTCTGCGTCGTCGCCGCCGGAGGCACCGGCGGGCACATGTTCCCCGCCGAGGCGCTGTCCCGCGAACTGGCGGCGCGGGGCTGGCGCATCGTTCTGGCCACCGACCACCGGGGCGAACAGTACGCCCACGCCTTCCCCGCCGAGGAGCGGATCGCCCTCGACGCCGCCACCGGGCGCGGGCCCATAGGGCTGGCCATGGCCGGCCTGACCATCGTGCGGGGCGTGGTTCAGGCCCGGGCGGCGTTGAAACGGCTCGACGCGGCGGTGGTGGTCGGTTTCGGCGGCTACCCGTCGGCGCCGGCCCTGCTGGCGGCGCTCAGCCAGCGCCGGCCCACTCTGCTGCACGAGCAGAACGCGGTGCTCGGCCGCACAAACCGCTGGCTGGCGCCCTACGTCGGCGCGGTCGCCTCGTCCTTCCCCAACCTGCAGAAGGTCCCCCAGGGGATGGGCGCGCGGGTGACGCTGGTCGGCAATCCGGTGCGTCCGGACATCCGCGCCCTCTACGATCGCCCCTTCGCCGCCCCCGCGCCCGGCCAGCCGATCCGGGTGCTGGTCACCGGCGGCAGCCAGGGCGCCCGCATCCTCTCCGAGACCGCGCCCCGGGCGCTCGCCGCCTTGCCGGAGCCGATCCGGTCGCGGCTCAAGGTGCAGCAGCAGTCCCGCCCCGACTCCCTCGAGGCCGCCCGCCAGATCTATCTCGAGGCCGGCATCGACGCCGAGGTGGCCCCCTTCTTCCGCGACATGGCCGCCCGCCTGTCGGCGGCCCATCTGGTCGTCGGCCGGGCGGGGGCCTCGACCTGTTCGGAACTGGCCGTGGCGGGCCTGCCGTCGGTGCTGATCCCGCTGAAGATCGCCATGGACGACCACCAGCGCTTCAACGCCGCCAGCCTCGCCGACTCCGGCGGGGCCGAGGTGATGTTGGAGGACGACGTCACGGTCGACCGTCTGGCCGCCGCGCTCGAAGCCATCCTCGACGACCCCGCGAGGCTCGAGGCGATGAGCCGGGGCGCGCGCTCCACCGCCCTGCCGGACGCCACCCGCTCGCTGGCGGACATGGTCGAGGCCGCGGCGCGTCTCGCCTGATCGAACTAGCCGGCGCGGCCTGCGAACAGCAGATTGGCCGCTTCCCGCGCCGCCGCGGCGTTGGCCACCGGCGTCGTTCGCGCCCGTCCTGTCGCGCAGGCCGCCTCCAGGGTGATGACGGCCGGCGAGCCCGCGGCGGGCGCCGAACGTTCGGCCTGCCCCCCATCGGTCTTGATGTGCCTGTCGCCGGCATAGAGCGCGGTGCGAACCGTCCGCGAGGTGCGCGCGGCGCAGTCGATTTCCCACTCCAGCGCCAGCGTGTCGGCTCCAGCGGGTATGGCGTCCTTGAGGAACAGCCACGTCCAGACCCTCGTCAGAGCGCCGTCCTGCACGGGCGCCGTCATATAGCCGGCCGCGGCGGGCGCGGCGAACACCTGGCGCATCGGCCCGTCGAGCCCGGTGGTCGGGTCCTGGGCGGCGGCCGGTGTCGCGGCAAACAGGAGAGCGCCTGCAAATGCAATCTTAAGTGCTGTATTCATGGAACAATCCCCTCCAAATCCCCGCGCCGACTATCCTCCGAAAATGACGTTATGCAAACCTGCGGGAGCAATCCCACGCCCTCGTTCATCAATCACCAGCCGGGCGGAACGCCCTGTCGACGCGCGACGGCTAGCCGTTGATCGCCAGCTGGGCGCGGCCGTGGGCGACGGCCTCCTCGAGCGTGGCGGCGTCGGCGTCGTAGTCTTCAGGATTGCAGGCCGCGGCCCTGATCTCGAAGGCGTCGCCGCCCGGCGCCGCCTCATAGGCGGGCGCATCGTCCACCATCGCGGGCCCTTCCGCGCCGCCTTCACGAACCGCCGCGAAGTCGAGCCGGTCAATCCTGCCTCCGGGGCTGCAATCGAAGCGCCACCACGACCAGCCGCCCCAATAGCCTGCCCCCGCCGCGCGAAAATCGGGCTCGACCACCTGGAACACCCGGATGCGCCCGCCTGACCCTTCCGGCGTCAGGCTGGCCAGGTCGGCGTACTGGGCGTAACGGCCCGAGCCCAGGTAGACGAACCGGGGGGCTCGGCGGGAGGCGACATCAGCAGGGCGAGCGCGGCGAGGATCATGCGCGATCGTAACCGGACGTTGACCGCGGCGCGACTAGGCTCCTCGTCATGACACGTTTCATGACGCTCGACTTCGCCGACGGAGACCGGCCCGCGCTTCTGGGGCGGATTGCCGCCATGGCGCGCGGGCCCTATGCCTATGTGGTCACGCCCAATGTCGATCACGTCATCAAGCTGATGGACGGCCGGGTCGAGGCCGATGTCTACCGCGCCGCCGATCTCAAGCTGTGCGACAGCCGCATCCTCGCCCACCTGGCCCGGCTTCGGGGCAAGGCGCTGGCGGTCTATCCGGGCTCGGACCTGACGGCCGACCTGCTGGCCTTGGATCACGACCTGACCATCGGCGTGTTCGGCCCCGACCGCGCCGCGTTCGACGACCTCGTGGCCCGCTATCCCCGCCGCCGCTTCACCTTCGTCGAGGCGCCGATGCTGACGCCGGGAACTCCGGCCTGGATCGCCGCTGTCGACGAGGCCGCCCGCGCCGACTGGGACGTGCTGTTGGCCTGCGTCTCCTTCCCGAAGCAGGAGCGCTTCGCCCACGCCCTGCGCGCCGCCGGCCGCAAGACCGGGGTGACCCTGTGCGTCGGCGCCTCGGTCGACTTCCTAACCGGCCGCCAGCAGCGCGCCCCGCGCCTCTATCAGCAGCTGTCGCTGGAGTGGCTGCACCGCCTGATGAGCCATCCGCGCCGCATGTTCCGCCGCTATGTCCTCGAGGGCCCGGCCATCTTCGGCCTGTTCCTCCGCCACGAGGTGCTGGGGCGGGGTTGAACGCGACCCCGGACCGTCTCAAGCTTGGCGGATGTCCGCCTTCACCCGTATCGACTTCCGCACGTCCGAAGCGCTGAGCGTGGACGACCCCGACGGGCGCCGGCCGCTCCTGCTCGCCGGCGAGGCCCTGCACCGCCAGCTGCGACCGTTGCTGGAAGCGGACTACCCCGCCCAGATCGAGCGGCTGATCCCTGACGGCGCCCGGCTCGCTCAGGTCGTGGACGACGGTCAGGTCCGCGCCATCGCCCTGTGGCGGGTGTTCGAGACCACCTACCGCGGCTGGCGTCTCGAGATCGAGGATCTGGTCTCGGACGAGGCGCACCGCTCGAAGGGCTACGGCTCGGCCATGCTCCGCTGGCTCCACGATCAGGCCGTCGCCCTCGACTGCCCCACCACGACCCTGATCTCCGGCACGCACCGCACCCGCGCCCACCGCTTCTATTTCCGCGAGGGTTACGCGATCACGGCCTTCCACTTCGTGCGGGAAACCGGCGTCGTCCAACCCTGACGGTCAGCTTTCGTGGGCTGGACAGCGGCCGCGTATCGATGAAATCTGACCTCTGAACCGGAGGGGGATTCCGATGCTGCGCCTGTCTTCTACATACGCCCTGTGCGCACTGGCGCTGATGGCGGCGCCCGCGGCCGCCCAGGAACCGGACTGGGGCAGCGAACTGAACCGCACCTGGTGGAACGGCGTCACCGGCGCCGAACTGCAGGAACTGACGGCTGAGGCCGGCGGCGTATGGTCCGACCTGCCGGACGTCGGAGAGGTCCGTGTCAGCCGCATCGACTGGCCCGACCTGCCCGGCGTCATCGTGCGCGAGAGCGCCTGTCCCGCGCCGGAGCGGCCGATGTCGGAACGAAACTGCGGCAGCATGCTGTTGTCGATCGATGTCGCTCAGCCCGCCGATATCGAGGCGTGGTGGCTCGGCGACGACGGCTGGCTGGCGTTCGGCCGCGTCGACGGCAGGCCGGCGCTGTACCGGCTGGAGCACAGCGCCCTCGGCACCACACGGGGCCATGTCCTGTCCATCCTGATGCTGTTCAGGGATCGGGCGGTGAAGGAGGTCGGCCGGATCGAGGCGTCGAGCGGCTGGTAAGGCCTAGGCCGCCACGATTTCTTCCGCCTGGGTCAGGTCCACGCTGACCAGTTGGCTCACGCCCCGTTCAGGCATGGTGACGCCGTAGAGGCGATCCATCCGGCTCATGGTCACCGGATTGTGGGTGATGACGATGAAGCGCGTGTCGGTGCGCTTCCGCATCTCGTCCAGCATGCGGCAGAAGCGGTCGACGTTGGCGTCGTCCAGCGGCGCGTCGACCTCGTCCAGCACGCAAACCGGCGCCGGGTTGGCGAGGAAGACGGCGAAGATCAGCGCCGCCGCCGTCAGCGCCTGCTCGCCGCCCGACATCAGGCTCATCACCGACAGTCGCTTGCCCGGCGGGCAGGCGTAGATTTCCAGCCCCGCCTCCAGCGGATCGTCGCTCTCGACCAGCTTCAGCTCGGCCTGGCCGCCCCCAAACAGGGCCTCGAACAAGGTCTTGAAGTTCTCGTTGATGATGTCGAACGCCGCCACCAGCCGTTCGCGGCCCTCGGCGTTCAACTCGTCGATGCCGTCGCGCAACCTGGCGATGGCGGATGTGAGGTCCGAGCGCTCGACCTTCATGGTCTGCAGCCGGTCGCCGTACTCGCCCGCCTCGTCCTCGGCCCGCAGGTTGACCGGCCCCAGCCCCTCGCGCTCTCGCTCCAGCCCGTACAGCAGGCTCTCGGCCCCGGCCGCGTCCGGCGGGCGGGCGATGGCGTCGTCGGTCAGCTTCTGGCCCAGCTCCTCGGGGGACATCTGCGCCGTCTCGCGAACGTTGGCCTCGGTCTCGGCCAGCTTCTCGGCGGCCCCCTCGGCCCGCGCCGCCAGCCCGGCCCGCGCCTCCCGCGCCGAGGATGCCGCGCTCTCCGCCGCCCGCGCCGCGCGGTCCGCCTCGCCGGCCTGCCCCTCCGCCAGCGCCAGAGCGTCGGCCGCCGCCTTGCGGCGGGTCTCGGCCGTGGTCAGGGCGTCGAGCAGCGACGAGCGCTGCGCCGCCAGCTGCTCCGGGGCCTCCGCCGCCGCCTTCAGCCGGGCGGCTGTCTTCTCGGCATCCTTCTCCAGCGCGGCGATGCGGGTTTTGGAGTCCTCGGCTCGCGCCGCCCAGCCGTCGCGTTCGCGGCTCAGCCCCTCCAGCCGCGACTGCCGCCCGGCCACCTCACGCGCCTCGGCGTCGCGCTCGACCCGCGCCGTGGCCGCCGCGCCGCGCGCCGCGTCCGCCGCCGTCCGCGCCGCCGTCAGCTCAGCCCGTAATCCGTCCAGCGTCTCCGACGGCGCCTCCACGCCCTGGGCCTCCGCCAGCGCCGCCTGCGCCGCCTCGACCTCGGTCGCCAGCCGCGCCAGAGTCTCGTCCAGCGCCTGCGCCCGGGCCTCCTTGCGCGCCTGCTCGCGGCCCAGCGCCTCGACGCGGTCGCGGGCGGCGGTCGCGGCCTTGTCCAGCGCGAACGGCGCGGCCCGGGCCGCCTTCACCGCCTCCTCGGCCAGGCGGAACGCCTCTGTCGTCGCCTTCAGCGCGCCCTGCGCGATCTCCAGCGCCGGCTTGCCCTCATCGATCTCGGCTTCAAGTTCCGACAGCCGGGTGCGCTGGGCCAGCCGCACCGCCGCCGGACGGGGGGCTTCGGCGCGCTGGACGAAACCGTCCCAACGCCACAGGTCGCCCTCGCGGGTGACCAGCCGCGCGCCCACCGGCAGCGCGTTCGCCAGCCCCGCGATATCCTCGCGCGCCGCCACACCGCACAGCGCCAGCCGCGCCCTCAGCTGGTCGGGGGCCGTCACATGGTCGGCCAGCGGCTCCACCCCCTTCGGCCAGGACGGGGAGGGCGCCTCCGCCCCGGCCCAGTAGGCCGCCGCCCGGGCGTCCAGCGCCGCGTCCAGATCGTCGCCCAGCGCCGCCGCCAGCGCCGCCTCATAGCCCTTGTCGGCCTGCACCCGGTCCAGCGCCGGCGGGTGCTCCCGCTTGCCCTGCACCAGCAGCTGGGCCAGGCCCCGCGCCTCGGTCTGCAGCCGGCCCAGCCGGTCCTCGGCCGCCCGCGCCGCCTGCCGCGCCTCCTGTTCGGCCCGGGCCTTGTCGCCGCGATCGGCTTCCGCGGCGTCGACCGCCAGGCGCGCGGCGGCCAGTTCGGCCAGCGCCTGTTCCAGCGCCGCCCGGGCGGCCCCGATTTCCGGCGTCTCCAGCGGGCCGAGGGCCTCGCGTTCGGCCTTCGCGGAGGAGAGTTGGGCCTCGGCCCGCGCCACTCGCGCCTCGGCGTCGCGCTTGCGGGCGCTCTCGGCCGAGACCCGCGCCTCCACCGCCGCCACCGCTCCGGCCACCCGCTCGACCTCGGCGTCGGCCGCCTTGCGCGCGTCTTCCGCGGCGGCCAGCGCCGCCTCCAGCTCCGGCCCGCGCGCGGGCGCGGCCGCCATCTCTCCCTGCAAGGCCTCGAGCGCCGCGCCGAGCCGGGTCAGTTCGTCGCCGGCGTCCCCGGCCATGGCGGTTTCGCGCTCGATGTCGGCGGCGATGCGCGCGGCTTCGGCGGTCAACCGCTCGACCTCGGCCCGCGCCGCCTGCTCGGCCATGTCCAGCCGGTCGCGTTCCAGCGAGGCGCGGTGCAGCAGGGCGCCGGCGACCGCATCCTCCTCGCGGGCCGGCTTCAGCGCCTCCTGGGCGTTCAGCGACGCCGTCTGGGCCCGACCCGAGGCGGTGGTGGCCTCCAGCACCGCGCGGTCGGCCTCGGCCAGCTCCTGCGCCGCGCCTTCCGCCGCAACCCGCGCATCATTCCAGCGCACGAACAGCAGCGCCGCCTGCAGGGCCCGGATCTCGGCCGAAATCTTCTTGTACTTCTCCGCCTGCCGCGCCTCGCGCTTCAGCCGGGTCAGGGCGGTCTCCAGTTCGCGGCCGATGTCGTCCAGCCGCTCCAGGTTGGCCTCGGCCGCCTTCAGCCGCAGTTCGGCCTCGTGCCGCCGGGTGTGCAGGCCGGCGACGCCCCCGGCCTCCTCGAGGATGCGGCGGCGGTTCTGCGGCTTGGCGGCGATCAGTTCGCTGATCTGGCCCTGACGCACCAGCGCCGGGCTGTTGGCCCCCGTCGAGGCGTCGGCGAACAGCAGCTGCACGTCGCGGGCGCGCACCTCCTTGCCGTTGATCCGGTACGTCGAGCCCTGGCCGCGGTCGATGCGGCGGGACACCTCCAGCACGGGACTGTCGGTGAACGGCTGCGGCGCCCGGCGCTGGGCGTTGTCGATGGTCAACTGGACCTCGGCGTGGCTGCGCGGGGGGCGGTTGGCGGCCCCGGCGAAGATCACGTCGTCCATGCCCTGACCGCGCATGGCCTTGGCCGAATTGGCCCCCATGACCCAGCGCAGGCTTTCCAGCACATTGGACTTGCCGCAGCCGTTGGGGCCGACCACGCCGGTCAGGCCCGGCTCGATATGCACCTCGGCGGGATCGACGAAGGACTTGAAACCGACGAGCCGGAGGCGCTGGAACTGCATTCGGCTAGCGGGTCACCGGCCGTCGAGCAGCGGCTGGATCAGGGGTTCGAACGCGGCCACGTCGCGCGCCGTCATCGTGTCCGGCACGGGCTCGCCGTTGATGAAGAAGCTGGGTGTGGTGTCGACGCCGTCCGCGAAGGACTGGGCGGCGCGTTCATCCACCTCGGTGAACGAGGCCTCGTTCGAGAAGCAGGCGTTCATCTGCTCCCGCGTCAGCCCGCCGGCCTGACCGGCGGCGGACAGCCAGGCCATGACGGCTGGCCGCGGCGGCGATCCGGGCTGGGCGAACAGTTGTGCGTGGCCCCGGTAGAGGGTGTCCAGGACGGCGTCGTACCGGTCCTCCGGCGCGCAACGGGCCATCACGGCGCCGACGGTGGCGATCTCCTGCGGCGGCGTCGGCAGGTCGCGGTAGACGATCCGCACCTGCCCCGTATCGACGAACCGCGCCTTGAAGGCCGGGAAGTCCCGGGTGTGCCAGGCGGCGCAGTGGCTGCAGGTCGTCGACAGATAGACCGTCAGCGTCACCGGCGCGTCGGCCGAGCCCAGCGTCCGGTCGCCCGGACGCACCGGCTCGACCGTCTGGGCGAGCGCCAGCGTCGGCGCGGCGATCGCGATCAGCAGGGTCAGCAGGACTCGCGACAGCCACGCCATGGGCCGGTCAGCTCTTGGCCAGTTCGGCGTCGATGGCCTTGGACAGATCGTCCAGGCTGGTGCCCGACTGCGAACCGGGGGTGGTCACCTTGGTCCCGTTGACGAAGAAGGTGGGGGTGCCTTCGACTCCGGCGCCGAACGCCGCCTGGGCGCGCTCCTCGGCGGCCGCGAGCGCCGCCTCGTCGGTGATGCATTGCTGGATGCGCTCGTTGCTCAGGCCGGCGCCGTTGCCGACCCGGAACAGGGTCGCCCGGGGATCGCCCATCATCTGCTGCTGGCTGGCCAGCAGTTCGTGGACGACGTCGAAATATTTGTCCGGTCCGGCGCAGCGGGCGATCAGGAAGCCGGCGACGGCGACCTCGGCGGGCGGCGTGGGGATTTCGCGGAATACATAGCGCACCTTGTCGGTGTCGACGTAGCGGGTCTTGAAGCCCTCCCAGTTCTCTTCCTGCCAGGCCGCGCAGACGTGGCAGGTGACCGAGGCGTATTCGACGACAGTGACCTTGGCTCCCTCCGGGGCGCCCAGGGCCATGTCGCCATCGGCGGCCGTTCCGGCTCCACCGCTGTTGCAGCCGGCCAGCGCGACCATGGCGGTCAGGGCGGCGGCGGTCATCGCGGCGCGGCGGCTCATCGCAGCGTATCGGGTCGTGGCGCTCATGGCGTCGTCCTCACTGGCACGGGGATGGAGAGTTTCGCGCGATTCCCCCGGAAATGCGCGCACAGGGGTTTTCGAGAACAGAAGCGGCGAAGTTTTGTCAATCGCCCGCGCGGTCACGGCCCTTCTGCGGATCGCCCAGCACAGCGCGTCCCAGCCGCTCCAGCGGCCCTTTCAGCGGATCGGGCGCCTCCGCCACGGCCGCCTTCAGTTCGGCTTCCTGACGGGCGGGCAGCGGCTTGGCGGCGGTGCGCGGGCGAACCGGCGACGCCAGGCCGACCGGCGGCTTAACCGGCCCCTGGGCGATGCGCAGCTTCTCGACGCTGCCGGGGCCGAGGAACAGGTTGACCCGCTGCAGGATGTCCTCCGACTGATGCTGCACCAGCAGCGCCGCCGGGCCAGCCACGCGCAACTCCAGCGTCCCGCCGGCGCCGCCGCGACCCTTGCTCAGCTTCTGCGGCCGCGTCACCCGCGCCAGCCGCTCGCCGACGATCTCCGTCCAGCGCGGCTCCAGCGCCGAGGCGCCGCGGCCGAATTTCGCGTCCAGCTCCCGGATCAGTCCCTGCAGCGCCCGCCCGGCCTTCGGCGCAGGTCGCGGGGCGGGGCGCGTACGCCGTCGCGACAGGATTTCGCGGACCTCGGCGTCTGTGGGCAGCGTGCGGGGCATTTCCGGTTTATAGCGCGGGGAATGCCCCCCGTCCCGGTTCAAGTCCCCGCACAGGTCGTCGACGAAGGCTCCGGCCGGAAGGCCGCCGTCCGCGCAGCGCTGCTGGACTGGTACGATGTCCATCGGCGGACCCTCGCCTGGCGTCCCGGGCCGGGCGGCGGCCGCCCCGACCCCTACCGGGTCTGGCTGTCGGAGGTGATGCTGCAGCAGACCACCACGCCGCACGCCACACCCTGTTTCCTGACCTTCACCGCGCGCTGGCCGACGGTGTCGGACCTCGCCGCGGCCGGTGACGCCGAGGTCATGGCCGCCTGGGCCGGGCTCGGCTACTACGCCCGGGCCCGCAACCTGCTGGCCTGCGCCCGCGCGGTCGCCGGCCAGCACGGCGGCGTCTTCCCCGATACCGAAGCCGGCCTGCTGGCCCTGCCGGGCGTGGGCGCCTACACCGCCGCCGCCGTCGCCGCCATCGCCTTCGGCCGCCCGGCCAATGTGGTCGACGGCAATGTCGAGCGTGTCATGGCCCGCCTGTTCGCCGTCGAGACCCCGCTGCCGGGCGCGAAGCCGGAGCTGAAGCGGCTCGCCGCGACCCTGGTCGGGGACGACCGCCCCGGCGACTGGGCCCAGGCCCTGATGGACCTCGGCGCCACTGTGTGCCGGCCGGGCCGGCCGCTCTGTGAGCGCTGTCCGCTGACGTCGTGGTGCGCCGGTTTCCAGTCAGGCCGGCCCGAACGCTACCCGCTTAAGACCAAGAAGGCCGACCGCCCGCGTCGCCACGGCGTGGCCTGGGTCCTGCGGGACGCGGATGGCCATGTCGCCCTCGTGCGGCGACCGGAGAAGGGCCTGCTTGGCGGCATGCTGGGCCTGCCGACCTCCGACTGGACTGTCACGCCCGCCGGGGCCGCGCCTCCCGCGCCTGCGAGCTGGCGCGACGCCGGCGCCGTGGAGCATGTCTTCACCCATTTCGCCCTGACGCTGGAGGTCAGGGCAGGGGAGGGCGGGGGAGACTTCCTGTGGACCCCGGTGGAAGAGGCGCTCGCCTCCCTGCCCACCGTGTTCCGCAAGGCGCTGGAACGAGGGCTGGCGTAGCTCGTATGACGCCATTGTGAACCTTTCCGCCGTCATCCTCGGGCTTGACCCGAGGATCAGACCGTCCGGTGCTCGGTAGAACGACGTGCGGTCGCGGTCTCGGGGCCGTCTCCACTCGCACAGCCCGGCCCCACGTCTGATCCTCGGGTCAAGCCCGAGGATGACGGGTTGGGAAGGATGATTGGCCCTAGCCGATGGTGCGCACCGACACCGGCCCCTCACGCCGCTTCGGAATGGCGACAGTGTGAGCGCCCAATTGCTGGAAGGCGAGATCCACGAGCCCGTCGCCGACCTGCAGATTGGTGATGTGCAGCCGATCGATGCCCGAGGGCAGCAGCGGCTTTTCGATCTCCACCAGTCCTTCTATGGCGTCGATGCGGACGCCGAGGGCGGCTTGCAGCATCAGGAACACCGAACCGGCCGCCCACGCCTGCGGCAGGCAGGCCACCGGATAGGCGATCGGCGGCTCGCCCGGGATACGCTCGAAGCCGCAGAACAGCTCGGGCAGGCGCAGGTGGAAATGCGTCGCGGCGGAGAAGATTTCGCCCATCAGCAGGGCCACCGCTCGACGCTCGCCGTAGTGCGCCATGCCGGCCGCCGCCATGGCGGTGTCGTGCGGCCAGACCGAGCCGTTGTGATAGCTCATCGGATTGAACCGGGCCTGACCTGTCGCCAGTGTCCGCAGTTCGACCCGATCGAGCGGCACTGCTGGCCGTCTCCGTCCAGGGCGATGGCGTAGAACTGCTCGTCCTCCATCCAGAACCGCTCCTCGACCAGCGCCTGCACGGCGCCGGCCCGCCCGGCCCATTCGGCCTGGCGCTCGTCGCCGACGGTCCGGGCCATGTCGGCCATCGCCTGCCAGGCTGCGTAGGCGTAGCCCTGCACCTCCAGCAGCGCGACCGGCCCCTTCGGGAAGCGCCCGTCGCGGTGGAAGATCGAGTCCTCGGAATCCTTCCAACCCTGGTTCGACAGCCCCGTTTCGGCCGCCCGCTGGTAGCTGATCAGCCCGTCGCCCTGGATGTCGCCGTGGTCCTTCATCCAGCCGACGGCGGCGATCAGATTGGGCCACAGGGCGCGGATGGTCGCCACGTCGCCGGTGCGCTTCAGATAGGCCCCCGCCAGCGCCACGAACAGACAGGTGGTGTCGACGCCGCCGTAGTAGAGGCCGAACGGCACCTCGCCGAGGGCGCTCATCTCGCCGCGCCGCGTCTCATGCATGATCTTGCCGGGCGCGGAATCCTGGAAGGCGGAGAAATCTGTCGCCTGCCGCATGGCCAGATAGTTCAGCACCCCCTTGGCCAGGCTGGGATCGATCCACAGCATCTGCCAGGCGGTGATGATCCCGTCGCGCCCGAACGGCGTCGAGAACCACGGCACCCCTGCGTAGGGATAGGGCCCGGTGGGCAGGTCAGTGGTCAGCAGGGCCACGTCGGCGCGGGACTGGTCCAGCCAGTCGTTGAAACGCGGATTGCGCGGGCCCCGCACCGAGGCCCCGCGCCGGCGCCGCGTGCGCATGGCCACCCGCGCCCGCACGGCGTTGAGCCGGAACCGCGCCTCGTCGGGGGCCTCGCACGCGTCCAGCCCGCATTCGACATAGAGGTCCAGCCCACGCGCCTTGGGCAGGCTGAACATGAACTCGGCCCGCGACGGGGTCAGCCGGGCCGGCGGTTCGGAGAAGGCCAGGCAACTGGTGCGTTCGACTCCGTCCACGCCCCGGTAGCGGAACGTCACCCGGCGACCGTCCGCGATCGGCGCCTCCTGTGTTCCGCGCTTCGGCCGCGGCGAGCCGCGCACCTCGAAGATGTCGGAGAAGTCCGCCGCGAAGTCGAACGCCAGCGGCAGCAGCACGTCCTCGACGCCGTGGTTGAGCACCCGGATGCGTTCGAACATCCGCCGGTCGCGGACGAACCGCCGCCGCTCGATGTGCAGAACCCCCGCCGGGGCCGAGCGGCCGCCCATCGGCGGCAGCGGTCGGTTGGTCGAATGGGCGGTGAAGAAGACGTTGTCCTGGCTGATGCCCGAGCTCAGCCGCGACGGCCGCGCCAGCCCCGCCGTCATCACGAAGCGCGACAGCAGCCGGGTGTCGCTGTCGAACAGGCCGTCGGCGCCGCCCTTCATGTCGCCCCAGATGTCGGCGACCACGAAAGTGTCTGCGTCCTTCAGCGCCATCAGCTGCTCGAGACCGTCCGCGTCCTGCGATTCAGCGGCCGTGACCTGAACACTATAGGCGTCGTCCATGCGGAGAACCTCGAACCAGTGGTGAGCCTGCCGGGGCCGGACAAACGCGGCCCCCGCGATGACCGCATGGATACGCTAATGGACAAAACCGCCGGAGGTTCAGACCCCGCGTCAGCCCAGGGTGGCGAAGCTGCGGCCCTCGCGCGGCCGCAGCGGGGTGACCACGTCGGTCAGCGGCTCCTCCGCGAACGGGCGCCGGGCCAGCAGGTCGCCGTAGACGTCGAGGTAGCTGCGGGCCATGGCCGTCGCCGAGAAGCGCAGGTCGAACCGCGCCCGGATCGCCTCGCGGTCCAGCAGGTGCGCCCGTCCGGCGGCGGCGATGGCCTGCTCGACCGTGTCGACCAGATAGCCCGTGGCGCCGTCCTCGACGACCTCCGGCACGGACCCGCAGCGGAACGCCACCACCGGCGTGCCGCAGGCCATGGCCTCGATCATCACCAGGCCGAACGGCTCGGGCCAGTCGATCGGGAACAGCAGGGCCTCGGCCCCGCCCAGGAAGGCCGATTTCTGATGGTCGCCGATCTCGCCGACGAACTCGACCAGCGGATTGTCCTCGACCATGGGCCGGATGACGGTCTCCCAGTAGACCTTGTCCTGGGCGTCCACCTTGGCCGCTATCTTCAGCGGCTTGTTCAGCTTGGTCGCGACCTCGATGGCCCGGTCCGGCCGCTTCTCGGGCGAGATGCGGCCGAGGAAGGCCAGATAGCCGCGCGCCTCCGGAGAGAACCGGTACAGCTCGCCGGGCATGCCGTGGTGGACCGTGGCCTTCCAGTTGGCCAGCGGCAGCGGGCGTCGCTGGTCGTCGGATATCGACACCAGCCCGAACTCGGGCCAGCGCTCATAGACCGGCGCCAGGTCCTTGAGGTCCAGCCGGCCGTGCAAAGTGGTGACGGTCTTGTCCGCGTGGCGCGCGAAGAAGGGGAAGTGGACCATGTCGGTGTGGAAATGGATCACATCGAACTCGTCGACGCGCTTCAGCACCTCCGACAAGGCGGTCATGTGCGCCGCCAGATCCGACTTCAGGGGGCTGGGGTCCAGCCGGATGGCCTGATCACGGACCGGGATCAGCCGCGCCCGCGTCTCGGCGTCGGCGGCGGCGAACAGGGTCACCTCGTGGCCGAGATCGACCAGGGCGTCGGTCAGGTGCGCCACCACGCGCTCGGTGCCGCCGTACAATTTGGGCGGAACGGCTTCATACAGGGGCGTGACCTGGGCGATCTTCATGGCGATGGGTTCCCGCGGCCGACGGGGAAACGACCGCGAGTTATCAACCCTGCGCCGGGCGCGCGGTTCCGCCGACTAACGGCGGTTTTCGCGTTATTTCTCTGTCGGTTACAGGGTTACGACAATCGGTCGCGGGTCACTGCATTCCGGCGCGGACCTCGGCCCGCAGCGTATCGATCGACCTAAGTCCTTGATCGGACTTGAAACGCCAGTAGGTCCAGCCGTTGCAGGCCGGCGCGTTCTCGAACAGGGCGCCCATCTTGTGGATCGAGCCGCTCAGCGATCCGGACACCAGCGACCCGTCCGCCCGCACCCGCGCCTCGCGCTCGCCCTTGGGGCAATACAGCCGGTCGCCGGGCCGCAGCAGGCCGGCTTCGACCAGCGCCCCGAATGGCACCTTGGGCTCGGCCCGCTTGGAGCCCATGACCGCCAGGTCCTCGGGCGCCGCGGGGACCACCGCCTTGATCCGCTTCTCGGCCACCTTGGCGTAGCCCTCGTCGCGTTCGATGCCGATGAAGTGGCGGCCCAGCCGCTTGGCCGCCGCGCCCGTCGTGCCGGTGCCGAAGAAGGGGTCCAGCACGACGTCGCCGGGTCGCGTCGCCGCCAGCAGCACCCGGTGCAGCAGGGCCTCCGGCTTCTGGGTCGGATGGGCCTTCTTGCCGTCGGCGTCCTTGATCCGCTCCTCCCCGGTGCACAGGGCGAAGGTCCAGTCGGAGCGCATCTGGGTGTCTTCGTTGAAGGCCTTCAGCGCATCGTAGTTGAAGGTGTAGCGCTTCTGCTCGCGGCTCCGCGCGGCCCAGATCAGCGTCTCGTGGGCGTTGGTGAACCGCGTGCCCTTGAAATTCGGCATCGGGTTCGACTTGCGCCAGATGATGTCGTTCAGGACCCAGAAGCCGAGGTCCTGGATCGCCGAGCCCAGCCGGAAGACATTGTGATAGCTGCCGATTACCCAGATCGAGCCTTCCGGTTTCAGCACCCGGCGGCATTCCGTCAGCCAGGCGCGGGTGAAGGCGTCATAGGTCGCGAAGCTGTCGAACTTGTCCCAGTCGTCGTCGACCGCGTCGACCAGGCTGTTGTCGGGCCGCAGCAGGTCGCCGCCCAGCTGCAGGTTATAGGGCGGGTCCGCGAAGACCATGTCGACGGACGCGTCGGGCAGGCCCTTCAGCACCTCGATGCAGTCGCCCCTCAGAACGACGTCGGTCTTCAACCCGGACATATTACTCGATCCCGTACAGCTTGGAGATCAAGTGGTGAATCATCGCGGTTAAGAGGGGGTTAGCCCGCGCATCTTCACGGAACGATCAAGGGGCGGGAGGTGTTGGAAGCGAACGCCTGCCGAAAGTCGCCCATGGTCCTGTTTTCCCTTCTCCAGCGTCTTTTCGCCATCGCCTCGCTGGCCGTCTTCGCGATCGCCATCTGGCTGCTGTGGAGCTGGTACGACGCCGATCATGTGGCGGAGACCCTCGGGTGGGCCGAGCCTCCGGACGCCCGCCTGTGGTGGGGCGCGGGGCTGATGGCCGTCAGTCTGTTCGGGCGAATCCCCGCCCTGATGCTGCTGGGCATGGGAGAGACCACGGCGCTCGCCCGCCGGGCCGGGGGTGTGGCGATACCCGGGGCCGACGGCGCCATCCTGCACGTCGAGATGGAAGGCGCGACAAACGGGCCGATCCTGCTCTTCACCCACGGCTGGGGGCTCTCGGCCCGCATCTGGGCCGAGGCGCGGGCCGATCTGGGCGCCCGCTTCGGCCTCGTCTTCTGGGACCTTCCCGGCCTGGGCCGCTCCGGTCGGCCGACGGCCGGCTATTCGATCGAAGGCTTCGCCGAAGACCTGCACGCCGTGATCGACAGCCTGCCGGAGGACCGGCCCGTCATCCTCGTCGGCCACAGCATCGGCGGCATGACGGTGCAGGCCTTCTGCGCCCGCCATCCCGAATTGCTGAACCGCCGCGTGGCCGCCATCGTGCTGGAGAACACCACCCACACCAATCCGCTGGAGACGATGATCTTCCCGCGCGTATTCAGGCCGCTGCAGCCGGTGGTCGAACTCGCCTGCAAGCTGGACATGATCCTGTCGCCGGCGCTGTGGGCGATGAACTGGCAGGCCTGGCTCAGCGGCGCGACCCACCTGGCGGCCCGGCTCGCCGCCTTCGGCGCCCGCCCGACGCGGGAGCAGCTGGATCGCACCGCCCGCCTGATCACCAAGAACTCGCCGGCCGTGCAGGCGCGCGGCGTCCTTGCCATGCTGCACTGGTCCGTGACCGACAAACTGCCGCGGATCGACGTCCCCGCCCTGGTCTTCGTCGGCGGCCGCGACCTGATCACCAGGGACCACGCCGGCGAAGCCATCGCCGCCGCCCTGCCGCAGGCCCGGCTGGTCCGGGTCGAGGCGGCCGGCCATATGGGTCCGGTGGAGAAGGCGGGCTTCTACAATGAGCAGATCGGCGACTTCGCCGAGTTCGTCAGCCTGCTGCGCAGTCGCGCTCCGGCCGTCTCCCGCCGCTCCTTCCTGTCCCCGGACGCCGACCTCGCGCCGCCCGCGCGGCCGGACGCCGAGCCGGAAGACCGCAACGGGCCGATCCTCGGCGTGGGGCCTTCGGCGCGTCCGATCTGATCACCACCCCAGTCGGCGTGCCGGCCGCATCGCCGGAACCGTCACAGCCGCTCACGTTTTGTTACGCCCTCAGCCTCGCCTTGCCGCGTCCGGCGCGGTAAGCGGGGCCCTGCACCGCGAGGGATGCGAATCCTCCGCGCTCGACCAAGGCTCAGGGGCTTACGGATGACTCAGTGGGTGTACGGTTTCGGCGGCGGCTCCGCCGACGGCGACGCGTCGATGAAGAACCTTCTCGGCGGCAAGGGCGCGAACCTCGCCGAGATGTCGTCGCTCGGCCTGCCGGTGCCGCCGGGCTTCACCATCACCACCGAGGCCTGCGTCCACTACTATTCGAACGGCCAGAGCTATCCCGCCGACCTTGAGGCCCAGGTGGCCGCCGGCCTGAAGAAGGTCGAGACCGTGGTCGGCAAGACCTTCGGCGATCCGAAGAACCCGCTGCTGGTCTCGGTCCGTTCGGGAGCCCGCGCCTCCATGCCGGGGATGATGGATACGGTCCTCAATCTCGGCCTCAACGACGAGACCGTGGAGGGGCTGGCGGCCCTGTCCGGCGACCGCCGCTTCGCCCTCGACAGCTACCGGCGCTTCATCACCATGTACTCCAACGTCGTGCTGGGCCTCAGCCATGACGACTTCGAGGAGGTGCTGGACGATCACAAGGACCGCCTCGGCGTCACCATCGACACGGACCTGTCCGCCGCCGACTGGGAGAAGGTCGTCGCCGAATACAAGCAGGTCGTCGAGGACCGCCTCGGCCACGCCTTCCCGCAGGACCCCCACGACCAGTTATGGGGCGCGGTTTCGGCCGTCTTCGCCAGCTGGATGAACGACCGGGCCAAATTCTATCGCCGCATGCACGACATCCCCGAGAGCTGGGGCACGGCGGTCAACGTCCAGTCGATGGTGTTCGGCAACATGGGCGACACCTCGGCCACCGGCGTCGCCTTCACCCGCAATCCATCGACCGGCGAGTCCAAACTGTACGGCGAGTTCCTGATCAACGCCCAGGGCGAGGACGTCGTCGCCGGCATCCGTACGCCCCAGTCGCTGACCCGGGCGGGGCGCGAGGAGATGGGCGAGACCGCGCCTTCGATGGAAGAGGCCATGCCGGAGGTGTTCGGCCAATTCGTTGAAGTCGTCGGGAAGCTTGAATCCCATTATCGCGACATGCAGGACATTGAATTCACGGTCGAGCAGGGTCGGCTGTGGATGCTGCAGACCCGCAACGGCAAGCGCACCGCCAAGGCCGCGTTGAAGGTGGCTGTCGACCTCGCCGCCGAGGGCGTGATCTCGGAGGAGGAGGCCATCGGCCGGGTCGAACCGGCGGCGCTGGACCAGCTGCTGCACCCGACCCTCGATCCGAAGGCCGAACGCAAGGTCGTGGCCGCCGGCCTGCCGGCCTCCCCGGGCGCGGCCACCGGCAAGGTGGTGTTCGACGCCGACGAGGCCGAGCGGCTGTCCCAGCTCGGCGACGCCGTCATTCTGGTGCGCGAGGAAACCAGCCCCGAGGACATCCACGGCATGCACGCGGCGCGCGGCATCGTCACCGCCCGTGGCGGCATGACCAGCCACGCCGCTGTGGTCGCCCGCGGCATGGGCCGTCCCTGCGTCTCCGGCGCCGGCGAGATCCGCATCGACGAGCGGGCCGGGACCTTCACCGCCCGGGGCCGCACCTTCAGCGCCGGCGAGATCATCACCATCGATGGTTCGAAGGGTGAGGTGCTCGATGGGGCTGTTGCGATGATCGAGCCCGAGCTGACCGGCGACTTCCAGACGCTGATGGCCTGGGCCGACAAGGTCCGTCGGCTGAAGGTGCGCGCCAACGCCGAGACGCCGCTGGACGCCAGGACCGCGCGCGGCTTCGGGGCCGAGGGCATCGGCCTGTGCCGGACCGAGCACATGTTCTTCGACGACGCCCGCATCGCCGCGGTGCGCGAGATGATCCTCGCCGACGACGAGGCCGGCCGCCGCGCCGCCCTGGCCAAGATCGCGCCGTTCCAGAAGGCCGACTTCGTCGAGCTGTTCCAGATCATGGCCGGCCTGCCCGTCACGGTCCGCCTGCTTGACCCCCCGCTGCACGAGTTCATCCCGCACAGCGACGCCGAGATCGACGCGCTGGCGGCGACGCAGGGGCTGGACGCCGCCAAGCTGAAGCGCCGCGCCCGCGACCTGCACGAGACCAATCCGATGCTCGGCCACCGCGGCTGCCGCCTCGGCGTCGCCTATCCCGAAATCTACGAGATGCAGGTCCGGGCCATCCTCGAGGCGGCGCTGGAAGTGCAGGCCACGTCCGGCGAGGCGCCCCTGCCGGAGATCATGCATCCGCTGGTCGCCCTCGGCCTGGAGATGAAATACCTGCGCGAGCTGACCGACCGGGTCGCCCGCGAGGTCTTCGCCGAGACCGGCCAGTCGATCGCCTATCTGGTCGGGACCATGATCGAACTGCCCCGCGCCGCCCTGCGCGCGGGCGACCTGGCCGAGCACGCCGAGTTCTTCTCTTTCGGCACCAACGACCTGACCCAGACCACCTTCGGCATCAGCCGCGACGACTCCGGCCGGTTCCTGCAGGCCTATATGGACAAGGGCATCTTCGAGACCGACCCGTTCGTCCGCCTCGACCGCGACGGCGTCGGCGACCTGATCCGCATCGCCGCCGAGCGCGGCGGGGCGGCGCGGCCGGACATCAAGATGGGCATCTGCGGCGAGCACGGCGGCGATCCCTCGTCGATCGCTTTCTGCGAGGAGGTCGGCCTGTCCTACGTCAGCTGCTCGCCCTACCGCGTGCCCATCGCCCGCCTCGCCGCGGCCCAGGCCGCCCTGCACGCGAGAGCCGGCACGGAACGTGAAAAGGACCGATAGAAACCGGAACACCGGTATAAGGTCACGAGAAGGTCACGATTGGCGTATCGGCGTCTGTGCCATACCGTGCACAGTTGGCTTCAAGTTGTTTCCGGCCTCTGGAACGCCTCAAACGTCCGCCCATTTGTCTCCCGCTGGATGGGGCTGGTCACCGTAGAAGTGGCCACATCTAGAGGATAGAAACAATGCGTAACGTTCTTCTCGCGACTGCTGCTCTTACTTTGATCGCCGCGCCGGCGATGGCTCAGGATCCCGTCTCCCCGGTGACCGGCTCGGTCGGCTACACCCACCTGGACGGCGACGACGGCAGCCTCGGCGCGGTCACCGGCCGCCTCGGCTACCGCTTCACCCCCCATATCGGCATCGAGGGCGAGGCCTCGATGGGCGTCAAGGATGACGACGTCACCATCGCCGGCGTCGAGGGCTCGCTCGAGCATGAATACGACGCCGCCGCCTACGTGGTCGGCACCGTGCCCGTGAGCCCCAACGTCGAACTGTTCGGCCGCGTCGGCTACGGCACCACCTCGATCAAGGCCGATGTGGCCGGCGTCGAGACCAGCACCGACGGCGAGAGCATCAACTACGGCGCCGGGGCCAACTGGTTCTTCGACGGCCAGAACGGCGTCCGCGCCGACTGGACCCGCCGCGACTTCCGCGAAGACGACGGCGGCGAGCTCGACACCTACGGCGTCAGCTACGTGCGTCGCTTCTAGGCGCTCCAGACGTAACGAAGGCGCGCACCCCCGCGGGTGCGCGCCTTTTCGTCAGTCGGAAGGCGTCGTGGTTCAGGCCACGCCCGGCTGCAGCGCCCAGCGCATCGAACCTTCGCCGAACGGCTTGAAGAACAGGTCGCGATACTTCTCGAACACT
Organism: Caulobacterales bacterium; assembly: GCA_016183935.1. Classification (GTDB taxonomy): domain Bacteria; phylum Pseudomonadota; class Alphaproteobacteria; order Caulobacterales; family Caulobacteraceae; genus Brevundimonas. The sequence continues at coordinate 23,737 of JACPDR010000015.1, forward strand.
TCGACGATCCGGTTGGCGAGATCCTGCGCAACGGTCTCGCCGCGCTGTCGCTTCATCGCCGCGACGCACTGGACCACGTCCTTCTGATGAGCGGATCCGCCCATCCGCTTGAGCACGGCGGCGATGTCCTGCGCCAGCGGATCGATCTGCGTTGCCCACGGATTGGTGTTCTGAGTCATTCGGGACACCCCCTTGTTCTCGACACAGACGAACCGGTCGCAAATACTGACGAGGGATGCAAGCGTGACCGCGAATTCGTGATCGAGGCGAATATGACGGAGCCGACCGCCCCGGTCCGCGTTCATGCGGGCATGACCCGGACCTGCCTCAGCCTGCTCGCCGTCCTCGCCGTCGCCGCCTGCGGTCCCGGCGAACCCAATCCGCCGACCGACCCGGCCGAACCGATCGACACGCCCGAGGCGGCCGCCCCGCCGCCGGCGGCGCCCCCGCCGGGAGCGGGCACGATCCTGCCCGGCACGGGTCCGCGCAGCTTCGTCGGCCGCTGGGCCGCCGACGTCGCCTGGTGTCCCAACACCACCGGCCCGCAACAGCCGATCGAGATCACCACCACGCGCTTCGAGGGCTACGAGAACAGCTGCGCCATTGGCGCGGTGGACCAGATCGTCAACGGCTACGAGGCCTTGTTGACCTGCACCGCCGAAGGGACGGTCTCCAACGAGCGGGTGCGGATGGCGGTCTCCGAGCAGACCATGCGGCTGACCTGGCTCAACCGCGACAACGCCGTTGTCACCCTGACCAAGTGCACGACGCTGGAAGACACGCCGGCCGCCGAGCCCTAGCCGTTGAAAAGGAAGTGCATCACGTCGCCGTCCTTGACGACATAGCCCTTGCCCTCGGCCCGCATCTTTCCCGCCTCCTTCGCGCCCTGCTCGCCCTTGAGCGCCACGAAATCGGCGAAGGCGATGGTCTCGGCGCGGATGAAGCCTTTCTCGAAGTCGGTGTGGATCACGCCTGCGGCTTGCGGCGCGGTCGCTCCGATCGGAATGGTCCAGGCGCGCGCTTCCTTGGGCCCGACCGTGAAATAGGTCTGCAGACCCAGCAGGGCGTAGGCCTCGCGGATCAGCCGGTTCAGGCCCGGCTCCTCCAGCCCCATGCTCTCCAGGAACTCGGCCTGCTCCTCTGAATCCAGCACCGCCAGTTCGGAATCGATCTTGGCCGAGATCACCACCGCCTTGGCGTTATCGGCGGCGGCGCGCTTCGCCACCAGGTCCGACAGGTCGTTGCCCTTGTCCGCCGAGGCCTCATCGACGTTGGCGACGTAGAGGGCGGGCAGGGAGGTCAGCAGCTGCAGCATATGCCACGCCTTCTCGTCCTCCTTGTCGACCTGGACGACACGGGCGGGCTTGCCGGCGCGCAACGGCGTCAGGGCCATGTTGATCAGGCGCAGGGTCTGCTGGGCCTCCTTGTCGCCGCCCTTGGCTTTCTTCTCCACGTTGACGACCCGCTTCTCGAGACTTTCGAGGTCGGCCAACATCAGCTCGGTCTCGATGATCTCGAGGTCCGAGATCGGGTCGATGCGGTTTTCGACGTGGGTGATGTCGTCGTCGACGAAGCAGCGGGCCACGAAGGCGACGGCGTCACAGTCGCGGATATTGGCCAGGAACTGGTTGCCCAGGCCCTCGCCCTTCGACGCGCCGCGCACCAGGCCGGCGATATCGACGAAGGTGATGCGCGAAGGGATGATTTCCTTCGAGCCGGCGATGGCCGCCAATTGCTCCAGCCGCGGCTCGGGCACGGCCACGTCGCCCGTGTTCGGCTCGATGGTGCAGAAGGGATAGTTGGCCGCCTGGGCCGCCGCCGTCTTGGTGAGGGCGTTGAACAGGGTGGACTTGCCGACGTTGGGCAGGCCGACGATCGCGACTTTCAGAGCCATGGGGGCTGGGTTTTCCTTGGTGAGCGCGAGCCTTTAACGGGTCGCGGCCGGTTTGTCAGGCTCGCGCCGTCAGTGCGATGCGTGGCCGGAGTCCGTAAGCGCAGGCTGGCCGACAGCCGCCGTGACCTCGACCGGCGGGGCCGAGGCGAAGGTGAGGGTCAGCGCGACGGTGTCGCCCGCCTTGAGGGGCTCGGCGACGGCCAGCAACATGATGTGGTTGCCGCCCGGCTTCAGCTCGACCGCCTGGCCGGCGGGAAGGGGCAGGCCGTCCTTCAGCTGATGCATCATCATCATGTTGCTTTCCATCCGGCTCTCATGGACCTGGGCGCGGCCCGCGACGGGACTGGTCACGCTCATGAGCCGGTCGTCGGCGGCGGCGGTCAGGGTCAGATAGCAGCCGGTGGTCTGGCGGCCGGCCGGGGTCGGACGGCACAGGGCGCCCGAGACCTGAAGCGCCCCGGCGGCTCCGGGCGCGGTCTTCTCCCCGGGGGAGCAGGCGGCCAGGCTGCCGGCGAAGGCGATCAGGACGACGGGGAACAGGGCGCGAGCCATCTGGAGAGCCTTCTATGGGGTTGCGGCGGTCTATCGCCCGCGGGGTGCAGGGACAAGACGGCGGTCTGTCGCGCTCAGCTTTCGCCGCGGGCGACCTGCCGGGGGCTGAATTTGGGCGCGGGGGCCAGGCGCATGACCTCGGCTTGGTAGCGGTCGTCGTCGCCGGCCAGCGCGAAGGGCAGGGCGTCCGCGACGGCGGTCAGCATCGCTTCCAGCCACGGCTGATCGGCCTTGTGGAAGTCGCTGAGGACATAGCCGTGCACCAGCTGGGGCTCCCCGGGGTGGCCGACGCCCATGCGCGCGCGGCGGAAGTCGGAGCCCAACTGGCTGATCAGCGAGCGCACGCCGTTCTGGCCGGCCGCGCCGCCGCCCTTCTTCATGCGGAAACGACCGGGGGCGAGGTCGATCTCGTCGTGGAAGACGATGACCTCCGACGGTTGGACCTTGTAGAAGCGCGCCGCCTCGGCCACGGCCCGGCCGCTCTCGTTCATATAGGTCTGCGGCTTCATCAGCAGAACGCGCTCGCGGCCCGAGGCGGTCTCGACCTCGCCCTCGCGGATTACCGACTGGAACTTGGCGCGCTCGGGACCGAACGACCAGCGCCGTGCGATCTCGTCCGCGGCCATGAAGCCGATGTTGTGGCGGTTGCCCTGGTATTTCGGCCCCGGATTGCCGAGGCCGGCGATGATGTTCATGGCGGGTTCCGGAAAAGGAAACGGCCCCGTCCGTTTCCGGATGGGGCCGCTCCAGTAGCAGGTTGTCGCGAGAGGATCAGCCCTCGGCGGTGTCTTCCGTGGCTGCGGCCTCGTCGGTCGCGGCCTGTTCGGTCGCTTCGACTTCCGCGGCTTCGGCGGCGACTTCGGCGTCATGCGCTTCGTCGGCGGCGGCCGAGATAGCGGCCGAGGAGGTCTTGATGGAGGCGATCACGAAGTCACGGTCGGTGATGGTCGGCTCGACGTCCTTCGTGCCCTTCAGGTCGGTCCAGCGGATGGTGTCGCCCAGCTTGTGGCCGGCCAGGTCGACGATCAGGTCTTCCGGGATGTGGTCGGCGCGGACCTTCACCTCGACCGAGTGACGCACGACTTCCAGCGAACCGCCCTGACGGAAGGCCTCGCACTGGTCCTGGTTGATGAAGTGGACCGGGATGTCGATCTTGATGGTCTGCTTCTCGTCGACGCGCATCAGGTCGAAGTGCAGCGGACGGTCCGACACCGGATCGAACTGGACGTCACGGGCGATGACCGGCTGGGTCTCGTCGCCGTACTTCAGGGTCACCAGGTGACCCAGCAGCTTGCCGGTGTAGAGCGACTTGCGGAAGTCGCGCTCGTTCACCGAGATCGCCACCGGGGCCTTGTCGCCGCCGTACAGCACGCCCGGGACCATGCCCGCACGGCGCGCGGCGCGGGCGCCGCCGGTGCCGACGCCATCACGGACATCGACGTTCAGAATGATCTCGGCCATCTGGCTCGCCTCAACAAACAGAAACGCCGCGCTGACGTAATCGCCCGCGCGACGGGGTCCTCGAACCCTCGAATTCAAGAGGGCGGGCTATTACACGGAGACGCCGGGGGACGCAACCGTCTGGGCGCGGGATCGCGCCCCGCGGCTCAGCCTTCGCCGTTCAGGGCCGTCGTCGCCGAGGCCGAGGCGGCCGCGGCATCGGCCGCCACCGGGGTCTGGACGGCGACCGGCGCGGAGCCGGCGACTTCGGTCGGAGGCACGACGATGGGCGCGGGCCTGATGTTCTGCGCGGTGCAGGTCGCCAAGTCGCGGGCGATGTGGCGGCCGACGCAGAAGATGTCCTCATAGCTGGGACGCGAGGCGGCCAGGCACTGGAACAGCATCAGCTTGGACATATTGAAGCAGAACTCGCTGTTCTGCTCGACGGTCAGGGCCTCGGTGTTGGCCCGGGCGTCCTCGCCGCCCGCCCCCAGGGCGGCCAGCGCGGCCAGGGCCAGCGAACGCACCACCGCCGGCGTATAGGGCGGGCCCGAGCTGGCCGGGGTGACGGCGAGCCCGGAGCCGCTGTTGGCGGCCGTGAACAGCCGCGCCGATTCCTCGGCCGACGGCAACATCTGGACGGCCGAGAGCGCCTTGGCGCCCTGCAGCCGGGTGTCGCGATCGGCGATGTGGACGGTGGCCCAGCGGCGACGCGGGTCGGCGCGCCCCTGGATGGTGTAGGCGTCCTCCTCCACGGCGTCGGCGATCACAAGCATGGTCGCCGAGTCGCGGCCGATGGCGTCGATGATCAGACCCGCCGCGGCGTCGGCGCCCGGCAGGGTGGCGGCGTAGGCCGGATCTGCGACGATGCGCGCGACCATTTCCTGGCGGATGGTCGGATCGACGGCATAGGTCCGGACGCCCTGGACGAACTCCGGCGACTGCAGCGCCAGGATCGAACCGTAGGCGATCAGGCCGCGCGACAACTGGGCCGGCTCGTATGAGGCCCCCTTGCGGATGGCCGCCTGGATCGACTCTGCGGTCGGGAAGCCGGCCTCGATCGTGGCCGCCTCACGCATGAAGGCCACATAGATGGACGCGGCCTGGGCCACGCCCTCGTTCATGGTCACCGGGGGCGGCGGCGGGGGAGGCGGCGCGGGCTCGGGCTCGGGTTCAGGCGTGGCGCAAGCCGCGAGAACCGCCAGCGCGGCGATAGCGGCCAGCGACAGGCCGCGGCGAAAACGAGCCTCAAGCATACTAAAACCCCCACCTGAACGCGCGGCGCCATGGTCAACGCCGGAGAACCTCGAAGACCTTATAACGCGGCCAATTCGGTTCTCCGAGCGTTAATGCCGGCTTGGCCGGCGCCGGCGCCGACAGGGCGTCCTATTCCTCGGGCGGGCGCGCAGGCTGGGTATTCAGCCTCTCCGTCAACGACGGCTCCCGCGACGGCGGGGCGGCGGGGGGCGGCGCTGGCGTGATCGTGATCGGCGCCGGGGCGGCGGGGGCGGGGACGGGCGTGATGATGATGGGCTCGGCCGCCGGAGCGACCGGCTCGACCGCAGTGACGTCCGACACGGTGACGATCGGCGCGGGCATGGCCGCGCCGCGGGAACAGGTGGCCAGGTCGCGCACAATATGGCGGCCGAGGCAGAACATGTCCTCATAGTTGGGTCGCGAGGCCGCCAGGCACTGGAACAGATTGAGTTTCGACATGGTGAGGCAGCCGTGGCTGACCCGATCGAATTGCAGGGCGTCGGTGTTGGCGCGGGCGTTCTCGCCCGCATAGCCGAGCGCCGCGAGCGCCGCGAGCGCGAGGGCGTTCACCACCGACGGGGGGTAGGGCGGCTTGCGCGGATCGCCGCTGACCGGCAGCGCGCCGCCGCCGCTGTGGGCCGCCGCGAACAGCCGCGAGGCTTCCTCGGCGGACGGCAGCATCATCTGGGCCGAGCGGGCCTTGGCGGCTTCGAGCCGGCCTTCGCGGTCCGTCACCTCGGCGACGCCCCAGAAGCGGCGGGGGTCGTACCGGGCCTGGATGGCGTAGGCGTCGTTCTCGATCGAGTTGGCGGCCCGGCCCAACGCGTTGATGTCGGCGGCAAGCGTCGACATGACCAGACCCGCCGCCGCTTCGGCGCCGGGCAGGGTCGAGGCGTAGCGTGGATCGGCGACGATGTCGGCGACGAGCTTCTCACGGGTGGCCGTGTCGTGGCCGAGGGACCGGACGCCGGAGACGAACTCGGGGGACTGCAGGGCCAGAATGGATGCGTAGGCCACGAGCCCACGTGAAATCTGGCCGGGGTCGTAGGCCGAACCGCGGCGCAGCGCCGCCTGGATCTGCGCCGGATCGGTGAAACCGCCTTCGAGGGCGGCCATGTCGCGGCTGAAGGCCATGTAGACCGCCGCCGCCTGGGCGACGCTCTCATTGAGCCTGATCGGCGGGGGCGTGCGGGCGGCGACTTCGGCCGCCACGCGAGCCGCTTCGGCCTGGGCTTCAACCGCGGCGTTGTCGGAGGCGCAGCTGGCCAGCAGGGCAGCGGCTGCGAGGGCGATTACGGAAAGACCGCGGTGCGGACGCATCAGGACTCCTCGGATGACCGGCGTCCAGCAACGCCTAACCTGAGGGCGCAAATGGGGCGAGCGCTGATACGGTTCCGGAGTTTAGTCGAACAGCTTGGAAACGGATTCCTCGTTGGCGATGCGCCGGATGGCCTCTCCGATCAGCGGAGCGACGGAGACGCGGCGGATTTTCTTGCAGGTCAAAACTTCGTGCGGCGCCTCGATGGAGTCGGTGATGACCAGTTCCTTCAGCGGTCCGTCGGTCACGCGTTGCACGGCCGGGCCGGACAGGACGCCGTGGCTGATATAGGCCGAGACCTCCGTCGCTCCCTTGTCCATCAGGGCCTGGGCGGCATTCACCAGGGTGCCGCCGGAATCGACGATGTCGTCGAACAGGATGCAGCGACGGCCCTCGACGTCGCCGATGATGTTCATGACCTCGCTCTCGCCCGCCTTGGGCCGGCGCTTGTCGACGATGGCCAGGTCGGCGTCCAGCCGCTTGGCCAGCGAGCGGGCTCGAACGACGCCGCCGACGTCGGGTGAGACGATCATCAGGTCGTCGCCGCGCGGATAGTGCTCCTTGATGTCCTGCGCCAGCACCGGCGTGGCCACGAGATTGTCGGTCGGAATGTCGAAGAAGCCCTGGATCTGGCCGGCGTGCAGATCCATCGTCAGGACCCGGTCGGCTCCGGCGCGGGTGATCAGATTGGCCACCAGCTTGGCCGAGATCGGCGTACGGCCGCCGGTCTTCCGATCCTGCCGGGCATAGCCGAAGTAAGGCATCACCGCCGTGATCCGCTTCGCCGAGGCCCGCACCAAGGCGTCGGTGATGATCAGCAGCTCCATCAGGTTGTCGTTGGCGGGATAGCTGGTCGATTGGAGGATGAAGACGTCCTCGCCCCGCACGTTCTCCTCGATGACGGCGAAGACCTCGTTATCGGCGAATCGCTTCACGTCGGCCTTGGTCAGGGGCATGTCGAGGTGATGCGCGATCGCTTGTGAGAGCGTCCGGTTGGAGTTGCCAGAAAGCAGCTTCATGTCCGGTCATCCTTTCGCCGTCATCGCCCGGCTCACAATGCCGCCGTTGCGCTGGCGCGCTACATATCAGGGGACGGCCCAGCCACAAGGCGCGGCGAGTCTTTTAGGGCAACTTCTTCCCGCATTGGCGCGGGGTTGTCGGCTGGTGTAGAGATCGCGTCTCGTTTCCGGGGGCGCCGACGGGTCGATGCCCGCCGGCCCGTTATGTTGAGGTCGTCCTTGCCTGCTTCCAAGTTCCGCACCGGCCTGATCCTTTCGGCCGTGGCCGTGTCAGCCCTGACGATTTCGGCCTGCGCCGGCCGCGGCGACCGCCCGCGCCTCGCTTATGAGGAGCGCCCGGTCGAGGCGCTCTACAACACCGGCTACCAGCGTTTGGAGAGCCGGCGCTGGGGCGACGCGATCGACTATTTCCAGGAGGTCGAGCGCCAGCATCCGTATTCGGAATGGTCGCGCCGCGCGATCCTGATGCAGATCTACGCCCACTATCAGAGCAACGACTACGCCGAGGCCATCGCGGCGTCGGACCGGTTCATCCAGCTGTTCCCGGGCAATCCGAGCGCGCCCTACGCCTTCTACATGAAGGCCTTGGCCAACTTCGAGCAGATCACCGACGTGGGCCGGGACCAGGGTTACGCCCAGGCGGCCCTGGACGGCCTGAAGGACGTGCAGCGGCGCTATCCCGGCACGCCCTACGCCATCGACGCCACGGTCAAGATCGACATGGTCAACGACCAGTTGGCCTGCAAGGAAATGGCGATCGGCCGCTACTACCAGCGCGCCGGTCAGCCGCTGGCGGCGATCAACCGCTACAAGACCGTTATCGACAACGAAGCCTACCAGCGCACCTCGCACGCCCCGGAGGCGCTGTACCGGCTGGTCGAGGTCAACCTGCAGCTCGGCCTGAAGGAAGAGGCGACCCGCAACGGCGCCGTTCTGGGCTTCAACTATCCGGGCAGCCCCTGGTACGCCGAGGCCTACGCCCTGCTGACCGAGGAAGGGCAGCGCCCCGACGTCGCCCCGGAAGGTCAGCGCGAGAGCTGGCTGAGGCGCATCATCCCGGGCTGACGTCCGCTTCTGTCGCAAGGGGCGGTCATGAAGGACGATGACCGCTAGACTGACGGCCATGGCGAATCAGACCCGGACGACCGCGCCCCCATGCTGACCGCCCTCTCGATCCGTGACATCGTGCTGGTGGACGCGCTCGATCTCGAGGTCGAGGGCGGCCTGACCGTGCTGACCGGCGAGACCGGGGCGGGCAAGTCGATCATTCTCGACGCCCTCGGTCTGGCCCTCGGCGCGCGGGCGGACGCTGGTCTGGTGCGTTCGGGGGCGAAACAGGCCACCGCCACCGCCGTGTTCACCGCGCCCGACGACCCGGCCCTGATCGAGATGATCGCCGCACGCGGCTTCGAGGTCGCCCCGGGCGAGGAGCTGATCCTGCGCCGGACGCTCACCGCCGACGGCCGCGGCCGCGCCTTTGTCAACGACCAGCCCGCCGGCGTCGCCGCCCTGCGTGAGATCGGCCAGGCGCTGGTTGAGGTGCACGGCCAGCATGAGACCGTCGGCCTGCTGGACTGGAAGACCCACCGGGCCCTGCTCGACAACTACGGCGGCCTCCAGCCGCAGCTGGCGGGCGTCGCCGCCGCCGCCGACCGGCTCAGGGCGGCCGAGCGGGCGGTGGCCGATCTGAAAGCCGCCGCCGCCGACGCCGCCGCCCACCGGGAGGAGCTGGAACAGAACCTCGCCGACCTCGATGCGCTCGACCCGCGCGCCGACGAGGAAACCGAGCTGGCCGGCGAGCGAGCCCTGCTGGGCGCGGCGGAAAAGGCCATCGCCGACCTCGCCGACGCCCGGACCTCGCTGGGCGGGGACAAGCTGTCGCGCAACCTCGCCGCCGCCCTGCGGGCCGTCGAGCATGCGCGCCAGCGGGCGGGGCAGGCGGGTACGGATCCCGAGCATCCGCTGCTGCTGAAACTGTCGGCCGCCGCTGAGGCCATCGACCGCACGCTGGTGGAGGCCGAGGAGGCCATCGCCTGCGTCGACGCCGCCGCCGACGCCTTCGACTTCGAGCCCGGCCGCCTCGACAAGGCCGAGGAGCGGCTGTTCGCCCTGCGCGCCGCCGCCCGCAAGCTGAATGCCTCGGTCGAGCTGCTGCCGACCCTGCGTGTGCGCTTCCGCGAGCAGCTCAGGCTGATCGAGGACGGCGCCGAGGCCATCACCGCCGGCGAGCGCGCCGCCTCGGCCGCCCGCGAGGCCTATGACGTCGCCGCCGTGTTGCTGACCTCGGCGCGGGAGGCGGCAGCCGAGCGCCTGACTGCGGCGGTGATGGGCGAACTCGGGCCGCTGAAGCTGGACCGCGCCCGTTTCCGGGTCGCCTTCGAGCCCGTGGCGGATGGCCGACGCGGACCGTCGGGCGTCGAGACGGTGCGGTTCGAGATCGCCACCAACGCCGGCACGGCCTTCGGACCGTTGGACGCCATCGCCTCGGGAGGCGAACTGGCCCGTTTCGCCTTGGCCATGAAGGCGGCGCTGGCCGGGCGCGAGGACCAGCGCCAGCCTGTGATGATCTTCGACGAGGTCGACCAGGGCGTCGGCGGGGCGGTGGCCTCGGCCGTGGGCGCCCGGCTGCAGCGCCTCTCCCGGGGCGCTCAGGTCCTGGTGGTGACCCACAGCCCGCAGGTCGCGTCCCGCGCCGACACCCACTGGAAGGTCCGCAAGGCCGACCACGCCGGGTTGACCAGGACCACGGTCGACGCCCTCGACGACGGTGCGCGCCGCGAGGAGATCGCCCGTATGCTGTCAGGCGCCACGATTACCGACGAAGCCCGCGCAGCGGCCCGGGCCCTGATCGGCTAGACCCCGAGAATCCAGCCTTCTTCCCGCTCGACCCGGGCGATCAGCGCCTCGTCCGCGCCCTTGGGCGGGGCGAAGGCTTTCGACAGGTCGCCCGCCTCGTCCATTCTGGCCAGAGCCTCGGCGGTGGCGCGGACCTGGGCCTGGTCCTTGAACTCCCCCGGGTTGGGTTTGCCCTCGAACATGGACGGCCAGACCTCGACCACCAACGCCGACAGCGGCTCCACGTCGGCGGCGTCCAGGGCTCGCCAACCGGTTCCGAACGGCCACACGGCGCCCGAGGGACCGAGGCTCTCCAGCAGACGGCGCACCGCCGGAATGCCGACCAGCGTCTGGCCGCCCACAGCCCCGGCCCCGTGCATCTGCCAGACGCTCTTGGGCTGGAGCTTGCCCTTGCGAACGGCTGCCTCGGTGGCCCGGAACTCGGGGATGTCCGCGCCCGCGCCGGCCGGTGGCTTGGTCGTGGTCAGCCAGCGCTGCGCCTGCTTGGCCGGCGCGCCCCACATCGGCCAGGCCTGGTCGGTCATCAGCCGGTTGATCTTGGCCGCCACCTGATAGCGGTTGTTGGTGTTGTCCGGCTTGTCGACGACGTTCGAGGCGATGAATTTCCACATCGCCTGCCACGGTGTTCCGCCCAGCTTGAGCCGTTCCGCCGTGCCGGCCGGATAGCCGAAGTTGAAGTCGAAGCCGACCAGAACCCGGTCGCCGCGCTTGCGATGCTCCGCCAGCAGCGAAGCAAGCAGCTTTTCGCCCTCGGCCCGCGTGGCGACGTTGTGCGTCTCGGTATACAGGCGGAACCGGACGTCCCGCTTGGCTACGCCGATCCACACCGACTGATCGCCCAGCTTCTTGCCCTCGGCGGCGGTCCAGTCGGCGATGATGTAGGCGTCGAACAGACGGGCCACGGCGGGCGCTCCGGGTTACTCGGTGACAAGGGATGGGGGCTTCTAGCGTTCCGGCGGCGGGGGAGGAAGGGCGAACGCTCAGCCCTTCAGCAGCGCCTCGAGGTGCGACAGCCAGCGGCGGCCCAGCCGGAGGGCCTCGGCCGGCGAACTCGTCTGTACGGGCAGGGTGGCGTCCCACAGGGCCAGTTCGAACTCGGGATGGCGGGCGTCTCCGAACATCAGCCGCAGCACCACCTGCTCGGCGTCGGGCGCCAGCACGTCCAACGACTTGCGGGTCTCGCCGCGGCGGACGCGGGCTACGACATGGCCATCGACGATGATTTCCCCGCCGTCGATCTCCTCAAAGGCGTAGACCAGCCCGGCGGCCCCCCGCTTCCACAGCACCGCCACCTGGGCCCCGTCGAAATCCAGACCCGCTGCGCGGCCCTCGGCGGGGGACAGAGCCTCGGCCTCGGGCGTCGCCCCCAGCGATTTGAGCAGGGCCCGGCGCATGCGGCGCACGGGCTCCATCCACCAGGCGAGAACCAGGGCTCCGGTGGTCAGGGCGGCCGCCGCCAGGGCCACCAGCAGTATGACCCGGAGCACCTCGGCCATGGTCAGTCTTCCAGGTCGATCACGACCGGCACGTGGTCGGAGGGCTTGTCCATGTCGCGGGCGTCGCGATGGGTCTCGATCGACCGGAAGCGGTCGGCCGCCTGCGGCGACAGCAGGTGGAAGTCGATGCGGATGCCGTGGTCGCGCTGCCAGGCGCCCGCCTGGTAGTCCCAGAAGGTGAAGGTTCCCGGCGGCTGTTTGCCAAGTTCGCCCGCGTCGGAAAGGCCCAGGTGCTGCAGCGTCCGGAAGGCGGCCTGGCTCTGGGGCTGGAACAGGGCGTCGCCGATCCAGGCGGCCGGGTTCTTCGCATCCGCCGGCGTCGGGATGACGTTGTAGTCGCCGCACAGGGTGAACGGCTCCTCGAGCGCCAGAAGATCGCGCGCGTGGGCGTGCAGCCGTTCGTACCAGGCTAGCTTGTACGCGAATTTGTCCGTGCCGACCGGATTGCCGTTGGGCAGGTAGATGCAGCCCACCCTCACCGGCCGCGGCGCTTCGACGACCGCCTCGATGTAGCGGGACTGTTCCGCGTCGGCCTCATATCCGGATGCGTCCACCCCCGGCAGGCCGCGGCGGATGTCGGAGAGCGGGTATTTCGAGAGGAGGGCGACGCCGTTGTAGCTCTTCTGCCCGTGGGTCTCGACGTTGTAGCCAAGGCTCTCAAAGGCCTCGCGCGGGAATTTCTCGTCGATGCATTTGATTTCCTGCAGGCAGGCCACGTCCGGCAGGGCCGCTTCCAGCCAGGCCAGCACGGTCGGCAGGCGGGCGTTGACCGAGTTCACGTTCCAGGTGGCGATGCGCATAACCGATGATTACGGCGCGTCGGGTAGGTCTGTGAAGCGCTGATCGCCCAAGCGAAACGCCCCGGAGCGGACCCCGGGGCGTTCTGATTGCATATGGAGACGGGATTCTACTGTCCGGCGGCGGCCTCAGGGGCGGCGATCCGGGTGAGGGTGCATCCGCTGCCAATGCGTTGGGCCCTGTCGCAGGGATAGATCTGGGTGACCGCGTTGTCCTTCACCTGGGCGACGTAGCCGTCGCCCGAGGCGCATTTGACCTCGATGAAACGGCCGGTGTCGTTCTGGGCCAGAAGCTGGATCCGTTGGGTGTCGCAATCGTCGATCGCCGTGCCGACGAGGAGCGGATGGAACCCGGCCACCTGTTCCTCCGGGGTGGTGAACTGACAGGTCAGGCTCATCCCCATGATCTGCAGGCAGTCGGTCTTGCTCCATCCCTGGGCCGTCTTCTCGATGTGATACCCGTCGGCGCCGGCGCATCCGACCTCATAGACGAGATTGCCCTCCGGGGTCGCGCCGAGCGCCTTGCCGGCGTCCACCTGGCACGGCACGCCGGCTTCGCGGGCGAAGCTGGCGACAACCACGGCGCCGTTCTGGTTGACGGGCAGGGCGCAGACGGAGTTGGCCGGCGCCTCGCTGCCCTGGGCCCGCATCTGTTCAGCCTGGGCGGCGAGCATCAGGCAGTCGAAGGTTTGCGGCGGCGTAGCGGTCGTCAGGATGTAGCCGGCGCCGTCCACGCAGGCGACTTCATAGAGCTCATTGTTGTCGTTCGTCGTGCCAAGCAGGGCGGACTCGCCCACCTGGCAGGAGAGGCCGGCCGCCGTGGCGGCGGCCTGGGCCGATCGGGCGATCTGTTCGGGCGACGGCTGACGACCGCGGCGGTCCGTGCGCCGGCGGTCGCCTTCGAGCGCGTCCATGGCCTGCTCCCGGTTCAGCACCGATTGCCGGTCCCTCGCCTGTTGCTGCGCGCCCGCCGTCCGCAGGTCCCCCATCTCTGTCCGCCCGCCCTGCGCCTGCGCGTGCGCCCGATCGACAGCCGGCATGGACGCGATGAGCGCCGCCGCCGTGACGGCGGCAAGTCTGAGAAGGGTCATTTGGGATCCTGGCTGCGGTTGCGACCGACTGATACGCGCAGCCGGCGTGAAGGCCAAATCGCCTGGCGCGAACGAAAACGCCCCGGAGCGAACTCCGGGGCGTCGTCGTCGGTCTCCGGGACCGTTCTAGTTTTCGGCGGGCGCGGTCGCCGGAGCGGCGGCCGTCAGAGTGCAGCCGCCGGCGATGGTCGCCGCCTCGGCGCAGGGATGGACCCGTTGCGCGGTGAAGGTGGTTCCGACGCGGGCGAAATAACCGTCGCCGGCCCCGCACTTGACCTCATAGACCGTGAGACCCTGGGCGTCGCGGCCGACCCGGCGGGCCTGCTGAACGTCGCAAGCCGCGGCGTCCGTTCCGGCCAGAACCGTGCTCCAGGCCCCCTTGGTCTCGGCCGCCGTGGAATAGCGGCACGTCTCCTGCTGAATCGCCAGATCCCAGCACGGGGTCGGGGACCAGCCGTCGGCCTTTTGCTCAAGCCAATAGCCGTCGCTGTCCGCGCAGCCGATTTCGTAGATGATGTTTCCGGCGGTGCTCTTGCCGATCGCGGAGCCCCGGTCGACCGTGCAGGCGATGCCTGCGGCGCGGGCGTAGGTCGACAGGACCGGCACAGGGTCCAGGTTGATCGGCAGGGTGCACTGCTGGCCGACATCGGCGGCCGGATCGCGCAAGCGGCTGGTCTCGGCCTGGCCGGCCAGTTCCAGACAGTTGAAGGTCTGGGGCGGCGTGGAGCCGACCGCCAGGAAGCCGGGCGCCCCGGCGCAGACGGCTTCATAGGTCGAATGCTGCTCGGCGGTGACGCCCAGAAGCGTCGCCTCGGTGACCTGGCAGCTGACGCCGGCGGCGCTCAGAAGAGCCTGGGCGGCGAGCTTGTTTTCTTCCGGCGTGGGAGCCGCAGGCGGTTTCTCCTCCTCCTGCCCGGGCCGACGGCGGAGGCGTTCCGCCCGGCGCTCCTCGGCTGTTCGCCGGTTCAGCCGTGAACCGCTGCTATTGTCGCGCGTGACGGCCGTGGGATTGGCATCGGTAAGAGATCCCGGAGGGCTGGCCGGAGCGCCCTCAAAGGGGGGCGCTGTCTGCGTCTGGGCCGCCGCGCCGGCTGCGGAAGCGAGGACGAGCGCACAGGCCCCGCCCAGCGCGACGAGCATCTGTCGTTTGAACACCGTGAGACTCCGGAAATAACTGACCTTCCGTCTCCCTTGGCGGTCCCGCGCCGGGTGGTCAAGCGTAACCACCCGGCGCCGGGAACGTCCCCCGGCGGACCGGGGCTCCTCGCAGGACCTGACGTCGCTCGCTATGCGCGACGCGCGGCGAAGAGACAGGATTCCCCCGCCAGGGCGATCGTTTCGCAGCTCTGCAGCCTCCAGCCGTCGCCCGCCTTCTCGAGCCAATACCCATCGGCGTCGGAGCAGCCGACCTCGTAGATGAGATTGCCGTCCACGCTCCTGCCGATGGCCACCGCCTGGTCGATCTGGCAGGTCACCCCGGATTGACGGGCCCACCCGCCGATCACGGCCAGACTGTTCTGGTTGGCGGGCAGTTCGCACTGGTGCCCGACGTTGGCGGCGGGATCCTCCATGCGCGCCACCGTGGCCGCGCCGGCCAGTTCAAAGCAGTTGAAAGACTGCGTCGGGGTCGAGGCGATCAGAAGGTAACCCGGCCCATCGGCGCAGGCGGTTTCATAGATCGGGGCTTCGTGGGGATCGACACCGGGGTGCGAGGCTTCGGTCACGCGGCAGTCCAGCCCGGCCGATGTGGCGACGGTCTGGGCGGCGGCGAGAATCTGCGCCTGCGTGGCGACGCTCGGCGCCACCGCCTCCCCGCGTTCGGCCCGGCGACGTCGTTCCGCCTGGCGGCGTTCTTCGTTTCTCTGACGATTCAGGCGCGAGCCGCTCATATTGTCGCGCGTGATGGCGATGCCATTGGGGGGATCCGTCACACTCCCGGGCGGAACGTTCGGAGCCCACTCGCCGGACCCCACGCCGCCTCCGGATGGCACTCCCTTCTGTGCCGACGCCGGCTCCACGGCGATGACAAGGCTGCAGGCGACGATCAGTAAAGCGAACATCTTTCCGTTGAGCATGAAACCACTCCGGGATGATTTTTCAGGCCGCCACCCTTCGCCTTTGCGGCAACCCGGTCAAGCCGGGACCCGCGGCAGGACTGGACGGCGGCGGCGGCTTCAGCGTATCTACCGGTTGAGTTTCAATTGGAGACGGACTTGGCCGACGGCGTGGCTCCAGCGGAGAACGACGCACGCGCGCCCGGCGCGCGCGGCCTGACCTATCCGCATCCGGTCCCGCCCGGTTTCGGCGAGGCGATCGAGGTCGCGCCCGGCGTACTGTGGATGCGGCTGTCGATGCCCATCGCCCTGAACCACATCAACGTCTACGCGGTCGAGGACGGCGAGGGCTGGGCCCTGGTCGATACGGGCCTGAATATTCCGGATTCGCGCGAACGCTGGGATGCGCTGCTGGCCGGACCGCTGGCTGGCCGGCCGGTGACGCGGGTCATCTGCACGCACATGCACCCCGACCACATCGGCCTGGCCGGCTGGTTGTGTGAGCGGCTGACCGCGCCCCTGGTCATGACGCGGGTCGAGTATGTCACCGCCCGGATGCTTCTGGCCGATACGGGTCAGCCCGCCCCCGAGGCGGCCGCCGTGTACTACCGCGCCGCCGGATGGGACGAGGCGCAGATCGAAAGCTGGCGTCGCGACTACGGCCAGTTCGGCCGGGCGGTGTCGCCCATGCCGTCTGGCTATGTGCGGATGCGCGACGGCGACCGGCTATCGATCGGCGCCCGGGATTGGCGCGTGGTGGTGGGTGAAGGGCATAGCCCCGAGCACGCCTGCCTGTGGCGCGAGGACGACGGCGTGGTGCTGGGCGGCGACCAGATACTGCCGAGAATCTCGTCCAACGTCTCCGTCTGGCCCACCGAGCCGGACGCCGATCCGCTCGGCGACTGGCTCGACTCGCTGGAACGGATGAAGACGGTCTTTCCGGACGAGGTTCTCGTGCTGCCGTCGCACGGCGAGCCGTTCCATGGCGTGCAGGCGCGGCTGGACGCCCTCATACGCGGGCATGAGGTGTCGCTGAGGCGGCTCGAGAAGGCGCTGCGACAGCCAAGGCGCGCCGTGGACGTCTTCGGCGCCCTGTTCGCCCGGCCCGTCGGCGCCGGCGTCTACGGCATGGCGACGGGCGAGAGCCTGGCGCACCTGAACTATCTGCTGCATCGGGGGCGGGTCCGCCGCATCCGCGACGCGGACGGCGTGGACTGGTGGACGATGACCGAACGGGGAGAGACGGCGTGAGCGACCATATCAGGACCGAACTGGCGGACGGCGTGCTGACCGTCACGCTGGCGCGGCCGGAGAAGAAGAACGCCATCACCCAGGCGATGTACGCGGCCCTGTCCGACGCAGCCGAGCGGGCGCGGACCGACGAGACGGTGCGCGTGCTGCTGTTCCGCAGCGAAGGCGACAGCTTCTCGGCCGGCAACGATATCGCCGACTTCATCGCCCTCGGCTCGCAGGGTCAGCAGCCGCTGGACATGTCGGTGTTCCGCTTCCTCAAGGCGCTGGCCGACCTCGACAAGCCGGCGGTGGCGGCGGTGCGCGGCCGGGCGGTCGGCATCGGCCTCACCCTGTTGCTTCACTGCGACATGGTCGTGGTGGCCGATGACGCCCTGTTGTCCGTGCCGTTCATCAATCTCGCCCTGGCCCCGGAGGCGGCGTCGTCGATGCTGTTGCCGGCGGTGCTGGGACACCAGCGGGCGTTCGAGATGTTCGCCCTCGGCGAGCCGATTGACGGGCGCACGGCGGTCGCCTGGGGTCTCGCCAACCGCGCCGTTCCGGCCGACCAGGTCGAGGCGACGGCGGCCGAACTGGCGACGAAGCTGGCCGCCCGCGCGCCCAACTCGATCCGCAAGACCAAGCGGCTGATGCGCGACGCCGAGACCTTGTGGACGCTGATGCAGCGCGAGGGCGAGGCCTTCGGCAGCCAGATGTCGAGCCCCGAGGCGATGGAGGCCTTCATGGCCTTCAGCCAGAAGCGCGCGCCCGATTTCTCGAAATCCGGTTGATTCGCCGGCGCGCGGCCCTTAGCTGCGCGCGCCATGCTCGACGCCCCCACAACGCCCGCCCTGCGCATCGACGCGGAGACTCCCGCCGACGCGCCCGCCATTGAGGCTCTGGTGCTGGCCGCCTTCGGTCCCGGCCGGTTCGCCAAGACCGCCGAACGGCTGCGTGAGCGCGCCGCCGTCGTGGCCGGCTTCGTGGCGCGGGACGGCGAGCGGCTGCTCGGGTCCGTGCGGCTGTGGTCGATCGCCATCGACGGCAGGCCCGCCCTGTTTCTCGGTCCCATCGCCGTGGCCGCCGACAACCGCAAGGCGGGACTGGGCGCTGAACTGGTGCAGGCCTGCCTGGGCCGGGCCGCCGAGGCGGGTCTGGGCGTGCTGCTGGTCGGCGACGCCCCCTATTTCGGCCGCTTCGGCTTCACGGCCGCGCCCGAGGTCCGCCTGCCGGGGCCGGTCGATCCGCGCCGGCTCCTGTGGCGGGGCGACCGACAGCCGGTCGGGGCGGTGACGGCCCGGTCCTGAGGGCTCCCGCAAGCCGCCGATACGGAAAGCATTGCCAGAGTCGTCCCAACCCCTAAGTCTGGGTCATGGCTCAATCCACGGACAGCAAGACCGGACTGGCCGCCCTCGTCGAGGCCGCGGCCCAGGCGCCGGACCGGGGCCTGCCGCCGGTCCACCTGTGGAACCCGCCCCACTGCGGCGACATCGACATCGTCATCCGCCGCGACGGAGTCTGGCTGCACGAGAACTCGCCCATCGGCCGGCCGGAACTGGTGCGACTGTTCTCGACCGTGCTGCGCAAGGATCCCGACGGCTACTGCCTGGTCACCCCGGTCGAAAAGTTGGCGATCCGGGTCGACGACCTGCCGTTCCGCGCCGTCGCGGTGACGGAAGCCGATGGAATGCTGCGCTTCACGACCGATGTCGGCGACCTCGTCGAGGCCGGGCCGGAGCACCCGATCCAGGTCGAGACCGACCCCATCACCGGCGAGCCGTCGCCCGCCCTGCACGTCCGCGCCGATCTGTGGGCCCGCATCGCCCGGCCCGTCTTCTACGAACTGGTCGAGCGCGCCTCGGTCGAGGACGGCCGGCTGACGGTCCGCTCCGGCGGGTCCGCCTTCCCGCTTGGTCCGGCCGGCGCGGGGGTCGCATGAGCCTGATCTCGCTGCGAGAACGTCTGACGGAACGGCTGGCCCCCGCCGCCGCGTGGACGCCCGGCGGGCTGCCGGAGCAGTCCGACTACGACCTCAATCCCGGCGCCGCGCGTCCGGGCCGCGCGTTGCGCCCGGCCGCGGTGCTGGTGCCGGTCATCGCCCGGGCGGAGGGCGCGACCGTGTTGCTGACCCGCCGTTCCGACAACCTCGCCAGCCACACCGGACAGATCGCCTTCCCGGGCGGTCGTCTCGATCCCGGCGAGACCGCCGAACGCGCCGCCCTGCGCGAGGCGTGGGAGGAGGTGGGCCTGGATCCGGCGGGGGTCGAGGTGCTGGGCCTCGGCGACGCCTATGAGACGGTGACCGGCTTCGTGGTCACGCCGGTTGTCGGCTGGCTGGCCGAGCCGCCAGTCGTGGTCCCGTCGCCCGACGAGGTCGCCGAGGTGTTCGAGGCGCCGTGGGACTTCCTGATGGATCCGGCCAACCACCGCCGCGACTTCTACGATCCGGAGAGCGGGCCGCGCCGCTGGTTCTGGGCCATGCCGTGGCAGGAGCGCTACATCTGGGGCGCCACCGCCTCCATCGTCCGGGCCCTGCGGACCCGGCTGTACGGCGACGAGGCCGAACCCGCCGCGGCGGTGGACGAGGACGCCGCGTGACCGCCCGCCTGACCGACCAGCCTTGGCTGACCGCGCCCTCGACCCGCGCCGTCATGGCCGCGCTCGAGGCCGTCGGCGGTCCCGGCTGCGCCCGCTTCGTCGGCGGCTGCGTGCGCAACGCCCTGATCGGCCAGCCGGTCGCCGACATCGACATCGCCACCACCCTGCGCCCCGACGAAACCGCGCGGGCCATCCGGGCGGCCGGATTGAAGGCCGTGCCCACCGGCATGGCGCACGGCACCGTCACCGCGGTGGCCGAGCGCCGTCCGTTCGAGATCACCACCCTGCGCCGCGACGTCTCCACCGACGGGCGAAGGGCCACCGTGGCCTTCACCGACGACTGGGCCGAGGACGCCGCCCGGCGCGACTTCCGTCTCAACGCCCTCTACGCCGACCCGGAGGGGAAGGTGTTCGACCCCACCGGCGACGGGGTCGCCGACGCGCGGGCCGGGCGGATCATCTTCGTCGGCGATCCGGAAACCCGCATCCGCGAGGACTTCCTGCGCATCCTGCGCTTCTTCCGCTTCCACGCCTGGTACGGCCGGGGCGAGCCGGATGCGGCCGCGCTCGCCGCCTGCCGCGCCTTGGCCCCGGGCATGACCCGCCTGTCGGCCGAGCGGGTCTCCGGCGAGTTGATGAAGCTGCTGTCCGCCCCGGATCCCCGGGCCGCCATGGCCGCCATGGCCGAGGCTGGCGTTCTGGCGCAGGTCCTGCCGGAAGCGGCTCTGACGCCGCTGTTCGACGCCGCGGTCGGGCAGGGGGCCGATCCCGTGGTCCGGCTGATGCTGTTGCTCCCGCCCGATGAAGCGGTGGTGGCGGGGGCCGCCACCCGGCTGCGCTTCCCCAACACCACGCGCGACCGGCTGGCCTTCGCGGCGCTGGCGGCGCCGGCCGTGAGCCTGTCGATGAGTGATCGCGAGGCCCGCGCGGTGCTGTACCGCCACGGCGGGCCAGCCGTTTCCGATGCGGTCCGTCGGTGCTGGGCCGAGACGCCGGAACGGTCGGGCGACGCCCGCCGTCTGCTGGCCCTCGCCGAGGCGTGGACGCCGCCCCGCCTGCCGGTCGGCGGCCGTGACCTGGCGCGCCTCGGCGTCGAACCCGGCCCCGAGACCGGCCGGTTGCTCAAGGCTTTCGAGGAGGGCTGGATCGCCGACGACTTCCCCACCCATGGCCACGCCGAGAGGCTGACCGCCCTGGTCAGTCCGCCGCGCGGGTGATTTCGGTCACCACCGGGCGATGGTCGGACCCGTTCGGGCGGCCGAGCTTGCGGCTGATCACGGCGAGGTCCGGCGAACGGTAGACCTGGTCGATGGTTACGGCGGCCGCCGAAGGCAGGGCGCTGGGCCAGGTGCCCGGGAAGCCGGGGGCGGGTATCAGCCCGGTGTCGCGCTGCACCTGACGTCCGATCCGAGCGCTGGAGACGCTGTTGAAATCGCCGACGACGACCACGGGGCCGGTCAGGTCTTCGCGGATCGCGGCCAGAGCCGTGGCCTGTTCGATCTGGCCCCACTGCTCCTGGAACGGCCATGGCCGGGTCAGGTGAACGCCCATGACGTTCAGCGGACCCAGCGGCGAGCGCACCGTCGCACCGACGACGTGCAGGCCGTCGGGGCGGTCACGGATGGCGACGAGGGGGTAACGCGAGGCGATCACCGAGCGGACCGGTCCGGTCGGGCGGTCCATGCGCCCCGTAGCGACCCAGTGGGGATAGGTCGCCAGCAGCTTATCCAGTTTGCTCGCCACGCCGCCCAGCTCGATCAGCACCACGATGTCCGCGTCCGCGGCCCGGATGGAGGCGGTGATCGCGTCCACGTCGGTGTTCCGCGCCCACAGGTTGGCGGAATACAGGCGCACGAGCGGCGCCCCGGCTTCGGCAGTCCCCCGGGCAGGGAACCATTGCGGCCAGACGGCCACCAGCAGCAGGGCCAGCACGACGCTGGCCGCCAGCGCCCAGCGCCGCCGCCGGAGGATCAGGAAGCCGCTCGCCAGCAGGGCCGTGGCGACCAGGGCCGGCGCGGTGAACTGGGCCAGAATATCGATCCAGCGGTGCCCGACGCCGCTCAGGCCCGCCAGCCCCACCGCCAGCGGTGCGCCAAAAAGGCTGAGGGGGATGACCGCGACCACCCACCGCCGCGCGCGCGCGCGCCAGCCTTGCGTTTGCGGTTGAACGGGGGTCGTCATGGCGCGTTACGGTCTCGCTTTTTGGAGGGGTGGTGGCATGGCCAGACGGACCATCGGCGATATCGAGAAAATCTGGACCAATGTCGAGGGCGTGAAGAAGCTCTCGGACCGGACCGTGGGCATCGGCCCCTTCGGTATCGGCCTGGACGGCCTGCTGACATGGGTTCCGGTGGTGGGCACGGTCTACAGCGTGGGGGCGGCGGGCTGGCTGCTGATGCAGGCGGTGCGGGTGAAGGCCTCTCCCGCCACGATCGCGCGGATGGTCGGATACCTGGGTCTCGACAGCGCCACCACCGCAGTCGGAGAGGTCGTTCCCTTCGTCCCCGACGTGGTCGACTTCTTCTTTCCCGGCCATCTGATGGCGGCCAAGGCCCTGCAGAAGGACATCGAGACCACCCACTGGGTCGAGGCCAGCGAACGCGAGGCCCGCGCCTCGGGCGAGCACGAGCGGCATGTCGACGAGATGCGACGCAAACCCGGCCTCAAGCGTATCGTCTATCTGCACGACTGAACGCGGTTATCGACTGCTACCTTTTCGGCTCCAGCCATCCTAATTTTTTGAGCCAAGCCCTTGATCCGACGCGACTAGACTCCTCCGTCAGCGTCCCGAACCCGCCACAGGACCGCGCGGCCGCAGACTGATCTCCGACATAGTTTCGGAGACTTTCTGATGAGTGACGACCAGACCGCGCGCCTCGGCCTTCCCTATCTGGCGGCGGGCCAGATGCAAAAACATGTGACGCTGAACGAGGCCCTGACCCGGCTGGACGCGCTGGTGCAGACCGCGGTCGTCAGCCGGACCCTTTCGAGCCAGCCCGCCGGACCGCCCGACGGAGCCCTGTACATCCTGCCTCCGGGCGCGGCCGGCGCCGTCTGGGCGGGAACGCCGGAAGGCGCGCTGATCCGCGCCGAGGCGGGCGGCTGGAGCCTCGTCGAGGCGCCGGACGGGCTCATCGTCCTGGTCGCCGACGCCGGCGAAGTCATCGTGCGCGACGGCGGGGCCTGGGTCTCGCTCGGCGCGCGTCTGGACGGGCTCCAGAACCTGACCCGGCTGGGTTTCGGAACGACGGCGGACGCGGGCAATCCGTTCGCGGCCCGGCTCAACAAGGCGCTGTGGACCGCGCTCGAGGCGGGCGCGGGCGGCGACGGCGACCTGCGCCTGACCCTCAACAAGGAAGGCCAGTCCAATGTCCTGTCCCTGCTGTTCCAGAGCGGCTGGGGCGGCCGGGCCGAGCTCGGCCTGGTCGGCGATGACGATCTGAGGCTGAAGGTCAGCGCCGACGGCTCCGTCTGGCGCGACGCCTGGTCGGTCGATCGCGCGTCAGGCCAGGTCAGCTTCGACCTCGGCGCCACCCGCCGGACGGTGACCGTGCTGGAGGCGGACGCGGACTATGCGGTTCCGCCATGGGCCCGGACCATGGAGGTCGTGGCGATCGGCGGCGGCGGCGGGGGCGGCGCAGGCGCGTTCGGCCCCGCCGGATCCCGCTTCGGCGGCGGGGGCGGCGGCGCGGGCGGCGTCAGCCGCGCGATCTGGCCGGCGCAGCTGCTGGCGGCCGGCCTCACAGTCGTGGTCGGATCCGGCGGCGCGGGCGGATCGGCCGGCGCGGGAGACGACGGGGCCGGATCGACGGTCCAACTCGGCCCGATCGAGCTTCTGGTCGCCACGGGCGGAGCCGGCGGCGGTCTCGGCGGAGCTCTCGACGGCGCAGCCGGCGCGGCAGGCGCGGGCATGCCGACTTCCAACGCGGGCGGCGCCTCCAGCGTCACGACAGCCGGCGGGGCGGGCGAGAGCTTCGGTCGGCCGGACGCCCCCGGCGGCGGCGGGGCTGGAGGCGGCCTCGACGGCTCCGGGACGGCCTGGACCGGCGGAGCCGGCGGCGACGGCGGGGTGCTGGCTGTCAAGGCGGCCGGCGGCGCGGGCGGCTCCGGTTCACCGGGCGATCCCGGATCGGCGGCGACCCATCCATCGCTCCACTGGGCCGGCGGCGGAGGGGGCGGCGGCGGCGCGGTCGCCTCGGGCGCGGGTCATGACGGCGGAAGCGGCGGTCCGGCGGGCGGCGGCGGAGGCGGCGGCGGGGCCGGCGTGGCGGGCGGAGGCGCCGGCGGCGCGGGCGCGGCCGGACGCGTCTGGCTGATCGCGCAGGGATGAACGCCATGACCCGCTCCCAAAAGAACCCTGACGCCCTCCTGCTGGACCTCGATGTCTGGGAGGTCCCGGTCCGCCTGTCCGACCACGACCTGTTCGCCCACGCCGACGCCGATCTGCGCCGGGACGGGCATCCGGTCGATGAGCGGGAGGATGAACGATGACCGACCCGCTCACGCCGCCGCCCACGCCTTCGCCCCTGGCCGAAGGGCGCTGGCTGTGGCGCCGCCTCTATGTCTTCGCCACCAGCGCCGCCGCCTGGCTGCTGCTGGACCGCCTGATCGTCCTGACGCCGCCCGCCGCCGCGCCGCGGCTGGCCCAATGGCTGATGGCGCTGCTGGCCCTGATCATGATCCTGTATCTGGTCGCGCCGACGGCCCAGCAGCTGATCGCCAGCCTGCGCTCCCTTCGTCCCGGCCTGGGCAGGGAGGGGCGCTGATGGGCTTCCGTCTCTCCGAACGCTCGCTGAGACGGCTCGACGGGGTTCATCCCCGTCTGGTCGCCCTGGCCCGCGAGGCCGTGGCCCTCAGTCCCGTCGACTTCATGGTCACCGAGGGCGTGCGCACGCCCCAACGGCAGGCGGCGCTGGTTCGCGCCGGCGCCAGCCGCACGAAGCACTCGCGTCACCTGACCGGCCACGCCATCGACGTGGCCGCCATGGTCGACGGCCAGGTCCGTTGGGACTGGCCGCTCTATCCGCGCATCGCCGCCGCCTTCAAGGCGGCCGCGGCCCGGCAGGGCACGGCCATCGTCTGGGGCGGCGATTGGCCAAGGCTGCGCGACGGGCCGCATTTCGAACTCGATCGGAAGGTGTTCCCGTGAGGATGCCGTCGTTCCTCCGGGCGCCGACCCCGGTCGGATGGGGTCTGCTGTTTGCGGCCCTCGTCCTCGCCGTCGTCTGGCTCGGCCACGGCCTCGGCCTGCGCTGGGATCCGTTCGGCCTGGCCGGGCGACGGCTGAGGACGGCCGAGGCGCACGCCGCCGCCGCCGCCTCGGACGCCCTCGCGCGCGGGCTCGAAGCCGAAGGCATGGCCGAACAGGCCCGCCGCCTCGAACACCATCATCAACAGGCCGTGGCGGTCGAGCGGGCGACCGCTGTCGCGACGGTCCAGGCCCGGAGCGCCCATGACGCCTCTATTCCGCTGGATCCGGCTCGCGCCGATCGCCTTGTCCGCCACGATCGCGAGCTGTGCCGCCTCGCTCCCGCCGTCTGCCGCTCCGCCTCGGCTGAGCCTGCCCCGGCCGGCGGCGACGCCTTGCGTGCTGGACCGGCTTCCTGACACACCCACGCAAGGTGATCTCGAGGTCGCCTATGTCGCCCGCGGCGCCGCCCTGCTCGCCTGTGAGACCGCGCGGGAACTGGCCGTGGAGACCCTGCTGGCGGAGCGAGATCTTCAGGACCGGTGGCGCGCGGCCCAGACGCCGCGCCGTCGTCCCTGGCCCTGGTGAGTTCGTGATTTGGCGGGCGGGGCGCTGTCGGCGCGCCAATTCGCGAAACAGCGCCACGGACCTGTCTGCAACATCTGCCGGGTGGGCGGGCAGTTCTTGCCGGGCGCCCGGCACATCCTGCCGGGTGGTTGACGTGCTTAACAGGAACTAACGCAGGAAAATCAACGGCGGCGACATTGGCACGGGCGATTCCGGTCTGGTCCCGTCCTTGCTGCGATACCGCCGAGCAGAAAGCTCCCGGCAGCCAAAACGGCGTCGGACACCTTGAAGAAGGACTACGTGTCATGGCGCTGAACAGCGTAAACACGAACGTGGGCGCGATGATCGCCCTCCAGAACCTCTCGGTCACCAACAATGAACTGAGCACGGTTCAAAACCGCATCAACACCGGCCTGAAGGTCTCGTCGGCCAAGGACAACGGCGCCATCTGGGCCATCGCCCAGGGGCAACGTGCCGAAATCGGCGCCCTGAACGCCGTCAAGGACAGCCTGAACCGTGGCCAATCGGCCGTGGACGTCAGCCTGGCCGCTGGCGAAAGCGTTTCCGATCTGCTGATCCAGCTGAAGGAAAAGGCCCTCGCCGCGACGGACACGTCGCTGTCGACCTCGGCCCGCAGCGCCCTGAACGAAGACTTCACCTCGATCCGCGACCAGATCGCGACCGTGGTGTCGAACGCCTCGTTCAACGGCGTCAACCTGCTCGACGGCAGCGCGACCGCCGGCTTCAAGGCTCTGGCCAACGTCGCCGGTTCGACCATCACGATCAACGACGAAGACATGAGCCTGTCGGGTTCGATCGTGACGCTGGCCGCCGCTGAGTCGATCAGCAGCGTCAGCACCGCCACGGCCGCCCTGGCCAAGGTGGACGCCTCGATCGACAACGTCTCGGCTTCGCTGGCGCGTCTCGGCACCGGCTCCAAGTCGCTGGCCACCCACCTGAACTTCGTCGGCAAGCTCCAGGATTCGCTGGAAGCCGGCGTCGGCAACCTGGTGGACGCCGATCTGGCCAAGGAGAGCGCCCGACTGCAGGCCCTGCAAACCAAGCAACAGCTGGGTGTGCAGGCGCTGTCGATCGCCAACTCCGGCACCTCCATCCTGCTCGGACTGTTCCGCTAAGGATCGAACGGAAGGGCGGGGCCTCGCGGCTCCGCCCGACCGATCCGCCCGCATGACGCGGAACGCCGGCTGATCGTCGGAGGGAGAGATGGAGAACAATGCGAGGATAGATCCGATCGGCGCGACCGCCGTTCAGCCCGCCGCCGCGTCCGACGCGGGCGGCGATTTCCACGATTCCAGGTTCGCGCAGGAGGCCGAGAGAGCCGCCCGCTATCGCCTGGTGATCGAGGAGGGGCCGCACTCCGGATCCTTCATTTACAAGACGCTGGACCGGATCACCGGCGAAGTCGTCAAACAGCTGCCTCGAGAACAGGTCGTCGATCTGATGCGGGCGGTTCAGTACAGCGCCGGGTCGGTGATCGACACCAAGGCCTGACGCTCTCCAGCGTATTCGGAAGGCCCGCCGCGCAGGAGCGATCCGCGCGGTGAAAAGCGTCGTCAGCGGCCGTTAACCATGTGTGCACCGTTCGCCCCCTAGCCTTGGTCAAACCTTGAAGGGCCGAGCCGGATGACGAACAGCGTCCATACCAACACTTCCGCCGCCATCGCGCTGCAGAACCTGACGCGCACCAACGAACGGCTGGGCGATGTGCAGAGCCGCATCTCCACCGGCCTGAAGGTCGAGGGCGCGAAGGACAACGCCGCCATCTGGGCGATCGCCCAGCAGCAGCGGGCCGATGTCGGAGCGTTCGGCGCCGTCAAGCAGAGCCTGGACCGCGCGACCTCGATCGCCGACGTCGCCCTGTCGGCCGGTGAATCGATCTCCGACCTGCTGAACCAGCTGAAGGAGAAGGTGGTCGCCGCCAAGGACTCGTCGCTCAAGACCCAGTCGCGCGAATTGCTGGACGCTGACTTCCGGGCGCTGCTGAAGACCATTTCCTCGGCCGTGAGCAACGCGACCTTCGACGGCGGCAACATCCTCAACGGCACGCTGTCGGTGGGAATTCAGTTCATCGCCAACGCCGACGCCTCGTCGTTCGTCACCCTGTCGGCCAAGGACCTCAGCCTGGGCGGCTCGATCATCGAGCTGTCGATGTCGGACAGCCTGCTGACGCTGACCGGCGCGACCCAGGCCCTGACCCGTCTTGACGACTCGATCTCTCAGCTGAACGCGTCCCTCGGCGAGATCGGCGCCCAGGCCAAGCAGATCGAATCGCACAACAGCTTCGTGACCAAGCTGGTCGATACGCTGGAATCCGGGATCGGCAATCTGGTCGACGCGGATCTCGCCAAGGAAAGCGCGCGACTTCAGGCCTTGCAGGTCCAGCAGCAGCTCGGCGCGCAATCCCTGTCCATCGCCAACCAGGCGCCGCAGATCATCCTGTCGCTGTTCCGGGGCGGCTAGAGCCTCAGACCCGCCCGTTTCCAGAGCGGCCGATATAGACGGGCGCGGGCCGCCGCCGTTGGGCGCGATGGCCGAATCCGTACAGGGCGAGCAGCGATCTCAGGGTTTCGACGACGGCGGACATGCGGCACGTCTCCTGCTTCAACGGCGAGCGCTTAACAATCGCCGCCAGCCATTGTTCCCTGAGTCGCGTTCGGAGTCGCTCCGCCGGCGGACGTTAAGACCTCTTTACGTTCGCCCCGTCACACTGGCGGCCGGGAGCGCGGTGTGATCGACAACAGCTATCTTCTGGGACTCTTCGGCGGCGGCGCGCCCATGGCGTCCAACCCGGCGGTGGCGACCGCCTTGCGCGACGCCGCCCGCAAGCAGCCCACGCCGCCGTGGTCCAGCAGTGTCGAACCGCCCAAGCAGGACGCGCTTGTCCGCTCGGCCCTCGGCGGCCGCAAATTCATCAACGAGGGCGCCGCCCAGCTCGATGTGAAGTCCGCGTCGGCCGACTACCGGAAGCTTTTCGCCCTCTATCAGGGGCTGGACACGCTGAACGCCCTGGTCAATCGGGCGGCGACCAAGGGCGTCAGCAGCCTGGAACTGTCCCAACTGACGAAGCGCTTCACCTCCGGCCTGACCGAGATCGGTTCATGGTTGTCCAGCGCCGAGTTCGACGCCATCCGGATGGTGCAGGGCACTTCGACGATGACCAGCAAGACCACGGCCGCCGTGCCGCGGGACAGCGCCCGGTCGATCACCGGCCCGATCCACGAAGGCTCCGTCGACACGCCCGTGGCCGCCTTCCAGGGCGACACCCGCTTCAGCATCACCATCAAGGTGCCTGTGGGAATCACGGACTCGCAGACCACCGCGGTGCCGATCGACCTCGCCGACATGGGCGCCACGCCCCGGACGCTCGACAACGTCCTGATCCACATCAACGGAAAGCTGGAGGCGGCTGGTTTCGACACCCGTCTGGGCCGTGAGCAGATCAAGGCGGAGCCGAGGACGGTTCAGGTCAACGGCAAGGCCGTGACCCTGCCGGCCGGCCCGGACAAATGGGCCCTGGCCATTCGCGCGTCCTCGACCGAGACCGTCGGCTTCACGGCGGCGGAGACATCGGACGCCGTCTATGTCGTGCAGTCGTCAGGCGCCGAGGGCGGGGCGCAACTGCTGAAATTCCAGAGCGACGGCGGTACAGCGGCCGCGCCGACGGCCGGCGGCGTCGGCGAGACCCACTGGATCGACGGCCGCGTGTCGCAGGAGGCCCTGCCGGAAGGGGTCGAGGATGTCCGCGCCAGCGCCGTCGCCCCCGACGGGTCCCTGTGGATCGTGGCCAACGTCACGGCGGGGCCGGACACGCAGCCGATCAAGGGCGTCCAGGACATGGCCCTGATGAAGTATGATCCGGCCGGGCGCCTGGTGGCCACGCGGACGCTCGGCGCCGCCTCGATGGCCAGCGGCTACGCCATCGCGATCGACGCCAACGGCGATGTCGCCGTGGCGGGATCGGTCACGGGCGCGCTGAACACCTCGGCGACGGACGCCGGAAAGACCGGCGTCGTCGCGGACGTCGCCGACAGCTTCGTTACTGTCTTCGACAAGGATGGCCAGGAAGTCTGGACCCAGCGGCGGGGCGCCCGGGCGGCCGACGAGGCGACCTCGGTCAGCTTCGGCGTCGATGGAACCGTCTATGTCGGCGGCCGCGCCCGGTCCGCCGTGCCGGGGGCCGCGGCGGTGGGCGGTTGGGACGGCTATGTCCAGGCCTTCAAGGCCGGGGAGGCCTATCCGACCGCGGGCATCGTCGCCAAGGCGACGGCGACGACGCAATTCGGCTCGGCCAGCGACGACAGCGTCGACGCCATGACCATCGACGGTTCGAACCTCTACACCGCCGGTGTCGAGGACGGCCGCGCCGTGGTGCGCCACTTCACCCTGGACGCCGCGGGGGCGCCGACCCTGGCCTCGACCCGGGACCTCGGCGCGATCAGCGGCGACATCAGCGGCGTCTCGGTCTCGGGCGGCCAGGTCATCCTGACCGGCACCAGCCGCGACAGCGGGCTGTCGGCGGGAACGACCACCACGGCCCACTCCGGCGGCAAGGACGTCTTCGTCGCCACCCTGGCCGGCGACCTGACCGCCTCGGCGGGCGACCGGATGACCTGGTATGGCGGAGCGGGCGACGACAGCGCCGCCGACGTCAAGGTCCACAACGGCAAGGCCTGGATCACGGGCGTCGCCGATCGCGATCCGGCCGCGGACGAGACGGACCCGACGAGAGGCTATCTTGCCCGGATCGATCCGCTGAGCGGGGCCGTCGAATACGAGAAGACCTGGTCTGGTGACGGAGACCAGGCGCGTCCCCTGACCCTGGCCGTGGCGACCGGCGGCGCCAGCGTGTTGGACCGTCTGGGACTGCCGCAGGGCGAGATCGACCAGAGCGATTCCAAGCGGCTGGTCGACGCGACCTCTTTGCGGGTCGGCGACCGCTTCTACATCAGTCCGGCCGACGGCGGGCGTTCGGTGTCGGTCACCATCGCGGCCAAGGACACCCTGGCCAGCCTGGCGCGCAAGATCGAGATCGCCTCGAATGGCAAGCTGAAGGTGACCGTGGCGTCCGAGGGCGGGTCCATCACGGGCAGGACCGGCGAGGTCACCACCACCATGGGCGGTTTCCAGCGTCTGTCGATCATGGCGCGTGACGGAAAGTCCGGCGCCGTGCTGACCCCGGGCGAGACGGGGCGGAACGCCCTGGCCGGGCTCGGCCTGTCGTCCGGCTATATCGGCGCCGCGACGGGCGACGACGTCCTCAAGACCTTCGGCCTCGACCTTCCGGGCGATCTGCGGCTGGGGGACGCCGCGGCGGTCAAGACCGCCGGTGAGCGGATACAGGCCGCGATGAAGGCCGTCCGCGACGCCTACCGCTCGCTTGACCCGGCCACCGCCGCGTCCGCCGCCTCCAGCGGGCCGGTCCCCGCCTATCTGACGAACCAGCTCGCCAACTATCAGGCCGCGCTGGCGCGATTGGGCGGCTAGGGTTGGGCCAAGCCCGTTGACGCGGCATGGCCCGGCGGGGTTATTGGACTCTCCAGCCGCGCGAGCTCTCAATGCCTCAGGATAACCGCATCCTCATCGCCCTCGGCGCCGGCCTTGCGGTAGTCGCCGCCGTGGTGATCGGCCTGGTGTTTTCAGGAGGGCGTGACCGCGACCCCGCTCCGCCGCCGGCTGCGCAGGGCGGACTGACGGTCGATGTCGCCGAGGCGCCCGAACTGAATACGACCCGGGAGCTGCGCTGCTACGTCGGCGGACAGTTCGTCGGCCTGGCGACCCTGCCGGATTGCGCGCGGCGCAACGGCGTGGCCACCGACTCCCTCGACGTCGGGGTCGACGAAACGGGCGCCCTGGTCGCCCTGCCGGCCGCGCCGGTCGTCGAGCCGCCGGTCGAGATGATCGAGCCGACGCCGGCTGCGACGCCTGAACCCGGTCAGCCCGAACCGGCGCCGGTTCAGGCCGCGGCGGGCGCCCAATGCCTGCGCCACACGGGTTCCGACTGGCGCGCCCTGTCGTCCAATATGAGCCTGAACGCCTGTGTGCAGGCGCTCTATTCCGGCACCTGCGTCCGGCCCGGCGACGCCCTGTATGGCCGATGGGGCAATACGACCCTGCGGCTCGTGCCCCGGCGGGTCGAGCAGTCGCCCGACAACAATCGCTTCCGCACCTTGGTCGAACAGGACCGCAGCTGCCAATTCCCGGACCTCCGTTGATGACCCGCGCTCCCTATTTCATGGCCCTCGGCCTCGGCGCACTGGCCCTGGCGAGCTGCAACGACTCGGTCGAGGCTCCATACGTGCAAGGCGTTTGCTTCGCCGTTGAAGTCGGCGAGGAGGGCGAGGCCCCGGTCTTCAACAAACTGGCCGAGAACCAGCCCCAGATCGAACACTGCGCGGCGCGCCTGGAGGAGATGCGGCTACGTTTCCTGCGCCAGGGCGGCAGCCGTCAGGAAGTCACCGGCGCCTATCACGGGCAGTACATATTCATCGATCGCGAAGGGGTGTGGATCGGCAAGTCGCTCGAGGGATCCCGCTTCATCGCCATGGCGCGGACCGGCGACGGCCGGCTGGCGGTGCCGGGCGCTATCGCGAGGGACGAGACCGGCCGTCCGATCGGCGTTGCGGCGCCGCCCGAACCCTCGCCGTCGCCCGCTACGGCCCAGTAGCGAACAAAACTGGAACATCGAGCCGCGATCAGCTAGGTTGCGGCCACGAAATCAACCCGGTCCCGACGGCGCCTGGCGCCCCGGAGCCCAATGAACAACCGGCCTCAAGCCAGCATCAAGCATGGCGGGCCTGCAAAAAAGGATTCGATGATGGCGGGCAGCGTCAACAAGGTCATTCTGGTCGGCAACCTCGGCAAGGACCCGGAAATCCGCACGCTCAACTCTGGCGAACGCGTCGCCAACCTGTCGCTCGCCACCTCGGAGCAGTGGCGCGACAAGGCCACGGGCGAGCGCAAGGAGAAGACCGAGTGGCACCGGGTGGTCATCTTCAACGAGAATATCGTCAAGGTGGCCGAGAATTATCTGAAGAAGGGCTCGACCGTTTACATCGAGGGCTCGCTGCAGACCCGCAAATACGAGCAGAACGGCGTCGAGAAATACTCGACCGAGATCGTGCTGCAGAAATTCCGCGGTGAGCTGACCATGCTGGGCGGCCGCGCCGACAGCGCCGGCGGCGGCGCCTCGCGCGGCGGTGACGACGATTATTCCTCGGGCTTCTCGACCGGCGGGGCCAACAAGCCCAGCGGTCCCAAGGAAAGCTACGACCTGAACGACGACATCCCGTTCTAGAGCGCGTTCGGGGCGGGGGGCGACGACAATGGCGCCGCGGGTGCTGGCGCTGGGAGCCAACGGCTTCATCGGCGCCCATGTCGCCGCCGCCCTTTCGGGGGCCGGATGGGCGGTCCGCGCCGGCGCGCGCGATCTCTCGGTCGCGGCTCGCCGGGCGCCTGGCCTCGCGTGGGTGAAGGCCGATTTCGCCGACCTCGCCCAAGCCGACGACTGGGCCCCGCTGCTGGACGGGGTCGACGCGGTGGTCAACTGCGTCGGCGTGCTTCAGGACGGCGGCCGGGACAGCACCGCCATCGCCCATGTCTCCGGTCCGCGCGCCCTGATCGCGGCGTGCGAGGCGCTGGGCGTGCGACGGGTCGTCCATCTGTCGGCGGTCGGGGCGGAGGCCGAGGCCGGCACGGCCTATGGGCGTAGCAAGGCGCAAGGGGAGGGGCTGTTCGAGGCCAGTTCGCTGGACTGGCTGATCCTGCGTCCGTCCCTGGTGATCGCGCGGCCGGTGTTCGGGGGCACGGGCCTGATCCGCGCCCTGGCGGCGTTTCCCGGCTTCATTCCGGCGCCGGGCGGTGGACAGCGGTTCCGGCCCGTGGCGATGGACGATCTTTGCGCCGCCGTCGTCGCCGGCCTGGTCCCGGGCGCGCCGGTCCGGCGCAAGCTGGACGTGGCGGGCCCGCAGAGCCTGACCCTGGCGGAAATCCTCGTCGCCTATCGGGGCTGGCTGGGGCTGAAGCCGGCGCCGGTCGTCGCCCTGCCCGACGTCCTGGCCGCCCCCGCCATCGCCCTGGGCGATCTGGCCGGATGGCTGGGCTGGTCCTCGCCGCTGCGGTCGGCCTCGATCCGCCAGATGAATTACGGGGTGGAGGGCGATCCGGATCGATGGGTGTCGGAACTGGGCGTGCGGCCGCGGAGCCTGGCCGCCCACCTGACCCGGACGCCGGCTTCGGTGCAGGACGTCTGGCACGCCCGCCTGTGGTTGGTGCGGCCCGTCGCGATCGTCACGCTCAGCCTGTTCTGGATTCTGACGGGACTGATCAGTTTCGGACCGGGCCGGGAGGCGGCGCTGGCCGTTCTGGCGGGGGGCGGCTACGGCGCGAGCGCGCCGGCGGTGGCGGGGTCCGGCGCCCTGCTGGACGTCGTGCTCGGTCTGGCCCTGCTGATCCGGCCGTGGACCGCGCGCGTGGCGATGCTGATGGCCCTCAGTACGGTCGGCTACCTTGTCGCCGCGTCGATCAGCCTGCCGCACTACTGGCTGGACCCGCTGGGACCGTGGCTCAAGGTGCTGCCGATGATGGCGCTCTGCCTGTTCGTCGCGGCCACGGACGAGCGGCGATGACCGACCTCTTCCCGATCCTCAAGCTGATCCATGTGCTGTCCGGAGCGGTGCTGTTCGGCACGGGGCTGGGTATCGCCTTCTTCATGGTCTGGGCGACCCGCACCCGGGACGCCCGGGTGGTGGCCGGGGTGGCCCGCATCGTCGTGGTCGCCGACTTCCTGTTCACCGCGAGCGCGGTCGTGATCCAGCCCCTGACCGGCCTCTGGCTGATCCGCCTTCACGGATACGGCCTGACGGAGCGGTGGCTGCTGGCCACCTACGGCCTTTACGTCTTCGTTGGCCTGTGCTGGCTGCCGGTCGTCTGGATTCAATGGCGGATGGCCCGTCTGGCCGAGGCCGCCGCGTCGAGGGGCGAAGGCCTGCCGTCGGCCTATGACCGCCTGTACTGGACATGGTTCGCCCTCGGCTGGCCGGCGTTCGCGGCGGTGATCGGAATTTATGCCCTGATGCTGTTCAAACCGGCGCTGTAAGCCACATTCGGAAATGCAAAGTGTCGTGCGGCGGCCGCGCGGCACAGGCTAATCGAGTCCCGTGACAACGCCCGACAAGCCCCACAGCCCGCTCTCCCTGATCGAGATCGCCGCCATCGTGGCCGTGGTGGTGATCTGGGGCGTCAACAACGCCGCGGCCAAGCTGGCGACCGAGACGGTGCCGCCCCTGCTGGTCGGGGCCTTGCGCTTCGCCTTGGCGGCGATGTGCCTGATCCCGTTCGTGCGCCCGCCGTTTCCAAACTGGAAGAGCCTGCTGATCATCGTCGGCGTAGGCGGGCCGATCCACTACGGCCTGATCTATCTCGCGTTCTGGCTGGCGCAGGACGTCAGCCCGGTATCGGTCGCGGCCCAGTTGTGGGTGCCGTTCACGGCCCTGTTCGCCTTCCTGCTGCTGCGCGAGCGGTTGTCGCGGTCCGCGATGGCAGGCATGGGCGTCGCCTTCGTGGGCGTGGCCTGGATGACGCTGGATCCGCATGCCGTCGCCGACTGGAAGGCTATCCTGGTCGGAATCGCGGCCAGCGCCGCCTGGGCCATCACCACTGTGGTCGCGCGTCGGACGACGTCGATCCCGCCGCTGAAGATGCAGGGCCTGCTGGCGCTGACCGCACTGCCCAGCCTCGCGTTCGCCTCGGCCGTGTTCGAGCGCGGGCAGGTCGAGGCGCTCCAGCAGGCCACGCCGCTGGTTTGGGCCTGCGTGCTCTGGGCCGGGCTGGTGTCGTCGGTGCTGGCCACCACCATGGTCTTCTGGCTGGTCCAGAAACGCGAGGCCGGGCGGGTCACGCCCTACCTGCTGGCCACACCGGTGGTCTCGATCCTGATCGGCTGGCTGTTCATGGGCGACGTGCTGACGACGCAGATCCTCACCGGAGCGGCGCTGACCATCGGCGGGGTGGCCGTCGTGGCGCTGGCGGAGCGGGGGCTCAGGGCCGGCGCTGCGAAGGCCTAGGACGGTTTCCGAAGGCGCGGCGCCAGAACATTCTGTGTCGGCGAAATGTCTGCGACCCTTCTTTGGGGCGCGGCGAGCGTGTCGGGTGCGCGGCAGCACTGTGACCGGATTGTTACAGACGTGGCCTTGATCGGGCGCCGATTGGCCACATTCGCTTGCCGCTGCCGCTGTTGCTGATAGCTTGAGAATTCGAACGGAGTCCGTCGTGAGGCGGAAGCCGCGTCTCGCATTCATAATCGGTTGGGGCCTATCTCATGCTTCTCAAGCGCAAATATCTTTTCGGCACGACGATCCTGGCGGGCGTCATGGCCGCCACGGCTCCGGCTCTGGCTCAAGAAACCCAGCTGCCGGGCGTCGACGTCCAGGGGCAGCAGCCGGTCGTGACCGAGATCGAAGAGGTCGTCATCACCGGCTCGCGTATCCGCCGCGATCCCACCAACTCCCCGACCCCGCTGATCTCGGTCTCCCGGGAAGATCTGCTGACCACGGGTCAGACGACGGTGATCGACTATCTCGCCACCATCCCGGCCCTGTCGAACTCGGTCGTTCCGTCCGACACCACGGGCTCGGGCCTCGGTGACGGCGGCCTGTCGCTGGCCAACCTGCGCTCGCTCGGTTCCAACCGCACCCTGACCCTGGTGGACGGTCGCCGCCACGTCGGCTCGAACGGCGGCTCGCTCGCGGTCGATATCGACACCATCCCGCGCCTGCTGATCGAGAACATCGAGATCGTCACCGGCGGCGCCTCGTCGGTGTACGGCGCCGACGCCGTCTCGGGCGTGCTGAACTTCGTCCTGCGCAAGGACTTTGAAGGCGTCGAAATCGACGCCAACTACGGCATGATCAACGAAGACGGTCAGGCGTCGCGCCGTATCTCGGCCCTGATCGGCCACAATTTCTTCGACGACCGCCTGAACCTGTACGGCCACGCCGAATATGAGCAGGTCGACGCCGTCACCTCGTTCGACATCGACTGGATCGACGAGGGCTACTACCTGCTCGGCATGGACGCCGACCCGACCAACCCGGCGCTGGGCGCGCCGACGGACGGCGACATTGATTCCCAGCTGTTCCGCGCGCCGCTGCGTATGGACCGCCCGCAGTGGGGTCAGACGACCATCGTCCACCAGACGCAGTTCAGCCCGACCAGCGACCCCGACGTCGCCAACTTCGCCGGCAGCTCCTGCTTCTTCACCTACGCCTCGAGCTGCTATGCGGTGGCTCCGGGCTACACCTACTGGTACGACGGCACGACCGCCCGTCCGGCCAACTTCGGCACCCGCATCGGCAACACCGGCGTGAGCCGTCCGTACAACTACGGCGGCGATGGCGTGAACGCGGCGAACTTCTCGACCCTGTCGCGGGTGCCCGAGTCGGAATCGGCCCGCTTCCAGGTCGGGGGCAACCTCGAGCTGACCAGCAACGTCGAGGCCTTCTTCGAGGTCAAGCACGTCGTTGAAGACACCTTCGACGTCAGCCAGCCGACCTTCTTCGACTTCGACCTGGACAACACCTCCTACGCGCCCACCCAGTTGAACTCGATCTGGGGCGTGCAGTCGATCGACCTGCGCTGGGACGACAACGCCTTCCTGCCGACGCTGGTGAAAAACGCCATCGCCACCAACATGCTCAACGTGTACGGCCCGGCGACGGCGAACAACCCGAGCCCGCTGCTCGGCCAGGTGCCGCTCCAGCTGGCGCGCCACACCATGTTCGGTCCCGACCGGACCCAGGAGAACGAGCGCGTTCTGACCCGCTACGTCGCCGGCCTGCGCGGGTCGCTCGACCAGATGCTGTTCGTCGACAACATCAACTGGGATATCGGCTACACCTACGGTGAGGTCGAGGTCGAGAACCGCGAACGCGGCGTCGACTCGCTTCGGTTCGCCCTCGCGGCCGACTCGGTCGTCGACACCGCCGGCCTGGTCAACGGCACGCCGGGCGAGATCGTCTGCCGCGCCCAGCTGCTGGACGCCCAAGGCCTGCCGCTGGTGTTCGGTGGCGGCATCTTCGGCGGTGAAGATGTCCGCACCATGCAGGGTTACGGCCAGGCCGACATCGATCAGTGCGTGCCGCTGAACATCTTCGGCGACGGCAACCAGAGCCCCGAGGCCCTGGCCTATGTGGACGCCACCATCGGCATCACCGAGCGTAACGAACAGGAGCAGTTCATCGCTTCGGTCGCCGGCGAGCTGTGGGACTTCTGGGGAGCCGGCGCGATCGGCATCGCCGTCGGCGCCGAACACCGCCGCGAGTACACCGAAGGCGTGGGCCGTGACCGGGACACCAACGGTCGTCTGCTGTTCATGAACACCGGCCCTGACTTTGCGGGCGCCGAGTACGAGAGCGACGAGGCCTTCGCCGAACTCTCGATCCCGCTGTTCCGCGACAGCTGGCTGGGCGAGTACGCTGAACTCAGCGGTTCGTACCGCTACGCCGACTATTCGACGGTGGGAGAGGTGGACGTCTACGGCGTGAACCTGATCTATCGTCCGATCCAGGACATCGCCTTCAAGACCAGCTTCAACTCCTCGGTGCGCGTGCCGGACCTGGGTGAGAACTTCTCGCCCTTCAGCCAGACCTTCGCCAACGGCTTCACCGATCCCTGCTCCACGGCGGTGATCGGCAACCTGACCGACGACGAAGTCCGCGATAACCGTATCGCCAACTGCACCACGCTCGCGGCGCAACAGGGCTTCGCGTTCGACTTCGCCGGCGCTACGGTGACGACGACCGACGACTTCCTGCCCAACTACACCTCGGGCATCGCGGGCGTTCTGGGCGGCAACCCGTTCCTGAAGCCGGAAACGTCCGAGTCCTTCACCTTCTCGACCGTGATCCAGCCCCGGTTCATGCCGAACTTCTCGCTGGTCCTGGATTACTACGAGATCGAGATCGAGGACGTCATCGCCTCGGTTTCGGCCCAAGCCGCGGCGAACAACTGCGTCAGCGGCGACACGCTGAACCAGGCCGCCTGCGACACGATCTTCCGTAATCGCGGTACGGCCGGCACGGACTTCTGGGTTGGCGGTCCGGTCGGTGATCCGATCGGCGGCTTCATCCAGGGCTCGATCAACTACGCCGCCCTGGCCACGCGCGGTCTGGACTTCACGGCGCGCTACAGCGTCGACATGGAAGAGACTTTCGGCCGCAACTGGGGTCGTCTGGACTACTCCATCGGCGGTCTGTGGCTGATCGAGCAGGAGCAGTTCCTGAACTCGTCCGATCCGGAAGACGGCACCGAGCTGAGCAGCGGCCTCTTCTACCCGCGCGTCCGCTTCACCTCGTCGCTGACCTACTCGCCCAACGACGTCTGGAGCGTGAACTGGACGATGGACTGGCAGACCTCGCAGGACATCGTCCAACTGCGGAACCTGGTTGGGAACGTCGACAGCCGTCCGGTCGAATACACCGACACGGGCAACTTCGCCCGCCACGACTTCACGGTCCGCTGGAACGTCCGCGACGACCTCTCGCTGCGCGCGGGCGTGGTCAACGCCTTCGACGCCGAACAGGCCCCGTGGCTTGGCACGACGCTGTACTCGAACTTCGACCCGTACGGCCCGCGCTACTTCATCGGCCTGAACTACCGTCCGTTCTAAGACGAACGACACCATCAAGACTGGAGAGGGCGGCTCGCGAGAGCCGCCCTTTTCTTTGTCCACAGGGGTATTTGCCGTGAAGGTTAACGATTCCCGTGGCTCGCCGCCCGACTCAGACTATCCGGTAACACTCCCTTAAGCAGATGGGGTGTTTCCTTAACGCGCTCATAACCAATGCGATTCGGCGGGGTTTTCGCATTGGCGGCGTTCAAGGGCAGGGTCGGATAAGGTCGGATAAGAATATGTCTCTCTCGCTGGTGCGTCCGCAACACACGGAACTGAAGCCCCGCATCGTTGTCTTCGGCGTCGGCGGCGCCGGCGGCAACGCCGTCAACAACATGATCGACGCCGGCCTCGAAGGGGTCGAGTTCGTCGTCGCCAACACCGACGCGCAGCATCTGTCGTTCGCCAAGACCGACCGCCGCGTCCAGCTGGGCGAGACCATCACCCAGGGCCTGGGCGCGGGCGCCCATCCCGAGGTCGGGATGAACGCCGCCGAGGAATCGGCCGAAGAGATCTACGGGCACCTGGACGGCGCCCACATGGTCTTCATCACCGCCGGCATGGGCGGCGGCACCGGCACGGGCGCGGCTCCCGTCATCGCCAAATGCGCCCGCGACCGCGGCATCCTGACGGTAGGCGTGGTGACCAAGCCCTTCACCTTCGAAGGCCGTCACCGCATGCGCCTGGCCGATGCGGGCATCGCCGAGCTGCAGCGCTACGTCGACACCCTGATCGTCATCCCGAACCAGAACCTGTTCCGCGTCGCCAACGAACGCACCACCTTCGCCGACGCCTTCGGCATGGCCGACCAGGTGCTGCACTCGGGCGTCCGCTCGATCACCGACCTGATGATCCTGCCGGGCCTGATCAACCTCGACTTCGCCGACGTCCGCGCCGTCATGTCCGAAATGGGCAAGGCGATGATGGGCACGGGCGAGGCCTCGGGCGACGACCGCGCCCTGATGGCGGCCCAGAACGCCATCGCCAACCCGCTGCTGGACGAAACCTCGCTGAAGGGCGCCAAGGCCGTTCTGGTCAACATCACCGGCGGCATGGACATGACCCTGCTGGAAGTCGACGAGGCCGCCAACGCCATCGCCGGTGAGGTGGACGCCGACGCCAACATCATCTTCGGCGCCGCCTTCGACCCGGCCCTGGACGGCAAGATCCGCGTCTCGGTCGTGGCCACCGGCATGGAAGACCTGGCCGCGGCCCAGTCGCCGTCGACCTCGAGCCCGGTCTTCGACACCCGCCGCCCTGCCCCGTCGTACGCCGCCTCGCGCGCCGAGCCGGTGCGTCAGGAAACGGTGCGGGAGCCGGTTCGCGCCGAGGCCCCCCGCCAGCCGGAGCCGGCTCCGATCGTCCCGACCTTCCAGTCCAGCCAGCCCGCCTACGGTACGGCGGCCCGCGCGCCCGAGCCGCGCCCGGAGCCGGTGATCCACGTCGCCGAGGACCGCGCTCTCGAGCCGATCGTCGACCCGTGGGTCGAAGAATACGAATCCGCGCCGCGCACCGCCGCCCAGGCGGAGGCCCCGGTGGCCCAGGGCGACCTCTACATGGATCGCATGGGCGAGCGCCCGGCGCCTGCGCCCGAGCCGCGCCGGGAAGAGCCCGCCTACGACGATCTGGACGACCGGGACCACCGCAAGTCGGGCTGGAGCCTGTTCGGTCGCGGCAAGCGTCAGACGACCCAGCCGACCTACGCGCCGCAGTCGCGCACCACCGAGATGCGCTCGACCAGCCAGGTCCAGCCGACGCCCGAGCCCGAACAGGGTGAGGCCGAGGACGATCTGGAGATTCCGTCCTTCCTGCGCCGCCTCGCCAACTAGGCCGCGACACCTGAAACGTCAGGCCGCCCCGGAGCCCAGGCTCCGGGGCGGTCGCCGTTCCGGACTGTGTCAGACCGAAACAATCCGAAACCCGACTTTCATTTTCCCCTCGCTCCGGGGCCGCTAGACGGTTCGTGGGGCGAAGTCCGCACGTAGAGGCGGCGCGCGATTGAAGCGAGTTTGAGTTTGCCGGTCCGCAACGACCATCACCAGAAGACCACCGTCGCGCCCGCGATCATCGCCGGCGTGGGCGTGCACACGGGCGACCGGGTGCGTCTGGCGGTGCGTCCGGCGCCGGTCGGGACCGGCATCGTCTTCGTGCGTACCGACATCAAGGACCGCGACAACCGCATTCCGGTCTCCGGCGAGGCCGTCGTCGACGCCCGCCTGAACACCATGATCGAGAACGCCGCCGGCGTCCGCCTGTCGACCATCGAGCACCTGATGGCCGCCTTCGCCGCCCTGGGCGTGTCGAACGCCGTGGTCGAGGTGGACGGGCCGGAACTGCCGATTCTCGACGGCTCAGCCCTGCAATTCGTCCAGCTGCTGGACCGCGCCGGCTTCCGCCGCCAGGAAGCGCCGGTCCGCTATATCGAGATCCTCGAGCCGATCCGGGTCCAGGATGCCGACAAGACCGCCGCCCTGCTGCCCTGCGACCGCTACGAGATGCGCTTCGAGATCGACTTCGCCTCGGCCGCCATCGGCAACCAGGTGGTGGATTTCGTGGTCGACGAACAGACCTTCCGCGACGAGATCATGGCCGCCCGCACCTTCGGCTTCGCCCATGAGGTCGAGGCCCTGCGCAAGGCGGGCCTGGCCCGCGGCGGCAGCCTCGAGAACGCCGTGGTCATCGACGGCGACCAGATCCTCAATCCCGGCGGTCTGCGCATGGAGCGCGAGTTCGTGAAGCACAAGGCGCTCGACGCCATCGGCGACCTGTACGTGCTGGGCGCGCCGCTGCTGGGCCGCTACGAGGGCGTCAAGGCGGGCCACCACATCAACAACCTGCTGGTCCGCGAACTGCTGGCCAATCCGCAGGCGTGGCGCGAGGTGACCCGCGTGCCCGAGATGGCGATGGCCGGTTGATCAGCCGAGGCTGATCGCGCTCATCTGCCGGCCGAAGTCCGGCTCTCCATTCAGATACGTCCGACGATTCGAGAAGAACCGCGCCGCGTCCGTTCGCGTGTCGTCGCCGGTCCAGGCCGCGTCGCCGACGCCGGCCTGTTCCAGCCGCCAGAGGACATAGCCGGGCAGGTCGAACTGCCGCTTATCGGCCGCCGCGCCCGGAGCGAAAAAGCGCGCGCCGCCGGCGTCGTGGTGCTCGAACCGGTCCTGAAAGGCGGCGTCAACCTCATAGCTCGCCTGCGCGATGCAGGGCCCAATCACCGCGACCATGCGGGCGGGGCGGCCGCCGAGCGCCTCCATGGCGGCGACGGTGGAGTGGATGATCCCGCCCAGCGCGCCCTTCCAGCCCGCGTGGGCCGCGCCGACGATCCCGGCCTCGGCGTCGGCCAGCAGCACCGGCGCGCAGTCGGCCGTCAGCACGGCGCAGATGACGCCGGGCGCGAGGGTGACGCTCGCATCGCCTTCGGGCCGGTCGCCCTTCCAGCCCGCCTCGGCCACGCGGGCGACGGCGGAGTGGATCTGGTAGCAGGCGGCGAGGTCGTCGGAGGCCCCGCCGAGGTGCTCGGCCACCCGCCGCCGGTTCTCGGCCACGGCGGCCGGGTCGTCCTTGGAGCCGATGCCGGTGTTGAGGCTGTCGTAGAGGCCCGTCGAGACGCCGCCCCGGCGCGTGAAGAAGCCGTGGCGCACGCCGGCGCGGTCGAGCAGGGGATGGGTGATGGGGGCCAAGCTCATAGGAAATCCACTTCTCTCGCCGTCATCCTCGGGCTTGACCCGAGGATCAGAGGCTGGTCCGGACTGTGCGTCCGGGACGGCCCGCCCGCCGGCGCCACATAAATCTCTCAGCCAGCACCGGACAATCTGATCCTGGGGTCAAGCCTGAGGATGACGGCTTGAACCGAAGGCACATGGCGTCAGTCTTCGAATCCCGGAACCACCAGACTCTTCGGCGAGAAGATCGCGCAAGCCTTGAACAGCGTGCCCATCTGGTCGTCGGCGGTCAGTCGGGCCAACTGGCGATCGATGATCGACGCTGCATCGGGGCGGCCCGCCTTCAGGCGGTCGGCGCGCGGTGCGATGCCCAGTCGCTCGAGGAACTCGCCCTGGCCCATGGTCCCGGTGACGTCGGCGCCCGCATGGACGGCGGCTTCCAGCACGGTGGGGAAGTCGGCCCACTGCGTCAGGTCGGCTTCGCCCGGGCTCTCCAGCGGATCGACCTTCTGATGCCGATGCAGGGCCTGCAGGGTGTCGCCAGCCTCGGGGCGTGCGCGGCCGTAGTCGATCAGCAGGGCCGCGCCGGACGCCGCCTTGACCAGGGCGCCCACTTCGCGCCCGAACATGGCCTGCTGGTCGGAAATCTCCACCGTCTGGCCGGGCTCGACCTCGAACGCGGGTCGCTTGAAGCCGCCGGTGATCGTCTTCAGGCCGAAGGTCAGGGCTCCGTCATCGGTGACGCCGACACAGCGCTCGGCCCAGCCGTCCCCGGTCTTCACGAACTGGCGGGCGGGCAGGCAGTCCAGCACCTCGTTGGCGATCAGGATCACCGGGGCGTCGGTCTCGATCCGGTCGAGCGATGACACCCAGCGGGGGTGGACATCGCTGTCGGCCAGCATTCGGGCCTGGGCCTCCCGCAGCGGCGGGCTGGGCTCGATCAGGATCAGGTCGACCGCGCGCAGGAACTCGGGCGCCAGACGGGCGGCGCGCAGGGCGTCGGCCATCAGGGTGCCGTCGCCGGGCCCGACCTCGACCAGCCGCACCCGCTCGGGCGCGCCCAGCCGTTCCCACAGCTCGACCGCCCACAGGCCGATCAGTTCGCCGAACATCTGGCTGATCATCGGCGCGGTGATGAAGTCGCCGGTCGCGCCGATGGAGGGGCGGGTCGCGTAGTAGCCGCCCTGCGGATCGTGCAGGCACCGCGTGACGTAGTCGGCGACCGTCATCG
This sequence comes from Caulobacterales bacterium, assembly GCA_016183935.1. Lineage (GTDB taxonomy): Bacteria > Pseudomonadota > Alphaproteobacteria > Caulobacterales > Caulobacteraceae > Brevundimonas. The sequence continues at coordinate 67,674 of JACPDR010000015.1, forward strand.
GCCCGGTCAGGGCGATCTCGCGCGCCAGCCGGTCCCTGAGTGACACCTAGGCCTCCGCGGCGACCGGTGGCCGCTTCCAGGCGCGCCAGATCAGCCAGGCGCCGACGATCATCATCGGGATCGACAGCATCATCCCCATGGTCAGGCCCAGCGGCAGGTTCTCCATGCCGAAGTCGGGCTGGCGCACATTCTCCAGCGAAGCGCGGACCAGGCCGTAGCCGAACAGGAAGATGCCGGTGACATAGCCCGGCTTGGCCAGCAGCCGGCCCTTGTAGACGGCGAGCCACAGGATGACGGCCAGGGCGATGCCCTCCAGTCCCGCTTCGTAGAGCTGGCTCGGATGCCGGGTCATGTCGCCGGGGCCCACCGGCTGACCATCGACGAAGAACTGGCAGGTCGCGCCATAGGCCTTCTGCACCTGGCTGCTGCAGAAGTTGACGCCCCAGGGCGCGTCGGTGGGGCGGCCCCACAGCTCGCCGTTGATGAAGTTGGCGATGCGGCCGAAGAACAGGCCGATCGGCGCGACGGGGGCGACGAGGTCGCCGAGGCTGAGCAGACGGACCTTGTTCCTGCGGGCGAACCAGACGATGGCCAGGCTGACGCCGATCAGGCCGCCGTGGAACGACATGCCGCCGTCCCAGAGCCGGAGTAGGGCCAGCCGCTCACCCCAGTTCGTGCCGGTGAACAGCTGGGCGTAGAGCTCGGGCTTGTAGAACAGGGCGTAGCCGAAGCGGCCGCCGAGGATGATGCCGAGGGTGATCCACAGCACCAGATCGTCCAGTTGCACCGTCGTGACCGGCGGCTTGCCCGGTTGCCAGACCGCGGTGTTGCGGGCCAGCCGGTTGGCGTACCACCAGCCCAGAACGATGCCCGCCACATAGGCGAGGGCGTACCAGCGGATGTCCAGCGGACCGATGCTGACCAGGACGGGATCGAATTCGGGGAATTGCACGGGCGCTCCTGCAGGCGGTTCGTGCCACGGGGTTTAGCAAGCGTCGCCGCGCCCGTCCCCGAAATTTCGGTGGACCCTTCCGCCCAAATGCCGCCACAGGTCGCATCGACAGCAAGGTTTCGTTCACCATATCGGGCAACCATCCCTTAACGACGTTCGCTTGTTCGAGTCGGAGAGTCCTCATGCAGACGCGAAACCCCATCCTCGACGAGTTCGCCAAACTCACCACGGGCGCCATGGGGCTGGCGCAGGCCGCCGGCGAGGAGGCCAAGGCCGCCTTCCGGGCCCAGGCCGACCGTTTCGCCGCCGACATGGATCTGGTCCGCCGCGACGAATTCGACGCGCTGAAGGCTGAAATCGCGGCGCTTCGGACGGAGATCGCGGCGCTGAAGGGGGCGAAGAAGCCTCAGAAGGGAACGTCCACAGCGGCTTCTCCCGCACAGGACGCACCCGGTTGAGCCGAATCTGCGAACCCGCCTACCGTTCCCTGAGAGGGCGTGAGTCGCGCCCGGAGACGTCTTGATGGACACTGCCCGGCCCGAAGAAGTTGAGGTTCCCTACGACCCGCTGGATGTCGTGGAGCACGTCCTGGTGGCCGAGAACCTGCCGTTCGACCGCACCGACGAGGGCGACCTGGCCTTCGCGCTGGCCGGTGACTGGAAGGACTATGAGCTTTGGTTCGCCTGGCGGCCCGAGGGCGATTGCCTCCAGCTGTGCTGCGCCCTCGACCTGCAGGCCTCCAAGGCCCGGCGGGCGGCGGCCTATGAACTGGTCGGCCTGATCAACCAGCGGACCTGGATGGGCCATTTCGAGGTCTGGGCCGAGGATGGCGAGATCGTCTTCCGCCATTCGCTGGCCCTGCCGATGGGCGAGCGGCCGACCCTGGGCCAGGCGGCCTCGATGATCGACGCGGCGGTGGAGGCGGCCGACCGCTACTACCCCGCCTTCGACTTCATGATCCGCGGCAACAAGAAGCCGCAGGACGCGATCGACTCCTGCCTGTTCGAGACCGTCGGCACGGCGTGAAGTCATGACGGATACGCCATCGACCGGCGCCGTGGTCCTGGTGGGCTGCGGCCGGTTGGGCGCGGCCATTCTGGAAGGATGGCTGGCGACCGGGACCGTGGCGCCGGCCGATCTGATCATCCTGACGCCCTCGGAGAAGCCGGCGGCGGAGACGGCGCGGGAGCGGGGCGCGAGCGTCAATCCGCCGGTCGACGCCCTGTCGGGAGCCCGCGCGCTGGTGCTGGCGGTCAAGCCGGCGAAATGGCGGGAGGCGCTCGGCCCCCTGCTGCCCGCGCTTCCATCCGGTACGCCCATTATCTCGGTCATGGCCGGCGTGAGCGCCGATGACATCGCCGTCCTGTCCAAACGGCCGGTCACCCGCGTCATGCCGACCACGGCGGTGGCGCAGGCCCGCGGCGTCGCCGCCCTGTGGTCGGCGGATACGGACGCCCGCGAGACCGGGCGCCGGCTGTTCGCCGCCATCGCGGATGTCGTGGATCTGGACCGCGAGGGGCTGATGGATGCGGCCACGGCGGTGGCCGGTTCCGCGCCGGCCTTCATCTACGCCTTCGCCCAGGCGCTGGCCCGGGCCGGCGAACGGCAGGGTCTGTCATCGGAAGCGGCTCGGCGGCTGGCCCGTGGCGCCCTGCGCTCCGCCGGGGCGGGGGCCGAGACCGGAGCGCCGCTGGCCGATCTCGTCGCCCGCATCGCCTCGCCCGGCGGGACGACCCGGGCCGGACTGGACGCCATGGAATCCGCCGGCGACCTCGACCGGGCGGCCGAAGCCGCGGTCGAGGCGGCCGTCGAACGGGCGCGGGCGATCAGCGGCTGACGTAGCGCCCGTCGATCAGGCGGCTGGCCAGACGCTCATAGGCCCGGTCCGCGTCCTGCCAGGTCGAATAGCCGTGCACCTCGGCGAGACTCCGGGAATACCAGTCGTACCTGACCGGCAGCACCTGACCGTCGGCGGTCGTGATGCTTCCCTCGATGGCGGCGCCGCCGATGGAGATGCTGCGGTGCGGATCGAGCCCGGGCCGATCGGCCATCTGTTCGAACGTCGGCCGATTGGGCTTCAGGTCGGTCAACACCAGGTCGATCCGGGCGCCGTCGAGATCGCCGTTGCGGGCGAGAGCGCGGCGAACGACCTCGGCCAGTCGGTCGGCCTGTTGGCGGACGTCGCGTTCGCCCAGTTCCCGGGTCTTCTCCTGAAGGTCCGGGCCGATAGTGACGGAGACCGAGGCGGGGTCGGCCAAAGCGGGGCCGGCGGCGACCGCAAGTACGGCGCCGAGGGGGGCGAGAAAGGCGAGCTTGCGCATGGTGTTCCTCCGATTGCCCTGTCGGATCGAAAGATGCGCCTTGCGGCTCCGCTTCGCCAGTAGGCGGGGCAATTTGTGATCGGGTCAGCCGGGCAGGCGAATGACCGCGCGCAGGCCGCCCATGTCGCTGCGATCGAGGGTGATGTCGCCGCCGTGGCTCCGCGCCACGTCCCGGGCGATGGCCAAGCCCAGACCGACGCCCTTGCGGTTCTGGTTGCGCGAGGCGTCAAGCCGGGAAAACGGCCGGAAGGCCTCCTCGTGCATCTCGTCGGGAATGCCCGGACCGTCATCCTCGACGGTGATCTCCAGTCCGCCGGAGGGCAGGGCGCGGGCGGCCAGCCGGACGTGCTCGCCGTGAGCCGCCGCGTTTCCGGCGAGATTGGCCAAGGCGCGCTTTATGGCGAGGGGCCGCAGGGTGGCGCTGAGGTCCTCGGGGACATGAACCTCGATCTCAGCTCCGGCGCGCCGGGCGTCTTCGGCGGCAACCGCCAGCAGGTCGCCGACCGACACCGTCTGGGCCGCCTCGCCGGCCTCGCCGCGGGCGAAGGCGAGGTATTCGTCGATCATGTGCTCCATCTCGTCGAGATCGCCCTGCATCGCGGTCGAGCGCTTGAAGGGCGGGGCGAGGGCCAGTTCCAGTCGCAGCCGCGTCAGCGGCGTCCGCAGGTCGTGGCTGACCGAGGCGAGCAGGGCGGTGCGCTGTTCGATATGGCGCTGGATGCGGTCGCGCATGTCCATGAAGGCCTTGGCCGCCGCCCGGACCTCCCGCGCCCCATGGGGCTTGAAGCGCTCGCGGGCCTCGCCGCGCCCGAAGGCCTCGGCCGCCTCGGCGAGCCGCTCGATGGCGCGGACCTGGTTGCGGATGAACAGGATGGCCACGCCCATCAGCAGCACGGTGGCGATGAACAGCCAGACGACGAAGATATGGGCCTGGGTCGCCACCGCGCGCTCACGCGGGGCGATGATGCGCAGCACCCCGTTGTCGTGTTGCACCCGGATATCGACGTAGGCGGGGTACTGGGTGGTCGAGAACCAAAGCGGCCGGTCGACCCGGGACGTCAGGGCCTCCTCCAGAGTCCGGTCGACCACCCCGATTGGGCCGCGCTCCTGCTCCTCGGGCAGCACGTCGCCCTCGCGCAGGTCGATGGACAGGGACATCGAGCGCTGGGCCCGGTCGGCGATGATCGCGAGGTTCCGCGGCGTCGGATCATCGGCATAGCTCTCCGACGCCCAGGCGATGTCGCCGGCGAGCCCTTCGGACAGCCGGGCGGTCACCGTCTGCCAGTGCATGTCGAAGAAGGCCCAGGTCACCGCCACCTGCATGACCAGAACCGGCAGGACGATAATCAGCAGCGACCGGCCCCATAGCGAGGTCGGCAGGCGCCGTTTCAGCACCCGGGCCCACAATGACGCCGGCAGAAGTTTCACGTTCCTTCCCCCGCGAGGGGAGAAGGGAGGTGATGGTTCGCCTTCATCAGTCGGGGGCCAGCATGTAGCCGACGCCGCGCACGGTCTGGAGGTAGCGCGGGTTCTTGGGGTCGGCTTCCAGCTTGCGGCGCAGGCGGGTGACCTGGACGTCGACGGCGCGGCCGGTGATGTCGGCGGTGTCGGGCGACAGGCTCATGCGCTCGACCGGGGCGTGGGCGTGA
>JACPDR010000018.1 GCA_016183935.1 Caulobacterales bacterium
GAAGCCAAGAAGACCATGATCAAGGTTCCGCTGCGCGAGAACCGCACCCTGCACCACGACGGCTCGGGCCGTTGGGGCGCCGGCAAGATCATGATGCGCGCTGCCCCTCCGGGCACGGGCGTCATCGCGGGCGGTCCGATGCGTGCGGTCCTCGAAACCCTCGGCGTCCAGGACGTCGTCGGCAAGTCGACCGGTTCGTCGAACCCCTACAACATGATCCGCGCCACCTTCGAAGCTCTGAAGGTCCAGTCGTCGCCCCGCATGGTGGCCTCGAAGCGCGGCAAGAAGGTCGCCGACCTGATGGGCCGCCGCAACGACGGCGCCTCGGCGCCCGAAGCTGTGGAGGGCTGATAGATGGCCAAGACTGAATCCAAAGCCACCGTCACCATCCGCCAGACCGGCAGCCCGATCCGCCGCAAGTCGGACCAGCGGGCCACCCTGGCCGGCCTGGGCCTCAACCGCATGGGTCGTGAATCGACTCTGGAGGACACGCCTTCCGTCCGCGGCATGATCGCCAAGGTCGCCCACATGATCGAAGTGGTCGAAAAGTAAGCCGTATCGCCCTCTCCCGAACCGGGGGAGGGCGTTCCGCTTCTTGCGAATACCCGACGGGCCGCCTAGAAGCGGCCCTTCAATTTTTCCAGGCCGAGTCCGCTTCCTGAGCGGGCGCTAGCACCCGAAAGGATCAGGCACATGAAACTGAACGAAATCCGCGACAACGAAGGCGCCCACAAGAAGCGCATGCGCGTCGGCCGGGGCCCGGGCTCGGGCAAGGGCAAGACCGCCGGCCGCGGCGTCAAGGGTCAGAAGTCCCGCTCGGGCGTCGCCATCGGCGGCTTCGAAGGCGGCCAGATGCCGCTGTACATGCGGATGCCCAAGCGCGGCTTCAACAATCCGAACGCCCTGAAGCTGGCCGAAGTGAACCTGTGGCGCCTGCAGGAGGCGATCGACGCCAAGAAGCTGGACGCCAAGGCCGAGATCAACGGCGAGGCGCTGGTCGCCGCCGGCGTGATCCGTCGCGTCAAGGACGGCGTCCGCCTGCTGGGCACCGGCGAGATCAAGGGCAAGCTGAACCTGGTCGTCTGGTCGGCCACCTCGGGCGCCATCAAGGCCATCGAGGCCGCCGGCGGCAAGATCGAGCAGCAGCGGATCGAGGCCGAGGCCAAGGCCGCCGCGCGCGTCGAGAAGCGCAACGCCGCCAAGGGCAAGGCTCCGGCTCCCAAGGCGCCGCGCGGCGACGCCAACAAGATCTCGGCCCGTACGACCCGCACCGCGGCTCGCACCGCCGCGAAATAAAGCTCGGGGGGCGCTCTCGCTAAGAGGGCGCCCTTCGCCTATCTGGACCCTGTGCGCCGGATTCCACGTCCGACGCCGCGTTCTGATCAGTCGGGGTGACACCACATGGCTTCGGCCGCCGAACAACTCGCAGCAAACATGAACATGGGCTCGTTCGCCAAGGCGACCGAGCTGCACAAGCGTCTGCTGTTCACACTGCTGGCGCTGCTGGTCTACCGCGTCGGCACCTATGTGCCGATCCCGGGGATCAACTCCGAGGCCTTCCTGCAGTTCTTCCAGAACCCGGATGGCCAGCGCGGCATCCTCGACATGTTCAACATGTTCTCGGGCGGCGCCGTCGAGCGGATGGCCGTGTTCGCCCTGAACGTCATGCCCTACATCTCGGCGTCGATCATCGTCCAGCTGATGGGCGCGGTCTATCCGCCCTGGGAGAAGCTGCGAAAGGAAGGCGGCGAGAGCGGCCGCAAGCAGCTGAACCAGTACACCCGCTACCTCACCGTGGTGCTGGCGCTGTTCCAGTCGACCGGCATCGCCATCGGCCTGAACGCCCAGCCGGGGCTGATCGACCAGCCCGGCATCTTCTTCATCGTCTCGACCGTGACGGTCCTGACCGGCGGCACCATGTTCCTGATGTGGCTCGGCGAGCAGGTCACGGCGCGCGGCATCGGCAACGGCATCTCGCTGATCATCATGGCCGGCATCGTCGCCGTCCTGCCGGGCACGCTGGCCCGCATGTTCGGCATGGCCCAGCAGGGCCTGATGTCGCCGTTCACCCTGCTGCTGATCATCGCCGCTTTCGTCGGCGTGATCGTGTTCATCGTCTTCATGGAGCGGGCCCAGCGCCGGCTGCTGATCCAGTATCCGAAGCGCCAGGAAGGCAACCGGATGGCGGGCGGCGAACGCTCGTTCCTGCCGCTGAAGGTCAATACCGCCGGCGTCATTCCGCCGATCTTCGCCTCGTCGCTGCTGATGCTGCCCACCACGGTCGCCCAGCTGACCGCGACGGCCGATCTTCCGGAATGGATGAACTGGCTGCCGCTGGTCACGGCGCAGATGACCCAGGGTCAGCCGGTGTACATGGGGATCTACGCGGTCCTGATCATCTTCTTCACCTTCTTCTACACCTCGATCACCTTCAATCCCGAGGACACGGCCGAGAACCTGCGCAAGTACGGCGGCTTCCTGCCGGGCATCCGTCCGGGCAAGCGCACGGCCGAGTACCTCGACTATGTGCTGACGCGGCTGACCACCATCGGCGCGGTCTACCTGACCGCCGTCTGCGTGATCCCGGAGATGTTCCTGCCCAGCAGCATGCTGGGGGCCTTCGGCGGCACCTCGATCCTGATCGTGGTCTCTGTGACCATGGACACGGTGGCCCAGATCCAGTCCCAGTTGCTGGCGCACCAGTACGAAGGCCTGATCAAGAAGGCGAAGCTGCGCGGACGTGGCGGCCAGAACCGCGGCAAGGGCGTCACCGCGCCGGCGCGGCGCTAAAGCGGCCCGGGGAGGGGCGGCGATGAACCTGATCCTGTTCGGGCCGCCTGCGGCCGGCAAGGGCACGCAAGCCAAGCGGCTGGTCGAGACCCGCGGCATGGTCCAGCTGTCGACCGGCGACATGCTGCGCGCCGCCATCGCCTCCGGCTCCGACCTGGGCCTGAAGGTCAAGGACGTGCTGGCCCGCGGCGATCTGGTCACCGACGAGATCGTCATCGCCCTGATCGAAGCCCGTCTGCCCGAGGCCGAAGCCGCCGGCGGCGCCATCTTCGACGGCTTCCCCCGCACCGTGGCCCAGGCCGAGGCGCTGGACGCCATGCTGGCCCGGCGCGGCGCGAAGATCGACCGGGTCATCCGGCTCAAGGTCGACGACGCCGCCCTGACGGCGCGGATTTCGAAAAGGTTCGCCGAACAGGCCCGTCCGGACGACAATCCCGAGACCTTCAAGGACCGCCTGGCCGTCTACAACCGCCAGACCGCGCCCCTGCTCCCCTACTACGCCGACAAGGATCTGCTGACCGAGATCGACGGCATGGGCTCGATCGAGGCCGTCTCGACCGCCATCGACGCCGCTCTCGACGCCTGACCCGAGCCTGAACGGGGGCTGACCTCTTCCGGTCCCGGCGCGTTCATGCCGTATGTGGCACATACGGCGCGTGGAAACAGGATCGCTCCTCACACCCGACCGGGCGCGCAAGCTCGGCGCCTTCGCCGTCGTGCTGGCGGCCCATGTCGGGGTGTTCGCCCTGATGGCGCGCAGCGACGGGGCCCAACCCCTGCCGGTCACGCCGGCGTTCGACGTCCAGCTGTTCCGGCCTCCGCCGCCACCGCCGCCGCCGCCGCCTCCCAGAGAGCCCTCTGAGCGGACGGGGGGCGGCGCCCCGGCCGCGCCCTCGCGCATTCATGTGCCGCCGCCGCCCCGCGAGCCCGTGCCGCCAGAGCTTCCAGCGCCCCGCCAGCAGGCCCCCGAGCCCGAGGTGGTCGTCGGCGTGTCGCCCATATCGTCCCCGACACCCGGGCTGGGCCAGGGCGGGCAGGGGACGGGCAGCGGCACGGGGATCGGCGCGGGGGACGGGCCGGGCCGCGGCGTCCGCACGGGGCCCCGCAACCTGAGGCGGCCCGGCATGAACGACCTGCGGACCTATCACCCGCGCCAGGCCCTCAGCGCAGGGGTGTCGGGCGTCGTCACCGTTCGTTGCCGCATCCGGCCCGACACGCGCCTCGAGGGCTGCGACGTCGTCAGCGCCACGCCGGCGGGGCAGGGCTTCGAGCAGGCCGGCCTCGCCGTCGCCCGCGACCTCTACAGGTTCCAGCCGGCGACGCTTGACGGGGCCTACGACGACTCGGTTACGGTGACGCTCGTTCTCGAGTTCGGCCGGCGGCGCTAGCAGGGCTAATCCACGCGCAAACCGTTGACGCGCCGGGAATCCCCTGTATAAGGCGCGCTTCCGCGAAGGGCGTCGACGCTCCTGGTCTGTTGACCGGAGCGTTTGTTGCGTCCGCACACGCGTATCTGGAGAGCTTCGTGGCCCGTATCGCTGGCGTCAACATCCCGACCAACAAGCGCGTCGAAATCGCGCTTCAGTACATCCATGGCATCGGCGCGCATGCGGCGAAGGACATCACGGCCAAGGTCGGGATCGAGCCGGCCCGCCGCGTCAACCAGCTGACCGACGCCGAAGTGCTGCAGATCCGCGAGACCATCGATCGCGACCACACCGTCGAGGGCGACCTGCGCCGCGAGACGTCGATGAACATCAAGCGCCTGATGGACCTGGCCTGCTACCGCGGCCTGCGTCACCGCAAGGGCCTGCCGGTCCGCGGTCAGCGCACGCACACCAACGCCCGCACCCGCAAGGGTCCCGCCAAGCCGATCGCCGGCAAGAAGAAGTAAGACAGACACATGGCCAAGGAACCGGGTCGCGTAAAGAAGCGCGAGCGCAAGAACATCACCTCGGGCGTCGCCCACGTGAATGCGTCCTTCAACAACACCATGGTGACCATCACCGACGCGCAGGGGAACGCCATCTCCTGGTCGTCGGCCGGACACATGGGCTTCAAGGGTTCGCGCAAGTCGACCCCGTACGCCGCCCAGATGGCCGCCGAGGACGCCGCCAAGAAGGCCGGCGAACACGGTGTGAAGACCCTGGAAGTCAACGTTTCGGGTCCCGGCTCCGGCCGTGAGTCGGCCCTGCGCGCGCTGCAGGCCGCCGGCATGACCATCACCACCATCCGCGACGTCACGCCGATGCCGCACAACGGTTGCCGTCCGCCCAAGCGCCGCCGCGTCTAAGCGAACCGACCGACTATATCTCCGCCGGTCCTGCCGCCCCTGACGAGGAGCGAGGGACCGGCGAACTCCGTTTTCGAGGGACATCCATGATCGAACGTAACTGGCAAGAGCTGATCCGTCCCGAGAAGCCGCAGATCGAAGCCGGCTCCGACCCGCTGCGCAAGGCGCGCCTGGTCGCCGAGCCCCTCGAACGCGGTTTCGGCGTGACGCTCGGCAACGCCCTGCGCCGCGTTCTCCTGTCGTCGCTGCAAGGCGCGGCGGTGACGGCCATCCAGATCGACGGCGTCGTCCACGAATTCTCCTCGCTGGAAGGCGTGCGGGAAGACGTCGTCGACATCGTGCTGAACATCAAGCAATTGGCGCTGCGCATGCACGCCGAGGGCCCCAAGCGCATGACCCTGCGCGCCACCGGCCCCGGCCCGGTGACCGCCGGCCAGATCGACGTCCCCTCGGACATCGAGGTGCTGAACCCCGACCACGTGATCTGCACGCTGGACGACGGCGCCTCGGTGCGCATGGAACTGACCGTCCAGAACGGCAAGGGCTACGTCGCGTCCGAGTTCAACCGTCCGGAAGACGCCCCGATCGGCCTGATCGCCGTCGACGCCCTGTATTCGCCGGTCAAGCGCGTCGCCTATCGCGTCGAGCCGACCCGCCAAGGCCAGTCGCTGGACTACGACAAGCTGGTGCTGGAAGTCGAAACCAACGGCGCCGTCTCGCCGGTTGACGCGGTGGCCTACGCCTCGCGCATCCTGCAGGACCAGCTGCAGATCTTCATCACCTTCGACGAGCCCAAGAAGGCCGTGGAAGCGGCGGATGGCAAGCCCGACCTGCCGTTCAACCCGGCCCTGCTCAAGAAGGTCGACGAACTCGAGCTGTCGGTTCGTTCGGCCAACTGCCTGAAGAACGACAACATCGTCTACATCGGCGACCTGATCCAGAAGACCGAGGGCGAGATGCTTCGCACCCCGAACTTCGGCCGCAAGTCGCTGAACGAGATCAAGGAAGTGCTGGCGACCATGGGGCTCAGCCTCGGCATGGACGTGCCGAACTGGCCGCCGGAAAACATCGAAGACCTGGCCAAGAAGTTCGACGACCAGATCTAGTTTCAACCCTCCGCCCCAGGCCCTCGAGGCTGACGGAGCGGTTAGAATGAGAGAACCCCAGGTCCGCTTTCGTGGAAACCAGGGTGAGTAGGAGAGACCCCGATGCGCCACGGCGCCGCCTATCGCAAGCTCGGCCGTACGGCCAGCCACCGGACCGCGATGTTCGCCAATATGGCGGCCTCGTTGATCAAGCACGAGCAGATCACCACGACCCTGCCCAAGGCGAAGGAACTGCGTCCCTTCGTCGAGAAGCTGGTCACGCTCGCCAAGAAGGGCGACCTGCACGCGCGTCGTCAGGCCATCAGCCACGTCCGCGACGTGCCGCAGGTGGGCAAGCTGTTCGAGACGATCGGCCCGCGCTACGCCGACCGTAACGGCGGCTACATCCGCATCATGAAGGCCGGCTACCGCCACGGCGACAACGCCGCCATGGCCGTCATCGAGTTCGTCGACCGCGACGTCGACGCCAAGGGCCTGGACTCGGGTCCGGTCTACGCCATCGAGGGCGACGAGGAAGCCTAAGCTTCATTCGTTGGGGCTTCGAAGGGGCGGCTGGAGCGATCCGGCCGCCCCTTTTTGCTTGTCGAAGGGCCGGTCCGGATTGTGTCATTCTTGTGACGGGCGTTATCCGCAAACAGCCGAGGCTGAAAATATCGAGGGCATTTTGGCCGTCCCCGTGATCTAGATTCCCCGTCGGGGTGTTTATGGAGGGATTCATGCGCCACCAAGCTCGGTTCAATGGCTTTCGACGGTCCACACTTCTTGCAGCGACATCACTAACGGCCCTCATCGGCCTCCCTTCGATCGTGGCGGCGCAAGAGCAGCCGGTCACCGAAGTAGAGGAAGTGATCGTCACCGGCAGCAGGCGCGCATCGACGGTTCAGGACGTTCCCTTCTCGATCAACGCACAGACGCAGGAGGACATCCAGCGGTCTGGCGCGGCCAACCTGGAGGACCTGTCCCGCAACGTCGCCGGACTGACGATCCAGAACCTCGGGCCGGGTCAAAGCCAGGTCTCCGTGCGCGGGGTTTCGGCCGGTCAGGTCGTGCGGGACCAGCCGGGCGTAAAGGAGCAGGTCGGCGTCTATCTCGATGAGTCGGTGATCTCGCTCTCCCTGTTCACGCCGGACTTCGACCTGTTCGACCTGAATCGCGTGGAAACCCTGCGCGGGCCGCAGGGGACGCTGTTCGGCTCCGGCTCGGTCGGCGGCACCATCCGCTATATCACCAACCAGCCCCGGCTGAACGAGACGGGTGGCCTGCTGGAAGGCAACATCAACCTGGTCGACGGCGACTCGACGGGTGGACATCTCAAGGCGGCCCTCAATGCGCCGCTCAATGACATGCTGGCCATGCGAGCCGTCGCTTACCACACGGTCTATGGGGGCTACATCGACGCCTTGCAGGAGGGCGGAGGCCGGAAGGACAACGTCAACGGAGGCCATCGGTCCGGCGGCCGGGTCGCCCTGCTCTTCCAGCCCAACGACATGGTGAGCATCACCCCGCGCATCGTTTACCAGGAGATTCGCGCCAACGGCTTCAATCGCCAGGACGAGTTCAATCTCTTCGCCAACCCCTTCACCACAACGCGACCGGCGATCACGCTGGGTGAGCGAGAACAGTATCTGTTGCTCGACGAGAGCTTCGCCGACGACACCATGCTGGCGGACGTCACGGCGTCGTTCGATCTGGGCCCGGTCTCGATCGACTCGGTCACCAGCTACATCGACCGCAACATCGCCCTGAATCGTGATGCGAGCACGCTGAGCGGCAGCGTTTCGGTCGACCTCGGATTTCCCGATGCGGCGGTGACCTTGCCGTCAACGCTGGTCGACACCACCGATCTTCAGCAGTTCACACAGGAAATGCGGCTCAGCTCCAACGGAGACGGCCCCTTCCAGTGGCTGGTGGGGGCGTTCTACTCACAGGTGGATCGTCGCTACAGCCAGCGCCTGCCGACACCGGGCTACGACGCCTTCACCGACGCCCAGTTCGGCGCCGGCACCTCGGCGGCCGTCGCCAACGGCTTCGGGCCGAACTCGCCCTACAACGCCGATCTTCCGTATGACATCGAACAGATGGCCGTGTTCGGGGAGGCCAGTTACAACATGGGCCGGTGGACCATCACCGGCGGCGGCCGCTTCTACGACTTTTCCGAGGAGCGCCGGTTCACCTCCGGGGGGCTGTTCGCGAATGGCGACGATCAGACCGACGAGACGTCGTCCAACGGCTTCACCCCGCGGGTCCTGCTCAGCTATGAGGCGACGGACTCGGTCACGTTCAACGCCCAGGCCGCCCAGGGCTTCCGCCTGGGCGGGGTCAATGATCCCCTCAACCTGCCGCTCTGCACCCCGCAGGACGCCGCCATCTTCGGGGGCTTCCAGTCCTACGAGGACGAAACGCTGTGGAACTACGAGGCGGGCGTCAAATCCCGCTTCGGAGGCCTGACGCTCAACGCCGCGGCCTTCTACACCGATATCGAAAACCTTCAGACGACGCTGGACGCCGGCTCGTGCTCCTCGCGCGTGGTGTTCAACGTGCCCGAGGCGCACACCATGGGCCTGGAGGCGGAGTTCATGGGCGAGATCGCGCCCGGTTTCGAAATCGGCGTCTCGGGCAGCGTCGTGGAGGCGGAGTTCGACTCCACCGTGCGCGACGGCGTCGGGAACGTCATCGGCGGCATCCGCGAGGGCAACCGCCTGCCGTCGGTTCCGGAGTTCCAGATCGCGCTGAACGCCACCTATTCGCGCCAGATCCGCCCGAACGCGAACGGCTACATCACGGCCTCCTTCCAGCACGTCGGCAGCCGTTTCACCCAGGCCAGCGACCAGGAGAACAATCCCCGGAGCTTCGTTTCCGGCCTGCCGTTCGGAGGGGCGACGGGCGCCGAAGCCACGGTTCTGGATCTTGAACTGCCCAGTTACGAGATCCTCAATCTCAGCGCCGGCGTCGAACTGGATAGCGGCCTCGACTTCGTGGTGTACGTGAACAATGTGCTCGACGAGAATCCGCTGCTCTCGTTCGACCGCGAACGCGGGGGACGGGCGCGGCTCGGCTATACCGTCGGCCAGCCGCGCATCTTCGGCATGACCGTGCGCAAGGCCTTCTGACGCTCGAATGTCATCGCAATATTGTGGGCGGCCGGAGCGATCCGGCCGCCCTTTTTCTTGTCGCGGCGACCGTGGGGAACCCTCCTGGCGGGCGGCCGGTCGTGCTGTGCGCCGAGAGGGTCTTCCGCCCGCGCCCCCCATTACCCAGATGAGTTCGAGAGGGGGCTTTCATGTCTGCAGCCGACGTCACCATCGAACACTATCGCGCGGATCATGCGGGCGCCTGGCGGTCCCTGAACGAAGACTGGCTGATCGCCGGCGGCTATGCGCTGGAAGCCAAGGACCAGCTGGTGCTGGGTGATCCGCGGGGAGCGATCCTCGACAAGGGCGGCTTCATCTTCATCGCCGAACGGGGCGGCGAGCCGGTCGGCTGTTGCTCGCTGATGGCCATGGCCGATGGCGGCTACGAAGTCGGCAAGATGGCGGTGACGGAGGCGGCGCGCGGCCTCAACCTCGGTTGGCGCCTGCTCGAGGCCTGTGAGGCCGAGGCCCGCGCCGCCGGAGCGCCGCGCCTGTATCTCGAGACCAACAGGGCCCAGACCCACGCCATCGCCCTGTACCGCCGCTTCGGCTTCGTCGACCTGCCGCCGCAACCCACGCCCTACGCCCGCTGCGACGTCTGGATGGAGAAGCGGCTCTAGCGGCCGAACGCCTCGTACAGCACGGCGGCCCAGATCAGGACGGCGCACAGCCGGTAGGCGATCCGGTCCCACAGGGGGCGGCGCGGCGGGGGCGGAGGTTTGTCGGACGGCGGCATCGGCCAGCTTGAAGCCGATCCGGCGCGCGCGGGAAATCGATTAAACCGCGCCGCCTTGTGAGCTGACGTCACAGACGGCGCGGCGGAGCGACCCTACTCCTTCGACAGGTCCTGCCGTTTGAACCAGGCGATCGAGGCCGCCAGCGGGACGAGGGTCCACAGCGCCAGGCTGATCCCGGCCTTGAGGGGCAGGCCGTCGGGCAGGGCGGCCGCCCTCGCGCCGCCGGTGATCAGGGCGCTCACCGTATCGACCGCCGAGCCCGGATTGATCAGTACGGCGACCCAGGCGTCGGGCATGACGCCCATCGGCATCAGCATGTTGGGCGAGAAGAACTGGGCCACGCCGACCACCAGCGGCACGAACAGCGCCGCCAACAGCGATCGGGTCACCACCGCCGCCAGCATCCCCATCATGGTGAACTGGACGATGCGCAGCCACGACAGGGCGAACTGGCCGAGGAACTGGCCCGCCATCGCGCCGGTCACCGCGAAGGTCAGCTGACGCTCGAACACCGCCGCCTTGATCAGGTTCTCGATCAGGCCGGCGACAAGCATCAGCAGCATCGCCGCCAGCGACATGATCGCCACCACCGCCAGCTTGCCCAGCAGCAGGTTGGGGCGGCTGTTCCGGGCGCTGATCAGGCGCCAGCTCTCCCAGCGGTAGTCGCCGGCGTAGATGGTGGCGGCGCCGATCAGGATGAAGGCTAGGATCAACGGATTGGCCAGATCGGCCGCGGCGGAGACCATGGCCCCGCCGAGGTCCAGAGGACTGCTGACCAGCATCTCCCGCAGTTCGGGCGGGGCCTTCTCGTCGCCCCGCAGCTTGGTCTCGCTGCCCTTGAGGACCAGATTGGTCAGGGCGCCGATCGCCACGGCGATGATCGGCACGAACACCACGCTCCAGAACAGGGCCGTGCGGTTCTTCGACAGGCGATAGCCCTCGGCGCGAATGGCGTCAGCCAGCATGATCGGCCTCCGGCGCCTGCACCGCGCCCGTCTCGGTGAAGAAGATGCTCTCCAGGTCGGTGCCGACCCAGCGCGCCTCGTGGATGTCCACCCCGGCGCCGGCCAGGGCGCGGATCAGCGCCGGCCCTTCCGCGCGCTTGATGTCGACCAGCACGGCGTCGCCCTCGACCACGCCCTTGGAGCCGAGCGCCTCGAGCACCTGGGCCACCGGGCTGACGGAGAGGCGCAGCCGCTCGCCGACGGCCGTCAGGTCGCTGACCGCGCCCTCGCGCACCAGCTTGCCCTTGTTGAGGATCGCCACCCGGTCGCAGACGCGCTGGACCTCAAGCAGCTGGTGGCTGGCCAGCACCACGGTGACGCCGTCGTCCGTGGCCAGCGAGCGGATCAGGGCCCGCATCTCCTGGATGCCGGGCGGGTCCATTCCGCTGGTCGGCTCGTCGAGGATGACCAGCTCCGGCCGGCTCATCAGCGCCGCGGCGACGCCCAGCCGCTGCATCATGCCCACGGAAAAGCCGCGCACCTTGCGGTCCGCCGCCTCGGTCAGGCCGACCCTCTGCAGCCAGTGGGGAATATCGGTCTCGCCGCCCACGCCGTGCTCCAGCGCCAGCCAGCGCAGCACCTGCCGCGCGGTCAGGTAGGGCGGGAAGCGCGGCGTCTCGATCATCGAGCCCATGCGGCGCATGGCGGCCACGTCGCCGACGCCGCCGCCCATTACCGTCGCCGACCCCTCCGAGGCCCGGATCAAGCCCAGCAGGATGCGGAACAGCGTCGACTTGCCGGCCCCGTTCGGCCCCAGCACGCCGTAGACCCCGCCGCGCGGGATCGACAGGTCCAGCCCGTCGAGGGCGCGCACGGATCCGTAGGTCTTGGTCAGCCCACGCGTTTCGATAACAGCGGTCATGTGGTGAAGCTTGGCCCGCGCCGCCGCATCGGACAAGCCGTCGCGAGCCTGTCGCGGATTAAGCTTAGGCAATGTCGCGACACCCTCCCCGGAGCCGCCGATGAGCCCCCGTCTGCTGAGCCTGTTCCTGATCCTGACCCTGTCGGCCTGCGCTGGCTCGGCCCCGCCGCTTGGCGAACCGGTCCCGGCGGCGCGGCCGCTGGTCGTGCTGGTGTCGATCGACGGGTTCCGGGCCGACTATCTGAATGGCGGCGCCGCTCCTACCCTGGCCGGGCTGGCGGCGGACGGCGCCAGCGGTCCGATGCGGCCCTCGTTCCCCAGCGTGACCTTCCCCAACCACTATACGCTGGTCACCGGCCTGCACCCCGACCACCACGGCATCGTCAGCAACAACATGGTGGACGCCGAACTGGGCCGGTTCAGCCTGGGCAACGCCGCCGCCGTGACGGACCGCCGCTGGTGGGATCAGGGCGAGCCGATCTGGGTCACGGCCGAGAACGCCGGCCTGGTCACCGGTACGATGTTCTGGCCGGGGTCCGAGGCCGACACCCGCGGGGTGCGACCGACCCACTGGACCCACTTCGACCAGTCGATGGCCGGCGACGCCCGCGTCGATCAGGTCCTGGCCTGGATGGACCTGCCCGAGGCCTCGCGGCCCGACTTCGCCACCCTGTATTTCGACATCGTCGACACCATCGGCCACCGCCACGGTCCCGACGCCCCCGAGACCCGCGACGCCGTCGCCTCGGTCGACGCCTCCATCGCCCGGCTGGTCGAGGGACTGAAGGCGCGCGGTCTCTACAAACGCACGGTGCTGGTCATCGTCTCGGACCACGGCATGGCCGCCACCGCGCCCGGGCGGGCGATCTATCTGGACGATCTGGTCGACGTCGCGGCGGTCGATATCGTCTATTCCGGCGCCGTGGCCTTCCTGAACCCCGTCGCCGGCCGCGAGGCCGAGGTTGAGGCGGCCCTGCTCCAGCCCCGTCCGCACATGGAATGCTGGCGCAAGGCCGAGATCCCGGCGCGCTTCGTGCTCGGCTCCAATCCCCGCGTGTCCCAAATTGTCTGCAGCGCCGAGGTCGGCTGGCTGATCGCCACCCGGGCGCGGCCGGTCACCCGCGCGGGCGGGGCCCACGGCTATGACAACCTGGCCCCCGAGATGGCCGCCCTGTTCATCGCTCACGGACCGGGCGTGGCGCGCGGCGTCCGCCTGGGCGAGATGGACAGCGTCGACGTCCAGCCGCTGCTGGGCCGGCTGCTGGGCATCGCCGTCCCGCCGGGCGACGGACGGGAAGGGGACACGGCCGCGGCCCTCGACTGACAGGGGCTGACCTTGCCGCCGGGGTCCGCTAGAAGGCCCGGCCCGAAAGGCTCCCGCCATGTCCGCCCTTCACCGCTTCCGCACCCATCGCGCCGCGCTCGGCTTCATCTTCGTGACCGCGGTCCTCGACATCGTGGCCATGGGCATCATCATTCCGGTGCTGCCCGGGCTGATCGAGGACTTCGTCGGCTCCAACGCCCGCGCCGGCGTCGTCAATGGCCTGTTCGTGGCCCTGTGGGCGGGGATGCAGTTCGTCTGTTCGCCGATCATCGGCTCCCTGTCCGACCAGTACGGCCGCCGCCCGGTCATCCTGATCAGCTGCGCCGGACTGTCGATCGACTATGTGTTGATGGCGCTGGCGCCCGACCTGTGGTGGCTGGCGCTGGGGCGGATCATCGCCGGGATCACCTCGTCCAGCTTCACCACCATCTACGCCTACATGGCCGACATCACCGCGCCCGAGAAGCGCGCCCGGGCCTATGGCCTGATCGGCGCGGCCTTCTCCGGCGGCTTCGTGCTGGGCCCGGTGCTGGGCGGCTTCCTCGGCGAGTTCGGACCGCGCGTGCCGTTCTGGTTCGCCGCCGGCCTGTCGGGCGTGGCCTTCCTCTACGGCCTGCTGGTCCTGCCCGAGAGCCTGCCGGTCGAGAGGCGAATGAGGTTCAGCTGGGCCCGGGCCAACCCGGTCGGCGCCCTGATCCTGTTGCGCCGGCACACCGAGCTCAGCGGCCTCGCCGTCGTGAACTTCCTGCTCTACTTCGCCCACCACGTCTTCTCGGCGGTCTTCGTGCTCTACGCCGCGCTGCGCCGCGGCTGGGGGCCGAGGGAGGTCGGCCTGCTGCTGGCCCTGGTCGGTGTGCTCGACCTGCTGGTGCAGGGCGTGCTGGTCGGCCCCGTGGTCAAGCGCCTGGGCGACCGGGCGACGATGGTCCTCGGCCTCTTCGGCGGCACCGTCGGCATCGCGGCGATGGGCTGGGCCCCCAGCGGTCTCTGGTTCATTCTCGCCATGCTCCCCAACGCCCTGTGGGGTCTGGCCATGCCGACGCTGCAGTCGCTGATGACCCGCCGCGTCGGCGAGGACGAGCAGGGCCAGCTGCAGGGCGCAAACATGAGCGTCGCCTCCATCGCCGGAGTCGCGTCGCCGCTGTTCTTCGGCTGGGTCTATTCGATTTCGGCCGGGGAGGGGGCGCCCGTGCCGCACCCGGGCCTGGCCTTCTTTCTCGCCGCCGTCGTGCTGCTGCTGGCGGCGCTGATCGGCTGGTGGGTCGGCCGGCGGGCGGAACGGGAGGAAAACGTAGCCGTTTGATCCCGCGAGCGCCTTGATCACGTCCAAAAGACCGGGCGAAATCGGCGCACAGGACCTTCACGTCAGCCGGATCATGATGAGAACCAGCACGCTCGCGATCGCCGCCGCCCTCGCTCTCGCCGCCTGTGGCCAGCCGAACGACACCCGCGCCCAGGACGG
Source organism: Caulobacterales bacterium (assembly GCA_016183935.1). Lineage (GTDB taxonomy): Bacteria > Pseudomonadota > Alphaproteobacteria > Caulobacterales > Caulobacteraceae > Brevundimonas. The sequence continues at coordinate 14,710 of JACPDR010000018.1, forward strand.
CGTCTTCGCCGACAACCGGGTGACGCCCACCGACGTCATGACCATGAAGGCCAGCTTCGCGCCCGTGGTTCGCGAGACGGCCCCCGCCGTGGTCAACATCTCGGCCGTCGGGGTCCAGCGGGTGCAGGACCCGTTCTTTTCGAGGTTCGGCTTCGGGCCCCAGACCCAGCGGGTCGGCTCGGTCGGCTCGGGCGTCATCGTGCGCCCCGACGGGGTGGTGGTGACCAACAACCATGTCATCGAGGGCATGCAGCAGATCCGCGTCACCCTGAACGATCGGCGGGAATTCTCGGCCCGGGTGGTGCTGGCCGACCCGCGCTCCGACATCGCCGTGCTGCAGCTGGAAGGGGTGCAGGAGCGCCTGCCGACCCTGAACATCGACGATCAGGAGGAACAGCAGGTCGGCGATCTGGTGCTGGCCATCGGCAACCCGTTCGGGGTTGGCCAGACGGTGACCAACGGCATCATCTCGGCCCTGAACCGCACCGAGACCGGCATCTCCGACAGCGGCTCCTTCATCCAGACCGACGCCCCCATCAATCCCGGCAATTCGGGCGGGGCGCTGGTCGACATGGACGGCGACCTGATCGGCATCAATACGGCGATCTTCTCGCGATCGGGCTCGTCGTCCGGCGTGGGCTTCGCGGTGCCGGCGACCATGGTCCGGCGCGTGGTCGAGTCCGCCGTCGGCGGCGCCACCGCCGTGGTCCGGCCGTGGCTGGGCGTGAAGGGCGAGACGGTCAGCGCCGATATCGCCCGCAGCCTCGGCCTCGACCGGCCGCAGGGGCTGGTGGTCACCGAGGTTTATCCGGGCGGCCCCGCCGCCCGCGCCGGCGTGCGTCAGGGCGACGTCATCACCGCCATAGACGGGGCCGAGGTGAACGACCAGGGCGGGCTCAATTTCCGCGTCGGCACGCGCGCGCCGAACGACACGGTGCAGGTCGGCGTGCTGCGCGACGGCCGGCCGGAGACGCTGAACGCCCGGGTGCAGCCGCTGCCCGGTGACGCCGACATCGACCGGGCCACCATTATCCGGTCGGGTGTTCTGAGCGGGGCGCAGGCGCTGGCGCTCAATCCAGCGCTGGCCGACAGCCTGGGCGGGGACCCGTTCGCGACGGGGGTCATCGTGGGCGGGGTCCAGCGCGGCAGCTACGCCGCCAGGACGGGCCTTCAGAGAGGCGACATCATTCTGGCCGTGAATGGTCGGCCGGTGACTTCGGTCGAGCAGCTGGCCGATCTGGGCCGCGGGTCCGAGGTGGTCATCGAACGTCGCGGCCGGCGCATCGCCGGGGTGATCGGCTAACCCTCATCCCGCTTCGGCCCGGTCAGCGACCAGACGTGGCCGAACGGGTCGCGCAGCTTGGCGTGCCGGCCGTAGAATTCGTCCACCGCCTCGCGGATCGTCACCGCCCCCTCGGCCCGCGCCCGCGCCACCCAGGCGTCGACATCGGGGACCGCCAGCGCCACCGTGACCGTCGTGCCGCCCAGGCTGTCCGGGGCCAGGGTTCCGATCGTTTCGATCATCTCGGGAAACTCGTCGGCGACATAGATCGAGCCGCCGTTGGCCAGGGTCAGCATGGCGTGCCCCAGCCGGCCGTCCTCCATGTCGTAGCGGTTGACCTCGTGGGCCCCGAAGGCCCGGACATACCAGTCCAGGGCGCGGTGCCCGTTGCCCACCATCAGATAGGGCGTGACCGGCGGGTCGGGCGGGACATAGGCCATGCTATTTCGTCTTGATCGGGCTCCCGATCGACCAGCTGTGGCCGAAGGGATCCTTCAGCTGGCCATAGCGGTCGCCCCAGAACTGGTCGGCCAGCGGGAATACCGGCACCGCGCCCGCCAGCATGGCGCGGTTCCACCATTCGTCGGCGTCGTCGACCTGCAGGTGGATGGTCACCCCCTTGGGGACGATGTCCGGCTCGCCGCCGTATTCGGGGAATTCGTCGTTCAGCAGCACGCTGCCGCCGTTGATGCGCAAATGGGCGTGCATCAGCCGCTCGCCGTCTTCGGCCAGATGGCGGATCAACTCCTCGGCCCCGAAGGCCTTGGTGTAGAACTCGATCGCCGCCTGCCCGCCGCGCGACGGAATGGTCAGGTGCGGGGCGACGCCGGTGGTCGGCCCCTGGGCATTGTGGTCTTCGGCCATGGCGCGATCTCCGTTCAGTGAGACCATAGTAACGCGTGAAAACGGCGACGGTAACGCCTATCTCTGGCCCTGCATGACCGACCTGTTCGAAGCCTCCGGCATCCATCCCCCCGACGCCCCGCTGGCCGACCGCCTGCGCCCGCGCACCCTCGACGAGGTGGTGGGTCAGGATCATCTGCTCGGCGAAGGCGGGCCGATCCGGCGCATGGTCGAGGCCGGCCGGCTCGGCTCGATGATCCTGTGGGGGCCGCCGGGCACCGGCAAGACCACCATCGCCCGCCTGCTGGCCCAGGCCGCCGGCTACCAGTTCCAGCAGATCAGCGCCGTCTTCTCCGGCGTCGCCGACCTCAAGAAGGCCTTCGAGGCCGCCCGCATGCGGCGGGCCGCCGGCCAGTCGACCCTGCTGTTCGTCGATGAGATCCACCGCTTCAACCGCGCCCAGCAGGACGGCTTCCTGCCGTTCGTCGAGGAGGGCGTCGTCACCCTCGTCGGGGCCACGACGGAGAACCCGTCGTTCGAATTGAACGGCGCCCTCCTGTCCCGGGCCCAGGTCTATGTGCTGAAGCGGCTCGATGACGAGGCGTTGAATCAACTATTGATCCGGGCCGAGGCGCAGGAGGGCAAGACCCTGCCGCTGACCCCGGAAGCGCGTCAGGCCATGCTCGCCCTGGCCGATGGCGACGGCCGCTATCTGCTCACCATGTCCGAGGTGCTGTTCGACCTGACCTCGACCGAGCCGCTCGACGTCCAGGCCCTCGCCGGCGTGCTGCAGAAGCGCGCGCCAGCTTACGACAAGAGTCGAGAAGAACACTACAACCTCATATCTGCGCTGCATAAATCGGTACGCGGGTCGGACCCGGACGCGGCCCTCTACTGGCTGGCGCGAATGCTGAACGGCGGCGAGGATCCGCTGTATCTGGCGCGCCGCATCGTGCGCATGGCGGTCGAGGACATCGGCGAAGCCGACCCCCTGTCGATCCTCGTGGCCAATGCGGCGAAGGACACCTACGACTTCCTCGGCAGTCCCGAGGGGGAACTGGCCCTGGCCCAGGCGGTGGTCCACCTCGCCACCGCGCCCAAGTCCGTCGCGGTCTACGAAGCCTTCAAGGCGGCGAAGCGCGCCGCAGCCGAGACCGGTTCGCTCATGCCCCCGGCCCACATCCGCAACGCCCCGACCAAACTCATGAAGTCGCTCGGCTACGGCAAGGGCTATCAGTACGACCCCTCCACCCCGGAAGGCTTCTCCGGCGCGAACTTCTTCCCCGACGGGATGGAGCGCCGGACCTTCTACGCACCGAAGGGCGAGGGCCACGAGGCCAAGGTCAAGGAGCGGCTCGACCGCTGGGCGGCGCTGCGGGCGCAGATGCAGGGCGAGGGCGGGGCTGACTGATCGCTGATCATTGTTCCGCGACCGATTCCCCGCCAAGCTTCCGTCGTTGATGGACCTTGGGAGGGGTTTCAATGACTGACACCACCACGAGAATGACCACCGCCACGCCCTGGCACCTGTGGGCGGTTGGCGTGCTGAGCCTGCTGTGGAGCGGCTACGGCGGTTACGACTTCATCATGACGACCACCCAGGGCGAAGCCTACTTCCGCGCCTCGGGTTTCGATCAGGCGATGATCGATTACTTCAACGCCATGCCTGGCTGGATGTATGTGCCTTGGACCCTGGGCGTCTGGGGCGCGGTGGCGGGCTCGATCCTGTTGCTGCTGCGCAATCGACTTGCGGTCTGGGCCTTCGGGCTGTCGCTGGTCGGGGCGGTGGTCAGCCTGATCTACGGCCAGTTCGTCAATCCGATGCCGGCCCTGCCGGCCGAAATGGCGATGATGACGTACATGCCCTACGTGATCACGGCGGTCGCCGTCTTCCTGCTCTGGTACGCCTGGACCATGGCGAAGAAGGGCGTTCTGCGCTGATGGGCTGACGGGGGAGGGCGGTTCGCGTAAGCACGCGCGGTGACCGAACGCTCCCCCGTATCCCTCTCCGACGAAGAGATCGCCGCCGTCCGCTCGTGGGTGATCCACGAGGACCCGCACGTGCTCGTCCTCAACAAGCCGGCCGGCCTTTCCAGCCAGGGCGGGCGGATCAGGGCGCACACCCTCGACGACCTGCTGTGGGCCTTCATGCGCTCCAACGGCAAGCGGCCGGAGCTGGTGCACCGGCTGGACCGTGACACCTCGGGCGTCATCCTCGCCGCCAAGACCAAGCCGGCCGCCGGTTTTCTCGGCAAGGCGCTGCAGATGCACCGTTTCCGCAAGACCTACCTCGCCCTCGTCTCCGCCGCGCCGGAGCCCTCTTCGGGCACGATCGACGCGCCGCTGGTCCGGCAGGAGATCGGCCGCGAGAGCTATATGCGGGTCTGCGCCTTCGACGCGCCCGGCGCGCAGGGCTCGCAGAGCCGCTATCGCACCCTGTCGGCGTCAGAGGACGGCGCCCTGGTCGAGCTGGAGCCGCTGACCGGGCGGATGCATCAGCTGCGGGTGCATATGGCGCACATCGGCCGGCCCCTTGTCGGCGATCCCCGCTACGGCGGCGCCCTGACCTTCGCCGGCCGCGCCGCGCCGCGCCTGATGCTGCACGCCGCCAAACTGACCTTCCCCCACCCCGAAGGCGGCGATCGCACGGTCGAGGCGCCGCCGCCCGGGGATTTCGAGGCGCTGAAGGCGGCCGCGGGGCTCTGATCGGAAAACGGAACGAACGGCGCCCATGACGCGCTTTTTGTTCGGAATGCCCGGAGCCCCGCCATGAACCGCCTGACCCTGCCCCTGATCGCCGCCGCCGGCCTGGCCCTGTCGGCCTGCGCCAGCCTCGCCCCCTACGGTCCGCAGATGGGGGCGGGCGGGCAGGGCTATGTCGAGCAGCGCATTGAATCCAACCGCTTCCGCGTCACCTACAATGGCGTCGGGGCGCCAGGGCCCGTGGCCGACTACGCCCTGTTGCGAGCCGCCGAGCTGACCCTGGCCCAGGGCTACGACTGGTTCGAGGTGACCCAGCGCTGGACCGACGGCCGCCCCGACAGCGCCGGCGGCGTGCGCCCCAGCGTGGGCGTCGGCTACGGCTCCAGCCGCTACGGCGGCTATCGCAGTTCGGGCGTGGGCGTGGGCGTCGGCCTCAACTTCAGCGGCCCGTCGCCGACCTCGACCACGCTCGAGGTGGTGATGGGCAACGGCGAGCGCCCCGACCGGCCCAACGCCTATGACGCCAGCGACGTGCGGGACAGCCTAGGCTGGCGGGCGTAACGCCGCCGCTCCCTCCAGCCGGCGACTGGACTCCTCCCCCGTGAGCGAGCACTGTTTCGTGAACAGGATGGGAGTAAAAGACCATGCCGCAGTTCGTGATCGAACGGGACATGCCGGGCGTCGGCCGCTTGACCCCCGCCGACCTCAAGGGCGCGTCCCAGGGATCCTGCAACGTCCTGCGCGACCTGCCGGATGTGCAGTGGGTCCACAGCTACGTCACCGACGACAAGATCTACTGCGTCTATCGGGCCCCGAACGAGGACCTGATCCGTCGCCATGCCGAGATCGCCGGCTTCCCCGCCAACAGCATCGCGGTCGTCCGGGCCACCATCGACCCGACCACGGCCGAGTAGGGGCCTACCGCCCGCCCCGCGTCAGGGCCCGGTATTCGACCAGCCGCTCCTTGTCGCGCCGGACCTGCTCACCGACCGCGTTGTCGACGTCCAGCGAGGCGTAGCGGACCCAACCGTCGACGCCGAGCTTGTCCTGGATCGCCGTCACCGGCGTCTGCCAGCGGAAATACGACAGCCAGGTCACCAGCACGCCGATCAGCACGGCCCCGGCCTGCAGTCCCCGGAACGCCGCCTCTCGCCCCTCCGGCGCGGGCTCCAGCGCGAACACCGCCAGCCAGACCAGCAGCACCAGCGGCGTCACCAGCCGGGAGAACCAGCGCATCCAGTAGCGCTCGCGCCGCACCCGCCACAGCTCCATCTGCACGTGCTTTTCGAGGTATTCCATGCGCGCGCCCAGCCACATGGTCAGCCGGGTCAGGAACATGGCCCGCCGCCCCCAGCCCTTGCCGTCCTGCTGGAACTGGGTCTCGGCCTGGTCCGACAGGGCGCGGGCGTTGGTGAACAGGTTCTGGATCTCCCGCGTCCGCTGCACGATCTCGCGCGACAGCTCGTAGGAGTCGTTCTCCAGCTGGAAGCGATACTGGATGAACAGGATGGCGTTCAGGCCCCAGAAGGCGCCGAGCACCAGCAGCATGCCGCCGGCCGCCAGTCCCAGCCCCATGGCGTCGGTCCCGGTCCATTGCGCGAACAGGGTCGGCCCGAAGGTGGCCAGCAGCAGCAGTCCGGCCAGCGCCAGCGCCTGGTTCAGCCGCTTGACCGCGACGTGCACGCACAGCGCCCTGAACACCCCGCGCCCATAGGCGTGGATGCGGCTGCGGATGTCCTGTTCGGCCGGGAACCGCTCCTCGATCTGGCGGGCGAACAGCACGTGGAAGCGGTCGGGTTTCCCCTCCGTCTCCCAGAACGGGAAGATGTCGAGCGGCTGGTTGAAATACTCGTCGATGTGCGCCGAGATATTGGCCACCACGGCCGGATCGGTCGAGAAATAGTCGCTGTCGCCGATCGGCCGGGTGATGCCCTCGTCCGAGCGCGAGGGGCCCAGACCGCGCGGCGGGCCGGACGGGGGCGGGGCGCGGTCGGCGTGGTCGGCCGCGCCGGGCGGCGGCGGATTGGCCGCCGAGCTCAAGGGATCGCCGACCCGGGCGTCATGGCCCCGGCCGCCGTGGCCGCCGTCGTTCGGCGCGTCCGACGCAGCGTGGTGGGCGGCGTGGCTGAGTTCGTCGTGCGACATGGCGCTTCCGGCGGTCCTTCTGATCGGCCGCCAGCCTAGCAGATCGCTCCGCCGGACCGACGCCGTTCCCTCACGACGCGAAGCCGCGCCGTCGGCTCCAGATATCGCTGTTAACCGTAGGGCCCGGCAAGTGAAGTTTCGGTCAGAACGGCCAGCGCGCCATCGCCGCCGCGAAGCCCAGCAGCGGGACCAGCATCACGCCCTGCAATCCGACCAGCGCCCGCGCCCGCCGCAGCTGGTCCGCCGGCGGAACGAACCCCGTCCCGCCCGCCGCCGCCTTGCGCCAGCGAAGGAACATCACGGTCGGGCCGATCGACAGCAGGCCGATGGCCACGAAGCAGGCGATCTTGCCCCAGAAAAACGGGTTCTCCGCATAGAAGGCCCAGCCCTTGCCGCCCCAGACCACCCGGCTGACGCCGATGACGATGACCAGCATCGCGGTCATGCCGAACCGCGCGTCCAGCCGCGCCAGCCGCCCGACATCGACGCTGGGAGCCCTCAGCATCACCCCCTCCATCGCCAGGGTGGCGACGAGAGCGAACACGGCGACGTGGTGAAGAATGGCGAGGATGAGGTCGGTCATGCGCGACTCCTTCGTTTTGCCGTCGAGTCCAGTATAAGCGCCGCATCATGACACGTCTTCTGATCGTCGCGGCCGGCGGGGCCCTCGGAGCGGTCGCCCGCTACGGCGTCGGCGTCTGGGCCTTCCGCCTGTTTCCGACCGCGCAGTGGCCGTGGGGTACGCTGGCGGTCAACGTCCTCGGCGGCCTCTTAATGGGCCTGCTGGCCGGCTGGCTGGCCTTCCGGGGCGGGGTGCACGGCGAGTCCATCCGCCTGTTCGCCGCGGTCGGCGTGCTCGGCGGCTTCACCACCTTCTCGGCCTTCTCGCTGGAGACGGCGCTGATGATCGAGCGCCGCCAATTCGCCATGGCCGGGGGCTATGCCGCCCTCTCGGTAGTCCTTTCGATCGCCGCCCTGTTCATCGGCCTGATGGTCGCCCGCCGCGCCTTCGGAGCCGCCCTTTGACCGACGAGACCCCGCCGACCGCCGACGCCCCGAAGCGCGAGGTCCAGACCCTCTACGTCGCCGAGGCCGAGGACGGCATCCGGCTCGACCGCTGGTTCCGTCGGCGCTGGCCGCACCTGTCCAACATCCAGGTGCAGAAAATGGCCCGCAGCGGCCAGATCCGCGTCGACGGCGCCCGCATCAAGCCCGAGGGCCGTCTGACCGCCGGGGCCGCCGTGCGCGTGCCGCCGATCCCCGACGACACCTCGCGTCAGGCGGGCGACGCCCACACCCTGAGCCCGCAGGACATCAAGTTCGCCAAGTCCCTCGTGCTCTACGAGGACGACATGGTCATCGCCATCAACAAGCCCCATGGCCTGGCGGTGCAGGGCGGCACCAAGACCAGCCGCCACGTCGACCGCCTGCTGTCGGCCTGGGGGGAGGGGATGGAGCGTCCCCGCCTCGTCCACCGCCTCGACCGCGACACCTCCGGCGTCCTGCTGCTCGGCAAGGGCCCCGAGGCGGCCAAACGGCTGGCGGGCGCCTTCGCCCGGCGCCAGGCCAAGAAGACCTACTGGGCCATCGTCATCGGCAACCCCAAGCCCGCCGCCGGCCAGATCGACATGCCGCTGAAGAAGACCGGCATCAACGACTTCGAGATGATGCGCCCCGCTGACCGCAAGGACCCGCGCGCCGAACCGGCCGAGACCGCATTCGCCACCATCAGCCGCGCCGCCCACCGCGCCGCCTGGATGGCGCTGCGCCCCTTCACCGGCCGGACGCACCAGCTGCGGGCGCATATGGCGGGGATCGGCCACCCGATCCTCGGCGATCCGAAATACGGCGACGAGAAATCGAAGGAGCTGTCCGGCAATCTGAAGCTCCAGCTCCACGCCCGCCGCATCGAGCTGGACCACCCGTCCGGCGGCAAGCTGATCGTCGAGGCCCCGCTCAGCCCCGAGATGAAGGCCGGCTTCGCCCATTTCGGCTTCGAGGAGGCGGAGGGGAACGAGAGCGACCCGTTCGAGGGCGTGAGGCGGCAACGGTGAGACCCCTCGCAGTCTTCGACATCGACGGCACCCTCGTCGACAGCCGCGCCTCCATCCACCGCGCCGCCTGCGAGGCCGCGCGGGACATCGGCCTGCCCGAGCCCGACTACGATCGCGTCCGCCAGATCGTCGGCCTGACCCTGGAGCACGGGATGGCGGTGCTTGAGCCGGGCCTGGACCCCGCCGACCTCGCCCGGTTCATCGCCGGCTTCCGCGCCAGCTTCAACCGCATGTACGCCGAGGGCCACGAGGAGCCGCTCTACCCCGAGGCCATGACCGCCCTGCGCCGCCTGCACCGGGACGGCTGGCGCCTCGCCCTCGCCACGGGCCAGAACCGCCGCGGCGTGGCCCGAGGACGGTCCCGGCAAGCCCGACCCCGCCATGCTCCACGCCGCCATGGCCGCCTGCGACGCCGACCCGTCCCGCACCGTGATGATCGGCGACACCGCCCACGATATCCAGATGGCGATCAACGCCGGCGTCCTGCCCCTCGGCGTCGCCTGGGGGTTCCACACCGTCGAGGAACAGCTCGCCGCCGGGGCTCGCCACGTGGCCCGGAGCTTCAACGAACTGACCGTCGTGCTGGATGGTTTCGCCGACATGACCCGCGCCGCCTGAGTCCCGCCATGAGCCAGATCCCGCCCCTTGATCCCAACGTCGCCGCCCGCAAGGGCTTTCGCGAGTCCGAGGAGCGCCTCAAGCGCTTCTGGACGGCCGTCGACGTCGTTGAAGGGAAGGGGGGCTGGAGCGTCACCCTCGACGGCCGCACGCCGAAGACGCCGGCCCACGCCCAACTGGTCCTGCCGACAGAGGCCGCCGCCCGCCTCGTCGCTGACGAATGGGCCGCCCAAGGCGAGTTCCTCGACCCGGCGACCATGCCGGCCACCCGCCTGGCCTCGACCGCCATCGACCGCGTGAGCCAGGTCCGCGAGCCGGTGGCCGACGAGATCGCCGCCTTCGCCGGCTCAGACCTCGTCTGCTACCTCGCCGAGCACCCGGCCTCGCTGGCCGAGGAACAGGCGCGCGAATGGACCCCGTGGCGCGACTGGGCCGCGCTGGAGCTCGGCGTGGTGCTCCAGCCGGTCGAGGGCGTCATCCACCGCCCCCAGGACCCCGCCGCCATCGCCCGGGTGCGCGAACTGTCCCTGCGCCTCGATGACTTCGCCCTCACCGGCCTGGCCATGGTCACGCCATTGCTGGGCTCGGCCGTCCTCGCCATGGCCCTCCAGCGCGGCCTCCTCTCCGGCGAGGCGGCCTTCGAGCTCAGCCGTCTCGACGAGGCCTTCCAGGAACGCCAGTGGGGCGTCGACGCCGAGGCCGCCGAACGCACCGCCGCCCGGCGGGCCGAGGCGGTGCTGATCGACCGGTGGTTCCGGGCGCTACAGGTCTAACTTTCCAAAACGGAAAGTTTTCACTTGCCGAGCTGGAAAGCTTCAATCATTTTCCACATCGGAAAGTGAGGAAGCCCGCCATGACCCCCCAGCCTGATCCCGCCGAAGCCCTGGCCGCCATCGCCGAAGCCCGCCGCGGCGTGCACGACCGCGTCGCCGGCGACGGCTGGCGCTACGACCTGACCTACGCCGGCCTCGTCGCCGCCATGGTCGGCGCCCAGGCGCTCGACCAGCCGTTCAGCATTGTCGGCATCGCCCTCGGCGTGGCCGGACTGGCGGTGATCTTCCAGCGCGAGACGCGGCGCACGGGAGTCCGGGTCACCGGCGTGTCGCCGCGCCGGGCCCGTTGGGTGGCGATCGGCATGGGCCTGCTCATGGGGGCGGCGATGATGGGCATGGTCGCCTTGCGCCACCTGACGCCGGCGGACTTCCCCCTGATCCCGGCCGTGTTCGCCGTAATGGTCCTGACCTTCGCCGTCGCCCTGATCGGCTCGCGGATCTGGCGCCGCGTCTACCGGGCGGAGATGGGAGCGGGCGAATGAACCGGGCGCCGCAGTTCGACCCGGTCATCCACGCGCCCGGCCGGCTTCAGATCTGCGCCATCCTGTCGGCGGCGGACGAGGCCGAGTTCGCCATGGTCCGCGACGCCATCGCCGTGTCCGACTCGGTCCTGTCCAAACACCTCAAGCAGCTGGAGGACGCGGGCTACGTCCGCCTGCGCAAACAGGCGCACGCCGGCCGCCAGCGCACCTGGCTGTCCCTGACCCCCGCCGGCCGCGCCGCCTTCGGCGCCCATGTGGCCGAGCTCCAGCGGCTGGCCGCCACGATCGCACCCGCGCCGCTGGGGGAGGGCTTCTCGGGCTAGCCCGCAGGGGAGGGAGACCGCCGAAGGCGGCGGAGGGGGCGCTTGCCTCCGCCTCCGCCCGTCCTTAAGCCAGCGCTCAAGGAGACGCCCCCATGCAAGACATCCTCGACCAGCTCGAACAGCGCCGCGCCGCGGCCCGCCTCGGCGGCGGCGAGAAACGCATCGCCAGCCAGCACGCCAAGGGCAAGTTGACCGCGCGCGAACGCATCGAGGTGCTGCTCGACGAGGGCTCCTTCACCGAGACCGACATGTTCGTCGAGCACCGCTCGCACGAGTTCGGCATGGAGAAGCAGCGCATCCCCGGCGATGGCGTGGTCACCGGCCACGGCACGATCGGCGGCCGGCTGGTCTATGTCTTCTCCAAGGATTTCACCGTCTTCGGCGGCTCGCTCTCGGGCGCGCACGCCTCCAAGATCGTCAAGATGCAGAAGGCCGCCCTGACCAACGGCGCCCCGATCATCGGCCTGTTCGACGCCGGCGGGGCCCGCATCCAGGAGGGGGTCGAATCCCTCGGCGGCTATGCCGACATCTTCCTCCAGAACACCCTGGCCTCGGGCGTCATCCCCCAGATCAGCGTCATCATGGGCCCCTGCGCCGGCGGCGACGTCTATTCCCCCGCCATCACCGACTTCATCTTCATGGTGAAGGACACGTCGTACATGTACGTGACCGGCCCCGACGTGGTGAAGACCGTCACCAACGAGGTGGTCAGCCACGAGGACCTCGGCGGCGCCCGCGTCCACGCCGGCAAGTCGGGCGTCGCCGACGGCGCCTTCGAGAACGATCTGGAGGCCCTCAGCGAGGTCCGCCGCCTGATCGGCTTCCTGCCCCTGTCCAACCGCGAGAAGCCGCCGGTCCGCGACTCCTACGACGACCCCGACCGCGACGAGCCGAGCCTCGACACCCTGGTCCCGGCCAACCCCAACCAGCCCTATGACATCAAGGAGCTGATCCTGAAGGTGGTCGACGAGGCCGAATTCTTCGAGATCGCGCCGGATTACGCCAAGAACATCGTCACCGGCTTCGGCCGCCTCGACGGCCAGACCGTCGGCGTCGTCGCCAACCAGCCCCAGGTGCTGGCCGGCGTCCTCGACATCGACTCCAGCCGCAAGGCCGCCCGCTTCGTGCGCTTCTGCGACGCCTTCGACATCCCGCTGGTCACCTTCGTCGACGTGCCCGGCTTCATGCCCGGCACGCGCCAGGAGTACGGCGGCCTGATCAAGCACGGCGCCAAGCTGCTGTTCGCCTATGCCGAGGCCACCGTGCCCAAGCTGACCGTCATCACCCGCAAGGCCTATGGCGGCGCCTATGACGTGATGAGCTCCAAACACCTGCGCGGCGACGTCAACTACGCCTGGCCGAGCGCCGAGATCGCCGTCATGGGCGCCAAGGGCGCGGTCGAGATCATCTTCCGCAAGGAGGCCGGCGACCCCGAGGCGCTGGCGGCCCGCGAGGCGGAGTACAAGGAACGCTTCGCCAACCCGTTCGTGGCCGCGGGCCTGGGCTACATCGACGACGTGATCATGCCGCACGGGACGCGGAGAAGGCTGATCCGGGCGCTAGGGACGCTGAAGAACAAGCAGGCCGAGAACCCGTGGAAGAAGCACGATAATATTCCTCTGTAGGAGTGGGCCGTTTCTCCCGTCCCTCTCCCGGCGGGAGAGGGCTTGAGCGCACGAGAGCGAAGCGAGCGTCCTTGCGCGAAAGGGTGAGGGGCTACGGCCCGCATCCGCGAAACCGCGTCGGGGACCGGAGCGGCGGCTCACGCCGACGGAAAGCACCCGACCCTCATCCGACGGGGCTCCGCCCCGCCACCTTCTCCCGGCGGGAGAAGGATGCAAGAGTCCCCGGACCGTTCGGGAGCCCCCATGATCACCCTCCACGCCTTCGGCCGCGTCCATCCCTTCGTCCATGGCGAGACCCGCGACTTGCGCATCCAGTGGGCCCTCGAGGAGATGGGGCTGCCCTACGAGGTGCGCGGCTGGGACCACACGGCCGGCGAAACCACCGGCCCGGAATTCTCGGCGATCAGCCCGTTCCAGCAGCTGCCGGTGCTCGACGACGACGGCCTGATCCTCACCGAGACCGGGGCCATCCTGCTCCATCTGGCGGAGAAAACCGGCCGGCTGATCCCCGCCGACGCGGCGGAGCGCGCCCATGTCGTCCAGTGGCTGTTCGCCGCCCTGGCCACGGTCGAGGGGCCGGTCCAGCCGCTCAAGCTGATGGACATGGGGGCCATGGGCGAACCGGCCGAGGCCCGCGCCTTCCTGACCGGCTGGACGCACCGCGTGCTCGGCAATCTGAACCGCCGGCTCGAGGGCCGCGACTGGATCGCGACCGACGACTTCACCATCGCCGACCTGCTGCTCGCCTCGGTGTTGCGCCAGCTGCGCCACGACGATCTGATGGACGCCTATCCGGAGGTGAAGGCCTTCTACGCCCGCGCCATGGCCAGACCGGCCTGGAAGCGGACGCTGGACCTCTACGCCGAACGCCTGGGCGCCGACCGGTCGAAGATCGGGTAGGGGCGCCGTCAGGGATGGTCAGCCCGCGCAGGTTGTGCCGGGTCCTCTCCCGGTGCAGTTTCGGGACGTACACCCAGAAGGGGGACCGACATGCGCTTCATTCTCGCCCTGGCCGCAGCCGCCGTCCTCGCCGCCCCGATGGCTGGCCCCGTGGCGGCCGCGCCGCAGGCC
>JACPDR010000023.1 GCA_016183935.1 Caulobacterales bacterium
CGAGGCGTTTGCGCAGGTTCAGGCTGGTGGCGCCCTCGGCCTTGAGCGCGGCCAGCACCTCGTCGAGCCCGGCCTTGTCGACGCAGACGGCGACGTAGCCGTGGTTCTTCGACGCCGAGCGGATCATGGCCGGGCCGCCGATGTCGATGTTCTCGACCGCCGCCTCGAAACCGCCGCCGGACGCCACGGTGGCCTCGAACGGATAGAGGTCGATCCACGCGATATCGATGCCGCCGATGCCGTGTTCGGTCATCGCCTGCGCATGCGAGGGTTCGTCGCGCACCCCGAGCAGGCCGCCGTGCACCACCGGGTGCAGCGTCTTGACCCGCCCGTCCATCATCTCGGGGAAGCCGGTCAGGTCGGCGACGTCCTTCACCGGCAGGCCGAAGCCGGCGATGGCCGCGCGGGTGCCGCCGGTCGAGACCAGTTCGACGCCCAGCCCGTGCAGCGTCCGCGCCGCCTCCTCCAGCCCGGTCTTGTCGCTGAGCGAGATCAGCGCGCGCGTCGGCGCCACGCGGTCGGGCGCGGGGGGAAAGTCGGGAGCGGCGGGCATGGCGGCGTCCGTATGCTGGAGGTCGGGGAGACGCGCGGGGCTCTAGCATTGTCCGCCGCGGGATAGAACCTCGGTCGAGCGATCAAGTGGCGAAACGGGTCCGGCGATCCTGCCGCCGGAAACCCTGCGGCCCCGACGCCGCGCTCATGACTTGCTCAGGGTTCCCTCATGACATCGCCGGACCGGGCCCCCTAGCGTGACCACGGTTTATCACTGGAGATGAGGAGCAGGAAACATGACTCGATCCGACAAGACTGGTCGGGCTTTCGCGGCCGGGCTCGCCGTGGCGGCCGTAACCTCGCTTCTGACCGTATGGACGACCATCGTGCGCGACGACGGTTCGGCAGAGGGGTATTTCATGGTGATCCTCGCGGCGGGCGTGGGGAGTTTCGCGGCCATGTTCCGGGCCGCCGGCATGGCGCGAACCATGCTGGGCGTGGCCGGGATGCATGCCGCGCTCGGCCTTCTGACCGCCACTGCGCCCTCCACGGCGAGCCAGCCCGGCGCCTCCACGAATGCGTTGCTTTTCAGCGGAGCGTTTTCCCTTCTCTGGCTCACCTCGGCGGCGCTTTTCCGTGTCGCCGGCGGATCGCAACGGGTCCCGGAACGGTCCGATCAGCCCGCCAACTGATCGAAGTCGACCACGATCGGCTCCCGTCCGATCAACGCCAGGAAGCGCCGGAACGCGTCCCGCTCCAGCGCCGTGGTCGCGGTGTTGGTCAGGGGGTGAAAGTTGACCACCTCCGCGTCCCACAACGCCTTGTCGAGGACGAAGGTCACGCGCTTGTCGGGATCGTTGATCAGGCCCAGCGCCGTGACCGACCCCGGGGTCAGGCCGAGTGTTTCGTAGAGCAGGCCTTCGTTGCCGAACGACAGCCGGTCCGAGCCCATCACCTTCGGCGCGCGCTTGAGGTCGATGACCGTGTCCTGGCGGGCCGAGATCAGCCACAGCCGGCCCTTCTTGTCCTTGAGGAACAGGTTCTTGGTGTGGGCGCCGGGCATAGCGGCCTTCAGCTCCAGCCCCTCCTCGACCCGGAACACGGCGGGATGGTCGACCGTGGTCTGGGCCACGCCGTTGTCGGCCATCCAGGCCAGCAGGCGGTCGCGGTCGAAGGCGGGCGGCTTGTCTTGGGTCATGGGGCCCCGCTAGGGATGAGAACCACCCTCGATACCGTCCGGAGCGCCGCCGTGGAACTGGAATGCTACCCGATGTCGGACCAGCCGTGCGACCTGGTGCCGGGCCGCCAGCCGCGCGACTGGATGGACGCCTTCCCCAGCCGCCATCCGTACCGCTGCCTGCCGCTGACCATGGCCAACACCACCGGCTGGGAGGTGCTGTGCCCGATCGGCTTCACCGCCGAATGGAACGGCGGACCCAGCCAGAACGACATCGTCATCACCCCCGACCGGCATTCGCCCAACCTGCACCATTTCGTCACCTCCCACTTCTCGCGCGGAGTGATGACCCTGCATCCGCAATACCTGTTCCGGACGCCCCCCGGCTGGGGCCTGCTGGTCAGCGGCGCGCCCAATCACGTCAAGGACGGCATCGCCCCCCTGACCGGCCTGGTCGAGACCGACTGGCTGCCCTTCCCCTTCACCATGAACTGGATCTTCACCCGCCCGGGCCGGGTCAAGTTCGAGCGCGGCGAGCCGTTCTGCTTCATCACCCCGATCGAGCACCGCAAGGCCGAGGCCTTCGAACCGGTGATCCGCTCGATCGAGTCCAATCCGGTGATGAAGGGCCAGTTCGAGGCCTGGAACCGCCAGCGCACCGACTTCAACAAGCGGCTGGCCTCGGGCGACCCCGACGCCGCCAAGGAGGCGTGGCAGCGCTTCTATTTCAAGGGCGAACTGCCCGAGGACCTGGGCGCGGCGCCCGAGACGCATACGAACAAGCGGCGGCTCAAGGCGCCGAGGCTGGGGTAGAAGTGGCTAGTGGTGAGTGAATTGCCGCGTCTCTGGTGGCGGAAGGGCGGCGCGGCCCGCGCCACCGCACAACTTTCGGCCAGCCACTAACCACTAGCCACTCGTTCTCACATCGGCCGCGGCACCCGCGGTCCGAGGTTCTGGATCACCTCGCGGGCGTCGAAGGCGTTCGGATCGCCGGCGGGCTTGGACCCGTTCCCGACCACGATCTCGGCGGTGGCCTCGTAGCGGTCGATCTCGCGGATATCCATGCTCGGACCGAACGGATCGTACCACGGGCTCCAGAAGCCGCGGCGGTAGTAGCGCCATGACGGGCCCCAGAACGGGCTGTAGCGGTCGTAGTAGAACGGGTCGGGCGAGGCCGAATAGCGGACGTCGCGGTCGGTGGCGCGGTTGACCGTGGCGAACCAGTCGTGGCCGCTCTCAAGCGTCACCTCGGCGGCGCGCAGCAGCAGGCCCATCTCGACCTGTTCGCGCGAGGTCACCGAATTGCCGGCGAAGCTGACGCGGAACCGGGTCTCGTCGATCCGCACGTCGGAATAGCCGTAGCGGCTGCCCTGTCCAGCCGGGCCGTAGGGGGTCGCCGTCGCGCAGGCCGAAAGGGCCAGCGCCGCCGTCATGGCCAGCAGGACGGGCTTGAGGACGCGGGTCTTCATCTGAATTCTCCTTGGGCGCCCAGCAGACGCCTTTCCTGCTGAACGGTAGATGAACAACGCGGTTCCGCCGGGCAACAAGCCTTTATAATCGCGAGACAATAAGCACCGACGCCGCCAGCAGCAGGCCGCCGGTGACCAGGGCGAAGCCGCGCTGAAAACGCGGCTCGGACATGCGACGGGCCAGCGCCGCCCCACCCAGACCGTAGGCGGACATCGAGAGCACGTCCATGCCGATGGTGGCGACCGCGAACAGGGCCAGTTGCGCCGCCGCCGGCCGGTCTACGTCGAGGAACGGCGGCAGCACGGCGGTGAAGAACAACACCGCCTTGGGGTTGGCGATCTGGACCATGAAGCCGTCCACCAGGGCGCTGCGGCCCAACCGGATCATCGGCGCGTGCGGGTCGGCGGCGGTGCGGAACGCCCCGCGCAGGGCGTTGACCCCCAGCCACGCCACATACAGCGCCCCGCCGATGGAGATCAGCCGGAACACCTCGGGAAACGCGATCACCAGCGCCCCCAGCCCCAGCGCCGCGGCCGCGAACCAGACCAGGGTCGCGGCGTTCATGCCGATCACGCCGGCCATGGCGGCGGCGGGTCCGCGCTGGACGCCGTTGGCCACCGAAAACAGGTTGGCGGGCCCGGGCGTCCAGGCCATCACGGCCATGACTCCGAGGAAGGTCAGATAGAGGCGCGGATCGACGGGCAGGCCGGACATGGCCGCCGTGTCGCGTCACCCGTCTCCCGGGTCAAGCGGGATCAGTCGGCGGCGGGCGCCGCCGGCGCGGTTTCGGCTTCGGCTTCAGCCTCGACGGCGATCTCCGCCGTGGCGGCGTCGAGCCCGTCCATGGCCTCGTCGACCTCGTCCAGGGCGCCGCCGAGGGCGTAGTCGGCCATCAGACCGTAGGTGGCCATGTGCTCGGGATCGTTGGACGCCCAGGAGCCGTTGGCGGCCATGCCGCCGGCCATGGCCATGACCCCGGACATATCGACCTCGGACATGGCTTCGGCGACCAGCGCCTCGATGTCGACCTCGGCCAGGGCCTGGCCGGCGATGGTCGCGGCGTGTTCGGTGACCACGGCGGTGAAGGCCTGGACATCCGGCGCATATTCGCCCCACAGGGCGGCGACGCGGGCCTCGCGCTGTTCCTCGGGCAGGCTCTCGTCGGCGTTGAGGGCCTCGGCGCGCTCGCCGAACTCCTCCATGCGCAGTTCGAAACGCTCGGCGGCGGCCTCGATGGCGGCCTCGGCGGAGGTGGCGGCGGCCCCGGCGGTCTCCGGTTCCTGCGCGGCGGCGGCCGAGAGCGGCAGGATGGCGAGGGCGGCGGCGAGGGAAAGGGCCTTGATCATGGCGGGGCTCCTGAAGGACCCGGGCAACCTCCGCCCAACGCCGCCCCGCCTCAAGTGAAATCGCGGTAAGGCGGCGGGCCGGAGCCTCGCCGCCTTATCCGATGGTCGTTACTCGGCGACCGGAGCCGCGACCGGAGCGGCGGCCGGGGCCGCGGCCTGCGCGGCCAGGGCGGACTGGGCCGCGCCCCGGACCTGGGCCGGCAGGCCGGACAGGGCCGTCCGCATGGCCGTCTTGGCTTCCTGCATCTCGGTCTTGGTCGCCTCGTCGGGCGCGGAGGCCGCCTCGGCGTCGATGAAGGCGTCGAACGCGACGATGAGGCCGTCGATGTCCGGCTGGTAGCGCGCGAGGATCGCGTCGACGTCGGCCAGACCCTTGGCCTGATCAGAGCCGGCGCCGGTGATGGCGGCCTCGATCTCGCCCTGCATCAGCGTCATGCGCGCCTTGAACGCCTCGCCCTTGGCTTCCAGCTCGAGCGCGGCGGCCGACGGGGCCTCGGCGGCGGCCGGCGGCGCGGCCGGGGCGTCCTGGGCGAAGGCGGGTGCGGCGAAGGCCAGAACGGCCGAGGCGGCGAGAACGATGCGAAGAGACATGACGGGTTCCTGATACGTCGAAGGAGCTCATGCTCCTGCGCTCAGGGTGGCGCCAAACCGGGGCGAGCACGAGGCCATTTCTGGCGGCCCCCTCCCCGAAGATCCGCGTCAGTCCTCGTCGCGCTGGTCCCGCTTGCCCAGCACCCGCAGGCGCAGGGCGTTCAGCTTGATGAAGCCGGCGGCGTCCTTCTGGTCGTAGGCCACGGCCCCGTCCTCGAAGGTGACCAGTTCCTGGTCGTACAGGCTGTGCGGGCTCTCGCGGCCGATCACCGTCGCATTGCCCTTGTAGAGCTTGACCCGGACCGTGCCCGACACCTTGGCCTGCGAATGGTCGATCGCCGCCTGCAGCATCTCGCGCTCGGGCGAGAACCAGAAGCCGTTGTAGATCAGGTGGGCGTATTTGACGGCCAGCTCATCCTTCAGGTGCATCGCGCCACGATCCAGGGTGATCGACTCGATGCCCCGGTGGGCCGCCAGCAGGATGGTCCCGCCGGGGGTCTCGTAGACGCCGCGCGACTTCATGCCGACGAAGCGGTTCTCGACCAGGTCCAGACGGCCGATGCCGTTGTCGTGGCCGTACTGGTTCAGGGCGGTCAGCAGGGTCGCGGGGCTCATCGCCTCGCCGTTGATCGAGACCGCGTCGCCCTTCTCGAAGCCGAGGGTGATGACGGTCGGCGTATCCGGCGCGTCTTCCGGCGACAGGGTGCGCTGGTGCACGAACTCGGGCGCCTCGACGGCCGGATCCTCCAGAACCTTGCCCTCGGAGGAGCTGTGCAGGAGGTTGGCGTCGACCGAGAACGGCGCCTCGCCGCGCTTGTCCTTGGAGATCGGGATCTGGTGCTTCTCGGCGAAGTCGAGCAGGTGCTCGCGCGACTTGAAGGCCCACTCGCGCCACGGCGCCACCACCCGGATGTCGGGCTCCAGCGCATAGTAGCCCAGCTCGAAGCGGACCTGGTCGTTGCCCTTGCCGGTGGCCCCGTGACAGACGGCGTCGGCTCCGACCTGGCGGGCGATCTCGATCTGGCGCTTGGCGATCAGCGGCCGGGCGATCGAGGTGCCGAGCAGGTATTGGCCCTCGTACAGGGCGTTGGCGCGGAACATCGGGAAGACGTAGTCGCGCACGAACTCCTCGCGCAGGTCGTCGATGAAGATGTTCTCGGGCTTGATGCCCAGCTTGAGCGCCTTCTCCTTCGCCGGCGCCAGCTCCTCGCCCTGGCCGAGGTCGGCGGTGAAGGTCACGACCTCCGCGCCGTATTCGGTCTGCAGCCATTTGAGGATGATCGAGGTGTCCAGTCCGCCGGAATAGGCGAGCACGACTTTCCTGGGCGCGGGCAGGGTCATGGGGAGGTCCTTGGTCGAACGCGGGGAGGCGTTGCGCGCGCTTAAAGGACCAGACGCCCGGCGATGCAAGGGCGGGATTGCGGCAGGGTCAGTCGGGCGGCGGGACGGACCGTCGCCGGCGCAAGCCTCCGGCGTTCTCGCGCAGCAGTCTGACACCGGTCCGCAGGAACAGGAGACTGAGAAACATCCCGCCGAGGAAGGGCGTCAGGTCGGAGAGGGCCGCCAAACTCAGGTCCAGATCGCCACGCCCCCAGTGGCTGACGACCTGCCAGATGAAGATCGCCGGAAAGGCGCTGCCCAGAAGGCAGATCATGACCCCGTTCAACAGGCCCGCAGCGGCGTCTTCGATGGTTTCCGGCTTGTCCCCCATGGCCGCAGCCTAACATCGGTCGGGGAGGCGGCAAGCCGACGCCGGTTGTTCCCGCCTCAGCCCCACGGCCCCGGCGTTCGGGCCGGGGTATTCGGCACGCTGGTCGAGACCGGCGCGTCGACGAGGGTCGGACGCCTCGACGCCAAACCCAACCGTGTTCCCAGCTCCATCAGCGCCTTCACGCGGTTGCCGGTGTTGGGGTGGGTCGAGAACAGGTTGTCGGCGCCGCGTCCCGCCAGAGGGTTGATGATGAACAGCTGGCCCGAGGCCGGATTGCGCTCGGCGGTGACGTTGACGATGCGCTTCGACCAGCCCTCGATCTTCTGCAGGGCCGAGGCCAGCGACGCGGGGTCGCCCGCGATCTCGGCTCCGACGCGGTCGGCCTCGTATTCGCGGGTCCGGCTGATGGCCATCTGCACCAGTCCGGCCGCCATCGGCGCGAGGATCATCAGCGCCAGGGCGCCGATCAGGCCGCCCGGCCGCTCGCGGTCGTCGCCGCCGCCGAAGAACAGGGCGAAATTGGCCAGGGCCGCGATCGCCCCCGCCACGGTGGCGGTCACCGTCATGGTCAGGGTGTCGCGGTTCTTCACATGGGCCAGCTCGTGGGCCATGACCCCGCGGATCTCCTCGCGGGTCAGCATGTCGAGCAGGCCGGTGGTGGCGCAGACGGCGGCGTTCTGCGGATTGCGGCCGGTGGCGAAGGCGTTGGGCTGGTCGTTGGGGATGATGGCCACAGCCGGACGCGGTAGGCCGGCGTCCCGCGCCATCTGCACCACGTCGCCGACATAGGCGCGCACCACCGCATTGGGGTGGCTCTCGTCGACCGGCTGGGCCCGGTACATCTTCAGGACGATCTTGTCGGCGTTCCAGTAGCTGAACAGGTTCATGCCGCCGGCGAAGACCAGGGCGATCAGCATGCCCGTCGCGCCGCCGATCAGGTAGCCGAGACCGGCGAACAGCGCGGTCAGGGCGGCCAGCAGGGCGAAGGTCTTGAGGTGGTTCATGGGCGGGAAAAACTCGATCGGCTCTGGCGCGGCGGGCGACGGGCGCTAACTTGTGCAGTCCCGGGCTTTGGCTCAAGGCAGGACCGCTGTGACCGATCAACCCACCCCCGACGCCCCCGCCTTCAACGCCGACGTGCCGCACGCCACGCCGGAGCGGCCGCTGGGCGACGCCGCGCGCCGGGCCCTGCTGGAGGCGGCCGGGCGCCGCGCGGCCGAGACCGGGACAGCGCTGCAGCCCGAGCACGGCGGCCCGCGCGGGCCCGAACCGACCCGCTATGGCGACTGGGAGAAGAAGGGGCTCGCCGTCGACTTCTGAGGCCGAAGGGTTAGCGCCAACTCCGTCCGGGGGAATGATACCGCGCCGATTTCGCCCCCTCGGTGCATTCCGGACCCTTTTCTTTCCAATAACTTAGAGTGGCTCCAGTCTCCGGAGTCCGTGTCATGCGCGCGTTAACGCTTTCCGCCATCCTCGCCCTTCTCGCGGCGGGGCCCGCCCTGGCCGGCGATCCGAGGGGCGGCGGCCATCACAACCCTCCGCCCGGACCGCCGCCCGGGCCCTGCTGCGGCCACGGCGGCGGCTCGCGCAATGTGAACATCAATGTGAACGCCCACGCCCGCGCCTCGGCCGAGGCCTCCGCGACCTCGCATTTCAACGCCCGGACCTATGATGTCGGCGGCGCCCGCGGCCGCGGCTACGGCGGAACCGTCTATGTCGGCGGCGGCTATGGCGGCGACGCGGGCGGCTACGGCTATGTCGGCGCGCCGGTCTACCACGACATCGACCGCCGCGTGCTCGCCTGCGCCAGCGCGCCGTTCGGCTATGTGGTCACCGGCTTCGGGCGCGACGGACGCCGCCCGCCGTCCTGCGGCGGCCGCTATGAATACGCGTACGACACCCACGACCGCGGCGGCCGCTACGGCTACAGCGAACGCCACGACTCCCGGGAAGAGCGGTCGTACCAGTCCTACGAAAGCTACGAGGAATACGTGGCCTACGAGGAGTACGGGACCTACGCCTACGACGGGCCGGTCGAGGATCCGGACTACGGCATCGGCGATTACGAGCGCGGCTATATCGAGGGCCGCGACTGCGACTGCCATGACCGCGGTCCGGCCCCCTATCCGCCGGCCTACCTGCCCGAGCCGCCGCGCTATGAGCCGCCGTCGTATCCGCGGCCCTACGAGCCTCGCCCCGAGCCGCCGCGCCAGCAGTACCGGCAGGAACCCGGGGAGCGCGGCTAGACCCCCGCGATCGACCCGACGATGGCCGAAGCCGCCGACAACGGATCGTCGGCCGCCACCACCGGCCGGGCCACGACCAGATGGCTCGCCCCCGCCTGCAGCGCCGCTTGCGGCGTGGCCACCCGCTGCTGGTCGCCCTTGTCCGCGCCCTGGGGGCGCACGCCGGGCGTGACGATCAGGAAGTCCGGCCGGCCCGCCGCGTCCGCCAGCGCCCGGACCCGCGCCGCCTCCAGCGGGCTCGACACCACCCCGTCGACGCCGCAATCCAGCGCCTGCCGCACCCGCCGCTCGACCAGGTCGCCGGCGACGAAGCCATAGCCGATCTCGGTCAGGTCGGCGTCCGACAGGCTGGTCAGCACAGTCACCGCCAGCAATTTCGTCCCTGTCCCGGCCGCGTCGCGCCCCTTGACCGCGCCGCGCATCACCTGCGGCTCGGCGTGGACGGTCAGCAGGTCGCAGCCGCCCTCGGCCACGGCCCGCGCCGCGCCCTCCACCTGGGCCCCGATGTCGTGCAGCTTCCAGTCCTGGAACACCGCCTTTCCGGCGGCCCGCAGTTCGTGGGCGAAGGCCACGCCGCCCGGCCGCGCCAGCAGGGTGAGCCCGACCTTGTAGGCCGACACCGTCGCCCCCAGCCGCTCCACCATGGCCCGCGCCGCGTCGATCGACGGCAGGTCCAGGCCGACGATCAGACGGGGGTCGGTCAACACGGTCGTCATGGCGTCGCTCCTTTGGCTCAATCAGGACTGGACGCGCGCGCGGGCGTCAGCCTTGATGGCCGCGGTAGGGTGAATTGCAGGGCGAGGTCAGCACATGAACGCGGTCGATCTGGGCGTCAACCTGTTCGTGGCCCTGTTCGCCCTGATGGACCCGATCGGCAACCTGCCGATCTTCGCCGCCGCCACGGCGGGCGCGTCGCTGCGTCAGCGCATCTCGGTCTCGGCGCTGATCTGCCTCTTCGCCGTGGTCTTCCTGGCCTTCTTCCTGTTCACCGGCCTGGGGCTGCTGCAGTTCTTCGGCATCTCCATGGCCGCCTTCCGCATCGCCGGCGGCATCCTGCTGCTGCTGCTCGGCCTCGACATGGTGCGCGAGGACTTCCTCAAGATGTTCGCCGACGCCGACGCCTCGACCGACGCGCTGGACGTGCGCGGCTACGCCCGGCGCCGCTTCAAGCGGCTGATCGTGCCCTTCGCCATCCCGCTGGTCATCGGCCCCGGGGCCATCTCGACGGTCATCATCGTCGCCGGCGAGGGCCAGCAGATCGGCCCGACCGGGACCATGGCCGCCCTCGCGGCCATCGGGGCGGTCGGCTTCGTCAGCTTCGTCTGCTTCGCCCTGACCGGTCCGCTCAGCCGCCTGCTCGGCGACGTCGGCATGGCGGTCGTCGTGCGGGTGCTGGGCCTGATCCTGTGCGCCCTGGCCATCCAGTTCATGCTCTCCGGCCTGTCGGAAGCCATCCCGGGCATGTTCAGCACCATCGCCACGACGCCCTACCCGACCGGCGGGCACTAGATCCGCTTCAGCCGCCTGGCGTGCCCGCCGACCATGGCCAGCGCCAGCCGGTCCGGCAGGTGTTTGGCCAGCCCGGCCAGCAGGTTGTTCATGAGGCCCGGGGTGACCGCGGGACGGTTGGCCTCGACCGCGTCGTAGCCGATGCGGGCGACGTGATCGGCCGTCTGCCACATCCACCCCGGATACGCCGCCGAGACCTCCGCCCGCGTGCCGTTGGCGTCGTGAAACTCGGTCAGGGTGTAGCCGGGTTGCAGGGCCGTCACGTGCACCCCGGTCCCGCGCAGCTCCAGATGCAGCCCCTGCGAGGCCTTGATGAGGAAGCTCTTGATCGGTCCGTACAGGGTGTCGCCCCCGGTCGCCGGCATCCGCCCGGCCAACGAGGCGACGTTGAGGATGCGGCCATAGCCCCGCTCGACCATGGCCGGCGCAAACAGCCGGGCCAGCTCGACCGGCGCGGTCATCATGACCCGGATCATCGCCGCGTGCGCCTCCGGTTCGGTGTCGAGGAATCCCGCCGTGCGGCTGAAGCCGGCGTTGTTGATCAGTCCATCGACCGTCAGGCCCTTCGCCCTGATCGCCTCGAACAGGCGGCGCGGCGCGTCCGGATCGGCGAGGTCTTCGGGGATGACGGCCACGGCCGCGCCCTGCCCGGCCAGTTCGGCCGCGAGCGCCTGCAGCGGCGCCTCGCGGCGGGCGGTGAGGATCAGGTCCCAGCCTTCGGCCGCGTACACCCGGGCCAGCGCCGCGCCGATGCCGGCGGAGGCGCCGGTGATCAGGGCCGTCCGGCGGACGTTGGACTTCACGCGGTCCCCGAACTCAGGCCGCAACGGGGCAGGACGAATGCGGCGCGAAGGCCGCCAGCGACGGCGGATCCTCGGCGAGCAGGTCGGCGATGGTGATCTTGGCCAGCGCCTCGCCGGCGGCGCGGTCGGCGGCGGTCAGGGCCTTGGCCACCTGGCGGGGGATGTGGGTGCTGACCGGGCAATTCTGCGCCCCGGCGGGCGGCGAGCCGAGGTGGGCGCAACCGTTCACGGCGCGCAACACCGCGTCCAGGGTGATGGCTTCGGGCCGGTGCAGCAGCCAGGCCCCGCCCGAAACGCCGGGTCGGGTGGCGATCAGCCCGGCCTTGGCCAGCAGGGCCGTCACGCGCCGCACCACCACCGGATTGGTCGGGATGGAGGCGGCCAGAACCGCGCTCGGCGCGGCCTCGGCCGGCGAGTAGGCGCCCTTGTGGGCCAGATAGGCCAGGGCGTGGGCGGCGACGGGAAATCTTTGGCTGTCTGACATGGCGTTATCCACAAGATAGGATGTCGGCGGCGCTTTCACAAACAGGGACCCGTTCGCCGGCGTCGTTCGGCTCCCCGGGGCGTCCGGGACCGCTGGGGCCGCTGCAACCTTCGCACCTGCAGCACGATTGAACCGGCGGATGAAAGGGCCTAAAGGCTCGCCGCTCGTTTGATGGGAACCGCACTGTTGCGGCGTCCCGGAGGCACTTCATGGTCGGGGCCCCTCCCCAAGGTGAAGACGGCAAGCCCGCCGCGAATTCCCCCTCTCCCCAGGACAAGTCCGTCGCACCGGCCCACCCGCACCCCGCGGCGGCCGGCGAAGGCGGTCACGTCAAGGCCGGCAAATGGGGCCTGATCATCGGCGCCATCGGCGTGGTGTTCGGCGACATCGGCACCAGCCCGCTCTACGCCATGCGCGAGGCCTTGCATCACAGCCGCAGCGGCGGCACGGCCGAGCTGGCCGTGCTGGGCGTGGTTTCGCTGGTGTTCTGGGCGCTGATCCTGGTCGTGACCCTGAAGTACGTCGTCTTTCTGATGAAGGCCGACAACAAGGGCGAGGGCGGCACCCTGGCCCTGATGGCGCTGGCCCAGCGGGCCATGGGCCGACGCTCGGGCCTGGTCTTCCTGCTCGGCGTTTGCGGCGCGGCGCTGTTCTATGGCGACGGGGTGATCACCCCGGCCATCTCGGTCGTCTCGGCGGTCGAGGGCCTGCGCGACGCGCCGGGGATCGGCAGCGCCCTCAGCCCCTTCATCCTGCCCATCGCGGCGGGCATCCTGATCGCCCTGTTCATGATCCAGTCGCGCGGCACCGCCAGCGTGGCCCGCTACTTCGGCCCCCTGACGGCGGTCTGGTTCCTGATCCTGGCCGGCCTCGGCCTGTGGCACATCTTCGACGACGTCTCGATCCTGCGCGCCCTGTCGCCGCACTACGGCGTGCTGTTCCTGATCGACAACGGCTTCCTCGGCTTCGTCATCCTGGGCAGCGTCTTCCTGGCGGTGACCGGCGCCGAGGCGCTCTATGCGGACATGGGTCATTTCGGCAAGGCGCCGATCCGGCAAGGCTGGCTGGTCTTCGTCCTGCCCTGCCTGACCCTCAACTATCTCGGCCAGGGCGCCCTGGTGCTGGCCGAACCGGCGGCGCTCGCCAATCCGTTCTGGAGGATGGTGCCCGAGTTCGCCTACTGGCCGGTCCTGGTCATGGCCACCATCGCCACGGTCATCGCCTCGCAGGCGGTCATCACCGGCGCCTTCTCGGTCACCCAGCAGGCGGTCCAGCTGGGTCTGCTGCCCCGCATCGACATCCGCAACACCTCGGAAAGCCAGGCCGGCCAGATCTTCGTGCCGTCCGTCAACCTGATGCTGATGGTCGGCGTTCTGGCGCTGGTGGCGACCTTCCAGACCTCCACCGCCCTGGCCGCCGCCTACGGCATCGCGGTGACCGGCTCGATGTTCGTCGA
Source organism: Caulobacterales bacterium (assembly GCA_016183935.1). Taxonomy (GTDB): domain Bacteria; phylum Pseudomonadota; class Alphaproteobacteria; order Caulobacterales; family Caulobacteraceae; genus Brevundimonas. Next base: position 13,286 of record JACPDR010000023.1, read on the forward strand.
CACCCTGCTGGCCTGGTTCATCGTGCGCCGGCTGTGGAAGTGGAGCCTGCCGGTCAGCCTCGCCGCGCTCGCGCCCTTCCTCGTCATCGACGTGGTCTTCCTGACCTCGAACCTGCTGAAAATTCCGCAGGGCGCCTGGTTCCCGCTGGCGCTCGGCGCGATCCTGATCCTGATCATGTGGACCTGGGTCCGCGGCACCCAGATCGTCACCGCCAAGACCCGCAAGGACAGCCTGCCGCTCGCCGACCTGATCGAGATGCTGCGCGCCCGACCGCCGCACCGGGCGCCCGGCACAGCCATCTTCCTGACCTCAGACCCGGACATCGCCCCGGTCGCGCTGATGCACAATCTCAAGCACAACAAGGTGCTGCACGAGAAGAACGTCATCCTGACCGTGCGCACCACGGACCGTCCGCGCGTCTCCGAGGCCGACCGGGTCAGGATCGAGCCCATCTCCGACGACTTCAAGAAACTGATCGTCAGCTACGGCTTCATGGAACGTCCCAATGTGCCCAAGGCCCTCAACGTGTGCCGCAAGCAGCAGGGGCTGAAGTTCGACATCATGTCGACCAGCTTCTTCCTCGGCCGCCGCTCGCTGGTGCCGTCGGCCAACCAGGGCATGCCCCTGTGGCAGGACCGTCTGTATATCTTCCTGATGCGCAACGCCGCCAACCCGACCGACTTCTTCCACATCCCGCCCGGCCGGGTGGTCGAGCTCGGCACCCAGGTGTCGGTGTGAGCCGCGAACCGGCGTCAGGCCGCAACTCGGCCGCCCGCGGCCGGCGCATGGCCGACAAGTCCCGCGGGCCGCGGCCGCCCCGGGTCGAACAACCCCGCGACGAGGCCGCCGACATCGGCGTCGAGGCCCGTCTGGCCGCCGGCGTGCTGCTCAACGCGGCGCTCGAGGGGCGCGGCGGACTGGACGCCGCCCTGTCGTTCCGCGAGGTCGCGGACCTGCCCGGCCCCGACCGCGCCTTCGCCCGCGCCGTGGCCATGGCCGCGCTCCGCCGCCTGGGCGAGATCGACCAGATCCTCGACCGCAAGCTCCAGAAGGGTCCGCCGCTGGCGGTGCGCACCATCCTGCGCGTCGCCCTGGCCCAGACCCTGGTGCTCGAGACCCCCGCCTTCGCCGCCGTGTCGACGGCGGTGAAACTGGCCGAGCGCGATCCGAAGACCCGTCCCTACAAGAACCTCGTCAACGCCGTGCTGCGCGCCATCGAGCGCGAAGGTCCCGGCCTGACCACCGCCGAATCCAACCTGCCCGACTGGCTGTCGGCGCGCTGGCGGGCGACCTACGGCGAGCCCGCCCTGGCCGGACTGGCGCTGGCCACCCGCGAGGAGCCGGCCACCGACCTCAGCATCAAGCCGGACGTCGATCCCGCCGCCGTCGCCGACGCCGTGGACGGGGAAGTCCTGCCCGGCGGGACCGTGCGCACCGGACGGCGCGGCGACGTGGCCGGCTGGCCCGGCTTCGACGACGGAACCTGGTGGGTGCAGGACGCCGCCGCCGCGGTCCCCGTCCGCCTGCTCGCCCCCAGGGCCGGCGAAACCGTCGCCGACTTCTGCGCCGCCCCCGGCGGCAAGACCCTGCAACTGGCCGCCGCCGGCGCCGCGGTCGTGGCGCTGGACCGGTCCGCGACCCGCCTGAAGCGGCTCGAGGCCAACCTCGCCCGCACCCGCCTGGCCGCCGAGGTCGTGGCCACGCCGGCCGAGGACTGGGACGACCCGCGCGTCTTCGACGCCGTCCTGCTCGACGCGCCCTGCACCTCCACCGGCACCTTCCGGCGCAATCCCGAGGTGCTGCGCGCCACCAAGCCCGCCGACGTGGCCAAGCTGGCCGATGTCCAGCACCGCCTGCTCGACGCCGCCGCCCTTCGGGTGAAGCCGGGCGGCCGGCTGGTCTATTGCGTCTGCTCGCTGGAGCGCGAGGAGGGCGAGACCCAGGTGATCGCCTTCCTGCGCCGCAACCCGGCCTTCAGGACCTCCCCCGCCGTCCCCGCCGGGATCGGCGCCCCCGACGAGGCCCTGACCCCCGAAGGCTGGCTGCGCATCCTGCCGTCGATGTGGGCCGAAAAGGGCGGTCTCGACGGCTTCTTCATTGCGAGGCTGGACCGGGTGGGCTGATTTCCTTCTCCCCTTGGGGGAGAAGGTGGCCCGGAGGGCCGGATGAGGGGTTAGCCGGCTCCGTGCCGAGCGCCAGCCAGTTCGCCCCAAACATCCCCCTCATCCGAGCGGCTCCACCGCCCACCTTCTCCCCCAAGGGGAGAAGGAAAAAACCCTGCCATCCCGGACCCTGTGAAGTGACGGGGCGGATTTTTCAGTGCGAACCCTGCCATCCCGCGCCCTCCGGCGGGCGTCAGGCCGGTCCGTCCAGCACCGTATAGGTCACCGGCGTCCGCGCGCGGAACCCGAGCGTCTCGTACAGGGCGATGGCCCCCGTGTTCGCCGCATAGGCGTGCAGGAAGGCCTGCTCGCCGCGCTCGAGAATGCCCTGCGTCACCACCCGCATCAGCGCCCCCGCGTAGCCGCGCCCGCGGTGGTCGGGATGGGTGCAGACTCCCGACACCTCGGTGAACCCCTCGGGCTTCATCCGCTCACCGGCCATGGCGACCAGCCGGCCGTCGACCTTCACGCCGACAAAGTCGCCCAGCCGGTGGGTCTTTTCGAAGAACGGCCCCGGAACCGTCAGCGTCGCCAGCGCAAGCATCGCCGCCGCGTCAGCCTCGCCCAGCGGCTCGAACGCCACCGGCCTGCCGCCGCTGTTCAGCGTCGCCGCGATCATCTGCACCCCCGCCGCCTTGCTCCGCACGACCGCGCCGGGCGGAAGGGGCGGATCGACGGCCTCGATCATGCCGAGGCCGTTGGGCGAGGTGTTGAGCCCGCCGAGCGCCGCAAGGCTCCCGGGCGAGGCGTCGGCGGCGGCGGCGAACAGGGCGAAGCCGGGATCGAAACGAAGCGCCCGTTTGTCGCCAAGCGCCAGATGCGCCTGCCGCCCGGTCAGGGCGCTCCACACAGGACGGTCGAGTGGATGGGCCATGGAGACCCCTCCCTCACGCGCGCCAGAAGCCGACGATCCTGCGCACCTCGTCGAGCACCGGATCGGCGATGGCGGCGGCGCGTTCGGCCCCGTCCTTGAGCACCCGGTCGATCTCGGCCGGGTCGTCCATCAGGCGGCGCATCTCGGCCGTCACCGGGGCCATCGAGGCCACGGCGAGGTCGGCCAACGCCGGCTTGAAGGCGCCGAAGCCCTGTCCGCCGAACTCGGCCAGCACCTGCTCCCGCGTCAGGTCCGCGAGGGCGGCGTAGATGGTCACCAGGTTCTTCGCCTCGGGCCGGGCGTCCAGCTCCTCGACCGTCTCCGGCAGCGGCTCCGGGTCGGTCCGGGCCTTGCGGATCTTGGCCGTGATCGCGTCGGCGTCGTCGGTCAGGTTGATGCGCGACTGGTCCGAGGGATCGGACTTGCTCATCTTGGCCGCCCCGTCGCGCAGGCTCATCACCCGTGGCGCCGGCCCCTGGGTCAGCGGCTCCGGCAGCGGGAAGAAGCCGGGCACGCCGAAGTCGTTGTTGAACTTGGCGGCGATGTCGCGGGTCAGCTCGAGATGCTGCTTCTGGTCCTCGCCCGTCGGCACCTCGGTGGCCTTGTAGAGCAGAATGTCGGCCGCCTGCAGCACCGGATAGGTGTAGAGGCCCACCGACGAGCGCTCCTTGTGCTTGCCGGACTTCTCCTTGAACTGGGTCATCCGGTCCAGCCAGCCGAGCCGGGCTGTGCAGTTGAAGATCCACGCCAGGTCGGCGTGCGCCCGCACCGCCGACTGCGGGAAGATCACCGACCGCGCCGGGTCCAGCCCGGAGGCCAGGTAGGCGGCGGCGATCTCGCGCGTCTGGGCGGCCAGCAGGGCCGGGTCCTGCCACACGGTGATGGCGTGCAGGTCGGCCACGAACAGGAAGCAGGGCGCGCCGGACTCCTGCAGCTGGGTGAAGCGTTTCAGGGCGCCGAGGTAGTTGCCCAGGTGCAGGGCGCCCGAGGCCTGGATGCCGGACAGGATGCGGCGGGGGCCCCCGTAGGCCGGAACGGAGGGGGCCGGGGTCTGGTCGGTCATGGGGCGTGAACTCGGGAAGAAGGCTGGATCAGGCGCGCGCCGTCGCGCGCGGGGGCGCTGGTGAAGATCAGCCGCGCCATCGCCGGCCGGCGCGGGTCTGTCCCGAAGTCGTCATGGCCATGGCGCTTATCGCCTCCCCGGCGGTCAGTCCAGACCGGACGGGATGGAACTCCCCGACTCCCGACGCAGCACGGCCCTCAGCTCCGCCGGGGTCACGGCGCGGAACAGGATCAGGCACAGGCCGTAGACAACCGCGCCGACGCCGCAGACGACCAGCACCGCCACCTCCTTGGCCAGCAGAAGCCGGCTCAGCGTTTCGTAGCCGACGCCGGCCGCCAGCAGCACGCCGGCCATAACGGCGCTGGCCAGCAGCACCCGGGACAGCCTGGCCACGAACGCCGGCGACGGCCGCCACGCGTCCTCCCGCACCAGCGTCCCCGCCAGCAGGGCCACATTGATCCAGGCCGACAGGCTGGTGGCGATGGCCAGGCCCAAAACCCCGTCGACGCCAAGACCCGACAGCCAGAAGAACAGCGCCGATCCGATCAGCACGGTGAAGATCACCGCCGCCACCGCGTAATACATCGGCCGTCGCGTATCCTCGCGGGCGAAGAACGGCGGCGTCAGCACCTTGGCCAGCACGAAGGCGGGCACGCCCCAGGCGAATTGGCGCAGCACGTCGGCGGTCCGCGCCGCGTCGGCGCTGGTGAAGGCGCCCCGCGTCACCGTCGCGTCGATCAGGAAGAAGGGGATGACCAGCAGGGCCGTCGCCGCCGGCAGGGTGAAGGCCATGGCCAGGGTGATGCCGTCGTCCAGCGTCCGCCGCCCGCCCTCATGGTCCCCGGACACGAAGGCCCGGGTCAGGCGGGGCACCAGCGCCAGGCCGATGGCCACGCCGATCAGGCCGAGCGGCAGCTGATACAGCCGGTCGGCGTTGTAGAGCACCGACCGCGCCCCCTCGTCCGACCCGGCCAGCATCTGGCTGACCAGCGAGTTGACCTGCATGGCCCCGCCGGCCAGCGCCCCGGGCACCGCCAGCGCCAGCGCCCGCTTCACCGCCGGAGTCAGGCGCGGCCACCCGATCCGCAGCGCCACGCCGAGCCGGCGCACGCCCCACCACAACAGCCCGGCCTGGATCAGGCCCGAGACGGTGACGGCCGCGCTGACCCACAGCAGCACCTCGGGCTGGCGGGCGGGCACGAGATAGGCGGCCAGCAGCGGAGCGAGGGTGCACAGGTTCAGGAACACCGGCACGCCGGCCGACAGGGCGAACTTCCCCGCCGTGTTGAGCACGCCCGACAGCAGCGAGGCCACCGTCATGCAGGCGAGGTAGGGCATGGCCAGCTGGGTCGCCGTCACCGCCGCCCGGAGCACCTCGGCGTCGTCGCGATAGGCCGACAGCAGCCACGGCATGATCCACGGCATCAGCACCTGCAGCAGGATGCAGAAGGCCGCCACCACCGCCAGCATGAAGGACATGGCCTCCGACGCCGTCACCGCCGCCGCCTCGTCGCCCTCGCGCGCCTTGACGCCGCCATAGACCGGCACGAAGGCCTGGGCGAAAGCGCCCTCGGCGAACAGCCGCCGGAACATGTTGGGCAGCATCAGAGCGGTGGTGAAGGCGTCCATCATCGGCCCCTGTCCGAACCGCGCGGCCAGGGCGATGTCGCGGGCGAAGCCGAGCACGCGGCTGCCCAGCGTCAGGGTCGATTGGACAAGGGTGTTTCGCGCGAGGCTCATGCGGGGCTCGGTGAAGGCAGGCGACCGCCTTAGCGTGCTTCCGGTCCGCGCGATACCGGTCGCCGCGCCGGACGCAGCCGGCCGACCTCCGATACGTCCCGCAGGCTGGCCCGCACCGGCGCGGAGACGGGCGCCCCGCCCCGTTCCTTGTGGTCGAGCACCATTTCGAGGTCGCTCCGCAGCCGCTCCAGCGCCGCCCCCGCCTTCGGCTTCCGGCCCCGGGCGTCGGTGACGTAGAAGCTGTCGACGGCGCGTTCGCCGAAGCCCGCGATATGGGCCGAACGGATCGACAGGCCGGCGTCGGCCAGCGCCCGGGCCAGGTCGGCCAGCAGGCCCGGCCGGTCGGCCCCCGACACCTCGACCACGGCGGCGCTCGGGCTCTGCTCCAGGTCGACGACGGTGGTCGGCCGCACGTCGAAGGCGGCGCGGCGCGGATTGAACGGAGCCGGCGGCGGCGGGGCGCGGCCCGGCTGCCCCCGGGCCGCCGCCTCCAGCGCCTTCAGCAGGCGCGCGATCCGCCGCGGCTCGGCCTGGCCGTAGGGCGCGCCGGCCCCATCCTGAAGCTCGAACACGTCGAGCGCCGCGCCGTCCTCCGCCGTCGCCACCCGGGCCCCCACCACGTCGGCGCCCGCCGCGGCAAGGGCCTCGGCCAGGTCGACGAACAGGCCCGGCCGGTCGGTCGCCGCCACGGCCACCCGCGTCGCCGAGTCCCCGTCGTCCGAAGGCCTGTCCAGCACCTCGGTCGCCACGCCATCGGCCCGGGCCCGCGCCATCAGCGCCGGGTAGTCGTTCAGCGGATCCGCCCGGGTGATGTCCTCGCCCCGGAACACCGCCTCGGTGCGCTGGTAGAGATCGCGGATCAGCTGCCCCTTCCAGCCGTTCCACACCCCCGGCCCGACGGCGCGGATGTCGGCCACGGTCAGGATCAGCAGGGTCCGAAGCCGCTCGGGGTCGCCGACCAGCTCGGTGAAGGCCCGCACCGTTTCAGGGTCGGATACGTCGCGCTTCTGGGCGTAGTCGCTGAGCGCCAGATGGTTGCGCACCAGCCAGACCACGAACTCGATCCGGCGCGGGTCCAGCCCGAGGCGGTCGCAGGCGCGGCGCGCCGCGATGGCCCCGTCCTCCAGCTGCCCGCGATCGCCGCCCTTGCCGACGTCGTGCAGCAGCATGGCCAGCATCAGGGCCTCGAAGTCGTCGATGCGGTGGACCACCTCGCTGGCGTTCGGATGCTCGTCCTTCAGCTTGCCGCGCCAGATGTCGTTGATGATGCCGATGGCCTGCAGCGTGTGCTCGTCGACCGTATAGGCGTGGTACATGTTGAACTGGGTCTGGCCGACGATCCGGCCCCATTCCGGCAGGAAGCGCCCCAGCAGGCCCGTCTCGTTCATCAGGGTCAGCACCCGGTAGGGCCTCTGGCCCTGGGCCAGCACGTCGAGGAAGGCCCGGGCCGCTTCCGGATCGCGGCGCAGCGACGGGGTGACCAGCGACAGCGAGCGGCTCACGGCCGAAAAGGCGTCGGGATGCAGGTCGAGGTCGTGGGCGTCGGCGCAGCGGAACAGCTGCAGCAGCTTCTCCGGCGCGGCCGCGAACACCTCGGGTCCGGCGACCGACAGCCGTCCGCCGTCCTCGATGAAGCCCTCGACGCCGAGCTTGCGCCGGCGCCCCGGGATCAGCCGCGACAGGCTCAGGGTCGGCTTCTGCTGGCGCGCCTCCAGCTTGGCCGACAGGGCGCGGGTCAGGCCGCCGACGTCGCGGGCGACGATGAAGTATCGACGCATGAACCGCTCGACCGCCGGCTCGTCGCCACGCCCGCGCCAGCCCATCCGCCGGGCCACCTCGGGCTGCAGGTCGAAGGTCAGCTTCTCCTCGGCCCGCCCCGCGACCATGTGCAGGTGGGCCCGGGTGCGCCACAGGAAGTCGAAGGCCTCCTCGAAGGTCCGGCGCTCGCGCGGGGTCAGCAGGTCGTCCATGACCCGGGCGCCCAGCGGGCTCTCCGGCGCCAGGGAGCGGGCGATCCAGAACAGGGTGTTGAGGTCGCGCAGGCCGCCCTTGCCGTCCTTGACGTTGGGCTCGACGCGATAGCGCACCGCCCCCGCCTTCTGGTGGCGGGCGTCGCGTTCCTCCAGCTTGGCGGCGATGAACGGGCGGGGGTCGGCCTTGACCACGAAGGCGCGGAACCGGGCGATGAAATCCTCGGCCAGCCGCTCGTCGCCGACCAGCGGCCGCGCCTCCAGCAGCGCCGTGCGCACCGTCATGTCGGTCTTCGCCAGCGCCAGGCATTCATCGACCGAGCGGGCCGACTGGCCGACCTTCACGCCGAGGTCCCACAGCACGTAGAGCATGAACTCGATGACCTGTTCGGTGCGCGGGATGGACTTCCACGGACGCAGGAACAACAGGTCCAGATCGGAGAAGGGCGCCAGCACGCCGCGTCCGTAGCCGCCGACGGCGATCAGGCTGAGCCGCTCGGCCTCGGTCGGATTGGGCGCCGGATAAAGCGCTTCGGTCGCGAACCGCCACAGCGTCGTCAGCATGTCGTCCGCCGCCGCCGCGTAGAGCCGGGCGACCTCGACGCCGCCCAGCCCGTATTCAAGCCGCTGCGCCGCGCGCAGACGGGCGGCCTCCCACGAGCGGCGCAGCAGGGCGGTGGCGGCGGCGCGCGGATCGGCCGCCGCGGCGGCGGCGGTCCAGCCGTCGCCGTCGGGCCCGGGGCCTTCTGCGATGTCGGCCGGGCGGCGGGTGCGGGGGCTCATGCCGTGGATATAGACCGTGAGACAGGCGGGCGCGACCGGGTCGGCGGTCAGGCCTTAATGGCCTTCAGCCGGTAGAGCGCCTCCAGCGCCTCGCGCGGCGACAGCTCATCCGGCTCGATGGCCGACAGCGCATCCTCCACCGCCGACGAGGGCGGCGGAGCCGGCGGTTCGGCCACCGCGAACAGGGGCAGGTCGTCGAGGCTGACGGCGGCGGCCTTCTCCCCCTCCAGCCGGTCCAGCACCTCGCGGGCGCGGCTGACCACGGCGGCCGGCACCCCGGCCAGCCTGGCCACCTGGACGCCATAGGACCGGTCGGCGGCGCCGGGCGCCGCCTCGTGCAGGAAGACGAGGTCGCCGTTCCACTCCCGGGCCTTCATCGACAGATTGCAGACGTGGGCCAGCCGCGTCTCCAGCCCGGCCAGCTCGTGGTAGTGGGTGGCGAACAGGGTGCGGGCGCGGTTGCGGTCGTGCAGCGCCTCGGCGACCGCCCAGGCGATGGCCAGCCCGTCGTAGGTGGCGGTGCCCCGGCCGATCTCGTCCAGCACCACGAAACTGCGGTCGGTGGCCTGGGTCAGGATGGCGGCGGTCTCGACCATCTCGGTCATGAAGGTCGAGCGGCCGCGGGCGAGGTCGTCGCCGGCCCCGACCCGGCTGAACAGCCGGTCGACCACGCCCAGCCGCATGGCCCTGGCGGGCACGAAGGCCCCGGCCTGGGCCAGCACCACCAGCAGGGCGTTCTGACGCAGGAAGGTCGACTTGCCCGCCATGTTGGGGCCGGTGACGATCGACAGTCGGGCGCAGGCCGCGCCGGACCCGTCCAGCCGGCAGTCATTGGGCGTATAGGGATCGCCGGCCGACTTGACCGCCGCCTCGACCACCGGATGGCGGCCGGCCGTAACCTCGAAACAGACGGTGTCGTCGACGGTGGGGCGCACCGCCCCGACTTCCTCGGCCCATTCCGCCAGCGCCGAATGGGCGTCCAGCTCGGCCAGCGCCTCGGCCACCGCCTGCAGCGGCTGGGCCAGCGACTGGACCGTGCGCCGCCACGTCTCGAAGGACTCGCCCTCGATGGCCAGTGCGCGGTGACCCGCCTGGCTGATCTTCGCGTCCAGCTCCGACAGTTCGACCGTGGTGAACCGCACCTGGCTGGCCAGGGTCTGGCGATGGATGAACGGACTGTCGCCGGTCGGGCGCAGCAGCGGCTCCGCCGCCTTGGCGCTGGTCTCCAGGAAATAGCCCAGCACGGCGTTGTGGCGAATCTTGAACGGCACGCCGGAGTCCGCGACGGCCCGGGCCTCGAGGTCGGCCACGACCCGGCGGCTGTCGTCGCGCAGTCGCCGCGCCTCGTCGAGCTCAGGCCGGAAGCCGGGGTTCACGAAGCCGCCGTCGCGGGCCAGATGCGGCGGCTCCTGCGCCAACCCCTCGGCCAGGTCGACCAGCAGCCGGCCGGTGTCCGGCGACAGCGCCAGCCGGTCGAGGCAGCCGGCGATGCGCGCCGGCGGGCCGGTCAGGGGATCGCGCTCCGGCGGGAACAGGCCGGCGATGCCCTCGGCGATCGACAGGCCGGTGCGGATGGCGGCGAGATCGCGCGGCCCGCCGCGGCCCAGCACCAGCCGGGAGACGGCCCGGGCCACGTCCGATGACGCCTTGAGCCCGTCGCGCAGGTCGCGGCGCAGGTCCCGCCGCTCGAGCAGCCATTCGACCGCGTCGAGTCCATGGTTGATGGCGATCGGGTCCCGCAGCGGCCGGGCGATGCGTTCGGCCAGGGCCCGGGCCCCGCCCGGAGTCACAGTGCGGTCGATGCAGGCCAGCAGGGATCCGTCGCGTTCGCCGCGCTGGGTGCGGTCGATCTCGAGGCTCAGCCGCGTCGCCGGATCGATGGCGAGGAAGCCGGTGTCGCCCGACCGGCGCGGCGGGGACAGGGCCGGGATCTTCCCCGCCTGGGTGGTTTCCAGATAGGCGGCGATCAGGCCCAGGGCCGAGACCTCGCCCTCCTCGAAGGCGCCGTAGCCGTCGAGCGAGGCGACGCCGTACAGCCGCTCGACCCGCGCCCGCGCCCCGACCGGTTCGCCCAGCGCCTGCGGCAGGGCCTGGACCACCCCGCCCGAGCCGTCGAGCGCCGCCTTCGCCGCCTCGTCGGAGAACAGCCGGTCGGGGACCAGCACCTCGGATGGCCGGAACGAGGCCAGGGTCGCCGCCAGATCCTCCAGCGAACAGGCGACCACATCGACCGAGCCGGCCGACAGTTCGACCACCGCCACCGCCGCCCGCCCCTTGCGGATCGCCACCGCCGCCAGCCGGTTGGCCCCGCGCGCGTCGAGCAGGCTGTCCTCGGTCAGGGTGCCGGGCGTGACCACGCGGACGATGTCGCGATGGACCACCGCCTTGGAGCCGCGCTTCCGCGCCTCGGCCGGCGCTTCCAGCTGTTCGCAGATCGCCGCCTTGAACCCCTGCCGGATCAGCCGCGCCAGATAGCCGTCCAGCGCATGCACCGGCACCCCGGCCATCGGGATGTCCTCGCCCTTGTGCTTGCCGCGCTTGGTCAGGGTGATGCCCAGCGCCGACGCGGCGACCTCGGCGTCCCGGAAGAACAGCTCGTAGAAGTCACCCATGCGGAAGAACAGGATGGCGTCCGGGGCCTGCGCCTTGGCGGCCAGGAACTGGGCCATGACCGGCGTCACCCCGTCCGCGGACGGCGGGGCTTCGGCTTTCGGAAGATGGGCGAGTGGGGCGTTCATCGGAGCGCCGCAAGGTGAAGGATTGCGCGGGCGCGCTCAAGCGGCGTCTGACGCCCTTGCACAGGCTTCGCCGCGCTGCGACAAGCGGCGCAGGCGGTTAAGGGAACGCGGTCCAACACCGCGGCTGTGCCCGCAACTGTAGGCGGCGAGACGGTCGATCATTCCGGGGCTTCGGCTTCGGCGTCACTGGGCAACCGGGAAGGCGCGATCCTCCGTTTTTGACCCGCAAGCCAGGAGACCTGGCCGCCGACGTCGCACGTCCGCTGCCCGGGACCAGGCAGAGGCGCGGTGATCCGTCGAGGCGACCCGACACTTGCGCCGTTCCTCGGAACGGGTCGGTCGCCTTTCCCACGTCGCCGCGACGCGCTCGCGCGGGGACGACGGAGACATCGCCTCATGCGATCCCTGCTTTTCGCCACGGCCGCGGCCGTCTGCCTGCCCCTGTCCGCCCACGCCCAGTCCATGGACGACCCGGACGAAGCCCTGCCCGAGGTGGTGGTCACCGCCACCCGCCTGCCGGCCATCGTCGCCGACACGCCCGGCGCGCGGGTCCTCGACCGGGAGACCATCGACCGACGCGGCGCCGTGTTCGCCGCCGACATCCTGGCCGACGTGCCCGGCCTGTCCGTAGTCCGCTCGGGCGCCTTCGGCGGCGTGGCCCAGGTGCGGATGCGGGGCGCCGCGCCGGGCAAGACCCTGGTGCTGATCGACGGCGTGCCGGTCAACGACCCGGCCGAGGTCAACGGCGCCTTCGATTTCTCCGGCCTCGAGCTGTCCGACATCGAACGCATTGAGGTGCTGTCGGGATCGCAGTCGTCGCTGTGGGGCTCGGACGCCATTGGCGGGGTGATCGCCTTCACCACCCGCGAGCTCGACGGGCTGGCGGCCGAGGCCGAAGCGGGGTCGTTCGACACGGTCCGGGGCAGGCTGGCGGGCGGGGTCTCGACCGAGCGCTACGGCTTCGGGGCGTGGGTGTCGCGGTTCGACACCGACGGCGTCTCGGCCGCGGACGCGGCGGACGGCAATCCGGAGGCCGATGGCTTCACCTCGACCACGGCCGGGGTTCGGGGCCGTTACGCCTTCGACGACGCCGTATCGGTGGACGGTTCGGTGCGCTGGACCGACAGCGACGTCGATCTCGACGGCTATGCCGCCCCGGCCTTCGTCTTCGCCGACACCGCCGATTCCCAGGCCAGCGAGCAGTGGTCCGGCTTCGGCCGCCTGCGTCTGGACGCCTTCGGCCTGGCCCATCAGGTCAGCGTCTCGATCTCCGACATCCGCCGCGACACAATTTCGGCGTTCCCGTCGAGCTTCGAGGCCGATCGGCAAGTGTATCGCTGGCAGGCCGAGGGCGAGGCGGCGGGCGTCGCCTTCGTGTTCGGCGCGGAGCGGGAAGAGACCACCGGCAGCCTCTCCACCGGGCTGACGGAAGACCTGGGAACGACCTCCGCCTTCGCCACGGCGCGGGTCGAGCCCGCCGACCGCCTGAGCCTCACCGGCGCCCTGCGCGTCGACGACACGGACGACTTCGGCTCGAAGGCCACCGGTCGCGCGTCGGCGGCGTTTGACGCCGGGGCCGGGGTCACCCTGTCGGCGGCGTACGGCACGGGTTTCAAGGCCCCGTCGATCAGCCAGGCGGTGTGCGATTTCTGCTTCTCGTCGCAGCCGTTCCCGGCGCTGCGCCCCGAGGCGGCGACCGGATACGAGGCCGCCGTCGGCTGGGCCTCGACGGATGGCCGGATCGAAGGCCGGGCCACCGTCTACCGGCTCGAGGTCGAGGACCAGATCACCTACGTCTTCGACCCGGCGACCTTCGACAGCGTCTACGTCAACGTGGCCGAGACCGCGACCGACGGGGTCGAGCTGGAAGGCCGCGCCCGCCTCGACGGCGGCTTCGACCTGAGCCTCGCCTGGACCTGGACCGACGCCCGGGATGAGACCACCGGCGCCCGCCTGCTGCGCGTGCCGGAACAGGCGGGTTCGGCGACCCTCGGCTGGTCGGGCGAGCGGCTGTCGGCGGCGCTGACCGTAAGGGGCGAGAGCGACCAGGACGACGTCGGCGGAGTCCGCGAGGCCTTCGTCACGGCCAATCTGAACGGCGCATACGTCCTGACCGACAGCGTCTCGCTGACGGCGCGGATCGAGAACCTGGCGGACGAGCGCTATCAGCAGGTGTTCGGCTATGGCGAGCCCGGCCGCTCCGCCTATGTCGGGGTCAGGCTGCGCTACTGACGCGCGTCCGCCCCGGAAGGCTGGACCCGGCGGCGGTCGCCGTCGCCGGTTCCAGCTGCAGGGCGGCCCAGTCGAGCGCGGGCGTCTGGGCGTTGGCGGCCGCCAGCACGGCGCGCAGCTCGGCGGCCGAGGCGACGCTGGCCACCACCGACGACACTTCCGGCAGGCCCATCACATAGGCCAGCGTGGCCTGCATCGGATCGATCCGCGCCTCGGCGAGACGGCGGCGGATGCGCGACAGGGCGTGGGCGTGCCCGGCCATCTCCGGCGGCAGCGGCTCGCCGCTGATGAACAGCAGGCCGTCGGCGAACACCGAGGTGGCGTGGACATCGACGCCGAGCGCCGCCAGTTCCGCCAGCACGCCGCTGTGCTGGGCCCGCTGGTCGAGCAGGTTCAGCGGCAGCTCGATCACGTCCGGCTGGAACCGCCGGGCCAACAGCGCCGGCCCGTCCTCCAGCGCGGCGCGGAAGCCGATGCGGCGGTAGAGGCCGCGCGCCTTCAGCGCCTCGAGCCGGTCCCAGAGGGCGCGGCCCTCGGCCCCGGCCAGATCGTCGGCGCTGGACACCAGCAGCGTATCGCCGCGGGGCAGGCCCAGCCGCTCCAGCGAGCGGCGCGCCCGGGCCTCGACCCGGTCGACCCCGTCGATGATCGAGACGGTGCGGACGGTGACCTGGAACGGCGAGGGGAAGGGCCAGGCCTGGCCCAGCCGGCGCTCGCCGTCGCCGTCCGGCTTGGTCGCCACGAGAGTCACCCCGGCGTCGGCGGCGGTCTGCAGCAGGAAGCGCAGGGCCTCCTCGCGCGCGCCCGCGGGCAGCGGCGCGTAGGCGTTCACCGCGCGCACGGGATCGTGCACGACCGCCACGGCCAGTTTGTCGATCGGAGAAGAGCCGCGATGGGGAATCACCGCCGAACTGTGACGCTGAATGTTTAAGGCCCCCCTTCCGAGACCTTGACCGAATCTTACCGGCGGAACGCTGTTCGCGAACCGCTCAGGCGGCCGATTGGGTCAGGGCGGCGAGTACGCCCTTGCCATACCGGTCCAGCTTGGTCTGACCGACCCCCGGAATGTGAGCCAGCCGCTCCAGATCGCCGGGTTCGACCATGGCGATCTCCAGCAGGGTCTTGTCCTGGAAGATGACGTAGGGCGGGACCCGCTGCTCCGCCGCCCGGTCGCGGCGCCAGGCCCGCAGGGTTTCGAAACGGGCGCGCACATCGGCGTCCATGGTTTCGAGGGCGGCGTTCCGGCCGGTGCGAACCCGCTCGCGCGGCGCCGGGGCGCGGGCCGGGGCGAGACGCACCTCGATCATCCGCTCGCCGCGATAGACGCCGCGCACCGCCTCGGGGTCGCCGAGCATGACCAGCGGCTTGCCCTCGTTCGGGTTCTCGACCAGCAGGCCTTCGAAGAGCAGGTGATCCAGCACGTCGCGCCAGGCGTGCTGGCCCGTGTCCGCCCCGATGCCCCAGGTCGACAGCGCCGTCTCCCACGGCTGGACGTCCCTGGTCTTGCCGAGCAGGTGGTCGATGATACGGCCGCGTCCGAAGCGCTCGCCCAGCCGCTGGACCGCCGCCAGCGCCTTCTGGGCCTGGACGGTGGCGTCGAACCGGGCCGGCGGGTCCTGGCAGATGTCGCAGACGCCGCACGGCCCGGCGTCGCCCTCCCCGAAGTAGCGCCGCACCGCCTGCGGCCGGCACGCCGCCCCGTCCAGCATGGCGAACAGCTGGCGGGCCTTCTTCACCTGCACCGCCTTGACCTCCTCGGCCATCGGCCGGCCCTCGAGCCGGCGCAGCGTCCAGGCGATATCGGAGGGGCCGTACAGGGTGACGCCCTCGGCCGGTTCGCCGTCGCGTCCGGCCCGGCCGATCTCCTGCCAGTAGGCCTCCAGCGAGCCCGGCGGGTCGGCGTGGATGACGAAGCGCACGTCGGCCTTGTCGACCCCCATGCCGAAGGCGATGGTCGCCACCATCACCGCCCCGTCCTCGGCGAGGAACCGCTCCAGCCGCCGGTCGCGGTCCCGCGCCTCCATGCCGGCGTGATAGGCGATGGCGTTGGTCCCGGCGTCGCGCAGCGCCTGCGCCACCCGTTCGCAGCCGTCGCGTGAGCCGCAATAGACCACGCCGGACTTGCCGGGCCGCTGGCGGACCAGTTCGATCACCGCCGCGTCCGTCCGGGCCCGCGAGCCGTTCTCCTTGCGCACCGCCGACAGCTGCAGGTTCGGGCGGGCGAAACTGTCGACCATCACCCGGGCCTCGCCCAGCCGCAGCGAGCGGACGATGTCCTCCCGGGTGCGGGCGTCGGCGGTGGCGGTGACCGCCACGCGCGGCACGCCCGGGAACAGCTCGGCCAGCCGGCCCAGGGTGCGATAATCGGGCCTGAAGTCATGTCCCCACTGCGAGACGCAGTGCGCCTCGTCGATGGCGATCAGCGACAGCGGCAGGTCGTGGAGCCGGTCGATCAGATGCGGCTGGGCCAGTCCCTCGGGCGAAACATAGAGCAGGTCCAGCTCGCCGGCCCGCGCCGCGCGCCAGATCTCCGAGCGATCGTCCAGCGACACGCCGGAATCCAGCCGGGCCGCCGCCACCCCCTGCTGCTTCAGCGCCTCGACCTGGTCGGTCATCAGGGCGATCAGCGGCGACACCACCAGCCCGAGCCCGGGCCGCAGCATGGCGGGAATCTGGTAGCAGACGCTCTTGCCGCCCCCGGTCGGCAACACGGCCACGACGTCGCGCCCGGCCAGCACCTCGGCGACCACCTCGGCCTGACGCCCGCGGAAGTCGGGGTGGCCCCAGACCCGCTCCAGCGTCGCCCGCGCGTCGGCGAGCGACGGCGAGGCGGAGATCGGGAGTGAATCGGCGGGCATCGCCGCCTTGTGCCTCATTTGTTCCGGTCTGTGAACGGCTGTCGGTCGCTCAGCGGGGCTCGACCGCGACCGCGGCCCGGACGGAGTTGGCGATATAGCAGGCCTCGTGGGCCCGGTGGTGCAGGTCCCCGAGGGCCGCGGCGTCCGGCTGGGTATCGCCCGAGAAGACCGCCTCCGGGCGCAGGGTTATCGCCGTGATCGACATCTTGCCCCGCTCGTCCCGGCCGAGAACGCCGACCGCATCGTCGCGATAGCGGTCCACGACGAAGCCCAGCTTCGCCGCGTAGCCGAGGAAGAACAGCATGTGGCAACTGGACACGGCGGCGACCAGCGCCTCTTCCGGATCGACCGCCGCCGGGTCGGACATCGGGACCGGCACGCTGGACGGGGCCGAAGAGCCGCGCACCACCGCCCCGCCGTCGAAGCGCCAGTCGTGGGCGCGGGCGTATTTGTTGTCGGAGAAGGCCTGCCCGCCCCGGCTCCATTCGACGGTGGCCAGGTGTTCGCTCATGACGGTCCTCGGTTGCGGTTGGGGCGATGACTGAACCGTGTAGCTGGAGCGGTCGCCGAAACCCAGCCCGCGCCTTGCTACGGCCGGCGACCCGCCTTATCCCCGGGACCATGTCCGCGCCCCTGATCTGCCCGTCCATTCTCGCCAGCGACTTCGCCCGACTGGGCGAGGAGGTCGCCGCCCTCGAGGCCGCCGGGGCCGACTGGGTCCATGTCGACGTCATGGACGGCCATTTCGTGCCCAACATCACCATCGGCCCGGAGGTGGTGAAGGCGCTGCGCCCGCACACCGGCCTGCCCTTCGACGTTCATCTGATGGTCGCCCCCGTGGATCCGTGGCTGGAGGCCTATCGCGACGCGGGCGCGGACTATCTGACCGTCCACCCCGAGAGCGGCCCGCACCTGCACCGCACCCTCGGCCGCATCCGCCAGCTCGGCGCCAAGGCCGGGGTGGTGCTGAACCCGGGCACCCCGCTGACCGTGCTGGAAGAGGTCGTCGATCTCGTCGACCTGGTGCTGCTGATGTCGGTCAACCCCGGCTTCGGCGGCCAGTCCTTCATTCCAACCACCCTGCGCAAGATCGAACGGACCCGCGCCCTGCTCGACGCCGCCGGGTCGAAGGCGCACCTGCAGGTCGACGGCGGGGTCACCGCCGCCAACGCCGGCGCCTGCGTCGCGGCGGGGGCGGACGCCCTGGTCGCCGGCACGGCCGTGTTCCGCGGCGGGCCCGGCGCCTACGCCGACAACATCCGGGCGCTGAAGGCCCCGCAAACCGCGACAGCATGACCCCGATCGGTCCCTTCGCCCGCATCGAGGCCGACGCGCCGCCGCCCGGCGAGATTCCCGGCCTGCGCGGCGCCCCGATGCGAACGCCGGTGCGGACCACCGACGCGGCGACCGGCCCCGGCCTGTGGCCGGCCCTTGTCGGCCGCCTGCTGACCCGCCAGCTGTGGATCGAGCTCTATGGCCTGCCCGGCTACGCCCTGACCCTGAAGGGTCGCGTCGCCCAGGGGTTCGCGGCCACGCCGCGCGATTTCCGCCCGGTCGATCCGGGGCCGGGCAAGCTGGTCCTCGGCGGCAAGTTCCTGCTCGCGGGCGCCAGCCTTGAGGCCGCCGCGCCCGAGGATCCGTGGAACCGGCCCAGCCCGACCCGCGCCTTCGCCGCCGAACTCCACGCCTTCGCCTGGCTGCCGTCGCTGATGCTCGAGGGCGAGCGCGGCGCGCGCGAGGCGCTGCGCCTGACCCTCGCCTGGGCCACGGTGTTCGCGCGCTGGTCGCCGTTCGCCTGGGACCCGCTCATCCTGGCCCGTCG
This sequence comes from Caulobacterales bacterium, assembly GCA_016183935.1. GTDB lineage: Bacteria > Pseudomonadota > Alphaproteobacteria > Caulobacterales > Caulobacteraceae > Brevundimonas. The sequence continues at coordinate 31,529 of JACPDR010000023.1, forward strand.
CACCTTCAATCTCGCCTGCGCCGCCCGCCGTATGGGCCAGGTGGCCACCGAGGCCGAACGGCTGCGCCTCGCCGACATTCTGGGGCGGCAGGCGCGGCAGCTGCTTCGCCCCCCGGGCGGCGTGGCCGGCAAGGCCGAGCGGATGGTCGCCGCCGCCGTCGCCGGCTGCGCCCTCGCCGGCGGCGCCGGCGCCGGCCTGCGCCGAAGAGCCCTTCGGGCCCTCCCTGGCGCGCTGGGCCGCACGGTCGGCGAGGACGGCGCCCACGCCTCGCGCAGCCCCGAGGCCGGGCTGGAGCTGCTGCTCGACCTTCTCACGCTCGAGGACGCCCTGGCCCAGCTGTCCGAAGCCCCTCCCGAGGCGCTGCTGGCGGCCATACGGCGCCTGACCGCGGCCACGCGTTTCCACACCCTGCCGGACGGCCGGCTGATCACCCTGCAGGGCGGCGGACCTTCCAACCCGGCGCGGGTCGCCGCCGCCGTGGCCCATGACGAGGCGGACGGCGCCGAGCCCCCGGTCGGGACCGTGGGCGGCGTGGCCCGCATCCGCAGCCCGCTGCTGACCGTCGCCGCCGATGTCGCCGCCCCGGCCCGGGGCGTGTGGTCCGCCGCCGCCTGCGCCCAGCCGCTGGCGCTGGAGATCGTCTGCGGCCGCGACCGGATGGTCACCGGCTGCGGCTGGACCCCGCGCGCGGCCGACCGCCAGGGGCTGCGCCTCGCGCCCGGCCATTCCACGCTGGCGCTCGGCGAGGCCTCGACCGGCGCGCCGCTGGGCGGCTGGAAGGGCGGCCTTCTGGGCCACCGCCTGATCGGCCGCCCGCTGCACCTTGAGGTCAACCGCCGCGACGGCGAGGGCGCGGTCTGGCTCGAGGCCGAGCACGACGGCTGGGTCCACGATTTCGGCCTGCTGCACCAGCGCCGCCTCTATCTCGACCAGCGGCTCGACGAGGTCCGCGCCGAGGAGCGGCTGCACCCCGCGCCCGGCCAGAAGGACGTGGTCCGCGCCATCGCCGCCCCCTACGCCGTCCGCTTCCAGCTCGAGCCGGGGGTGCAGGCCTCTCTGGCCCGCGACCGCCGCTCGATCCTGCTGCGCGGCCATTCCGGACGCGGCTGGTGGTTTCGCACCGACGGCCCCGACGTGGCCATCGAGCCCTCGGTGCACATCGACGAAGGCCTGACCCGGCGCTCGCTGCAGATCGTCGTGCGCGGCTCGGCCCGCACCGACTCCGAGACCAAGATCCGCTGGAAGCTCAGTCCGGCCGGAGCCGGCGGCGAACCAACCTGATCTGTCCCTTGAGACGAACAGCCGCCGCGACCATCTTGGAGCTGCCGCGTTAGGCCCTCACACCCACAGGATCGACAGATGAGCTTCGCCGACCCGACCACCCTGCCTGACGACCTGATCAAGGACGGCTCCGACGCTTCCTTCATGGCCGATGTGGTCGAGGCGTCGAAAATCCAGCCGGTGCTCGTCGACTTCTGGGCCACCTGGTGCGGCCCGTGCCGGACCCTGACGCCGATGCTGGAGAAGGCCGTCCGCGCCGCCGGCGGGGCGGTCAAGCTGGTCAAGATCGACGTCGACAAGAACCCCGCCTACGCCGGCCAGCTGCGCGTCCAGTCGATCCCCACCGTCTACGCCTTCGTCGACGGCCAGCCCGCCGACGGCTTCCAGGGCGCGGTGCCCGAGAGCCAGCTCAGGGCCTTCATCGACAAGCTGACCGGCGGCGTGAGCGCCGATTCCGACATCGAGCAGCTGATGTCGATGGGCGAGGAGTCGCTGGCCCTGAACGACCTCGGCGGCGCCGCGCAGGCCTTCGCCCAGGTGATGACGCTGGAGCCCGGGCACGAGGGCGCGATCGCCGGCATGGCGCGGGTCTATCTGGCCGACGGCGACGCCGATCAGGCCCGCCAGACCATCGCCATGGCCCCCGCCGACTCGAAGAACGCCCAGGTCCAGTCCGTGCGCGCCCAGCTGTCGCTCGCCTCCGCCGCCCCGGGTGGCGCGAGCGCGGAGCTCGAGGCGCGCGTCGCCGCCGACCCGTCCGACCATCAGGCCCGTTATGACCTGTCTCTGGCCCAGGCCGCGGCCGGCGATCTGCAGGGCGCGGTCGACAGCCTGCTGGCCATTGTCGCGGCCGACCGCGAGTGGAACGACCAGACCGCGCGCAAGCAGCTGCTGACGGTGTTCGAGGCCGCCGGTCCGGCGTCGGAGATCGCCCGCGACGGCCGCCGTCGCCTCTCGTCCATCCTGTTCGCCTAGGGGATCCGCATGGCGCAGGGCTATGTCAGGGCTGTCGACCTGCCGCAGGTCATTCCGGTCTTTCCCCTGCCCGGCGCGATCCTGCTGCCGCGCGGCCAGCTGCCGCTGAACATCTTCGAGCCGCGCTATCTCAACATGATCGACGACGCCATGGCCGGCGACCGGATCATCGGCATGATCCAGCCGCAGGGGTCGCAGAGCCTGCCCGGCCTGTCGCCGGTGGGTTGCGCGGGGCGGATCACCAGCTTCGCCGAGACGTCGGACGGCCGCTATCTGATCACCCTGACCGGCTGCGCCCGCTTCCGCCTCGCCGCCGAGCTGCCGACCCAGACCCCCTATCGCCAGATCCGCGCCGACTTCGCCCCGTTCGAAGCCGATCTCGCGGCCCCGCCGGTCGACGACGTCGGCCTCGATCGCGACACCTTGCTGGACGCCCTGCGCGCCTATCTGGAGACGCGCGGGCTCGACATCGACTGGGACACCGCCGAGACGGCGCCGCCCGAGGCCCTGATCAACAGCCTGTCCATGGCCCTGCCGTTCGAGCCGGCCGAAAAGCAGGCCCTGCTCGAGGCGGCCAGCCTGACCGACCGCTCGGACGTGCTGACCGCCCTGCTGACCATCGACGCCGCCGACGACGGCGAGGGCGACACGCCGTCCATCCAGTGAGAGGCGACAGGGCCCGGGCGGCGGGGTAGACGCATCTCCTCTCCCGGCTCACCATCCTCGATCTGCCGATCCCTCTTCCCTTCCCCGAGCATCCCGATGAGCGACGCCTTCAACACCCCGGTCTCCGTCGACCCCCGCCTGCTCGAGGTGCTGGTCTGTCCCGTCACCCGGGGCCGGCTGACCTATGACCGCGAGCGCCAGGAACTGGTGTCCAGGGGCGCCAAACTCGCCTTCCCCATACGCGACGGCGTGCCGATCATGCTGGCCGAAGAAGCCCGCAAGCTGGACTGACCGTGTTCAGATTTCTCCTCGCACTCGCCGGTGTCGTGGCGCTCGCCGGACCGGCATGGAGTCAGTCGGGCCAGCGGCATGAAACCCTGATGATGCCGCCCTACGCGGTTCTCGGCGTCCCGACCGGCGCAATCGCGGCGGACTTCGCCGTCGCTGTGCAACCGGCCTTCGAGGCCAGATCGGGGATCAGCGCCGCGTTTCTGTGCTGGGTGAGATACGGCGATGACCCGACGCCCGCGCTGGCCCTGCTCATCGTCGGCGCTCCCGATCAAAGCCTCAGGGAGGCTATTGGCGCCGTTTTCACGCGGATGTCCGGGCCCAACGACTCCATGGACATGATCTTCCTCGAACCCGCCCAGGCCGCCGATCTTCAGATACCAGCCATCTACACCCGATCCGGTGAGCGGCCCTAAAGGCCCTCCCCGCGCAGCAACCGGGGCAAGTCGCCCGTCGCGCCGCCGGCCTCGTGCATGAAGGCGCGGCGCAGGGGGGCGATGCGGTTGACGGCGGCGATGCCGAGGTCGCGCGCCAGACGCACCGGCGCGAGGTCGTTGGAGAACAAGCGCACGAAACCGTCGAACCCCGCCGCCAGCGCCGCATTGTCAAAGCGCCGCCAGCGGGCGTAGCGGTCCAGCACCACCTCCGAACCGATGTCCTCGCCGACACGCAGCGCCTCGACCAGCACCTCGGCCAGCGCGGCCGCATCCTTCAGCCCCATGTTGAGGCCCTGCCCGGCCACCGGATGCACCGCGTGGGCGGCGTCGCCGATCAGGGCGATGCGCGGCGCGGTCAGCTGCTCGGCCAGCTGCAGCGACAACGGATAGACGAAGCGCGGCCCCACCACCGTGACATCTTCGAGGAAATCCCCGAACCGCCGCATCAGATGGGCGTGGAAGGCCTCGTCAGACGCCGCCTTCAGCGCCTCGGCCCGCCGCGTCGTCTCGGTCCAGACCAGGCTGGCGCGCCGTTCGGTCAGCGGCAGGATGGCGAAGGGCCCTGACGGGAGGAAATATTCGTGCGCGACATTGCCATGGTCACGGCCGAGAGACACCGTGGCCACGACGCCGCTCTGGCCATAGCTCCAGCCGGTCGTGTCGATGCCGGCCTCGCGCCGCACCCGCGAGCCGCGTCCCTCGGCCCCGACCACCAGCGGCGCCTCCAGCACCGTCCCGCCTTCCAGCGTTACGGTCGCCCGCCCGGGCCCGGCTTCGACCGAGGCGACCGAGGCCGGGGCCCGCACCTCGATCCCGGCCGCGGTGATCGCCTCGGCCAGGGCCGAGCGGATCCGCCGGTTCTCGACCATATAGCCGAGCGGCTCGCCGTCGGTGCGGTCGCCGATTTCGTCGGCGTCGAAGCGCAGGAAGGCGGATGAGGCCGACGGCGAGGCCGCGCCCGGCCGCCGTCCGTCGGTGACCAGGATCCGGTCCATGCGGCAGGCGTGCGGCCGCAGCGCCGCGCCGACGCCCAGCGCGTCCAGCATGCGGAAGGTCGAGAAGGCGATCGCGGTCGAGCGCCCGTCGAAGGTCGGGGCCAGCTGGGCCGAGAAGGGCTGGGGGTCGACCAGCACCGCCTTCAGCCCGCCCTGGGCGGCGGCGAGGGCGAAGGTCGCCCCCGCCATGCCGGCTCCGGCGATGATGACGTCGTGGCGGTCGGTCTGGCTCATGGGCCGGTTGTAGCGCTGGACGGCCGGAAGGTCCAGTGCGGCAGGAGGCATCAGGCATGGTGGGCGGCGACTGATCCCTCGCCCGTAAAGTAAACAGCCCCTTAACCCTGCCCGGGCGACAACCGCCCCAGTACCGTCGCCCGGAGTCCGCCGCCGCATGTCCGCCGCTTTCGCTCTCGGCCACCGCGCCTTCGACAGCGCCCGCATCCTGTGGGCCGCGCCGTTCGCGGTGCGCGTCCGGGGCGTGCTGCAGGCCGTGCTGGCGGCCCTGCTGCTGACGGCCCTGATCTCGTGGAACCCGGCCGACCCCAGCCTCAACGCCGCCTCGTCCGCCCCGCCGACCAATTGGCTGGGCCTGAACGGCGCGATGTTCGCGGACCTGTTCATGCAGTCGCTGGGTCTCGCCGCCTGGCCCGCCGCCCTGCTGCTGATCGCTTTCGGCCTCGCCGGCGCGATTGGCGACGCCATGCAGCAGCGGCTCAAGCCGACGACCCCGAAGGCCCTATCCGCGACGGCCGGCGTTCTGGCGCTGTCGGCGGCCCTGTCGGCGCTGGCCGCGCCGGCCGCCTGGCCGCTGGCGACGGGACTCGGCGGCCTCTGGGGCGACGCCCTCGTCGGCCTCGTGCGCATGGCCTTCGCGGCGCTGCGCCTGCCGGGCGCCGCCATCGGCGCCGCGGTGCTGTTCCTTCCCCTGGCCCTGTGGGGCATCGGCTACGCCATCGGCCTGCGCTTCTCCGATCTGGGCGAAGGCCTCGACTGGGCCCGCGGCGGCCGGTCGTCCGCGCCGCCGTCCGGGTCCGGTGAACGCTCCCGCGCCGCCAGGACTGCGCCCCGTCCCCGCCCGGCCCCGGAGCCGGAGGACTATCCGGCGGTCAGCCTCGACGCCGACGCCGGACCGCCCTGGCAGGAGCCGGTCCCGGCCCGCGGCGCGCCCGAGCCCAAGGTCGCCGCCGCCAAGGCCCCCAAGGCCTCGCGCCGCGAGATCGACGACAGCCAGGCCGCCTTCGACTTCGCCCGTCCCTCGACCGGTTTCGACCTGCCCCCGCTGGGCATGCTGACCAAGCCGGTCAAGCGCGTCGCCTCGGTCGACGAGGAGGCGCTGAAGCAGAACGCCAAGATGCTCGAGGGCGTGCTGCAGGAATTCGGCGTGCGCGGCGTCATCGACCAGATCCGCCCCGGACCGGTCGTCACCCTGTACGAGCTGGTCCCCGCGCCCGGCGTCAAGCACGGCCGCGTCGTGGCCCTCAGCGACGACATCGCCCGCTCGATGAGCGCCCGCGCCTGCCGCATCAGCGTCGTTCCCGGCCGCAACGCCATCGGCATCGAATTGCCCAACGCCAGGCGTGAGACGGTCTATCTGCGCGATCTGCTGGCCTCGACCGAATACGACAAGCCGGCCCACCTGCTGCCGCTGGCGCTGGGCGAGACCATCGGCGGCGAGCCCTATGTCGCCGACCTGGCGCGCATGCCCCACCTGCTGATCGCCGGCACCACCGGCTCGGGCAAGTCGGTCGGCGTCAACGCCATGATCCTGTCGATCCTCTACCGGCACAGCCCGGCCGAGTGCCGTTTCATCATGATCGACCCGAAGATGCTGGAGCTGTCGGTCTACGACGGCATCCCGCACCTGCTGGCCCCGGTGGTCACCGACCCGAAGAAGGCCGTGGTCGCGCTGAAGTGGACGGTGCGCGAGATGGAGGACCGCTATCGCCGCATGTCCAAGCTGGGGGTGCGCAACATCGCCAGCTACAACGAGCGCGCCCGCGAGGCCCAGGCCAAGGGCGAGCATTTCGAGCGCACCGTCCAGACCGGCTTCGACGACCAGGGCCGCCCGGTCTACGAATCCGAGAAGATCCGCCCCGAACCCATGCCCTACCTGGTCGTGGTCATGGACGAGATGGCCGACCTGATGCTGGTCGCCGGCAAGGACGTCGAGGGCGCCGTGCAGCGCCTGGCCCAGATGGCCCGCGCCGCCGGCATCCACCTGATCATGGCCACCCAGCGCCCCTCGGTCGACGTCATCACCGGCACCATCAAGGCCAATTTCCCGACCCGGATCAGCTTCCAGGTCACCTCCAAGATCGACAGCCGCACCATTCTCGGCGAGCAGGGCGGCGAGCAGCTGCTCGGCCAGGGCGACATGCTCTACATGGCCGGCGGCGGCCGCATCACCCGCCTGCACGGACCGTTCGTGACCGACCAGGAAGTCGACGAGGTCTGCAAACACCTGCGCTCGCAGGCCGAGCCGGACTACCTCGACCTGATCACCGACGATCCGGACGGGGACGGGGACGCCGCCGGTTTCGACGACGGCGGCGGCTCGGGCGACGATCTCTACGACCGGGCCGTGGCCGTGGTGACCCGCGACCGCAAGGCCTCGACCAGCTACATCCAGCGCCGCCTGCAGATCGGCTACAACCGCGCCGCCTCCCTGATCGAGCGGATGGAGCAGGAGGGCGTGGTCAGTCCCGCCAACCACGCCGGCAAGCGCGACATCCTCGCCGGTCCGCCGCCGATGTAGGCTCGAAGCGGCAACGGACGGGGGCGCGTCGCGTTAGGAAGGGCCGCCGCCGGTTGCGCGATGCTGAACAGGGCTTCATCGGAGCGCCTGAATATGGTCAGGCTGAGGTCACGCCCCCGCCAGACCCGTTCCGCAAGACGGCAGACTCCAACCATCCCGAACGGGAGAAGACACCATGACCGTCTCACGCCGCGCCTTCGCGCTCGGATCCGCCGCCCTCGCCGCCGTCGCGGCGCTGCCGGCCCACGCCCAGTCCGGCCTGTCCGCCGAGGACCGCGCCGTCCTGGCCCGGGCCCAGACCTATCTGCAGGGCCTGACCTCGGCCCAGGGGACCTTCGTCGAGACCTCGGGCGCCCAGCGCCGCGAAGGCCGCTTCTACCTGCAGCGTCCCGGCAAGATGCGCTTCGAATACACCAACCCGGCCGGCCTGCTGGTCGTGTCGGACGGCTCGAACGTGAAGCGCTACGACCCGCGCCTGAACGTCTTCCGCCAGGTGCCGCTGAGCCAGACGCCGCTGTCGACCTTCCTCGCCCGCACCGTCCGGCTGGACCAGGGCGTCCGTATCGACCGCGTCACCCGCATGGACTCCGGCGCCTTCGCCATCACCGCCCGCGATCGCAACCGGCCCAACGACGGTTCCGTGGTCCTCGCCTTCGCCGGCGACCCGATCCGTCTGCAGGAATGGACCATCGTCGACGCCCAGGGCGGCCGGACCCGCACCCAGCTGACCACCTTGCGTCCGGCCTCGGGCCTGTCGCCGAGCCTGTTCCAGCTGCGCGATCCGACCCGTCGCCCCCGCCGCAACTGATTCCCCTGACGCACGAAATCGTCGCCGCGGACCGGCTCGTTTGACTTGACATTTTTTGTCGGGCGTGTTGTTTTGGCCACAGATCGGCGGGAGCCGGTCTGACCCGCTACGGATTTCATCCCCTTCCCGGCGGCGAGAGAGACGAACCTTGAAACGCCCGGCCCGCAACGGCCGGGCGTCTCTTTATCCGGAACCCGTGGGCCGCGGCGGCGGCGACTGCTAGACCCCCTCCATGCTTCGCATCGCCACCTGGAACATCAACTCCGTCCGCCTGCGCGTCGATCAGGTCGCCCGCTTCGTCGCCGAAAGCGGAACCGACGTCCTGTGCCTGCAGGAGATCAAATGCCTCGAGGACCAGTTCCCCCGGGCCGCGTTCGAGGCCATGGGCCTGCCCCATCTGAAGATCGGCGGCCAGAAGGGCTGGCACGGCGTCGCCATCGCCAGCCGCAAGCCGATCGGCGAGGCCCCGAAGCTCGACGTCTGCCGCGAGGGCCACGCCCGCTGCGTGGCCGTCACCGTCGACGGCGTCGAGATCCAGAATTTCTACATCCCCGCCGGCGGCGACACGCCCGACCGCAAGCTGAACCCCAAGTTCGACCACAAGCTGGACTTCTACGAGCGGCTGACCGCCGAGATGGCCGTTCGCGACCGCCAGCGGCCACTGGTCCTCGCCGGCGACTTCAACATCGCGCCGGGCGAGAACGACGTCTGGAACCACCGCTACATGTCCAAGATCGTCAGCCACACCCCGCTTGAGGTCGAGACCCTGCGCCGGCTGCAGGCGGCCGGCGGCTTCGCCGACGTGGTTCGCGACCAGATACCCGAACCGACCAAGCTGGCCAGCTGGTGGAGCTACCGCGCCGCCGACTTCCGCAAGTCCAACCGGGGCCTGCGCCTCGACCACCTGTGGACCTCCCCCGGCCTGACTCCCGCCGTCGTCCCGGCCAGCGCCCGCATCCATGACACCGTCCGCGAGTGGATCCAGCCCAGCGACCACGCCCCGGTGACCATGGATCTCGACGTCTAGAACGGGAAGAAGATCGGGATGGCGACCATCGCCGCCACCCAGGTGACCAGGTTCAGCGGCAGGCCGACCCGGACGAAGTCCATGTAGCTGTAGCCGCCCATCTGGAAGACGAGGACGTTGGTCTGGTAGCCGAACGGGGTCGCGAAGGCGGCGGAGGCGGCCATCATCACCCCGACCAGGAACGGCCGCGGATCGACCCCGAAGCTCTCCGCCAGGGCCACGGCGATGGGGGTGATCAGCACCGCGACCGTGGCGTTGGACAACAGCTCGGTGGCGAACAGGGTGACGCCGTAGAGGATGATCAGGCCGACCAGCGGGCCGAACGGCCGCAGCACCTCGATCAGAACGCCGGCCCCGGCCGCGGCCAGCCCGGTGACCTCGATGGCGATCCCGACCACCACCATGCCGGCGATCAGCAGCAGGATTTCTGGCCTCAGCCCGGCGTAGGCCTCTTCGGGCGTGATCACCTTGAGCAGGATCAGGGCGACCGCCCCCGCGAAGGCCGAAGCGGCGATGGGGGCCCAGCCCAGTCCCGCGGCCGCCACAACGATGATGAAGACCCCGAGCGCGATCAGCGAGCGGCGCAGGTCGAACGGCCGGTCGGCCGCCCCGAACAGGGCCACGTCGCCCAGGTGGGCGTCCCCCGACCCGTCGTCGTTGGTTCGCGCCTCGCCCAGGCGCGGCAGTCCGAACGGGAACCGCCGCCGGTTCCGGGCGGCGCGTTCCGCCTCCGCCTCGCGGCGCGCCTCCGCCAGTTCGGCCAGCCGGGCCTGTTCGGCCTCGTCCGCCGCCACGCTGCGGCCCAGCTGGCGCGCCCCGACGAAGAACAGCCACAGGCCGCCGGTGACGGCGATGCACAGGCCGACCGGGGTGATCTCGAACAGGCTGAACACCGGCTGGCCCGCGTTGCGGGCCATGTCGTTGACCAGCAGGTTGGTCGAGGTGCCGATCAGGGTCAGCAGCCCGCCCAGAACGGTGACGTGGCTGAGGGGCATCAGGAAGCGTTTGGGCGACAGCTTCAGCGACTGGGCCACGTCCCGGATCACCGGCGCGGCCAGCACCACCACCGGCGTGTTGTTCAGGAAGCCGCCCAGCGAACCGCACATCCCGATCACCGCCCACACCCCGAGCGCTCCGACCCGCGAGGCCAGCTTCGTCGCCTGGCGGATCATCAGGCCGAGCAGGCCGGACAGCTCGATGGCGTAGGCGATGACGAAGAGGCCGGCGAGGGCGATGACGGCCGGACTGGCGAAGGCGCCCTGCACCTCGATCGGACGCACCACGCCCAGCAGCAGCAGGGCGGCGGCCCCGGTCAGGGCCACGACGTCGGCGCGAACCCGGCCGTGGATCAGCACGCCGACCACGGCCACGAGCACGAGCAGAGCCGCGATCTGATCGAAGGTCATGGGCTCTGCTGCCTCCCCCGCCCGGGTCGGGTCAACCTTTTACGGCCGGCCGTCCCCAATTCAGCGAACGGCGTGCTAGGCTGGTTCCATGCTGAATCCGGTCATGTCTGTTCGCCTGCCGGTCGTCGCGGCGGCGGCGGTCGGCCTTCTGCTGGCCTCCTGCGACAGGGACGCCGAGCCTGTCGCGCCGGCGCCGGCGCCGGTCGGGCCCGCCGTCAGCGGCCCGGCGACGCCGCCGATCAATACGGCGCTGGATCGGCGCGAATTGCTCTCGGCCGTAGCCCTGGCGGCGTCGAACTACGCCGCGGGCGCCACCGCCACGACGGCGAATTCACTGGTCGGCCGTCAATTCGACATCCGCCTGGCCTTCGGCTGCGAGGGCGCCGAGGCGTCTCCCGCCGACGGGGCCGGCGACGGGCTGGCGCGCTGGTCGTGGGGGCCGGACCGCGAGACCATCCGCCTGGGCCTGACCCCCGGCGACTGGGCCCGCTCGGCGCTGATCGCCGGCGCCGGCCAGGACCGGTGGGAGGCCGTCGAGGGCTTCTGGGTCGCCCGCCCGTGGATGGCCGCCGACGGGTGCCCGTCGATCCGGGCCGATCCGCTGGCCAGCGGCCCGATCGCGCCGTCGCCGCCGACGGTCGGACTGGCGGCGGTGTTCGAGACCGGCGGATCCCGCCTCGGCCGCCGCAACGGCCGCGCCTACACGCATACGATCCGTCAGGCGGGCGACGCGCCGCTGATCGCCCTGGACGCCGGTTACCGGGTTCGCCTGCAGGGTCGGGTCGCGGCCTTCCCCGACGGACGGGCCATCCGCTGCCGCGCCGCCAACCCCAACCAGCGCCCCGTTTGCGTGGCGGCGGTCCAGCTCGACCGCGTCGCCTTCGAGACGCCGACCGGCGAGACCCTCAGCGAGTGGCGCACGGGCTGATTACGGTTGCAGCCGGTAGCCGCCTGCGTCGGTCAGCAGCAGCCGGGCCTGACCCGGCTCGGGCTCGATCTTCTGGCGCAGCCGGTAGATGTGGGTTTCCAGCGTGTGGGTGGTGACCCCGGCGTTGTAGCCCCAGACCTCGGTCAGCAGCTCCTCGCGCGACACCGCCTTGGCCCCGGCGCGATACAGGTACTTGAGGATGCTGGTTTCCTTCTCGGTCAGCCGCACCTTGCGGCCCTTGTCGTCGATCAGGACCTTGGCGGCGGGCCGGAACTCGTACGGGCCCACCCGGAACACCGCGTCCTCGGACTGTTCGTGGCTGCGCAGGTGGGCGCGGATGCGCGCCAGCAGCACCGCGAAGCGGAAGGGCTTGGTGACATAGTCGTTGGCCCCCGACTCCAGCCCCAGCACGGTGTCGGCGTCCGAGGCCTGGCCGGTCAGCATGATGATCGGGGTCGAGACGCCGTCCTTGCGCAGCAGCCGGCAGGCCTCGCGCCCGTCCATGTCGGGCAGGTCGACATCGAGCAGAATCAGGTCGGCGCGGGTTTCGCGTCCCAGCTTGACGCCCTCGGCGGCCGTCGCGGCCTGCACCGGCCGGAAGGCTTCATGCAGGGCCAGCTGTTCGGCCAGCGCCTCGCGCAGGTCGTCGTCGTCGTCGATGATCAGGATGGTCTTGGGCGTGGGCATGGGTACCAGAATGGCGAGCGTCGGCCGTTCCGCCAAGGGTTGGACCTCAAGCGGGACGGTTTTCAGTCAATAGAGGGCGTTTCGACGCGGTTTCGTTCCCCGAACAGCGCCGATCCGATCCGCACATGGGTCGCGCCGAAGCGGATCGCGGTCTCGTAGTCCCCGCTCATTCCCATCGACAGCGTCCCCAGCCCGTTGCGGCGGGCGATCTTGCGCAGCAGGGCGAAATGCGGCCCCGCCGCCTCGTCCGCGGGCGGAATGCACATCAATCCTTCGACCGCCAGGCCTCTGCCCCGGGCGTACGCCACCAGGGCGTCGGCGTCCCCGGGCAGGACCCCGGCCTTCTGCGGTTCGGCCCCGGTATTGACCTGCACCAGCACCCGGACCGTTCGCCCGGACTTTCCGGCGGCGGCGGCGAGGGCGTCGGCCAGCTTCGGCCGGTCGAGGGTCTCGATGACGTCGAACAGGGCCGCCGCATCGGCGGCCTTGTTGGTCTGCAGCGGGCCGATCAGGCGCAGCTCCAGGTCAGCAACGGCCGGACGAAGCGCGCTCCAGTGCGCCTGGGCCTCCTGCACCCGGTTCTCGCCGAACACCCGCTGGCCCGTGGCGAGCGCGGACGCGAGGGCCTCCGGCGACTGGGTCTTGGTCACGGCGGTCAGGACGACCCCGGCCGGATTTCGCCCGGCCGCGCGGCAGGCGTCGGCGATGCGACGGCGCACCGTCTCGAAACGCCCGGCGACGGTGCTGGACGTCTGGGCGGGATCGGGAGAAGAGGAGGCCATGAACCGGTCCGACGCGGAAATCCTGTGGGAGGTCGCCAGCGTCCTCGCACGGGACGCGGCCGATGTCAGCCGCCGGACGGGAAGGCCGTCCGCCGACCTGCCGCCGCTGCTGTTCTTCACCGACCCCGGCCGGACCCCTCGCCCGTGGGAGACGGCGGCGCGGCTGCCGCCCGGATCGGGCGTGGTGTTCCGCGCCTTCGGAGCCGCCGACGCCCTCGACACCGCGCGGCGTCTGCGCGAGGCCACCGCCCGGCGCGACGGGCTGCTGCTGATCGGCCTCGACGCCGAACTCGCCGAGACGGTCGGGGCCGACGGAGTCCATCTGCCGGAACGAGCGCTCGGACAGGCCGCGGCCCTTTCGACGGCCCGGCCGGACTGGCGGATCACCGGGGCGGCGCATTCGTCGGAGGGGTTGGCCCGCGCTGCGGATCTGGACGCCGCCGTTCTGTCGCCGGTGTTCGCGGCGGGCGGGGCCTCGGCCGGCGGCCCGCCGCTTGGGGTGGGGGCGTTCAGCGACGTCGTGCGCGGCGCGGTCGTTCCCGTCTACGCCCTCGGGGGGATCGACAGCTCAAACGCACGCGCCCTGATCGGCTCGGGCGCCTGCGGTCTGGCGGGGGTGTCGGCGATCCGGGCGGCGTTCGGCCGGACTGAGACCTAGAAGCGGAAGATCGATTCCAGCCGGAAGCGCGGCGCGGTCCGGCGGTCGGTCTGCGGCGGACGGGCCGGATCGGCCTCGGGCTCGGCCAGGCCGGCGGTGGCGCCGACCCGCAGGCGCGGATTGACGCGGTAATAGGCCCCGGCCTCGACGTCGCCGAGATTGCTCTCGCGCCCGACCGGCTGACTGAGGTTCAGGTCCAGGCCCCAGCGGCCACGCTCGGTGAAGCGAAGACGCGACTGGCTCGGGGTCGCGGCGCGGGCGGCCTGGGCTTCGGACAGGCTTACGGCGGGAGCGCGGCTGCGCGCGGCGGCCTGGGCCGAGGCGGAATCGGCCACGGCGAGGAGCGTGAGCCCCGCGGCCAGTCCGGCGATGACGGCGCCGTTCTTGCGCGTGATCTGGCGCATGTCCTGCCCTTCATGCCGCGACGGAGCCTCCGCCGCGATCCTTGCCAGCGATTAGACACCGCTGGTCAGCCCGGTCAACGAAACGTGGCCTTTGACCTATGGTTCCGCCGGACTCTGCGGACTCCTGTGGCGCGAGCGTCACGCGTCGGAAGTCGCCCAGGGCGCGTCGCGGCCGTTTCATGGCGGTCAAGCGGCGGGCCGATGCGACTTCGCCTTGTCATCGCCCCTTTTGGCCGTGTTATAGAGCGTCGCTTCGGCATCCGCCTTCCGGGCGGGCCGGCGCGTGCGCGGGACGGCCCGCCGCACGTCTCGATGGAATGGAGAGTCTCGATGGTGCTGGTTCGCGGCGCAGCGATCGCCCTGATCGCCTCGGGTCTGATGCTGGGCGGGTGCGGCGGGATCCCGGGCATGGGAGCGACCAAGGCCGTGCCGGCCGGCCAGACCGGAATCGGCGTCAACGCCTTCCTGTGGCGCGCCACCCTCGACACCCTCAGCTTCATGCCGCTGGCCAACGCGGATCCGTGGGGCGGCGTCATCAACTACGACTGGTACACCGATCCGCAGACGCCGAACGAGCGGTTCAAGGCCACGGTCTTCATCCTCGACACCCGACTTCGCGCCGACGCGCTGAACGTCACGGTGACCAAGGAAGTGCGCGACGGGACCGGCGGCTGGGTCGGCGCGCCCGTGGCCGCCCAGACCGAGACCGATCTGGAGAACGCCATCCTGACCAAGGCGCGCCAGCTCAACCTCCAGAACGCCGGCTGACCTCCCCCTCCCGACCATAGCCTCCTCAAGGCTCGCCCTTCAGGAGCGACCTCAAGGATTCCCGTGGCCCGCTACGAGCCCAAGACCGCCGAACCCCGCCAGCAGACCCGCTGGGCGGCCGCCGACGCCTTCCGCACGCCGACGGACGAAACGGGCAAGCCCAAATACTACGTCCTCGAGATGTTCCCCTACCCGTCGGGCAACATCCACATGGGCCACGCCCGCAACTATGTGATGGGCGACGTGGTGGCGCGCTCGAAGCGGGCCCAGGGCTTCGACGTGCTGCACCCGATGGGCTGGGACGCCTTCGGCCTGCCGGCCGAGAACGCCGCCATCGAGCGCGGAATCCATCCCGGCGACTGGACCTGGTCCAACATCGCCGCCATGC
This sequence comes from Caulobacterales bacterium, assembly GCA_016183935.1. Classification (GTDB taxonomy): domain Bacteria; phylum Pseudomonadota; class Alphaproteobacteria; order Caulobacterales; family Caulobacteraceae; genus Brevundimonas. The sequence goes on from JACPDR010000023.1 coordinate 46,783, forward strand.
GCGAACAATTGAAGCTGCTCGGCCTGTCGCTCGACTGGTCGCGTGAGTTCGCCACCTGCGACCCGGCCTACTATGGCCAGCAGCAGGCCTGGTTCCTCGAACTGTTCAAGCGCGGCCTGGTCTACCGCAAGGACTCGGTGGTCAACTGGGACCCGGTCGACAACACCGTCCTGGCCAACGAACAGGTCGTCGATGGCCGCGGCTGGCGCTCGGGCGCGATCGTCGAGAAGCGCAAGCTGAACCAGTGGTTCCTGCGCATCACCGACTACGCCGACGACCTGATCGAGGGCCTGAAGGAGCTGGAAGGCCGCTGGCCGGACAAGGTCCGGCTGATGCAGGAGAACTGGATCGGCCGCTCGAAGGGTCTGCAGATGACCTGGGCCTGGGCCGGCCAGGCCCCCGAAGGCGCCCCGGAGGGGCTGGAGATCTACACCACCCGTCCCGACACCCTGTTCGGGGCCTCGTTCATGGGTATCGCCCCGGATCACCCGGTGGCCCGCGCCCTGGCCGAGACGGACCCGGACGCGGCCGCCTTCATCGCCGAGTGCCGCAAGGGCGGCTCCACCCAGGCCGAGATCGAACAGGCCGAGAAGGTCGGCTTCGACACCGGCCTCAGGGTGCTGCACCCGTTCGACGGCCGCGAGGTCACCGTATGGATCGCCAACTTCATCCTGTCGGAGTACGGCACCGGCGCCATCTTCGGATGTCCCGCCCATGACCAGCGCGACCTCGACTTCGCCCGAAAGTACGGCCTGCCGGTGATCCCGGTGGTGAGACCTGACGGCGCCGGCGATGATTTCAGCGTCGGAACAGAGGCTTATACGGGTCCGGGGTCGATCTTCCAGTCCGACTTCCTGAACGGTCTCGACATTGAATCGGCCAAGGCGGCGGCGATCGCCCGCGTCGAGGCGGCGGGCCGGGGCGAAGGCGCGACCATCTACCGGCTGCGCGACTGGGGCGTCAGCCGCCAGCGCTACTGGGGCTGCCCGATCCCGATCGTCCACTGCCCGTCGTGCGGCGCGGTCCCGGCCGCCCAGCTGCCGGTCGAACTGCCGAAGGACGTGACCTTCGACAAGCCCGGCAACCCGCTGGACCGGCACCCGACCTGGAAGCACGTCAGCTGCCCGTCGTGCGGCGGCGAGGCCACGCGCGAAACCGACACCCTCGACACCTTCGTCGACTCCAGCTGGTATTTCGCGCGCTTCGCCGATCCCACGGCCGCCGAGCCGATCTCGAAGGCCGCCGCCGACAAATGGCTGCCGGTGGACCAATACATCGGCGGCGTCGAGCACGCGGTGCTGCACCTGCTCTATGCCCGCTTCATCTCCCGCGCCCTGTCCGACGCCGGCCTGATGAACGTGAAGGAGCCGTTCGCCGGCCTGTTCACCCAGGGCATGGTGGTCCACGAGACCTACCGCCGCGCCGACGGCGCCTGGGTCGAGCCGACCGACGTCGAACTGATCCACGAGGGCGGCGAGCGCGCGGCCCGCCAGCTTTCGACCGGCGGAACCCTGATCATCGGCGACATCGAGAAGATGTCGAAGTCGAAGAAGAACGTGGTCGCGCCCCAGGAGATCGTCGACACCCACGGCGTCGACGCCGGCCGCCTGTTCGTCCTCTCCGACAGCCCGCCCGAGCGTGACGTGCAGTGGACCCCGGGCGGCGTCGAGGGCGCCAGCCGCTTCGTCCAGCGCGTCTGGGCCGAGGTTGACGGCTTCGATCCGTCCATCCCCGGCGACGAGGCCGCCAACGCCTCGCTGGTCCGCGAGACCCACAAGGCCATCAAGGCGGTGTCGGAGGGCATCGACGGTTTCCGCTTCAACTCCGCCATCGCCAAGCTCTACGCCTTCGTCGCCACCGTGCGCGACCATCCGGCGGCCGGCGGCGGTGCGAAACGCGAGGCCCTGTCGGCCCTGCTGCGGCTGGTCGCCCCCTTCACCCCGCACCTGGCCGAGGAAGGCTGGACGCGGCTGGGCGAAGCGGGGATGATCCTCGACGCGCCGTGGCCGGTCTTCGACCCGGCGCTGGCGGCCGATGACGAGGTCGTCCTCCCGATCCAGGTCAACGGCAAGCGCCGCGGCGAGATCCGCGTCGCCCGCGGTCTGGAGCCGGCCGAGGTCGAGGCCATTGTCATGGCCGATGCGGACGTGCAGGCGCGGCTCGAGGGTCAGACGGTGAGGAAGATCGTGGTGGTCAAGGATCGCATCGTCAATCTGGTGGTCGGCTGATGCGCCGCGCCGGCCTCGGCTTTGTCGCGCTTATGGGACTCGGGCTCGCCGGCTGTGGTTTCACGCCCCTTTACGGTGACGCCGGCGTCGGCTCCAGCCTGTCGCGCATCGCCGTGACCACCCAGGACGACCGGCTCGGCTACCGCCTGCGTGAACAGCTCGAGGACGCGCTGGGCCGTGACCCGGCGCAGGCCCCGCTGTGGCGGCTCGAGACCGCGGTGGAGCAGTCGCGCCGCCCGCTCGGCCGGCGCATCGACGACACCGCGACCCGCTATGAACTGACCGTCCGCGGCAGCTGGACGCTGACTCCGACGGGCGGCGGCCTGCCCCTGACTGGGGTGGAGACGGTGACCACCACCTACGCCGCCGCCGACCAGCCCTACGCCGCCATCGCCGCCCAGCAGGACGGCGAGGAGCGCGCTGCGGCGGAACTGGCCCGCCAGATCCGGCTCGACCTGATGCGGGCCCTGCCCGACCGCCCATGACCGGCCCCCGATGATCCTGGCGAAGCGGCCCGAGGTCGATCGCTTCCTCAAGACGCCGGACCGCTCGGTGCGCGCCGCCGTCATCCACGGCAAGGATCGCTCCGGGGTGGCCGAGCGCGCCGGCCAGCTGTGCCGGGCCATCACCCCGGATCTCAACGACCCCTTCAACGTCACCGTCCTGACCGACAGCGACATCGACGGCGACGAGGCGCGGCTCGACGAGGCCCTGACCGCCCTGTCGATGATCGGCGGCCGTCGGCTGGTGCGGGTGCGGCTCGGCTCCGAGAAGGCCTCGATCGACAAGATGCTGGCGGCGGCGCTGAAGGCCCACGCCGAGGGCGCCTACAACCCGGACGCCATGCTGGTCGTCGAGGCGGGGGCGCTGGGTCGCGACTCGGCCCTGCGCAAGGCGGCCGAGGCGGCGTCCGGCGCGGTGGCCATCGCCTGCTACGAGGACGAGACCGGCGACGTGGCCCGCATGACCCGCGAGGCGCTGACCGCCGACAAGGTCGGCCTGACCCAGGACGCCCTCGACCGCTTCGTCGCCCGCCTGCCCCGCGAGCGCGGCCTGATGCGCCAGGAGATCGAGCGGCTGGTGCTCTACATCGGCCCCGGCTCGGGCCAGACCATCGACGTCGCCGAGCTGGAGCTGCACCTGGGGGTCGAACCGGACGCCTCGCTGCAGGACGCGGCGCTGCAGGCCTTCGGCGGCCGCCCCGCCCCGGCCCAGGCCGGCCTGCGTCGCGCCCTGGCCGAGGGCGAGTCGCCGGTAATGGCCGTGCGCCAGGCCTCGATCCACCTCGGCAAGCTGCGCCGCATCAACGTGCTTCAGGCCAACGGCGCCGGGGCCAAGGAGGCGGCCAAGGCGGCCGGCGTGTTCTGGAAACAGGAGGCCGAGATGCTGCGTCAGGCCCGCAGCTGGCGGCTCGAGGACCTCGACAAGGTGTTGGACAGCGTCAACGCCGCCGACATCGCCACCAAGACCACCGGCTCGCCCGACCAGCTGATCGCCGAACGGCTGCTGCTGGAGATCTCGGCCCGGGCGCGGCGGCTCGGGCTCTGAGTCTCCTCCCTGTCGCGCAGCGATGGGGAGGTGGATCGACGGCGATAGCCGGCGAGACGGAGGGGCCGGCGGCGGCGGCGCCGACCGAGCCCCTCCACCGCTTCGCGGTCCCCCTCCCCACTGCGCGGGGAGGAGACGGGACGCGTCAGCCCCGCTTCGACGCCTTGCGGAAGGCGGGCTTGTTGGCCGCCGCGTTCTGGCGGGCGATGACCTTTTCGGCGTGCTGGCCTGGCTTGAAGCCGCCGCTCGACGGCGCGTTTCCGCCCGCCTTCTTGGCGGCCAGCGCCTTCTTCATGGCTTCGGCGGTCGGGTTGCTCGGTTTGTCGGTCATGCCGCCATCCTAGCACGGGACCTCGATCAGCCGCGCATCAACCTGCGGCACAGGTCGTCCAGCTGCTCGAGCGTGCCGTAGCGGAGGGTCAGTTCGCCCTTGCCGCCGCGATCGGCCAGCTGCACCTGCAAGCCCAGCGCGTCGGTCAGGTCCTGCTCCAGCGCCGCGATGTCGGCGCCGCCGTCGCCCGCCGTGGCGCCTCCACGAGCCTTGGTCTTGACCGGCTTCGGCCCCTCGGCCGCACGCCGCGCCAGCGCCTCGGCCTGACGCACGTTCAGCCCCTCATTGACGATCTGTTCGGCGAGGGCCGCCGGGTTCGGCGCGGTGATCAGGGCCCGTGCGTGCCCCGCGCTCATCTTGCCGTGCCGCACGTACCACAGCACCTCTTCCGGCAGCTGCAGCAGGCGCAGGGTGTTGGCCACGTGGCTGCGGCTCTTGCCGACCACGCCGGCGACGGCGTCCTGGGTGCGGCCGAACCGCTCCATCAGCATCCGGTAGGCTTCCGCCTCCTCGAGCGGGTTGAGGTCGGCCCGCTGCACGTTCTCGATGATGGCGACCTCGAACACCGCCACGTCGTCCATCTCGCGGACGATGATCGGCGCCTGGGTCAGCCGGGCCAGCTGGGCCGCGCGCCAGCGGCGTTCGCCGGCGATGATCTGCCAGACCCCGTCCTCCTTCGGATGGGGCCGGACCAGGATCGGCTGCAGCACGCCCTTGTCGCGGATCGACTCGGCCAGCTCGGCCAGTTCGGCCTGGCCGAAGGTCTTGCGCGGCTGGTCGGGATTGGGCTTCAGCGACTCGATCGGCGCCATGCGCACGCCGGCCGGCGCTGCCGAGCCGTCCACCGGCACGGCCTCGCCCGCCTGTTCCCCGAGAAGGGCCGACAATCCCCGGCCCAGACCGCGCTGACGTTCACTCAACTGACTGATTCCACTTCGAATATTGGCATTACGCGGCCTGCAGCCGCCGGCTTCGCTCGCGCGCCACCACTTCGCGGGCGAGCCGCAGATAGGCCTGGCTTCCGGCGCATTTGAGGTCGTAGATCAGCGCCGGCTTGCCGAACGACGGCGCCTCCGACACCCGCACATTGCGCGGGATCACCGCCTCGTAGACTTTCTCGCCGAAATGTTTGCGCACATCCGCCGCCACCTGCCCCGACAGGGCGTTGCGGCGGTCGTACATGGTCAGGACCAGGCCCTGGATCTCCAGCGTCGGATTGAGGCTCTGGCGCACCATCTCGATCGTCTTCATCAGCTGCGTCAGGCCTTCGAGGGCGAAGAATTCGCACTGCAGCGGCACCAGCACCGCATCGGCCGCGGCCATGGCGTTCAGGGTCAGCAGGTTCAGCGACGGCGGGCAGTCGATCAGGACGTAGTCATACCGGGTCTGCCCCTCCGCCCCCTGACCGGCCAGCGCGTCGCGCAGGCGGAACGAGCGGCGGTCGGCCTGGCTCAGTTCGATCTCCACGCCGGACATGTCGGCGTCGGCGGGAATGATGTGCAGGCCCGGCACCGAGGTCTGAACCGCCGACTCGTCGACCGAACGGCCGTCGACGATGACGTCGTAGATGGTCACCCGCCGTGTTTCACGTGGAACACCCAGGCCGGTGGAGGCATTGCCCTGCGGGTCCATGTCCACGATCAGCACCTTCTCGCCGATCGCGGCCAGCGCCGTGCCGAGGTTGATCGCCGTGGTGGTCTTGCCCACCCCGCCCTTCTGGTTGGAAACGGCGAGGACGCGAGTCTTACCGGCTATGGACACGTCGGAGGCTCCGGACGGAAACGATACGGCCGCGCGGGTCGCTGCGCGAGACGGAGAGGTCGCTATCGAGATGCCAGACCTTGCGGGCTTCGATCAACTCAGCCTCGGCCTTTTCCCCCTTGAGAAACAGCCCCTGTGCGCCGCGCTGTAGATAAGGCTGTGCATAGGCCAGCAGCTTGTCCATCGGCGCCACCGCCCGGGCGGTCACCACATCGACCCTGAGCGCCTGCGCCTCGGCCCGGCCATTGATCACCGTGGCCGGCAGGGCCAGTTCGTCGACGACCTCCTGCAGGAAGCGGCAGCGCTTGCCGAGGCTGTCGATCAGCCAGACATGGGCCTCGGGCCGCCCCTTCAGCAGGATCGCCAGGACCACGCCGGGGAACCCCGCCCCGGCTCCGAGATCCGCCCAGGTCTTCGCCGTCGGGACCAGGTCCAGCAGCTGGGCGGAGTCCCAGATGTGGCGGTTCCAGACGTCCGGCAGGGTGTCGGGGCCGATCAGGTTCATCACCGCATTGGCCGCGGCGAGGCGCTCGATGAAGGTCTCGAGATCGGCGATCTGTTCGTCCGTCGCGTTGATCAGGGCCTGAAAATCGGCCGCGTTGCTGATGGTCACGCGGCGACCTTCGTCCGCTTCACGTGCGACAGCAGGGCCGTCAGCGCGCCCGGGGTCATGCCTTCGATCCGGCCCGCCTGCCCCAGCGTCCGCGGCTGGACCAGCGTCAGCTTCTCGCGCACCTCGTTCGAAAGGCTGCCGATGGCGGCGTAGTCGAGGTCGTGCGGTATGGCCAACGCCTCCTCACGACGCAGCGCCTCGGCGTCCGAGGCCTGGCGGTCCAGATAGCCCGCATAGCCCGCGTCGATCTCGATCTGCTCGCGCACCTGCCGCGGCCAGGCGGCGATGGCCGGATGGGCCGCCTCGAAGGCGCCCAGCTCGACGCCCGGGAAGGCGAGCAGGTCGCGGATCGAGCGCCGCTGGCCGTCGGCGTTGACCGCGATGCCCAGCGCCCCGGCCTCCTTCGGCGTGTAGGTCGCCCCGCGCACCAGCGCCGTCGCCTCGGCCAGCAGGGCGGCCTTGGCCTCGAACGCCGTCCGCCGCTGCGACGACACCAGCCCGGCTGCGACGGCCAGCGGGGTCAGGCGCAGGTCGGCGTTGTCGGCGCGCAGCGTCAGCCGGTATTCGGCCCGGCTGGTGAACATCCGGTAGGGCTCGGTCACGCCGCGCGTCACCAGATCGTCGATCATCACGCCGATATAGGCCTGGTCCCGACCCAGCACGACAGGATCGGACCCGGCGGCCGCCCGCGCGGCGTTCAGCCCGGCGACCAGCCCCTGCGCCCCCGCCTCCTCATAGCCCGTGGTGCCGTTGATCTGGCCCGCCAGATACAGCCCCGGCCGCTTCTTGACCTCCAGCGCCGGCGTCAGCTCGCGCGGATCGACATAGTCGTACTCAATCGCATAGCCGAAGCGGAACACCTCCACCGCCTCCAGCCCCGGAATGGTGTGCAGGAAGGCGGCCTGGACGGCGTCGGACACCGAGGTCGAGATGCCGTTCGGATAGACGGTGGGGTCGTCCAGCCCCTCCGGCTCGAGGAAGATCTGGTGCGAGGTCTTGTCGGCGAAGCGCACCACCTTGTCCTCGATCGAGGGGCAGTAGCGGGGGCCGCGGCCGGACAGATGGCCGCCGTAAACGGCGCTTTCGCCGAGGTTTTCCGCGATGATCCGGTGTGTCTCGGCCGTGGTGTGGGTCACGCCGCAGGCGATCTGGGGCACGTCGATGCGGTCCGTCAGGAAGCTGAACGGCACGGGCTCGTCGTCGGCCGCCTGCATCTCCAGCCGGTCCCAGGCGATGGTGCGCCCATCGAGCCGCGCCGGCGTCCCGGTCTTGAGCCGGCCCATCGACAGGCCGGCGCCGTAGAGGTCGGCGGCGAGGCCCGTCGACGGCGCCTCGCCGTGGCGGCCCGCGGGGATGCGCTGGTCGCCCTTGTGGATGACGCCGTTGAGGAAGGTGCCGGTCGTCAGCACCACCGCGCCGGCGCGCAGTTCGGTCCCCTCGCCCGTCACCATCCCGGCGACGCGGTCGCCGTCCAGGATCAGGCTTTCGGCCGTCCCGGCCATCAGGGTCAGGTTGGGGGTGGCGGCGAGCTCGGCCTGCATGGCCTCGCGATAGAGCCGCCGGTCGATCTGGCTGCGCGGCCCCTGCACCGCCGCGCCCTTGGAGCGGTTGAGCAGGCGAAACTGGATGCCGGAGACGTCGCCGAGCCGTCCCATGACCCCGTCCATGGCGTCGATCTCGCGCACCAGATGGCCCTTGCCCAGGCCGCCGATGGCCGGGTTGCACGACATCTCGCCGATGGTCTCGAGCTTCTGGGTCAGCAGCAGGGTGGCCGCGCCCGCGCGCGCGGACGCCGCCGCGGCCTCGCAGCCGGCGTGGCCGCCGCCGATGACGATGACGTCGAAGGAGTTCATGGGCCGGGACATAGGGGAAAACGGCCCGTTTCGCTACCGGCGCCGGCGCCGTGTTTCACGTGAAACGTTCACTTGCCGATGCAGAAGGTCGAGAACACCTCGCCGAGGATGTCCTCCACCCCGATGGCCCCGGTGACGCGGGCCAGGCTCTCGGCGGCGCGGCGCAGATCGTCGCCGGCCATCTCGGGCGAGACGTCCACCGCGCGACGGCCCGCCTCTACGGAGGCGAGCGCCTCCGCCAGGCGGCGGCGATGTCTCTCTCGCGTGACTGCCGGGAAATCCGCACCCGACAGGTCACGCGCCAGCCGTGAAGCCAGCCAGTCGTGCAGCGCGCCCAGTCCCTCCCCGGTTTCGGTGCTGACGACCAGCGCCTCGCGGTCCGGCGGCGGCGCGGCGCGGTCGATGTCGGCCTTGGTGAAGACGAGCAGGTCGTCCGGCCGGGCGTAGTCTGAGGCCGGGCCCTCGGGATCGCCAGGGGCCCGGACCCACAGCCGCAGTTCCGCCGCCTCGGCCCGGGCCCGGGCGCGACGCACGCCTTCGGCCTCGATCGGATCGTCGCTGTCGCGCAGGCCGGCGGTGTCGGACAGGGTCACCGCATAGCCGCCGATGACCAGATCGGCGTCGAGCACGTCGCGGGTGGTGCCGGCGATCGGGGTGACGATGGCCGCCTCGCGGGCGACCAGGGCGTTGAACAGCGACGACTTGCCGGCGTTGGTCTCGCCGATCAGGACGATGCGGTAGCCCTCGCGCACCCGCTCGCCTCGCCGCGCATCGGCGAGGGCCGCCTTGAGGTCGGCGATCAAGCCGTCAAGCACCGGCCCGGCGGTGCGGGCCAGGTTGTCCGGCACCTCCTCGTCGGGGAAGTCGATCTCGGCCTCGACCAGCGCCAGCGCCTTGAGCAGATCGCGGCGGAAGCCGGCGTAGGTCTGCGACAGGGCCCCGTCCAACTGGCCCAACGCCTGCGCCGCCTGCGCCGTGGTTTCGGCGTCGATCAGATCGGCCACCGCCTCGGCCTGGGCCAGATCCATGCGGCCGTTCTCGAAGGCGCGGCGGGTGAACTCGCCGGGCTCGGCCGGACGCAGGCCGAGGGCCAGCAGGGCGTCGCTGACCGCCTCGACCACGGCGCGGCCGCCATGCAGGTGCAGTTCGGCGCAGTCCTCGCCGGTGTAGGAGTTCGGGGCCGGGAAACGGAGCACCAGCGCCTGGTCGAGCGGGTGGCCGGCGAGGGTCAGGTCACGCAGCGAGGCCAGCCGCGGTTTCAGGCCGCCGGCGCCGAGGCCCGCCAAGGCCTCGTCGGTGCGCGGACCCGACAGCCGGATGATGGCGATGGCCCCGCGGCCCGGCGGGGTGGCGAGGGCGAAGATGGTGTCGTTCACAGCCCGTCTCCTCCCCATGAAATGGGGAGGGGGACCGCGAAGCGGTGGAGGGGCTGAACCGCATCCGCCGGTGTCCGGGGCTGGCCCCTCCACCATCCTCCGGATGGTCCCCCTCCCCGCGAAGCGGGGAGGAGACGCGACCTCACGGCTTGACCGCCGCTTCCATCAGTTTGCGGAACTGATCCTGGGCCTGCATCCCGAAGCTGGTCCAGGTCTTCATCAGTTCGTCGGGCTGCATGGCGGCGACGTTGTCGGCCATCCGCTTCTGCATCTCGGCGACCATCGCCTCGTTCAGCGGGGCGACGTCGGGCAGGCCGAGAAAGGCCCGGGCCTCGGCCGGCGTGCAGTCGATCTCGACGTTGACCTTCATCGCGTCCCTCCTGTTTCACGTGAAACACCCCCTCAAGTAGCCGCGCACCGCGTGCGTGGCGATAGGGGCCTGGAATGATCAGGTGTTCATCGACTGGAAGAAGTCCGCATTGTTCTTGGACTGGCGCAGCTTGTCGATCAGGAACTCGATCGCGTCCTGCGGGCCCATCGGGTTGAGGATGCGGCGCAGCACATAGGTCTTGGCCAGCTGGTCCTTCGGCGTGGTGAGCTCTTCCTTGCGGGTGCCCGACTTGAGCACGTCGATGGCCGGGAAGATGCGCTTGTCGGCGACCTTGCGGTCCAGCACGATCTCGGAGTTGCCGGTGCCCTTGCACGCTTCGAAGATCACCTCGTCCATCCGCGAGCCGGTGTCGATCAGGGCGGTGGCGATGATGGTCAGCGAGCCGCCCTGCTCCACGTTCCGCGCCGCGCCGAAGAAGCGCTTGGGCCGCTGCAGGGCGTTGGCGTCGACGCCGCCGGTCAGCACCTTGCCCGACGACGGGACGGTGGCGTTGTAGGCGCGGCCGAGGCGGGTGATCGAGTCGAGCAGGATGACCACGTCCTTCTTGTGCTCGACCAGGCGCTTGGCCTTTTCGATGACCATCTCGGCGACGGCGACGTGGCGGGTCGCCGGCTCGTCGAAGGTCGAGGCGATGACCTCGCCCTTCACCGTGCGCTGCATGTCGGTGACCTCTTCCGGCCGCTCGTCGATCAGCAGGACGATCAGGAAGACCTCGGGGTGGTTCTTCTCGATCGACTTGGCGATGTTCTGCAGCATCACCGTCTTGCCGACCCGCGGCGGGGCGACGATCAGGCAGCGCTGGCCCTTGCCGAGCGGGGCGACGATGTCGATGACCCGGCCCGAGCGGTCCTTCAGGGTCGGGTCCTGGATTTCCATGTGCAGCCGCTCTTCGGGATAGAGCGGGGTCAGGTTGTCGAACAGGACCTTGGTCTTGACCGTCTCCGGGTCTTCCAGGTTGATCGTGTCGACCTTGAGCAGGGCGAAGTAGCGCTCGCCCTCGCGCGGGCCGCGCACGGCGCCGTGTATGGTGTCGCCCGAGCGCAGGCCGAAACGGCGGATCTGAGACGGTGACACATAGACATCGTCCGGACCCGGAAGATAGTTGGCGTCGGGGCTGCGCAGGAAGCCGAAGCCGTCCGGCAGGATCTCGAGCACGCCGTCGGCGATGATCTCGACCTCCTCGTCGGCCAGGGCCTTGAGGATGGCGAACAGCAGGTCCTGCTTGCGCAGGTTGGAGGCGTTCTCGATCTCGAGCCCTTCGGCGAAGGCGACCAGGTCGGCCGGCGTCTTCTCGTTCAGCTCGGCCAGGGTGATGCGGCCGTTGGGGACGATCGGCTCGCCGTCGTCCTCGTCTTCCTCGTCGGCCTCCTGGTCGACCATGGGCAGGTCGGCGGCGGCCACCTCATTGGTCGGCTGCTCGCCTTCGAGGTTCTCCGCCTCGGGAGCGGTGGGATCGGTGTCGCGGACGTCGGTCATGGGAAATCTTCTTCAGGCGTGCGCGCAAGGACGCCCGCGAACAGCAGGGTCGGAGCGGCTGGCGATGTTGGCCCGGAGGCCGGCAGGGAAGGCGACGGAAGTCCCGCGGGGTCGGATCCGGCAGGCGTCGCTGGGAGAGAGGGACCGTCCGGAAGGCGAAAGCCCTGGGCCAGGATCGGTTCGCGACCAGCGAAACCACGCCGGGCCGGTAAGGTCAAGCGTCAGCGCTCAGCCCAGGGTCCATTCGGTAGTCACCGACAGCACGGCGACGACGGCGATCAGGAACGGAATCTCGTTGGTCATGCGCCAGAACCGGCCGGAGCGGACCGAGGTCCCGGCCTGAATGCGCCTGAACTCCCCGGACAGGAAGCCGTGCCAGCCGCTCAGCGCCACCACCGCCAGCAGCTTGGCCGCCATCCACGGCCGGGCGACGAAGCCCCAGCCTTCGCCGAAGCCGTAGACGTGGATCAGGATCATCCACACGCCGAACACCCAGGTCGCGGCCATCGCGGGATTGATGATGATCTTGAGCAGGCGGCGCTGCCAGATCCGCAGCAGGCCCTGCATTTCGGACCGCAACGGCTCGGCCTTGCCGGACTGCTCCGCGTCGTAGGCGTAGAGCCGGGGCAGGAACAGCATGCCGGCCATCCAGGCGATCACCGCCAGGATGTGCAGGCCGCGCACGACGTTGAACACCTCGAAGCTCATGCCGCCCGGATCTCCCTCTGGCAGGGGCAGGCCTTCCAGTCCCCCCGGCAGCCCGGACCATAGGGCGCCACGCCCGTGCGCGTCAGGCCGTGAAGCGCGGCCTCGGCCAGCGCCGTGATGAACGCCGGCGCCGTGCCGACCGCCGGAACCCGCAGATAGGGCGCGACGCCGAGGCGGCGGGCCAGTTCGCCGTATTCGATGTCCAGCTCGACCAGGGTCTCGACGTGTTCCGAGACGAAGGCGATCGGGACCACCACCGCGCCGAGCCCGTCCGCCGCGGCCCGTTCCAGCGCCTCCGGCGTCGAGGGGCCGAGCCATTTCAGCGGCCCGACCCGGCTCTGGTAGCAGATGGCGTGGTCGACGGGCCGGCCGTTGGACGCCAGCTTCGCCACCACCGCGGCGACCGTGCTCTCGACCTGCTCCTGATAGGGGTCGCCCTTGCGGCGGATCAGGCCCTCGGGAATGCCATGGGCCGAAAACAGCACCCGCACCGGCCGATCTCCGGCCGTGTCCAGCTGGTCCCCGATCGCCGCCGCCTGGGCGTCGACCCAGCCATGGGCCTCAGGCCAGCAACACACGGTGCGGCTCTCGCCGGTTCCGGCGTAGACCGCATTCCAGAGTTTCAGCGAGGACTCGGTCGTAGTGGTGGAAAACTGCGGATAGAGCGGCAGCAGCACGATGTCGTCCGGGCCGAAGGCGGCCACATCGACGGCCGTTTCCTCGGTCAGCGGCGACCAGTAGCGCATGGCGATGAAGACCCGCACCTCGTCGTCCGGCAATCGCGGCGCCAGGGCCGCCTCCAGCGCCGCGGCCTGTTTCCGGGTTTCGGGCAGAAGCGGCGAGCCGCCGCCCATCAGGGCGTAGTTGGCCTGGGCCGTCTTCTCGCGCCGGCCGGCGACGCGCCGGGCCAGCGGCGTGCGCACGATCCCGGGCAGGCCGATGATGGCCGGGTCGTTGAACAGGTTGAACAGGAAGGGCTTCACCGACGCCTGGTCGTCCGGCCCCCCGAGATTGAACAGGACCACGGCGATGCGGCGGCCGCTGAACGGGGTCATTGCGCCCCGATCCGCTTCAGCACCTGCTCGACATGGGCGATCGGCACGTCGGGCAGGATGCCGTGGCCGAGGTTGAAGATCCACGGTCCCTGCCCCCAGGCCTCGAGCAGCCGATCGACGCGCTGGTCCAGCAGCGGCCCGCCGGCGCGCAGCAGAAGTGGATCGAGCGCGCCCTGGATCGGCTTGATCGCCTGCACCCGGCGGCCGATCCCCAGCGGGCAGGCGGTGTCGAGCGCCACGGCCTGCACGTCGCATTCGGCGGCGTAGCGCTCGGCCAGCGCCGCCGAACCGCGTGGGAAGCCGATCAGCGGAACCGTCACGCCCAGGTCCCGGACCCGTTTGACCAACGCCTGATGCGGCCGGAGCACGAGACTTTCGAACAGGTCTTCGGGCAGGCCCTCGGCCCAGCTCTCGAAGATCTTCAGCACCTGCGCACCGGCGTCGGCCTGCATCTTCAGATAATGCGCCGTGGCCTCGACCAGCACCTCCAGCAGGGCCGCGACCTTGTCGGGCTCCGCATAGGCGTAGGTCCGCGCCATGGCCCGCTCGCCCTTGCCGATGGTGCGGGCCTCGCCGTCCAGCATGTAGGTCGCCACGGTCCACGGCGCGCCGGCGAACCCGATCAGGGCCCGGTGCGGCTCCAGCTCGCCCCGCACCATCGACAGGGTCTGGCCGACCTGTTTCAGCGCCTCGCCCGCCCCGGAGGCCAGCGCCCGCATCGACTCCACCGGCGGCAGGGCCCCCAGCCGCGGCCCCTCCCCCGCCTCGAACCAGACCTCCTGGCCGAGGGCCCGGGGGATCAGCAGGATGTCGGCGAAGACGATGGCCGCGTCGAAGCCGAACCGACGCATCGGCTGCAGCGTCGCCTCGGCGGCCTTTTCCGGATCGAGGCAGAAAGAGATGAAGTCCGGCGTGGTCGCCCGGAGCGCGCGGTACTCAGGCAGATACCGTCCGGCCTGGCGCATGAACCACACCGGCGGCCGCGACGTCGTCTCGCCGGCGAGAACCTTGAGCAGCAGGGGGGTGTCGGAAACGGTCATCGGATGTCGGGCTTACCGGGGGCCGGGGTCCCGCTCAAGCCCGGGGCGATGTCGCACCCCCAATCCTTCAATGAAAGAGATTCGAGAAGGATGGTGGAAGGAAGCAGGGGCGGGGATGCCGGGGATAAGACGAGAGGATCAGCGCGCCGGCGGAGGGTTTTCCGCAGCCTGTCCGCGCGTCATCCCCCGGCGTTCACCGGGCTGGTGAAAGCGGGGACAGTTGCTTCCGGGGCCCTGTTCGACGGGACTCTGCGCCGTGAGGCGGCCACGCCCGGGCGGGCGCCGTTAAGGTCTCGTTAAGATTATCCACACCCGACCGGTGGAGCCGTGCCGGAGCGCGGGATGACTCGGCCCCGGCGGGCGGCGCCGTCCACCTTCATCCCGGCTCGCCGCATCCGGCCGCCCCGGCTATAGAGATCGGCGCACCGGTCGGGACGATCGGCGCCCGGCCCCGTCCACAGGAGTCTCGCCGCCATGGACAGCTACCAGGAGCCCATCCCCATGAACTCCGCCCGATGAATGCGGCCCGACCCGCCGGCGTCTCCCGCCTGGCGACCTATTTCCACGTCCACCTGGTCTCGGACTCGACGGGCGAGACCCTGAACGCCATGGCCAAGGCCGTGGTGGCGCGTTTCGACGGCGTCATTCCGATCGAGCACATCTACGCCCTGGTCCGTTCGGCCAAGCAGATGGACCGGGTGCTGGAAGAGATCGCGGCCTCGCCCGGCGTGGTCCTTCACACCCTCGTCGACCGGAGCCTGCGCGAGCAGCTGGAGGAAGGCTGCCGCCGGCTGGACATGCCGCAGATCGCGGCGCTGGATCCGTTGGTGGGCGCGCTGTCGCGCTATCTCGGCGCGGCCCTGTCGACCCGGGTGGGGGCCCAGCACGCGCTCGACACCGACTATTTCAACCGCATCGCGGCGCTGGACTACGCCATGGCCCACGACGATGGCCAGGGCACGACGGAACAGCTGGAGAGCGCCGACGTGGTGCTGTGCGGGGTCAGCCGCACCTCGAAGACGCCGACCTGCATCTATCTGGCCCACCGCGGCATCCGCGCCGCCAACGTGCCGCTGGTGCCGGGCCAGGAGGACGGCGAGCGGCTGGTCGGGCTGAAGAACCCGCTGATCATCGGCCTGACCGTGTCGCCCGACCGGCTGGTGCAGATCCGGCGAAACCGGCTGGACGGGCTGAATGCGAGCCGGGCCTCGTCCTACACCGACCACGAAGCGGTGCGCGAGGAGACGGTGAAGGCGCGCCGGGCCTTCGAGCGCCGGGGCTGGCCGGTCATCGACGTCACCCGGCGTTCGGTCGAGGAAACGGCGGCGGCGATTATCAATGTGCTCAACGAACGGCGCACGCACCGCGTGGGAACCAGCTGGTGAGCGGCGAGCGTCTGATCCTCGCCTCGAAGAGCGCCGCCCGCCGGGCCATGCTCGAGGGGGCCGGCGTGCCCTTCTCCGTCCATGTCGCCGAGGTGGACGAGGACGTGGTCAAGGCGGCGCACGATCCGGCCGACGCCGCCGGACTCGCCCTCGAGCTGGCGCGGGTCAAGGCGCTGGCGGTGTCGCGCCACGATCCCGAGGCCTGGGTGCTGGGCGCCGACCAGACCCTCGCCTTCGCCGGCGGACTGGTGTCGAAGGCCCCTTCGATGACGGCGGCCCGGGCCCAACTCGCGGCGATGCGCGGCCGGAGCCACCAGCTGCATTCGGCCGCGGCGCTGGCGCGGAACGGTCAGGTGGTCTGGTCCGACGTCGACACCGTGACGCTGCGGGTTCGCGATTTCTCCGACGCCTTTCTCGACGCCTATCTCGCGGCCGAGGGCGAGGCCCTGTTGGCCTCGGTGGGCTCCTACCGCCTCGAGGGCATGGGCGCGCAGCTGTTCGAGGCGGTCGAGGGCGACTATTTCACCGTGCTCGGCATGCCGCTGTGGCCGGTGTTGGCTGAGTTGCGCCGGGCCGGAGTGCTGGCGACATGACCCGGATCGCCGGGGTTGTCGGGCGCCCGATCGCCCATTCGCTCAGTCCGTTGATCCACGGGGCCTGGATCACGGCGGCGGGACTGGACGCCCGCTACGAGGCGTTCGAGGCCGGGGACGAGCCGGCGTTCCGTCGGCTGGTCGAGGAGGGCCGGGGCGGCCGGCTGGTGGGGCTGAACGTGACCGCGCCGTGGAAGCAGCTGGCGCTGGAGCTGGCGGATACGGCCAGCCTGACGGCCCGCCGGTGCGGCTCGGCGAACCTCATCGGCTTTGCGGAGGGGCGGGTGGTCGCGACCTCGACCGACGGCCTGGGTCTGATGGCGGCCCTGGTCGAGCAGGCTCCGGGTTTCGATGCGAGGGGGGCGGAGGTGGTGGTGCTCGGCGCCGGGGGCGCGGCGCGCGCGGCCGTGGCGGCGCTGGTCCGTGACGGGGCGAGGGTTGGGGTGATGAACCGGACGCGGGAGCGGGCGGAGCGTCTGGCGGAGGACCTCGACGCGGAGGTGGCGGAGGAGACGGCGCTGGAGCGGGCCGCGCTGGTGGTCAACGCCCTGAGCGTTCCGCCCCGGATAGACGCCGGGTCCCTGAGGTCCGATGCGGTGCTGATGGACATGACCTATCGACCGCTGGAGACCCCCTTCCTGGCCGCCGGCCGGGCGCGGGGCCTGACCACGGTGGATGGCCTGGCCATGCTGATCGGTCAGGCGCGGCCGTCGTTCGAGATGCTGTTCGACCAGGCGCCGCCTGATATCGACGTCCGGGCGCTGGCGCTTCAGGCTCTGGGAGAGGCGGCATGATCGTGCTCGGACTGACCGGCTCCATCGGCATGGGCAAGACCACCACGACGGCGATGTTCGCCGACGAGGGAGCGATGGTCTGGAACGCCGACGAGGCCGTGCACCGGCTCTACGCCCGGGGCGGGGCGGCGGTCGGGCCGGTGGGCGAGGCCTTTCCGGGCGTGGTCGTCGACGGGGCTGTCGACCGCGTCCGGCTGGCCGGGGCGTTGGGGCAGGACGAGACGGCGTTCCGGCGTCTGGAGGCCATCGTGCACCCGCTGGTGTTGAACGGGCGGCTGGAGGATCTCGAGGCGGCGGAGCGGCGCGGCGTGAAGCTGGCGGTGTTGGACATCCCTTTGCTGTTCGAGACCGGCGGCGACGCGGCCGTGGACGCGGTGGTGGTGGTCACGGCCGATCCGGAGGTGCAGGCGGAACGCGTGCTGGCGCGGCCCGGCATGACGCGGGAGCGGTTCGATGCCATCCTGGCGCGGCAGACGCCGGATGCGGAGAAGCGGCGGCGGGCGGACTTCATCGTCGACACCGGCCACGGGCTGGAGGCGGCGCGGTCGCGGGTGGGCGAAATCGTGGGGACGGTTCTGGCCCCGGGGTGGCGTTCTCCGCGACGCGGTCTTCCGAAAACCGGCGAACGGATTCAATAAGGCGCATGGCCCGCGAAATCGTTCTCGACACCGAAACCACCGGCTTCGATCCGAAGACCGGCGACCGGCTGATCGAGGTCGGCTGCATCGAGATCGAGGACCTGCTGCCGACCGGGCGGACGTACCACACCCTGGTCCACCCCGAGCGGCTGATCCCGCCCGACGCTATCCGGGTGCACGGCATCACCGACGAGAAGGTGCGCGGCGCGCCGAAGTTTCGCGAGGTGGTGCACGAGCTGATGGCCTTCATCGGCGACGCGCCGGTGATCGCCCACAACGCCGCCTTCGACCGCGCCTTCATCGACCACGAGTGCGGCCTGTGCAGTCACCCGCTGCTCGAGGAGGCGCGCTGGATCGACACGCTGAAGCTGGCCCAGAGCCGGTTTCCAGGCATGGCCAACTCGCTCGACGCCCTGTGCAAGCGGTTCAAGATCAGCCTGGTCGAGCGCACCCTGCACGGGGCCCTGATCGACGCCCGCCTGCTGGCCGAGGTCTATCTGGAGCTCAAGGGCGGCAAGGAGCGGCGGCTGGACCTGTCGTCCGCCCGCACCACGGCCGCCAACGTCGCGGCGGCGGCGGCGATCGGCGGATACGGCCCCCGCCCCCGACCGCTGGCGCCCCGCTCGACCGAAGCCGAGCAGGCGGCGCATCGCGCCTTCCTTCAGGCCAACCTGAAGGACCGGTCGCTGTGGGCCGGCTATGGGCTGGAGATCGAGACGGCCTGAGCGGCCGTCAGGCCGCTGATCAGACCTTGGCCGCTTCCGGGCCGCGCGCGATCTGCTGCTGGCGCGACATGTAGATGGCGGCGAAGTCGATCGGGTCGAGCATGAACGGCGGGTAGAAGCCGCCGTCCGAGGTGGCGCGGGCGATGATCTCGCGGGCGAACGGGAACAGGTAGCGCGGGCACTCGATCAGCAGCATCGGCTCGATGTCCTGCTCGGCGACGCCGTGCAGGGCGAACAGGCCGCCGTAGAGCAGTTCGACGTTGAACACCGTCATGGCGTCGGTCGTGGCCTTGACGGTCAGGCGCAGCTCGACCTCGAACAGGCCGTCCTTACGGCCTTGGGCGTTCATCTCGACCCCGAGGTCGATGGCCGGCTTGCCGTCGATGCGCAGCGAGTCCGGGGCCTTGGGGTTCTCGAACGACAGGTCGCGGACGTACTGGGCGAGGATGCGGAAACCCGGGCCGGCGGGAGCGCCGGCGCCGTTCTCGGCGGGCGCGGGGGTGTTGGCGTCGGCGGGCGGGGCGGCGTCGGTCATGGCGGGTCGGTCTTGTCCGGAAATGGCGTGAGGGGCGCGGCTTCCCGGCCCGAAGGCGCCGCGACTACCATGCGGCGCCACTTGCGGCAACGACGCTCGCCGAAGCGGGGCAGCCGCGGCGGCCGAAGGCGATCGGCCGCGGACGCCGGGGGGCGCCGTTCGCCTTGCGCGTCCCCATATGAGCCCCTAATCGTCGTTTCGCCGCGTCCGGCGTTGTTCGGACGCCAGTCAGGGATTGCCAGTGCCGCCGGTCCAGATCCAGATCGTCTTCTTCGCGGTGATCGCCGCCTTCGTCCTGTTCCAGCTCTACAATGTGCTGGGCAAGAAGGTCGGCCGCCAGCCCGAGGAGGACGCCCGCGCCCAGCCGCCGGCCCCAGCCGGTCCCCAGGACCCCAACGCCCCCCGCGCGACCGTGCTGGACGCGGTGACCCTGACCTCGATCGCCGGGCTGAAGGCGCGCGACCCCAATTTCGACCCGGTGCGCTTCCTCGAGGGCGCGCGCCAGGCGCACGAGACCATCGTCCGCGCCTACGCCGCCGGCGACCGTGAGACGCTCAAGCCGCTGCTGACCCCGCGGGTCATGGAGTCGTTCGAGGGCGGCATCGCCGCGCGCGAGGCCCGGGGCGAAACCGAGGAGGCCGAATTCCTGCATCCCGCCCGGGCCGATCTGGAACTGGCCACCGCCGAGGAAAACCGCGCCATCGCCAAGGTCCGCTTCCTGGCCGAGCTGCGCAACCGGGTGAAGCCGGCCGAGCCGGGGGCCGAGGAACAGGTCGAGGAACGCCGCGTGGCCGAGGTCTGGACCTTCGAGCGCATTCTCGGGGCCAGCGATCCGAACTGGCTTCTGGCCCGCACCGAACCCGCCGCCGCATGAGCCGTGGCGGCCGCTGGGCGACGCCCCGGACGGCCGCGGGCGCCGTCGTTCTTGTCCTGACGCTGGCGCTGGCCGCCTGCGCCACCCCGCCGCCGCTCCCCTCCGCGCCCGCGCCCGTCCCCGCGACGCCGGTTCGCCCGGTCCCTGCGCCGGCCGCGCCCGTCGGGGTGAGCCCCACGATCCTGCCGGGCTGGGACGACGAGGATCATCTGGCCGCCTTCAACGCCTTCGCCGACGGCTGCCGCGTGGCCCGCGACCCGGCCGCCCGGGGCCAGTGCGACCGGGCCATGCAGATCCGCCGGACCTCGCGGCCGGTGACGCCCTCGCTGGCCCGCGCCTTCTTCGAGAGCGGCTTCTCGGTGGTCGAGGCCGAGACGGCCGACGGCGGTCCCGGCCTGCTGACCGCCTATTTCGCGCCCGAGTACGCCGCGCGCCGGAGCCCGGACGGCGAGTTCGACATGCCGGTGCTCGCGCCGCCCGCCGGCTGGACGCGCGGTCAGGTCCTGCCTGAGCGCGCCGCGATCGAGGCGGCTCCGCCGACAACCCCGCTGGCCTGGATGCGGGCCGAGGACCTGTTCTTCATGCAGATCCAGGGCTCGGGTTATCTGACCTTCGCCGACGGCTCGAAGGCCCGCGCCGCCTACGCCGCCGACAACGGCCGGCCGTTCACCGGCATCGCCCGCCCGATGGCCGAGCAGGGACTGCTGCCGCCGAACGGGACCTCCGGCGAGGCCATCCGCCGCTGGCTGGCGGCGCACCGGGGCCCCGAGGCGCGGGCGGTGATGGCGCTGAACGCCCGCTACATCTTCTTCAGCCTCGATCCCGACGACGGCGGCGACCCGAACGGGGCCGCGGGCATTCCCCTGCCCGCTCGCCGCGCTATCGCGGTGGACCCGACCCACTGGCGCTATGGCGACCTGGTCTGGATCAGCGCCGACGGGGGCAATCTGGCCGGGGCGCGGGGGAGCTATCGCGGCCTGGTCGTGGCGCTGGACACCGGCTCGGCCATCCGGGGGCCGGTGCGCGCCGACCTCTACATGGGGCGCGGGGCGGCGGCGGGGGAAGAAGCCGGGGCGGTGCGGCATCCGCTCAGGATGTGGCGGCTGGTTCCGAGGGGCTGAACGGCGTCACGTCTTCCTTCTCCCCTTGGGGGAGAAGGACGTGGGCGGCTCAGCGCCGTCGCAGTCCGCCCAGCAGCCCTCGCAGCAACTCGCGGGTGATCGTCGAGCCCGCGGTGCGCAGCACCGACTTGGTCGCCGCCTCGATCGGCGTCTCGCGGCTGGAGCGGCGGCGGGCCGGGGCGCGGGCGCGGGCCTCTTCCCTGGCGCGGGCGGCGGCGGCCTTTTCGGCGTCCTTCGCGGCGGCGGCGTCGGTCTTGGCGCGGGCTTCGGCGAGCTTGGCGTCGGCGGCGGCCTGGTCGGCCTCGCCGCGGCGGGCGAGCAGAATCTCCTCGGCCGACTCGCGGTCGACGGCGGCGTCGTACAGGCCCTTCACCGGGCTGGCGGCCATGATCTGGGCCCGCTCGGCGTCGGTGGCGGGGCCGAGGCGGCTGTCCGGCGGGCGGATCATGGTGCGGGCCACGACATTGGGCGCGCCCTTGGCGTCGAGGGTCGAGACCAGCGCCTCGCCGACGCCCAGTCCCTGGATGGCCTCGGCGGTGTCGAAGGCCGGGTTGGCGCGGAAGCTGTCCGAGGCCGCCTTCAGGCCGCGCTGTTCCGACGGGGTGTAGGCGCGCAAGGCGTGCTGGATGCGGTTACCCAGCTGGGCCAGGACGCTGTCGGGGATATCGGCCGGGTTCTGGGTGACGAAATAGACCCCGACGCCCTTGGAGCGGATCAGGCGCACCACCTGCTCGACCTTTTCGCGCAGGGCGTCGGGGGCGTCGGTGAACAGCAGGTGGGCCTCGTCGAAGAAGAAGACGAGGCGGGGCTTGTCGGGATCGCCGACCTCGGGCAGCTGTTCGAACAGCTCCGACAGCAGCCACAGCAGGAAGGCGGCGTACAGGCGCGGGCTGTTCATCAGCTTCGTCGCGTCGAGCACATTGACCTGGCCGCGGCCGTCGAGGCCGGTGCGCATCATGTCCTCCAGCCGCAGGGCCGGCTCGCCGAAGAAGGCCTTGCCGCCCTGCTGCTCGAGCTGAAGGAGCGAGCGCTGAATGGCGGCGATCGAGGCGGGGGCGACATGACCGACCTCGCGGCCGATGCGTTCGGCGTTCTCGCCGACGTGGGCCAGCAGGGCCCTCAGGTCGTCGAGGTCGAGCAGGAGAAGGCCTTCCTTGTCGGCGACATGGAAGACCACCGACAGAACCCCTTCCTGCACCTCGTTGAGGTTCAGCATCCGGCCGAGGAGCAGCGGGCCGATCTCGCTGACGGTGGTGCGGATCGGGTGGCCCTTCTCGCCGTAGAGGTCCCAGAACACCACCGGGGCCGCCTTCGGCTGCAGCGTCAGCCCCATGCTCTCGGCGCGGGCGGTCAGCTTCTCGTTGGGCGAGCCCGGCACGCAGATGCCCGACAGGTCGCCCTTCACGTCGGCGCAGAACACCGGCACGCCGGCGTCGGAGAAGCCCTGGGCCATGATCTGCAGGGTCACGGTCTTGCCTGTGCCGGTCGCGCCGGCGACGACGCCGTGGCGGTTGGCGCGGTGAAACAGCAGGACTTCGGGCTGGGCGCCGCTGTCGTTCGAGGATTGGCCGAGGAACAGGCCGGGGACGGCATCAGGCATGGGAACTCCTGCACAAGCTTGGCGCTCATGCTCTACCGGCCGGCGCGGCGGTTCAAGGCCGATTGACGGCGATCACCGGGACCTTGACCATATGCCCATGAAACCGCCGATCAGCCTGCCGACCTCTTCCGTGGCCCGCAACGCGCTGGTGGCGATCGCCGTGGTCGCCACGGGGGCGGCGGTATACTGGCTCAGGGACATCCTGACGCCGCTGGCGATGGCCATCTTCCTGCTGATCATGATCGACGGGGTGAAGCGGTTCATCGAGACGCGGACCCGCATCCCGCAGCGGTTCGCGGGGGCGACGGCGCTGATCCTGATCGTGCTGCTGTTCTTCGCCTCGATCGCGGTGATCGTGAACGGGGCGGCCGGCTTCTTCGACGAGGCGACCGGGGTGACCTCGCGCATCGGGCCCCGGATCGACCAGATCCTCGTCGACGGCGGCCGGGTGCTGGGGATCGAGACGGTGCCGACGGCGGCCGAGCTGATGAGCCAGCTGGATATCCGCAGCTATCTGGCCGACGCGGCGCTGCAGGCGCAGGGCGTGCTGACCGGCGCCTTCTTCGTGATGATCTACCTGGCCTTCCTGATGGCCTCCCAGTCGGGGTTCCGGCGCAAGATCGTCGGCATGTTCCCGGACCGCACGGCGCGGGGCGAGGCGCTGGAGGTGTTCCAGCGGGTGCGCGGCGGGGTCGAGGGCTATCTGTGGGTCCAGACCGTCACCGGGGCGATGATCTGCGCGGCGGCCTGGCTGCTAATGCGGGCGGTGGGGCTGCAGAACGCGGAGTTCTGGACCTTCGTCATCTTCATCGTCGGTTTCATTCCGGTGCTGGGCGGCGCGGTCGCCGGCCTCGCCCCGCCGCTGTTCGCCCTGGTCCAGTTCGAGACCTACTGGCAGGCCGCGGTGCTGCTGATCGGGCTGCAGACCATCCTGTTCATCAGCGGCAACCTGATCCAGCCGCGCATGCAGGGCGACAACCAGAACATCGACCCGGTGGTGGTGCTGCTGGCGCTGGCCTTCGGGGGCAAGATCTGGGGCGTGGTCGGCATGTTCCTGTCGACGCCGCTGGCGGTCATGGCCATGGCCATACTGGCCGAGTTCAAGGGCTCGCGCTGGATGGCCATCCTGCTGTCCGGCGACGGCGAGCCCTACGCGGACGAGGAGGGCGAAGCCAAGCCCGCCCGACGCCGCGTCAACCCGCCGCAGGCCAAGGCCGACTGAGGGGTTTTCTCGCCCTTGATTGGCCACAACCGGCCCCTATCTCAACCCTGTCGCCGCGGCCCCCCCCTCCCCCCCAAGCCGCGGCGCCGAGATCGGCGCCACCCCTCCCCCTCCTGGGCGCCGGTCCGAACAGGCCGCCGGACGAAAGTCCGGCGGCCTAGTCGTTTCTGGAGGGCGCCGGGCCCGAAGCCGCCCATGCCCGGACCCGCCCTGCGGCGCTTTTGGGCCTTCCCGTCGAAGCAGCCCTGTCCTAGTGGAGCCGGGTCGGGCGGGCGGCTTGCCGAAGCGGCGAAGCGGCCTAGTCTGGCGACGCCCTGGCGGGCCGATCCCCGGCTCCGCCCCGCAAAGAGAACTGTCCATGTCCGGCGCTTCCGCCCCCACGCTCCCTCAGGCCATTACCCTGGAGGCGCTGGAGGCGAACTTCGCCACCGCGGTCAGCGGCCCGTACGGCGAGGACGCCCGCGCCTATCTGGCCCAGGCGCACGACGACTATGTCGCCGACGAGACGCCGGAGCTGAGCGGCGCCGACCTGGCCCATCTGCTGGCCGCGGTGTGGAAGTCGGCGAAGGGACGCAAGCCGGGCGACGCGGCCCTGATCACCTTCGGCCCGTTGACCGGAGCCGACGGCCGCGCCGTGGGCTATGACAGCATCGCCATCATCCAGGACGACCGGCCCTTCCTGGTCGACAGCGTCATGGGCGAACTGGCCGAGGCCGGCGTCACCGTGCGCTCGATGTTCCACCCGATCGTCGAGATCGGCGGGGCCCGCACCTCGCTGATCATCGTGGTCATGGACCCGGCCCCGCAGGAACGCCGCGACGCCCTCGGCGAGAGCCTGGCGGCGACCATGGCCGACGTGCGCGCGGCGGTGAACGACCACGCCGCGATGAACGCCCTGATGGCGCGCTCGATCGCCCATCTGGAAGCGGGGGTGCCGGGAGTCGACGCCGACGTGCTGGCCGAGAATCTCGACTTCCTGCGCTGGCTGGAGGCGGATCACTTCGTCTTCCTCGGGGCGCGCGACTACGACTATCCGCGGACCAAGGACGGCGGCTACGAGGCCGAGGCGCCGCTGTCGCAGTCGGGCGCCGGCCTCGGCGTGCTGGCCGATCCGGACCGCACCGTGCTGCGCCGCGCCAACGAGCCGGCGGTGCTGACCCGGTCGATGAAGAAGCAGCTGAACCTGTCCGAGCCGGTCACCGTGGCCAAGGCCAACGCCCGGTCGCGGGTGCATCGCCGGGCCTATATGGACTATATCGGGGTCAAGCGGTTCGGGCCGGACGGCAAGCCGTCGGGCGAGACCCGCTTCGTCGGCCTGTTCACCGCCGAGGCGTATGACAAGACCGCCAAGGAGGTGCCGCTGCTGCGGCGCAAGGTGGTCAACGCCCTGGCGCGGGCGGGCAAGGTGGCCGGCTCGCACAGCCACAAGCGGCTGAAGAACATCCTCGAGAACTATCCGCGCGACGAGCTCTTCCAGATCGGCGAGGACGAGCTGCTGGAGATCGCGCTGGGCATCCTGCACCTGCACGACCGGCCGCGGATCAAGAGCTTCACCCGCAAGGACCCGTTCGACCGGTTCGTCTCGGTGCTGACCTTCATCCCGCGCGAACGGTTCAACCCGGGCATCCGCGAACGCATCGGCCGGATCCTGGCGCGGGCCTGGGGCGGGCGGCTGTCGGCCTGGTATCCGCAGCTGTCGGACCAGCCGCTGGTGCGCATCCACTACATCATCGGGGTCACGCCGGGCGAACACCCCTGCCCGGACCTGGCCGAGCTCGACGCCGAGATCGCCGAGGCCGGCCGCGGCTGGGTCGACCGCTTCGAAACCGCCCTGCGCCGCGCCCACGTCGACGATGTCCAGGTCGGGCCGCTGAGCGCCCGCTGGGCCTGGGCCTTCGGGGCGGGCTACCGTGACCGCTACGACGCCGACGAGGCGGTGCGGGACCTGCAGGCGGCGGACGGGCTGAACGAGTCCGGCCTCAACGACGGCGGCGACCCCGTGGCCGTGCGCGCCTTCCGCGCCGAGAGCGACGGGCCGCTCAATTTCCGCTTCAAGCTCTACCGCCGCGGCTCCGCCGTGCCGTTGTCGGACGTGTTGCCGATCCTCGCCGACATGGGGCTGAAGACGCTCGAGGAATGGGGCCACGCCCTGTCGCCGCTGGGCGATCCGCAGATCCACGTCCACGAGTTCCTGCTCGAGGACCCGCGCGGCGGCGGCCTGCATTTCGACGACGTCCGCGAGCCGTTCGAGCAGGCCTTCTCGGCGGTGTGGACCGGGCGCACCGAGAGCGACGGCTTCAACCGGCTGGTGCTGGAGCTGGGCGTCGGCTGGCGCGAGGCGGCGCTGGTCCGCACCCTCGCCCGCTATCGCCAGCAGACCGGTCTCGACCCGAGCCAGGCGGTGCAGGAAGAGGCGCTGCGCGACTACCCGGCCGTGGCGCGCGGCCTGGTGTCGCTGTTCCACGCCAAATTCGATCCGGCGGCCGGCGGCGACGCCGCGTCCCGCGAGGCCATGGTCGCCGAGCAGGCCGACAAGCTGATGGCCCTGCTGCAGGCGGTGAAGAGCCTCGACCACGACCGGGCCCTGCGCCGCATGGCGCTGCTGGTGCAGGCGATCAAGCGGACCAACTATTTCCAGACCGCCGCCGACGGCCGGCCGCATCCGCACATCGCCATCAAGATCGCTTCGCGCGAGCTGGAGTATCTGCCGCTGCCCAAGCCGTACCGGGAGATCTTCGTCTGGGCCCCGCACATCGAAGGCGTGCACCTGCGCTTCGGCCCGGTGGCGCGCGGCGGCCTGCGCTGGTCCGACCGCCGCGACGACTTCCGCACCGAGGTGCTGGGTCTGGTGAAGGCGCAGCAGGTCAAGAACGCCGTCATCGTGCCGGTCGGCTCCAAGGGCGGCTTCTATCCGAAGCACCTGCCGGCCATCGTGCGCGCCGGCGGCGACCGCGACGCCCAGCAGGCCGAGGCCATCCGCGCCTACAAGACCTTCCTGTCGGGCATGCTCGATGTCACCGACAACATCGCCGCCGACGGCTCGGTGGTCCATCCCGCCGATGTGGTGATCTGGGAGGGCGACGACCCCTATCTGGTCGTGGCCGCCGACAAGGGCACGGCCAGCTTCTCGGACATCGCCAACGGCATTTCCGCCGACTACGGCTACTGGCTGGACGACGCCTTCGCCAGCGGCGGCTCGGCCGGCTACGACCACAAGGAGATGGGCATCACCGCCCGCGGCGCGTGGGAGGCGGTCAAGCGCCACTTCCGCGAGATGGGCAAGGATATCCAGACCGAGCCGTTCACCGCCGTCGGGGTCGGCGACATGAGCGGCGACGTGTTCGGCAACGGCATGCTGCTGTCCAAGGCCACCCGGCTGGTCGCCGCCTTCGACCATCGCGACATCTTCATCGATCCGAACCCCGACCCGGCCACGTCGTGGGTCGAGCGCAAGCGGCTGTACGAACTGCCGCGCTCGACCTGGCAGGACTACGACAAGAAGAAGATCTCGAAGGGCGGCGGCGTCTTCCCGCGCTCGGCCAAGTCGATCGACCTGACGCCGGAGATCAAGGCGGCGCTTGAGATCACCGAGGACAAGCTGGATCCGGCCGCGCTGATGCAGGCGATCCTCAAGGCGCCGGTGGAGCTGCTCTATTTCGGCGGCATCGGCACCTATGTGAAGGCGGCCGGAGAGAGCGATCTTCAGGTCGGCGACAAGGCCAATGACGCCATCCGCATCGACGGTCTGGAGGTCCGCGCCAAGGTCATCGGCGAGGGCGCCAACCTGGGCATGACCCAGGCTGGGCGCATCGCCTTCGCCCGCCTCGGCGGCCGGATCAACACCGACGCCATCGACAACTCGGCGGGGGTCGACAGCTCCGACCACGAGGTCAACATCAAGATCCTGACCGGGGCGGCGATCGCCTCGGGCGCGCTCAAGGCCAAGGACCGCAACGCCCTGCTGGCCTCGATGACCGAAGAGGTCGGGCACAAGGTGCTGGTTCACAACTACGACCAGACCCTGGCGCTGACGCTGCAGCAGGCCGAGGGGGCCGGGGCGCTGGATTCCCAGCAGCGTTTCATGCAGTGGCTCGAGGGCAAGGGTAAGCTGGACCGCAAGGTCGAGGGCCTGCCCGACGACCTCAAGCTGGCCGAGATGAAGACGGCCGGATCGGCGCTGACCCGGCCGGAGCTGGCGGTGCTGACCGCCTATTCCAAGCTGGAGCTGTTCGACGACATCGTCGCCTCGGACGCGCCGGACGACGCCTTCTTCCAGAAGACGCTGGTGCGCTACTTCCCCGATCCGCTGGCGAAGTTCGAGGCGGACATGCAGCGCCATCGCCTGCGCCGCGAGATCGTCTCGACCGTGCTGTCGAACGAGATCGTCAACATGTGCGGCCCGACCTTCCCGGAACGGCTGCGCCTGTCGGCCCAGTGCGACACCGCGGCCATGGTCATCGCCTTCGAGGCGGCGCGGCAGGTGTTCCGGCTCGATCAGGCCTGGGACCAGGTCTCGAAGCTGGACCTGAAGATTCCGGCCGAGGCCCAGACCGCCCTCTATCGCGAAATCTCGACCGTGCTGCGCCGTCAGACCTTCTGGCTGGCCCGGCGGGCCATGCGCGAGGGCGCCTCGGTCGAGGGACTGATCGCCGCCTACCAACCCGCTGCGGACGCGCTGCGGGCGGCCGGCGGCGCGGTGCTGT
Source organism: Caulobacterales bacterium (assembly GCA_016183935.1). Classification (GTDB taxonomy): domain Bacteria; phylum Pseudomonadota; class Alphaproteobacteria; order Caulobacterales; family Caulobacteraceae; genus Brevundimonas. The sequence continues at coordinate 75,353 of JACPDR010000023.1, forward strand.
CCCGCTTCGAGCGCGACCGGCTGGAAGCCCGTATCGCGACCTTCGCGGGCTATGGAGCGCCCAAGGCGATGGCCCGCGACTTCGCCATGCTGCGGCCGCTGGTGGCCACGGCGGACATCGGCGACCTGGCCCGGGAAGCGGGCTGGCCCGAGCCGGCCATGGCGACCCTGTACCACCAGGTCGGCGCCGCCTTCGATTTCGACCGGCTGCGCGCGGCGGCGGGGGCGGTGCCCTCGGCCGACCATTTCGACCGGCTGGCGGTGCGCCGCCTGATCGAGGACCTGATGAACGAACAGGTCGCGCTGACCCGGGCCGTGGCCCGCTCGGCGGACGCCTCGGTCGGGGCCGGCGAGAAGTCGGCGGAGCAGGCGGTCGACCGCTGGATCGGGCCGCGCCTGAAGACCGTCGAGGGCGTTCGCGCCTCGGTCGACGAGATCGAGGCCTCGGGCTCGGGCTGGACCTTCGCCAAGTTGACCATCGCCAACAGCGTCATCCGCGAGATCGCGTCCTCAGCAAGCTGAGGACGCCGGTCCTTGATGGGCTGCGGTCGTCGGTCCTTCGGGACCTCCCGACCTGACGCAGCCTGACGCTTCGCGCGGACCGCGTCGATCTGCTAGCGTGCCGGAGCTGAGGGAGAGGGTCGCCGATGCCGCGTAAATTCCTGGTCGTCGTCGACGACAGTCCGGAGTTCGAGGCGGCGCTGCGCTATACGGCGCGGCGGGCGCGTTCGACCGGCGGCCATCTGGTCATGTTGCGGATCATCCCGGCGGCGGCTCCGGACGCCCACTGGGCCGGCGTGCGCGAGGAGATCGAACGCCAGACGCGGGCCGAGGCCGAGACCACGCTGAACGCCTGGGCGGCCGAGGCGGCGGAGCGATCCGGCTCGACCCCGATCCTGCTGATCGAGCGGGGCGATCCGCAGGCCTGTATCCGCAAGGTCGTCGGCGAGGATCCCGACATCAAGATCCTGGTGCTGGCGGCGGGCTCGAACGCGCCGGGGCCGCTGGTCGGGGCCGTGGTCAAACAGGGCGCGAGCTTCACCGGGCGCAAGCTGCCGGTCACCATCGTGCCGGGGGAGCTCACGGAGAAAGAGATCGAGGATCTGGCTTAGTCGCCAGGGCGCTATCGCTCGCCGCGCGGCGGCTCGCTGCTTGAGCGCGGCCCCTTCCCCCCTTGGGGGACGAAGGCTGCGGTGTTGCGGCGCCTTGAACCCGGCGGTCGGCGGGCGCACTTACTGGCCATGTTCATCCAGACCGAACCGACGCCCAATCCCAACGCGCTCAAATTCCTGCCGGGCCGCGAGGTCTCGGCCGAGCCGCGCGAGTTCCTCAGCATCGACCAGGCGGCCGCCTCGCCGCTGGCCGAGGCGCTGTTCCAGCTGGAAGGCGTGGCCGGGGTGTTCTTCGGCGCCGACTACGTCTCGGTGACGCGGGACCCGGCCGGGCTGGAGTGGAGCCGGATGAAGGCCCCGATCCTGGCGACGATCATGGATCATTTCGTCTCGGGCGCGCCGCTGATGCGCCACGGCGAGGCCGACGGCGCCGACTCCGGCGCCGGGGACAGCGAGATCGTGGCCGAGATCAAGCAGCTGCTGGACAGCCGCATCCGTCCCGCCGTGGCCCAGGACGGCGGCGACATCCTGTTCGACGCCTTCGACGAGGAGAGCGGCGTTCTGAGCCTGCGCATGCGCGGCGCCTGCGCCGGCTGCCCCTCGTCCTCGGCCACGCTGAAGGCCGGCGTCGAGCAGATGATGAAACACTATGTGCCGGAAGTGACCCGCGTCGAGCAGGTCATTTAAGCAGGGCGCTATCGCTCGCCGCGCGGCGGCTCGCTGCTTGAGCGCCCTGAAACAAATCCGTCCTCGCTTCGCGGCGGCGACGGCGCCATCATCCCTCCATGCCCCGGTTCGAGAGCGACAGCGACGCCCGGCGCCTCGGCGAGGCGCTCGCCGCCCTGCGCCAGGAGCGCGGGCTCAGCCAGGCCCAGGCCGGCGAGCGGGTCGGCATGACCAGCCAGGGCTGGGGCCTCTACGAGGCCGGCAAGCGGCCGGGCCTGTTCCGGCCTGACGTGCAGCGGCGGCTGACCGCCGCCCTGGAGGCGACGCCCGAGGCCCTGGCCCTGAAGTTGGACCCGGCGGCGGCCGCGCCCGGGCTCGCCCCCGCACACGGCCTGGAGAGCGGCGGTCGGGCCTTCACCGCCTCGGCCGCGACGACCCGGCGGCTGCAACTCTCCAACGACGACCTCGCGCCCTGGGCCGCCTCGGGCGTGGTGGTGGAGTACGAGCCGGGACGCTGGCCACGCCGCGCTCAGGGTTGCGTCATCGAGATGGCCGACGGCGAGGTGCGGGTGCGCCTCTACGACCACGCCGACCCCGAGGCCCTGTTCGTACGCGGCGTGCGCGGCGACGAGGAACGGATCGCCCGCGCGGAGACCCGTCAGGTGTCGGCGGTCGTGGCCCGGCTGGATGTGTAGATGAAACGTTTTGGTTGCAACATCGGCGTTTCCATGAAACGGTTCCGTCCTGAACAGGGGGAGCGGGGTCATGGGCAGGACCGGCGGACCGGAACGGGTGGACGCCTTCGTGGGCGCGCGGATCAGCCTGCGCCGCTCGGCCCTCGGCCTGTCGCAGACGGCGCTGGCGCAGCAGCTGGGCGTCAGCTTCCAGCAGGTCCAGAAATACGAGACCGGCCAGAACCGCATCTCGGCCTCGCGGCTGCACCGGGTGGCGACGGTGCTGGCCACCTCGGTCGACGCCTTCTTCCCGCCGGTCGAGACGGCGCGCCAGCCGGCCGACAGCGGCTGGGAGGCGCTGCGCCATATCACCGCCTCGCCGGACGGCCGGGCCGTGGCGGCGGCCTGGCCCCGGATCGAGGACCGCGACCTGCGCAAGGCGGTGGCGCGCATCGTGCGGGCGCTGGCCCGCGACTGACCGCCGTCCCGGGAGCGGCGTCGTGAGGGTGCTGGTCGTCGATACGGCGCTGGGCCTGTGCAGCGCCGGGGTGTTCGCGGTCGAGGCCGGAGCCGAGGGTTGGGCGGCGCGGCCGTTGGGCCTGCGGTCCGAAGCAATGAGCAAGGGCCACCAGGAACGGCTGGCCGGCATGGCCCGCGACGCCGTGGCCGAGGCGGGCGGGTTCGACGGGATCGACCGGATCGGCGTCACCATCGGTCCCGGGTCGTTCACCGGTCTGCGGGTCGGCCTGGCCTTCGCCCAGGGCCTGGGCGCGGCGCTGGACCGGCCGGTGGTCGGGATTTCGACGCTCGACGCCCTGGCCGCCTCGGCGGGGCCGGTGTCCGCCACGGCGGCGCTGATCGACGCGCGGCGGGGCCAGGTCTATGCCCGCTTCTGGCGCGACGGGGTGGCGGAGGGGCCCGCCGAAGCCCTGTCGATCGAGGCGGTGCGGGATCGGGCGCTGGCGCTGGGCGACGGCGCGCGTCTGGTCGGCTCCGGCGCGGCCCTGATCGCGGACGAGGTTCCGGGCGCGGCGGCCCTGGACCTCGCCGGTCCGTCGCCGGAGGCGCTGGCCCGACTGACGGCGGCGGCCGATCCAGCCGAAAGCCCGCCGCGGCCGCTCTATCTGCGGGCGCCCGACGCCACGCCGCCGACCCGCCTGCCCGGCCAGCCCCGGCCGCCCGCGCCATGACGGCCCCCGCGCGGCTCGCCTCGATCCATGCCGAGGCCTTCGACCGGCCCGGCGAGACGCCGTGGAGCGAGGCGGCCTTCGCGGACCTGCTGGCCCAGACCGGGGTGTTCGCGGTCGAGGCGTCGGACGGATTCATCCTGATGCGGACCGTCGCCGACGAGGCGGAGATCCTGACCCTGGCCGTGCGCCCGGCGGCGCGGCGCGGCGGACAGGGCGCGCGACTGGTCGGCGAGGGGGTGCTGGCGGCGGCGGCGAGGGGCGCCGGGCGGGTGTTTCTCGAGGTCGCCGAGGACAACGCCGCGGCCCGGGCGCTCTACGCCCGCGCGGGCTTTGCTGAGGCCGGACGGCGGCCCGGATACTACGCCGCCGCGGACGGCGGCCGGCGCGACGCCCTGCTTCTGGCGCTCAACTTGACCGCCCGGCTTCCCTAGGCCGCCGACCCCGCCTATCCTGTCGCCATGGACCGGATCGAGAAACTCTGCGCCGAACGCGGCATGCGCATGACCGAGCAGCGGCGCGTCATCGCCCGCGTCCTGTCCAGCGCCGAAGACCACCCCGACGTCGAGGAGCTGTACCGCCGCGCCTCGGCGATCGATCCGCACATCTCGATCGCCACCGTCTATCGCACCGTTCGGCTGTTCGAGGAGGCCGGGGTCGTCGAGAAGCACGACTTCGGCGACGGGCGTTCGCGCTACGAAGAGGCGGGCGACGATCACCACGACCACCTGATCGACACCCGCTCGGGCGAGGTGATCGAATTCTTCGACGCCGAGATCGAACGGCTGAAGACCGAGATCGCGGAGCGGCTGGGCTTCGAACTGGTCGGCCACAAGCTCGAGCTCTACGGCAAGCCGATCCCCGGCGCGGAGCCGTCCAAGCGCGAGGGGCTGGTGTTCGAGCGCCGCGCGGCGCGTCCGGACTCCGAAGACGCCTAGGCGCCGGGCATGGCGCGAACCGCCCCAGGGCCTTAAAAGCCGATCCATGACCGAAACCGTTGTTTCGCCGCCCGGGACGGACGAGGCGGGCGCCGCGCCGAAGCGCCTGTTCATCAAGACCTACGGCTGCCAGATGAACGTCTATGACTCCGAGCGCATGGCCGACGTGCTGCGCCCGCTGGGATATGCGCCGACCGATACGGCCGAGGACGCCGACTTCGTCATCCTCAACACCTGCCACATCCGCGAGAAGGCGGCCGAGAAGGTCTATTCGGAGCTCGGCAAGCTGAGGGTGATGAAGGAGGCGAAGGCCGGAGCCATGACCATCGCCGTGGCCGGCTGCGTCGCCCAGGCCGAGGGCGAGGAGATCATCAAGCGGCAGCCGGCGGTCGATCTGGTGGTCGGGCCGCAGGCCTATCATCAGCTGCCCGAGCTGCTGACCCGCACCGCGCGGGCGCGGGGCGAGCGCATCGGGGCCGACTTCGCGCCGAACGAGAAGTTCGACGCCCTGCAGGTCCCGCGCGGCGGCGACGGTGTGACCGCCTTCCTGACCGTGCAGGAGGGCTGCGACAAATTCTGCACCTTCTGCGTGGTGCCCTATACCCGCGGCGCCGAGTGGTCGCGGCCCGTTGCGCACGTGCTGGCCGAGGCGCGGGAGCTGGCGGCGCGGGGGGTGCGCGAGGTCACCCTGCTGGGCCAGAACGTCAACGCCTATGACGGCGAAGGGCCGGATGGAAAGCCGTCCAGCCTGGCGCGGCTGGCGTATGCGCTGGCGGAGATTCCGGGGCTGGATCGCATCCGCTACACCACCAGCCATCCCAACGACATGTCGGACGAGCTGATCGCGGCGCACGCCGAGCTGGAGGCGCTGATGCCCTATCTGCACCTGCCGGTGCAGTCGGGCTCGGACCGCATCCTGAGGCTGATGAACCGCAAGCATGGGCGGGCGAAATATCTGGAGCTGGTCGACCGCATCCGCGAGGCGCGGCCGGACATGGCGCTGTCGGGGGACTTCATCGTCGGCTTCCCGGGCGAGACCGACGCCGACTTCGAGCAGACGATGGATCTCGTTCGGAAGGTCGGATACGCCTCGGCCTTCTCTTTCATGTATTCGCCGCGTCCCGGCACGCCGGCGGCGACGATGGCGCAGGTTCCGGGCGCCGTGAGCCGCGAGCGGCTGCATGCGCTGCAGACCCTGCTGACCGAACAGCAGACCGCCTTCAACGAAGCGCAGGCGGGGCGGACGATGCTGGTGCTGTTCGAGCGCAAGGGCCGGCACGGGGCGCAGGCGGTCGGCCGCTCGCCCTACCTGCAGTCGGTTCATGTCGATGACGCGGATCATCTGATCGGGCAGATCGTTCCGGTGGAGATACTGACTGGACAACAGAATTCCTTGACCGGCCGCCTCCTTTCCTCACCGCCGTCATCCTCGGGCTTGACCCGAGGATCAGACCGTCCGCGTCTGAGTGGTTCGGATCGACCCGCGATGGGCGCCTCGCCTTCTTCTGCGCGGCGCACCACCTCTGATCCTCGGGTCAAGCCCGAGGATGACGGCCTTGGGAGTGTGCATGGCGCGTGAGAGTGAGTTCCTGGCGTTGGACGACGCCGCCCTGCGCGCCGTCGTGGGTCCGCACAGCCGCCACGTCGCCCTGATCGAGGACGCGTTCAAGGTGCTGGTCGAGGCCCCCGGGGGCGGGGTGACCATCAACGGCTCGACGCGCGACCGGGCCCAGGCCAGGCGGGTGATCCAGACGCTGGCGGAGCGGGCCGATACGGGCGCGATGATCACCGAGGCCGATGTGCGCACGGCGCTGGGGGCGGCGGCGACCCAGCCGCGGAACGGGCAGGGGACGGTGGCGCCCAACGCCATCGCCCTGCCGGTCGGCCGGCGCGGGGCGATCGCGCCCAAGACGGCGGCCCAGGCCAACTATCTCGACATGCTGTCGCGCTGCGAACTGACCTTCGGGGTCGGGCCGGCGGGGACGGGCAAGACGTTCCTCGCGGCGGCCTACGGCGCCTCGCTGCTGCGGCGGGGGCAGGTCGACCGGCTGGTCATCACCCGGCCGGCGGTCGAGGCGGGCGAGAAGCTGGGCTTCCTGCCGGGCGACCTGAACGAGAAGGTCGACCCGTATCTGGCGCCGATCTGGGAGGCGCTGAACGACATCCTCGGGCCCGACGACGTGCGCCGGCGCCGCGACAAGGGCGAGATCGAGGCGGCCCCGATCGCCTTCATGCGCGGCCGGACCCTGGCCCACGCCTTCATCATCGTCGACGAGGCCCAGAACACCTCGAGGCTGCAGATGAAGATGGTGCTGACCCGTCTGGGCGAGGGCGCGCGGATGGTGGTCACCGGCGATCCGTCGCAGATCGATCTGCTGAACCCGCGCGATTCCGGCCTGCGCCACGCGCTGCGCATCCTCGACGGGGTCAAGGGCGTGGCCATCCAGACCTTCCAGGCTCAGGACGTGGTCCGCCACGCCATGGTCGAGCGCATCGTTCGCGCTTACGACGCCGACGCGGCGAAGCACCGCCCGGCCGCCGATCTGGAAGATCCGGACGCATGATCGAGGTCGAGATCGAGGACGAGGCGTGGACGGCGGCCCTGCCGGACCCCGCCGCCGTGGCCGCGCGGGCGGCGACCGCCGCCCTTGGAGCCGTCGAGGGCGACGTAGTGGTGCTGCTGACCGACGACGCGACGGTGCGGGAGCTCAACGCGCGCTTCCGCGACAAGGACCGGCCGACCAATGTGCTGTCCTTCCCGGCGGCGGAGATGACGCTTCCGGGGCGCGCGCCGCACCTCGGCGACCTCGTGCTGGCCTTCGGGGTCTGCGCGACCGAGGCGGAAGCGCAGGGCAAGACCCTCGCCGATCATCTGTCGCACCTGACCGTCCACGGCGTGCTGCATCTGCTGGGCCGCGACCACGAGGCCGAGGCCGAGGCGGAGGAGATGGAGGCCGAGGAGCGGAGCATCCTTGCCAGTCTGGGCGTCGCCGACCCATACAGGGCCGATGTTCAAGCTTGACCCCGCCGTCCGCCGCGACCGCCTGATCCTGCGCTTCGGCCGCATCGCCCTGGCGCTGCTCGCCGGTGCGGGCGCGGCCCTGGCCCATCCGCCGTTCGGACTCCTGCCGGGCCTGCTGGGCTATCCGCTGCTGATGCTGCTGGCCGAGCGGTCGGCGACCACGCGCGGCGGCTTCTGGATGGGCTGGCTGGCCGGCTTCGCCTATTTCTTCATCAGCTGCTGGTGGGTGGCGGAGGCCTTCCTGGTCAATCCGGCCCAGGCGTGGATGGCGCCGTTCGCGGCCTCGCTGCTGCCGATCGGCCTGGGCCTGTTCTGGGGAACGGCGACGGCCTTCTATCGCCGGTTCAACCCGGGCGGCGTGGGACGGGTGCTGGTCTACGCCGCCCTGTTCTGCCTGCTGGAATGGCTGCGCGGCCACGTGCTGACCGGCTTCCCGTGGAACCCGGCGGGAGCCAGCTGGGAGGCCGGTTCGGCCGCGTCGCAGTTCGCCTCGGTGGTCGGGGTCTATGGCCTCGGCCTGGTGACGGTGGCGGCGGTCTCCGCCTTTGGTCCGCTGGCGGCGGCCGGGCCGCGCAAGGCCCGCCTCGGCGCGGCCGCTCTCGGCGCCGTGGCGTTGGGGGCCCTGGTCGTCGTCGGCGCGGTGCGGTTGTCGGGCGCGCGCCTGGCCCTGACCGACACGGTGGTGCGCATCGTCCAGGCCGACGTGGCGCAGGAGTCGAAATGGACGCCCGAGGCCTATCGCGGCATCGTCGACCGCTATGTGAACCTGACCGCGCGGCCCGGCGCCGTGATTCCCGACGTCGTCATCTGGCCGGAGGGAGCCCTGCCCGCCTCGGCCAACCAGGTGTTCGCGGCCGGCTCGCCGGATGCGGCGGCCATCGCCCGGGCGGTGCAGCCGGGCCAGACCCTGATCCTCGGGCTCGGCCGGGGGGTGGCCAATCCGGCCGCGCCGGACGGCGCGTATTACTACAACAGCCTGCTGGCGCTGACCGACGAGGGCGGCGAGGGTCTGAGGATCACCGCCACCTATGACAAATACCGGCTGGTGCCGTTCGGCGAATACCTGCCCGCCGGCGGCCTGCTGGGCTCGCTGGGCGTGCGCAGCCTGACCCATATGCCGCTGGATTTCAGCGCCGGTCCGCTGCCCGCGCCGATCGACATTCCCGGCCTGCCGTCGGTGCAGCCGCTGATCTGCTACGAGAGCCTGTATCCGGGGTTCACGCCCGGCGGCGCGGCGCGGCCGCGCTGGATCGTCAACATCTCCAATGACGCCTGGTTCGGGCGGACCTCAGGGCCGTTGCAACACCTCAACCTGGCCAGCTATCGGGCCATCGAGACGGGGCTGCCGGTGGTGCGATCGACCCCGACCGGGGTCTCGGCGATGATCGATCCGTGGGGCCGGGTCGTCGGCGACCAGCGGCTGGAGCCGGGTGAAAGCGGCGTGATCGACGCCCGTCTGCCGGCGCCGGCCGCGGCGACGATCTATGGCCGGCTCGGCGACCTGCTGTTCGGTCTCGGCCTGATCCTGGCGCTCCTCCCGGCCGTGGCGGGGCGGTTCCGGGCCCGTCCGCAGCCCTGATTCCATCCTCAATCGGGCGATTTTCCCGTGGTCGGTGCGGACCCCAAACGGCGGCGCAACCATACATTGCATGTTGACCTTGAACCGGGTGTTTTTCCGTGACAGCGGGCCCAAGCTGGCGCATTCAGAGCGAGCTTCACCCACAAAAGGGCAAAACGAGAAATGGCCAGAGGCAAGGGCGAGGATGGACCCCATCCCGTGGATCGGCATGTGGGCCGCCGGGTGTGCGAGAAACGGCTGGCGCTCGGCTATAACCAGAGCGATCTCGGTCGCGCCCTGGGTCTGACCTTCCAGCAAATCCAGAAATACGAAAAGGGCGCGAACCGCATCTCGGCGTCCAAGCTCTGGGACATCGCCCGCTTCTTCAAGGTCGACATCGGCTATTTCTTCGAGGGCCTCAACGGCGCCCAGGCCGCCGGCATGGCGGAGGGCGGCGGGACCTTCGACCACGATTTTCCGGCCACCCGCTACACCATCGAGATCAGCCGCCTGGCGCCCCATCTGTCCACCCGGCAGCAGAAGCTGGCGCTGGAGCTGGTCCGGGACATGGCCGACCGCCGGGACGCCGACGAGGCCTGAGAGGCGCGTCCGCCCTACTCCCCTGACCGCGACCGCCGCCCGAAGCCGGGTGCGGCCGCCTTCTGTTCGGCCCAGTAGGCGGCGCCCTCGCGCGGCTTGAACATGGTCTTGGCCACGCCGTCGCGCGACACCACGGCGAAGGTGTTGGTCGAGGCCTGGTAGAGCAGCACGTCGCCGTTGGCCCGTTCGACCCGCTCGGCGCCCGCCGGGGGCCGCGTGGTGAAGGCCCGCACCTTGGCCAGATAGTCCTCGGCCGAGACCGCGTCGAAATCGGCGCCGTTGCGTTCGAACAGCCGCGCGACCTTGGCGTCGACCGTTTCGCGCCGGTTGGCGGTCAGGGCCGGCGCCGCCTTGTCGCGGGCGATCTCCGCGGCCTGCGCCGGAGCCCCTGCCGCCGAGGTCAGCACCGCCTCCGTCCCTTCGGCCGCCCGGTCCCGCGTCTCGACCGCCGAGCCGCCGTTGCCGCACCCGGACAGTCCCAGCAGCGCCACCGCCGCTCCGGCCGCCCACGCCGTCCTCGCATCCGTGCCGATCATCACACCCTCCAATGGTCTGAACCTGCGGACACTACCATAACGATGGTATATTGTTCTTGCAATGTTCTTGTTTGGCCGCGCCTCCCTCGACGCCGGCGGGCCGCATCGCTAGATCAGGGCCATGACCCCAGCCCCGCTGTCCGGACGGAAGATCCTGCTGATCGTCGGCGGCGGCATCGCCGCCTACAAGGCGCTGGAGCTGGTGCGTCTGCTGAAAAAGGCCGGCGCCGAGGTGATGAGCGTCCTGACCGCCGCCGGGGCGGAGTTCGTCACCCCCATGTCGCTGGCCGCCCTGACCGGCCATCCGGTGCGACAGGCGCTGTTCATGCCCGAGGACGAGACGGCGATGGGCCATATCGAGCTGTCGCGCTGGGCCGACCTGGTGGTGGTCGCGCCGGCCACGGCGGGCCTGATCGCCAAGGCCGCCAACGGGCTGGCCGACGACCTGGCCTCGACGACCCTGCTGGCCACGGACAAGCGGGTGCTTCTGGCCCCGGCGATGAACGTGCGGATGTGGCTGCACCCGGCGGTGCAGGCCAATGTCGAACGGCTCGAGGGCTTCGACGGCTTCCACGGCGTCGCGGTGGTCGGGCCGGACGAGGGCGAGATGGCCTGCGGTGAGTTCGGGCCGGGCCGCATGGCCGAGCCGGCGGCGATCCTCGGCGCCATCGAGGGATTGCTGGCCGGGCCCGACGGTCGGCCCCTGGCGGGGCGCCACGCGGTGGTCACGGCCGGACCGACCTTCGAGCCGATCGATCCGGTGCGGGGCCTCACCAACCGCTCCAGCGGCAAACAGGGCTACGCCATCGCCGAAGCGCTGGCCGCGTTGGGCGCGCGGGTGACGCTGGTCTCCGGGCCGGTCGCCCTGCCCGCCCCGGTCGGCGTCGAGCGGGTGTGGGTAGAGACGGCGCGCGAGATGCAGGCCGCCGTCCAGGCGGCGCTGCCGGCCGACATCGCGGTGATGAGCGCCGCCGTGGCGGACTGGCGGGTGGACGGCGTGGCCTCGGGCAAGATCAAGAAGGCTCCGGGCGGCCCGCCGTCGCTGGCCCTGATCGAGAATCCGGACATCCTCGCGGGCGTGTCGGCGCCGGGGAAGACCCGGCCGACGCTGGTTATCGGCTTTGCCGCGGAAACCGCCGATCTGGTGGCCAACGCCCGGGCCAAGCTGTCGCGCAAGGGCTGCGACTGGATCGTCGGCAACGACGTGTCCGGCGACGTGTTCGGATCCGGGGACAATGCGGTGACGCTGTTCACGCGCGAGGGCGGGGCCGAGAGCTGGCCGCGCCAGCCCAAGACCGGCGTGGCCCGCAAGCTGGCCGCCCGGATCGCCGGCCATTTCGCCTGAGCGGTTCCGTTTTCCACAGCTTGTCCACAAGGACGTTCCGGACGCGTCACGCCGGACAGCGCTCTGGCGACAAGCGCGATAAGATCGGCAGACGAGACATCGCCCTCTGACGGGCTTCCACACGGGATCACGCCACGCCATGACGACCCTCCGCGTCGAACGCCTGCCGCATGCCGAGGGCCTGCCGCTGCCCGCCTACGAAACCTCGGGCTCGGCCGGGATGGACCTGCGCGCGGCGGTGGCGGACGAGACGCCGATGATCCTCGCGCCCGGCGCGCGGGCGCTGGTGCCCACCGGTCTGAAGATCGCGCTGGAGCCGGGCTATGAGGCCCAGGTGCGGCCGCGCTCGGGGCTGGCGCTGAAGCACGGGCTGACCTGCCTGAACTCGCCGGGCACGATCGACAGCGACTATCGCGGCGAGGTCGGGGTGATCCTCGCCAACCTGGGGCAGGAGCCGTTCGTCATCCGGCGCGGCGAACGTATCGCCCAGCTGGTCGTCGCCCGCTGCGAACAGGCGGCCCTGGTCGAGGTCGAGGCGCTGGACGAGACGGCGCGCGGCGCCGGCGGCTTCGGCTCGACCGGACGGTAAGCGGAGCCATTCGCCGCGAGCGGCGTTAACCCTGCCGCACGGCCAAGCTGGCCGGGATAAAACGGAGGTCGGCGTATGGAGTCCCTGTTCGATTCGGTCTGTGCGTTCCTGGGCGGCGTGTTCGGTCTGGCCCAGGGCGGGTTCGATGGCGTCAACCAGGTCATGGGGCTGCTGATCGCCATCATTGCGGCCCTGCTGATGCCGGCGTGGAGCCGGTTGTGGGCCACGGCGCTCGGCGCGGCCCTGGTGCATGTGGCCATCGGGGTGATCCGGCCGGTGCTGGACGGCGCGGCCTTCGTCCTGCCGGACCTGTTGACGCTGGGATTCTGGATGTCGGTGCTGGCCCTGTTCCTGGGCTATGCGATCGTCATCGCCGTGTTCTTCCTGATCAAGTCGCTGGTCACCGGCGGCGGCCACGGTCGCCGCAGAGCCGCGCACTGAGGACCCGAGGCCCTCAGCTTTTCGGGGGGCCGCGGTCACAGGGCTCCGCCCTGTCGACCCGACGCGGCCTGGCGCTTCGCGCAGGTTGATTGGAAGGGCCCGGGATCGCGCTCAAGCAGCGGGTCGCCGCGCGGCGCGCGATAGCGCCACAGGCAGGCATGAGCCTGCCGGGCGTCAGGCCTGCCGGAACCCCAGCACGTCCTGCATGTCGTAGAGGCCGGGCTTGCGGTTGCGGACCCAGGCGGCGGCGACGACGGCGCCCCTGGCGAACAGGGACCGGTCGATGGCCGAATGGCTCAGGGTCAGGGTCTCGTCGTCCGAGGCGAACAGCACGGTGTGCTCGCCGATCACCCCGCCGGCGCGCAGGGACGCGAAGCCGATGCGGCCGCTCTGGCGTTCGCCGGTGAGGCCGTCGTACGGGGCGCTGCGCACGTCGGCCAGATCCTCGCCCCGCCCGCTGGCGGCGGCCTCGCCGAGCATCAGGGCGGTCCCCGAGGGCGCGTCGGCCTTGCGCCGGTGGTGGGTCTCGAGCACCTCGATGTCCCAGTCGCGCGCATCCAGCCGCTGGGCGGCGTGCTCGACCAGGCCGATCAGGATGTTGACGCCGAGCGAGAAATTGCCGCTGCGGACGATGGCGACCGTCCCGGCGGCCTTGAGGATCTCGGCGTCCTGTTCGGGGCTCAGACCGGTCGAGCCGATGACCAGGGCGGGGCCGCCGCGCGCGGCGCTGGCGCGGGCCAGCTCGACCGAGGCCTCGGGCGTCGAGAAGTCGATGATCACGTCGCACAGCGACAGGTCGGGAGTCTCGCCGCGGTCGAAGCGGGCGGCGACGACGACGTCCTCGCGCGCGTCCAGCACGGCCGAAACGGCGCGGCCCATACGGCCCCGGGCGCCGGAGATGCCGGCGTGGAAGATGGCGCTCATCGGATGCCCCCCGGCAGGATTCACTGGGCCGTTTCCCGCGCCCCGGGCTCGGCCCCGAGGATGTCGGCCCAGAAGCGCTTGGCCTTGCCGGCGAACGACGAGTTGCGCGGCGTCTGGGTGTCGCCCAGCGAGGCGCCCAGCTCCTCGAGCAACTCCTTCTGGCGCGCGGTCAGGTCGGTCGGGGTCTCGACGAACAGCTCGACCACCAGATCGCCGCGCTGGCGGCCGTTCAGGTGCGGCATGCCCTTGCCCTTGATGCGCACGGTGCGGCCGGTCTGGGCGCCCGCCGGGACGGTCACCGGCGCCTTGCAGCGGCCGTCGCAGGCTTCGGACACCAGGCAGGGGGCGTCGATTTCGCCGCCCAGCGCCGCGGTGGTCATGGGCACGGGCACGGTGACCAGCAGGTCGAGGTTGTCGCGCTCGAACAGCTCGTGCGGGGTCACCGACAGGAAGACGTAGAGGTCGCCGCGCGGGCCGCCGCGCTGGCCGGCGTCGCCCTCGCCCGACAGGCGGATGCGCGAGCCGTCATCGACGCCGGCGGGGACTTTCAGTTGCAGCTTGCGGTTCTTGCGCACCTGGCCGTGACCGTGACAGGTGGTGCACGGTTCGGCGATCATCTGGCCGTGGCCGCCGCAGCGCGGGCAGGTCCGCTCGACCTGGAAGAAGCCGTTGGCCGAGCGCACGCGGCCGGCGCCCTGGCAGGTGGTGCAGGTGGTCGGCTTGGTGCCCTTCTTGGCCCCGGAGCCTTCGCAGGTCTCGCAGGTGGCGGTGGTCGGCACCGATATCTCGACGTCGGCGCCCTTGTAGGCCTGCTCGAGGGTGATCTCGAGGTCGTAGCGCAGGTCCGAGCCGCGCCGGGGTCCGTGCTGGCGGGCGCCGCCGCCCTGCCGACCGCCGAAGACGTCCCCGAAGGCGTCGCCGAAGACCTGGGAGAAGATGTCGTTGACGTCGGCGAAGCCCTGACCCTGGCCGAACGGATTGCCGCCGCCGCCGCCGTTGACGCCGGCGTGGCCGAAGCGGTCGTAAGCGGCGCGCTTCTGCTCGTCCGAGAGGACGCTGTAGGCCTCGGAAATCTCCTTGAAGCGGGCCATGGACTCATCGCACCCGCCGTTGCGGTCGGGATGGTGCTGCATGGCCAGCTTGCGGTAGGCGGATTTCAGCCCGGCGGCGTCGATGGTCCGCTCGACGCCCAGAACCTCGTAATAGTCACGCGTCGCCATCTGGCGTTCGTCCTCTTACCTGCCGTTCCCGCCGCCGCCTCTATGGGCCGCTGACCGGAAGGGCTGACCGGGCTGACATGGGCGCCCGGCCGACTGATGCAAGTTTTATGAAACGGCCCCGCCCGTCGGGTGACAAGCGGGGCCGTAGCGATTGCGCGGAGCCTGTGGCTTACGCGCTCTTCTTCTCGTCGCCGGCCTCGGCGTCCGGGGAGACTTCCTCGAACTCCGCGTCGACCACGCCGTCGTCGGCCGGGGCCTCGGCGGCGTCGCCGTCGCCCGACCCCTGCGAGGCCGCGTACATGGCCTCGCCCAGCTTCATCGAGGCCTGGGCCAGGGTGTTGGTCTTCTCGCGGATGGCGTCCGCGTCCGCGCCGTCCTTGGCCGTCTTCAGGTCCGCGATGGCGGCCTCGATGGCGGTCTTGCCGGCCTCGTCGATCTTGTCGCCGTGCTCGGACATGGCCTTCTCGGTCGAGTGGATCAGGCTGTCGGCCGAATTCTGGGCCTCGACCAGGTCCTTGCGGGCCTTGTCGGCCGCGGCGTTGGCCTCGGCTTCCTTGACCATCTTCTCGATGTCGTCGTCCGACAGGCCGCCGTTGGCCTGGATGCGGATCGACTGTTCCTTGTTGGTCGCCTTGTCCTTGGCGGTGACGTGGACGATGCCGTTGGCGTCGATGTCGAAGGCGACCTCGATCTGCGGCATGCCGCGCGGGGCCGGCGGAATGCCCATCAGGTCGAACTGGCCGAGGATCTTGTTGTCGGCCGCCATCGGCCGCTCGCCCTGGAAGACCCGGATGGTCACGGCCGACTGGTTGTCGTCGGCGGTCGAGAAGGTCTGGCTCTTCTTGGTCGGGATGGTGGTGTTGCGCTCGATCAGCGGGGTGAACACGCCGCCCAGCGTCTCGATGCCCAGGGTCAGCGGGGTCACGTCGAGCAGCAGCACGTCCTTGACGTCGCCCTGCAGCACGCCGGCCTGGACCGCGGCGCCGAGCGCCACGACCTCGTCCGGGTTGACGCCCTTGTGCGGCTCCTTGCCGAAGAAGGCCTTCACGGCCTCCTGCACCTTGGGCATGCGGGTCATGCCGCCGACCAGCACCACCTCGTCGATGTCCGAGGCCTTGAGGCCGGCGTCCTTGAGGGCCTTCTGGCACGGCTCGATGGTGCGGGCGACGAGGTCCTCGACCAAGGCCTCCAGCTTGGCGCGCGACAGCTTGATGTTGAGGTGCAGCGGACCCGAGGCGTTCATGGTGATGAACGGCAGGTTGACCTCGTACTGGGTCGTGGAGCTGATCTCCTTCTTGGCCTTTTCGGCCTCTTCCTTGAGGCGCTGCAGGGCCAGCTTGTCCGAGCGCAGGTCGACGCCCTGCTCCTTCTTGAACTCGTCGGCCAGGTAGTCGACGAGGCGCAGGTCGAAGTCCTCGCCGCCGAGGAAGGTGTCTCCGTTGGTCGACTTCACCTCGAACACGCCGTCGCCGATCTCGAGGATCGAGACGTCGAAGGTGCCGCCGCCGAGGTCGTAGACGGCGATCTTCTGGCCCTCGGCCTTGTCGAGGCCGTAGGCCAGGGCGGCCGCGGTCGGCTCGTTGATGATGCGCAGCACCTCGAGGCCGGCGATCTTGCCGGCGTCCTTGGTGGCCTGACGCTGGGCGTCGTTGAAATAGGCGGGGACGGTGATGACGGCCTGGGTGACGGTTTCACCGAGGTAGGCCTCCGCGGCCTCCTTCATCTTGCCGAGGGTGTAGGCCGAGACCTGCTGGGGCGAATAGTCCTTGCCGTGGGCCTTGACCCAGGCGTCGCCGGTCGGGCCCTTGACGATCTCGTAGGGCACCATGCCCTTGTCCTTCGCCACCACGGGGTCCGTGAAGGCGCGGCCGATCAGGCGCTTGATGGCGAAGAAGGTGTTGGTGGGGTTGGTCACGGCCTGACGCTTGGCGGGCTGGCCGACCAGCACCTCGCCATTGTCCTGGATGGCCACGACCGACGGGGTCGTGCGGTTGCCTTCCGCGTTCTCGATGACCTTGGGGTTCTTGCCGTCCATGACGGCGACGCACGAGTTGGTGGTGCCCAGGTCGATGCCGATGATCTTGGCCATGTGTTGGTCTTTCACTCCATTTCAGCGGGCGGTGCGGCGGCCTTTTAGAGCGAAGCGCCGCGCGTGACCGCCCCCGGTGTCAGGGTCTTGGGTCAATTGTACGGTTCCGGCGCAAAGCCCCACGGTCTGCGGGGTTTTCCGACGGCTGTCGCCGATATGGGAAACTGGGCCCTGCCCGCAAGGCCTGATCGCGATTCAGCGTCAGTCTCCGTCAGGTGTGTCACGAAGCGCGCAACGGCATATAATGGGCGCCACGGCCCCTGCCCCGACGCGGGATGGGGCCAGTCAGGGAGGGGGCCATGATCGCCCGCAGACCAATCATCGCCGCCGTTATCGCCGCCTCGCTCGGCCTCGCCGGATTCACGGCGGCCGCCCCGGCGTCCTGGGGCCAGTCGAGCGACGGCCAGAACCGGCGGGTCCGCATCCACAACCAGACCGGCGCGGCCTTGCAGAAGCTGCAGGCCGCCGACGTGCGGACGGGCGAGTTCGGCCCGGACCTGCTGGCCGGAACCGCGGTGGCGACCGGAGCCAGCGTGCCGGTGACGATCGACGCCGGGGCCGGCGGTTGCCTCTACGACCTGCGGGCCGAACTCGCGGGCGGGCAGACGCTGCTGCGCGAGAACATCAACGTCTGCCGCATCGCCGACTACTACCTGACCCGCTGAGCGTGATCCGGCGCGAGATCGAGACCGGGCTGGAGGGATTCCGCCTCTGGCCGGGGGCCCTGTCGCCCGATGAACAGGCCGCGCTGCGCGACGAGGTGATGGAAGCGGTCGAGGCGGCGCCCTTCTACCGGCCGACGACCCGGAGCGGGCGGCCGTTCTCGGTCGAGATGAGCAATCTGGGGCCGCTGGGCTGGGTCTCGGACCGCCCGGCGCGCCGTGGCCGCCGATGCCGGAGCGGCTGCTGGAGCTGTGGAGCGAACTGACCGGCTGGCCGGAGCCGCCGGACGCCTGTCTGGTCAACCTCTATGGCGAAGGCGCCCGGATGGGCCTGCATCAGGACCTCGACGAGGCGGACAGGGCCGCGCCGGTGCTGTCGGTGTCGCTGGGCGATACCGCGGTGTTCCGGATCGGGGCGGCGGAGGGCGGGCCGACGCGGTCGGTGCGGCTGGCTTCCGGCGACGTCTGCGCCCTGACCGGGCCTGCAAGGCTGGCGCGGCACGGGATCGACCGGGTGCTGGCGGGCTCCTCGAACCTGATCCCGGGCGGCGGACGGCTCAACCTGACCCTGCGGCGGGCGGCCTGAGCCTCACGGCAATCGTGACTCGACGCCCCGGGGCGCCCACGGCACTGTCCCGCTTTCCCGAGCTGGAGGTCCCATGCCAGATCTGATCCGTCCCGAAGGTCCGCAGGCCGACGATTTCCGCTTCAGCCGCCGCGCCCTCGCCGCGGGCGGTCTGGGCGGGCTGTTCTTCGCCGGCTATGCGCCCGCCGCGCTGGCGGCCCAGGCTGCGCCGATCACCACCGACGACGATGATCTGACCCTCGAGACCACAACCATCCCCGCCCCGGACGGCTTCGACCTGCCGATCTATGCGGCTCGGCCGACCGGCGCCGGGCCCTTTCCCGTGGTGATCGTCGTGTCCGAGATTTTCGGCGTGCACGAGTACATCCGCGACATCTGCCGCCGGCTGGCCAAGGCCGGCTACGCCGCCATCGCGCCGGCCTTCTTCAACCGGGTCGAGGACCCCGCCCCGCTGGCGGACATGGCGCGGGTGCAGGCGATCGTGGCCGAGGCGGGATACGAACAGGTCATGGGCGACGTCGCCGCCACCCTCGACTGGGCCAGCCAGCAGCTGTGGGCCAACGCCGAGCGCGTCGGGATCACCGGCTGGTGCTGGGGCGGCAAGGTGGTGTGGCAGGCGGCGGCGCGGTTCGCCGCCATCGACGCGGGCGTGGCCTGGTATGGCCGCCTTGCCCCGCCGGAAAGCGCGAGGCCGGACCGGATCGCCCTCGGCGAGCCGTGGCCGGTGGAGTTGGCCGACGATCTCAAGGCGCCGGTGCTGGGCCTGTACGGCGAGGCCGACCGGGGCATACCGCTGGCCAGCGTCGAGGCCATGCGCAGCGCCCTGCAGCGCGCCGGACAGACCGAAAGCGGGATCGTGGTCTATCCGGGCGCGCCGCACGGCTTCCACGCCGACTATCGCGACAGCTATACCCCGGACGCCGCGCAGGACGGCTGGGCGAAGCTGCTGGCGCTGTTCGAGCGGCGGCTGAAGGGCTGACCGTCTCCTCCCCGTCGCGCAGCGATGGGGAGGTGGCGCGGCGCGTCTTTGCGCCGTGACGGAGGGGTCGCCGGCGGAGCGCTCGGAAAGAGCCCCTCCACCGCTTTGCGGTCCCCCTCCCCATTCGCAAGCGCGAACGGGGAGGAGACGGTCACGCCTTCTCGTCGAAATTGCCGCCGTCGCCCTCGCCCGAAGCCTTGGCGTAGGCCGCATTGCCCGCCGCGGCGCCGGAGCCCTTGGCGGCGACCACGACCATGGCCGGGCGCACGGTGCGGCCGAACAGGGCGTAGCCGGCCTGCAGGGTCTGCAGCACCTGACCGCCCTGAACCGTGTCGGACGGCTGCTCCATCATGGCCTGGTGCAGGTGCGGATCGAAGGCCTCGCCCGGCTCGGGGGCGACGCGTTTCAGATTGTTGGCCTCGAAGGCCGACAGCAGCGACTTGTGGGTCAGCTCCAGCCCCTTGACCAGATTGGCCACGGCCGGGTCCTGGCTGCCGCCCAGCTCGGCCGCGAGGGCGCGCTCGAGCGTGTCGGCCACGCCCAGCAGATCGCGGGCGAAGCGCTGGATGGCGTAGGCGCGGGCGTCGTTGGACTGGGTCTCGGCGCGCTTCTTCGTGTTCTCGGCCTCGGCCACGGCGCGCAGGGCGCGGTCCTTCCACTGGTCGCGCTCGGCGATCAGGGCGTCGATCGGTCCGAGGCCGTCGTCCTGCTCGGCGTCAAAGCCCTCGGTCTCACCGATATCGGCGGCCAGTTCCTCGGAGGTCGGGGTGTCGTCGTGAATGTCGCTCAAGTCTCTTGTCCGTCCAGAATCCGGCCCAGCACCCGGGCGGTGTAGTCCACCAACGGTATGACACGGGCGTAGTTCAGTCTCGCGGGGCCGATGACGCCAATGGCGCCCAGCACCCGCTGGCGGCCCGTCATATAGGGCGCCGCGATCACGGCGGAACCCGAAAGCGAAAAGAGTCTGGTTTCCGCGCCGATGAAGATGCGCACGCCCTGGGCCGTGGACACCCCGTCCAGCAGGCCGATCAGCTGCTCCTTCTGCTCGAGGTCGTCGAACAGGACCCGGACCCGCTCCAGGTCCTCGACCGTCTCGCGGTCGTGCAGCAGGTTGGCCCGGCCGCGCACGATCAGGGCCCGCTCGCGCTCGGCCCCGCCGGACCAGGCGGCCAGACCGTCCTCGACCAGCCGGGCGGCGGCGGCGTTCAGCTCGCGGCGGGCGGCGTCCAGCTCGGTGCGCATCTCGGTGCGCGCCTCGTGCAGCGGGCGGCCCTTCAGCCGGGCGTTGAGGAAGTTCGACGCCTCGGTCAGGGTCGAGGGGGTGACTCCGGCCTTGAGCGGCATCAACCGGTTCTCGACCGTGCCGTCGTCGGCGACCAGTACGGCGAGGGCCTGGTCGTGGCCGAGCGCCACGAACTCGACGTGTTTGACCCCGGCCTCGCGGATCGGGCTGGCCACGATGCTGGCCCCGCCGGCGAGACCGGAGAGCAGGGACGACGCCTCGTTCAACGCCTCCTCGAAATTGCGCCCGCTGCCGGCCAGGCGGGCGTCGATCTCGCGCCGCTCCTCGGCCCCGACGTCGCCGATCTCGAGCAGGCCGTCGACGAACAGGCGCAGGCCGGCGTGGGTCGGGATCCGCCCGGCCGAGGTGTGCGGCGAGCCGAGCAGGCCCGCCAGGGTCAGGTCCTGCATGGTGTTGCGGATCGAGGCCGGCGACAGGGCCACGCCGGTCAGCGACAGGGTCCGCGACCCGACCGGCTCCCCGGTCTGCAGATAGGTCTCGACGATGCGGCGGAAGATGTCGCGGGCGCGCTCGTCGAGGGCGGGCAGGCTCAGGGAGGGCCCGCCGAAGGGGGCGCCGGCGAAGCTGGTCATGATCGCGCCTCCCACCGTTGGCGGGACAGCCGGTGCACCAGGCAGTCGTCCGCGTCGAACATCCGCCGCCCGACCGGTTCGAAGCCCAGCCGCTGGTAGAAGCGGTGCGCGTCGGTGTTGGAGGCCAGCGGGTCGATGACGATGGCCGTGACTTTCGGATCGGCGAAGCAGTCGTCGATGGCGAGGGTCATCATCCGCGTGCCGTAGCCGTGGCCGAGCGCGTCCTTCGGGCCGATCCAGATGTCCAGCGCCCGCAGGTTCGGTTCGATCTCGCCCCAGTAGTGGGTCGGTTCGAGGTGAGGGTCGATGACCTGCATGACGCCGATGGGGCGCCAGACGCCGTCCTGGGCGAGCTCGGCGATGCGGTAGAAGCTGACCTCAGACGGGTCCGACAGCTCCTCGCGCCATTCGATGCCGCCGAAGGCGATGTCCGCGTCCGGGTCGTCGGTCGAGCAGGCGATGACGTGCGGCTCGCGGTCCCAGCCGGCCAGCAGGTCGGCGTCGTCGACCGTCGCAGGGCGCAGCCGGACGGCCGAAGGCGCGGGCAGGGGGGAATACAGGCTCACGGTTTCAGGATAAGCAGCGCCGCGACCGCTTCCAAGGAAATCCGCCATGACCGCCGCCCGCCCCTCCGACCGCGCCCCCGAACAGCTCCGCGCCGTGACGCTGGAAACGGGCGTCAACCGCTACGCGGAGGGCTCCTGCCTGGTGACCTTCGGTCATACGAAGGTGCTGGTGACGGCCTCGGTCGAGGAGAACGTCCCGGGCTGGATGCGCGGCAAGGGTCAGGGCTGGGTGACGGCGGAATACGGCATGTTGCCCCGCGCCACCCACACCCGCGGCCGGCGCGAGGCCGCCTCGGGCAAGCAGACCGGCCGGACGCAGGAGATCCAGCGCCTGATCGGCCGCTCGCTGCGCGCTGTGGTCGACCTCAAGGCGCTGGGCGAGCGGCAGGTGGTGCTGGACTGCGATGTGGTCCAGGCGGACGGCGGCACCCGCACGGCGGCGATCACGGGCGCCTGGGTGGCCATGGCTTCGGCCTTCGACTACCTGCGCGCCGAGGGCGTGCTGAAGGCCGATCCGATCCTCGACCAGGTCGCGGCGATCAGCTGCGGCGTGTGCAACGACCAGCCGGTGCTGGACCTCGACTACGAGGAGGATTCCACCGCCGAGGCCGACTCCAACTTCGTCCTGACCGGCTCGGGGACCATCGTCGAGATCCAGGCCACGGGCGAAAAGCGCGGCTTCACCCGCGCCGAGTTCGACCGGCTGTTCCAGCTGGCCGAAGGCGGCTGCGCGGAACTGTTCGCGATGCAGCGGGCGGCGCTGGGGCGGTAGGGGTCAGCCCTCGACGTCTTCCGGCAGGCCCACCGCGTGGAAGCCGGCGTCGACGTGGACCACCTCGCCGGTGGTCGAGCGGCCGAGGTCGGAGCACAGCCACAGGGCGCAGCCCGCGACGCCTTCCATCGAGGTCTCTTCCTTGATCAACGAGAACTGGGCGCTCTTCGAATGCAGGCCGCGCCCGCCGGCGATGCCGGCCAGCGACAGGGTGCGCATGGCCCCGGCCGAGATGGCGTTGACGCGGATGTTCTTCGGGCCGAGGTCGCGGGCGATGTAGCGGGTCGCCGCCTCCAGCGCCGCCTTGGCCACGCCCATGGTGTTGTAGTTGGGAATGACCCGCTCGGAGCCGAGGTAGGTCAGGGTGATCATCGAGCCGCCGTTCGGCATCAGCCGGGCCGATCGCTTGGCGACATCGACGAAGCTGAAGGCCGAGATGTTCATGGCCAGCAGGAAGCTGTCGCGGGTGGTGTTGTCGACGAAGGAGCCCTTCAGCTCGTCCTTGTTGGCGAAGGCGACCGAGTGGACCACGAAATCGATGGTCCCGAACGCCTTCTCCAGCTCGGCGAAGGCGGCGTCCATCGAGGCGTCGTCGGTGACGTCGGCCTGGATCAGCAGTTTGGCACCGACGCTCTCGGCCAGCGGCCGCACGCGGCGCTCCAGCCCCTCGCCCATATAGGTGAAGGCCAGCTCGGCGCCCTGCGCCGCCAGCTGGGAGGCGATGCCCCAGGCGATGGAGTTGCTGTTCGCAACCCCCATGATCAGGCCCTTCTTGCCTTGCATCAGGGTTCCGGTGGGCATGTTCCAGCCTTCGGCGCTCGCCATGGTCAGTCTCCTTGCCTGGGCCCGGCGCGCGGAGGCGCGGCTGCGGGCGGTCGTGTGTCCGGCTGGGTAGCAGGGGCCGGGTCCGCGCGAAAGTCCGCGTCGTTCCCGTCCCGTCGCCGCCGGGCCAGCCGCTCGAGCAGGGGCGCGGCGGTGACGCCATGGACGAGGATCGAGACGAGGATGATGAAGCCGACCACGGCCCACAGCCGCTCGCTGTCGCCGAAGTCGCCGTGGTTGATGGCGTAAGCCACATAATAGACCGAGCCGACGCCGCGGATGCCGAGAAAGGCCAGCAGAAGCCGCTCGCGCATCGGGTGGCCGGAGCCGAGCATCGCGACCAGGCCCGCGACCGGCCGCACCACGAACACCACCGCCAGGCCGACCAGGGCGTCGGTCCAGGTCAGGGCGTCCAGCAGGCCGTTGGACAGCGCCCCGCCGAACAGCACCAGCAGCAGCATGATCAGCAACCGCTCGATCTGGTCGGAGAAGTCGTGCATCTCCTGATGGAAGACGTGGTCCCGTTCGCCGGAGCGGATGGTCAGGGCGCAGATGAAGACGGCGAGGAAGCCGTAGCCGTGGGCCAGTTCGGTCGCCGTGTAGGCGAGCAGGGTCGCGGCCAGGGCCACGAGGCCGTCGCCGAATCGGGTGCCGCCCGCCCGGGCGTTGTGGAACAGCAGGAAGGCGAAGGCCCGACCGACGACGAAGCCCACGCCCGCCCCGGCCAGCAGCTTCCACGCCACCTTGACGGCGACCCAGTCCGTCAGTGCGCCGGTGGAGGCCAGACCGCCCGCCGCGGCGAGGATGGCCAGGTGCACGAAGGGGAAGGCCAGGGCGTCGTTGAGGCCGGCTTCCGAGGTCAGGCCGAAGCGAACCTCGTCCTCGTCGCCGGACGCCGGGGGGCCGACCTGGACGTCGGCGGCGAGGACCGGGTCGGTCGGGGCCATGGCCGCGCCCAGCAACAGGGCCATGGCCAGGCTGAAGCCGAGCCCGGCGACGCCCAGCCAGGCCACCGCCGCTATGGTCAGGGGCATGGCGATGGCCAGCAGCCGCCACGTCGAGGACCAGCGGCGCCAGCCCAGCGGCCGGTCCAGCTTCAGGCCCGCGCCCATCAGGGCGATGATGACCACCAGTTCGGTCAGCCGCTCGGTGACGGTGTCCCAGGTCCGGGGATCGGGATCGAAGGCCAGCAGCCGGGTGCTGAACACCAGCACGCCCAGGGCCACGCACAGGATGGCCAGGGTCAGCGGCACGCGCTTCAGCCCGACGGGGGCCCAGGAGACCAGCAGGACAACGGCGCCGAGGCCGAACAGGAACAGGATGTAGGGGTCGGGGGTCAGGCCGGGCTCCGGCGTCAGGTTTGGTGGGCTGTCGCCGCCCGAAAAAGCGGGGCAGTCTGCAACAACGCCGAACGGAGTCCTTCGGATGCGCGCGCTGATCCTTCTGGCCGGGCTGGCCCTCTGCGGGTTCGCGGACCCGGTCCTCGCCCAGACCCCCGACGCCCGGACCCGGGTCGCCGTCATCGTGGTCACCCTGGACGAGGCCCGCCAGGGCCAGATCAAGCACGGGCGGAGCGTGATCGAAACCCTCGGCGACGAACGTTTCGGCCGGTTCGAGCTGGCTGAGCCGACCATCCCGCTGGACCACTTTCAGGAATGCGAGGACGACACCCCGGAGTACGGCCTGGCCTATTGCGCGCGCTTCTATCTGCATCGGGCGCTGACGCCGGACGCGCCGCGGCATGTGGTGGTGGCTTTCGCCGACCGGCAGCCCGGCGCTTCATCCGAACGCGGCCGCGGCGACATGCGCGCGCTGTGCTTCGGCGGTGGAGCGATGCCGTCGAACGCGCAGGCCCAGGATATCTGGCTGTGGACCAACTCGGCCCGGGTGCACGGGGTGAACGACTGGGAACGCGACAAGGAGGCGCTGGCCGCCTGCATCGAGGCGGCCATGGCCGAGCCGCCGGGCGAGCCGAAGCCGGATCCGCTTTGACGATTGGTCGGGTGTGTCAGAAGTCGTCGGGTGGCGCCCGCTCCCCCGCCGGGTAAGGTCCGGCATCCAGACCGGAGATCGCTCATGCACCGCCTCGCTCCCGTCCTCGCCGGCCTCGCCCTTGCTGGCGCAGCGCCGGTCGCCGCCCTCGCCCCGGCGCCGGAAGTGGCGGTGTTGGTCCATGCGCCGTCGAACGCGGCCTCTCCCTATGACGAGGCCTTGCTGGCCCGCATCGCCCCCGCCGACGGAAGCGGCTGGCTGCGCCGGGCCGAGCCGGCCTTCACCAGCGCCGACTTCGAAGGTTGCGGGGCGACGGGCGTGGACCCCGAGGCCTGCGTCCGGGGCGTGCTGACCGCCCGCGGCGCGGCGCGGATGGACGGTCCGCCGACGGTGGTCGTGCTGATCCGTCCCGCGCCGGGGTTCCACGTCGGCTGGACTTGCATCGGCGTCGGCGACGGCCCGAGCCGGGAGGACCGCCAGCGCCGACCCGGCATCGAGCG
Organism: Caulobacterales bacterium; assembly: GCA_016183935.1. Taxonomy (GTDB): domain Bacteria; phylum Pseudomonadota; class Alphaproteobacteria; order Caulobacterales; family Caulobacteraceae; genus Brevundimonas. Next base: position 101,007 of record JACPDR010000023.1, read on the forward strand.
GACGCCCGGCGCCGAAGACCGCAACGCCCAGGCCGCGGCCGGTTGCATCCTCGCGGCCGCGGCGGAGAGCGGCTGGTGAGGGCCCTGACCAGCCTACGGCCGGCGCTGCTGGCGGCGGGCCTTGTCGCCGCGCTGGGATCCGCCGCCGCCGCGCAGTCGCCGCCTCCGCTGGGGGTCAAGGTGTTGATGGCCGCCAATCCGCACATGGACCCCTCGCAACGCGCGGCCAACGAGGCCTTTCTGGCCTCGCTCGAAAGCGGGGCGACGGCGAGCGGCGGCTGGTTCCGGTTCATGCCGAGCGGGCTGGACGCGGAACGCTACCAGCACTGCACGATATCAGCCCAGGACTCCCGGGAGTGTGTCCGTCGATATCTGGAACAGGATGGGGCGACCGGTGCGACGGTGGTCGTCCTGGCCTCCGATCGCGGGGCCGGCGACGAGATGCGCTGGCTCTGCGTCGGTCTCGGCAAGCGGCTGTTCAATGCCGAACGGCAGTCGATCACCCTCGACCTGGCGGCCGCGATGGATCCGGACTCGCCAATGCGCATGCAGCAGCGTGCGGCCGCCGCCGGCTGCATCACCGCGGCCGGAGCCGAAAGCGGCTGGTAGGTCTCAGACCTTCGACAGGATCAGCGTGCCGTTGGTGCCGCCGAAGCCGAAGCTGTTGGACATGACATGCTTCAGTTCGCCGTCGTGGCGCTGGCGCAGGATCGGCATGCCCTCGAACTCGGGGTCGAGGTTTTCGATGTGGGCGCTCTCGGCCGCGAAGCCGTGCTTCATCATCAGCAGGCAGTAGATCGCCTCCTGCGCGCCCGCCGCGCCGAGCGAGTGGCCGGTCAGCGACTTGGTCGAGGAGATCATCGGCAGGTCGTCGCCGAAGACGTTGCGGACCGCGCCCATTTCCTTGGAGTCGCCGACCGGGGTCGAGGTGCCGTGGGGGTTGAGGTAGTCGATGCGCGGGTTGCCCGCCATTTCCAGCGCCAGCTTCATGCAGCGCTCGGCGCCCTCGCCGGAGGGGGCGACCATGTCGAAGCCGTCGGAATTGGCCCCGTAGCCGGTGACCTCGGCGTAGATGGTCGCGCCGCGCGCCCTGGCCCGCTCGTACTCTTCCAGCACCACGATGCCGGCGCCGCCGGCGATGACGAAGCCGTCGCGGTCCTTGTCATAGGCGCGGCTGGCCTTCGCCGGGGTTTCGTTGAAGTTCGACGACATGGCGCCCATGGCGTCGAACATGTTCGACATCGACCAGTCGATGTCCTCGCAGCCGCCGGCGAAGACCACGTCCTGCTTGCCCCAGGCGATCTGCTCGGCGGCCGCGCCGATGCAGTGGGCCGAGGTCGCGCAGGCCGAACTGATCGAATAGTTGATGCCCTTGAGCTCGAACCAGGTGGCCAGAACCGCCGAGGGACCCGAGGCCATGGCCTTGGGCACGGCGAACGGGCCGATGCGCTTGGGCGAGCCCTTCTCGATGGTGGTCTGGGCCGCCTGCAGGATGATCTGGGTCGAGGGGCCGCCCTCGCCGACGATCAGGCCGATGCGCTCGGACTTGATCTCGTCGGGCGTCAGGCCGGAGTCCTTCAGGGCCTCCTCGAAGGCGATATGCCCCCAGGCGGTGCCGTTGGCGAGGAAACGGGCCGCGCGGCGATCGACGTGCGGGGCCCAGTCCTCGGCCGTCACGCCGAGCGCCGGCGGGGCCCAGACCTGCGAGCGGAAGCCGTGCGCGGCGTGGTCGGCGGCGTGCTGCACGCCGGATTTCGCCTCGCGCAGGGAGGCGGTGACCTCATCCTGGCCCGTGCCGATGGATGAGACGATACCCAGTCCGGTGACGACGACACGCCGCATGGTGGCCGACGCGCATGTCGGTCGCCGTATAGATGGGGACGCCGTCGGCTTCGAGCACCCCGTCGGCGATGCCCATGACCAGGCGGCGGTTGATGACCCGCTTGAGGTCGATCTTGTAGACCACCTTCTTGATGTCCGGAGTCACCTGGCCGGTGAATTTGACCTCGCCGACGCCCAGCGCCCGGCCGCGGCCCGGGCCGCCGATCCAGCCGAGGTAGAAGCCGACCAGCTGCCACATGGCGTCGAGGCCGAGGCAGCCCGGCATGACCGGATCGCCGATGAAGTGGCACTGGAAGAACCAGAGGTCGGGATGGATATCGAGTTCGGCCTGGACATAGCCCTTGCCGTGCGCGCCGCCGTCGCCGTTGATCTCGGTGATGCGGTCGAACATCAGCATCGGCGGGGCCGGCAGCCGGGCGTTGCCCTCGCCGAACAGTTCGCCGCGGCCCGAGGCCAGCAGCGCTTCATAGTCGAACGAGGACGGATTCGGTTGGGTCAACGGGCGCTCGCATCTCAGGGGGCCGCGGCGCGGGGCGCTGCTCATGGCCGGGTGTGGCCGTCGGGTTACACGAGCGCGCGAGCGGGCTCAACCACTCCTGTCAGCGGCGGGCTGTTCCCGCCGGCCGGGCCGCGTTGCACAGCGGCCGGTCCTGGGCCCCGAACACGGCCGACTGGCGCACCCAGCCGCGAAGCCGGCCGGCGCGGACGCGGCACCAGCCCTCCTCGCACTCGTCCACCGGCACCAGCGAGCGGGGCGACAGCCGGGCCCGCACGGCGGAGGCGTCGGATCGGCCCGAACGGATGGGCACTTCCTCCGCCGAGGCGTTGAAGACGCTGCGGCGGCTCGACACCACGCTGCGGTGGACCCAGGCGACCGCGCCCTCGGGGTCGCAGATCTTGCGCCATTCGGTGGTCTCGGCGATCACCTGCACCGGCAGGCCGGAGACGCGGTATTCCCACAGGATGCGGTGGTCGAGGCCCGGGCCGAAGCGGGCGTGCACTTCCGACGACTTCAGGGACAGCCAGCGCGGCACCGGCTGACCGCTGGGCGTGGGGCGGCCGTCGGGCATGGTCTGGGCGCCGCCGGCCAGCACCGCCGCGCAAACGGCCGCCGCCGTTGCAGCCAGTCTTTGGAAGCGGGGACGAGCTTTGCTAGACACGCGGGGGTCCACGAAATTGAAGGCTCCGAATGTCCGCGCCCAGGCTTAAGGTCGTGTTAACCAGACGCTTGCCGGACGCGGTCGAGACGCGCATGCGCGAGCTGTTCGACGCCGAGCTGAACCTGACAGACACGGCGATGGACCGGACCGCGCTGGAGGCGGCGGTGCGGCGCGCCGATGTGCTGGTCCCGACCATCACCGACGCCATCGACGCCGGCCTGATCGCGGCGGCGGGCGAGCGGCTGAAGATGATCGCCAGCTTCGGCGCGGGCGTGAACCACATCGATATCGAGGCGGCGGTCGGGCGGGGCCTGATCGTCACCAACACCCCCGGCGTGCTGACCGAGGACACCGCCGACCTGACCATGGGGTTGATCCTCGCGGTCAGCCGGCGCCTCGTCGAGGGCGCGCAGGTCATGGCCGAGGGCCGGTTCGAGGGCTGGACCCCGACGTGGATGACCGGCCGCAAGCTGTGGGGCAAGCGGCTGGGCATCGTCGGCATGGGCCGCATCGGCCAGGCGCTGGCGCGGCGGGCCCGCGCGTTCGGGATGCAGGTCCACTACCACAACCGTAAGCCGGTCCCGGACATGGTCGCCGAGGAACTGGGCGCGACCTACTGGGACGATCTGGACCAGATGCTGGCGCGGATGGACGTCATCTCGCTGAACGCCCCGGCCACGCGGGAGACGCATCACCTGCTCTCGGCCGAACGGCTGGCGCGGCTGCAGCCGCACGCCCTGCTGGTCAACACCGCCCGCGGCGAGCTGATCGACGAGGCGGCGCTGGCCGACGCCGTGGCGCGCCGGGCCGTCGCCGGTGTCGGTCTGGACGTCTACGAGCACGAGCCGGCGGTGCATCCCGGCCTGCTGGGCCACGCCAACGTCGTGCTGCTGCCCCACCTCGGCTCGGCCACGCTGGAGGCGCGCCAGGACATGGGCGACCGCGTCATCGCCAACATCCTGACCTTCCAGAACGGCCACCGTCCGCCCGACCGGGTCATTCCGGCGATGCTCTAACGTCCAAGGGTTGACGCCTTGGGGCGGCTCGCGGAAAGCTTGCCGCGGATCACCCGGGGGCGGCGCGATGCAGATTATCCGAACGGTTGCGGCCGCCTGCGCGGCGTTCTGGCTGCTGGGCGCGGTCCCGCCGGCGCGCGCCGATCCTCCGACCGTCGCCGACTTCCTCGAGGGTCCGGCGCTGAGCGCCGCCAGCCTGTCGCCGTCGGGACGCTATCTGGTCTGGACCGTTCACGAGGGTGACGAGAGCGCAGTGCACATCCGCGACCTTCAGGAGGGCACGGTCTCGATCCTGGGAGCGGGGTTGAACCGGGAGCATTTTGGAGGCGTGTTCGTCGACTGGATCCGCTGGAAGACCGACGACCGTCTGCTGATCGGCCTGACCCGCCTCGAGCTGCGGCGCTTCAGGGGCCGGGAAGACGGCAGCGTACGGAGCTTCACCTTCGGCCAGTCAGTGTTGTCGCTGGGCCGCGACGGCAGCGATATGGTTGCGCTCAAGGCTCCAGGCGCCGAGGACGCCGCGCCGGGCGACGTGCTCGACACCCTGCGCGACGATCCCGACCACATCCTGATGAGCTATCGCGACCGCCATGACCGGTTGAACGTGGCCCGGGTCAACATCCTGACCGGCGAGGCCGCCAGAACCGTCGAGGGCCATCGCCGCGTCCTGGACTACATCACCGACCGGAACGGGGCGGTGGTCGGCCGCATCGCCTATCGCGGAGCCACCGGCCGCATCATGCTGATGGAGGCGCTGAACCCCGACGGCGCCTGGAGCGAAGTGTTCCGCCTGCGCCGCAACGAGATTCGCGACCTGCCCGACTACGAGTCCCTCGGCGCCACGGACCAGCCGGGCAAAATCTATGTCGCGGTTCGGCCGGACGCTCCCGATGGCGAGAGCACCGCAGGCGTGCACATCTTCGACTTCACCACCCGAACGATGGGGCCGACCATCTGGCGCAACCCCCGCTACGACGTTTCAGGGATCGTGCTGGACGCGGACACCCTCGAACTGGTGGCCGGTTGTTACTGGGCCGACATCTATCGCTGCGACTTCACCGACCGGGGCGAGAACGCCCTGATGACCGGCATCCGCCGCTTCTTCGGGGACAGCTGGAGCGTCAGCGTGGTTTCGCAGGCCCGGGACGGCTCGCGCTGGCTGGTGCAGGCGTCGGCTCCCAACAATCCGGGGCAATACTACATCTTCGACGTCGCCGAGCGGCATATGGAGTTCGTCGGCTCGATCTATCCGCGCCTTCCCGAGCCGGCGCTCGGCGTGATGGAACGGGTCGACTACGCGGCCGCCGACAGCGAGGCGCTGTTCGGCTATCTGACGCGGCCTCCCGGCGCCGCGGCGGGGGCGCCCCTGCCGCTTGTGGTCATGCCGCACGGCGGACCCGAGATGCGCGACTACCTGACCTACGACCGCTGGGCCCAGTTCCTCGCGACGCGGGGCTATCAGGTCTTCCAGCCCAATTTCCGGGGCTCGGCCGGGATGGGCAAGGCGTTCGCCGAGGCCGGCTACCGCGAGTGGGGCGGCCGCATGCAGGACGACGTGACCGCCGGCGTCGAACACCTGATCGCCCAGGGCCTCGCCGACCGCAGCCAGATCTGCATCGTGGGCGCCAGCTACGGCGGCTATGCGGCCCTGCAGGCGGGGGCGACCCAGGCCGACCTGTATCGCTGCGTCGTCTCGATCGCCGGCCCCAGCGACCTGGTCGCCATGATGAGCTGGGAACGATCCGAGGCGGGGACCGATTCCGACCGCTACGACTACTGGCTGAAGTCCATCGGCGACCCGCGCGAGGACCGGGAGCGGCTGGAGGCGGCCTCGCCCCTGCGTCGCGCCGCCGACTGGCGCCTTCCCGTCCTGCTCATTCACGGCGAGGCCGACGACGTGGTTCCGGTCAGCCAGTCGCGCAACATGGACCGCGCCTTGCGGCGGGCCGGCAAGGACGTGCAGCTGATCGTGCTGGAGGACGCCGGTCATTCGGACTGGTCGACGCGGCAGGACACCACCGCCTTGACAGAGGTCGAGGCCTTCCTCGGCCGACATCTTCCGGCGGCCGGGGCGCCGGCGACGGCCTCTGGAAGCGGCGTTTCAGCGGCCGAGGCGTCCCCGGTCGACTAGCCGCACACCGGACAGGCCGGATCGGCCGCGACCCCCACCGTCCGCGCGGTTCCGGCCAGGCCGTCGTAGAGCAGCAGCCGGCCGGTCAGGGCCTCGCCGGCGCCGGTGATCAGCTTGATCGCCTCCAGCGCCGTCATCGCGCCGACCACGCCGGCCAGCGCCCCGACCACGCCGACGCGGGCGCAGGTCTCGGCGTCCGGCGGGGTTTCCGGGACGAGGCAGCGGTAGCAGGGGCGTCCGGCGAACACCCCGACCTGGCCGCTCCACCGTCCGAGCGCGCCCGACACCAGCGGGATCCCGGCGGCGACGCAGGCGGCGTTGGTCGCGAACCGGGTCTCGAAATCGTCGGTGCCGTCGAGGACCAGGTCGCAGCCGTCCAGCAGCCAGGCGGCGTTGGTGGGGGTCAGGCGCTCGGACGCCGTCTCGACGTCGACATGGGAATTGAGGGCGCCCAGCCGCGCCGCGCCGGCTTCCGCCTTGGGGTCGCCGACATCGGCTTCGGCGAAGATGATCTGGCGCTGCAGGTTGGACAGGCCGACGACGTCATGGTCGATCAGACGCAGCGCCCCGACGCCCGCCGCCGCCAGATACAGCGCCGCCGGGGCGCCGACCCCGCCCATGCCGACAATGGCCACGCGGGCGGCCTTCAGCCGCTGCTGGCCGGGCCCGCCGATCTCGGCCAGAACCAGGTGGCGGGCGTAGCGCTCGATCTCGTCGTCGGAAAAGCTCACCCGCCCCAGTTAGGCGGTCCGGAGCCCCCCGTCACGCGGCCTTGCGGATATCCAGCAGCACCTCGGCCTCGAGGCCGGTGACGCGCGACAGGCAGTTCAGTCCGAGGCGGTCCAGCAGGGCGGCCGGATCGACGCACAGCCCCATCGGCTCGCCGATGCGTCGGGCGTTGATCGGCGCATCCCCCAGAATTCGCAGCCCGGTGTGCCGGGGATCGTCGAGCAGACGTCGAATCAGCCGGTCGAGGTCAGTGCGGCCGCCCTCGATCGCCTGCAGGACATGCCCCTGGTGGAACATCACGCAGCTGGTCAGGTGGTCGCGCCGGTTGTTGCGCTCCGAGACGCCGAGGATCTGGGCGATCGACAGGGTCGAAGCGCCGGTCGCGCCAACGGCTTCGCTGGCGTAAATTACGCGATGAAGCACGACGCTTCCCTCATATGGCGGGCGGTAGGGTATAGTTTGTCAGCGTAACGGTTTACATTGGTAAGAATGTGGCTGAGCGTAGCCGTTGGATTCGCGCCGAATTCGCCTTGCCCCGCCGCATTTCGGTCTCCATCTGAAACGTATGACGCACGAAACCTCAGTTCCCTCATCGCCGGGCTGGCACGGCACCACCATCCTGGCGGTGCGCAAGGACGGCCGCACCGTGATCGCCGGCGACGGCCAGGTCTCGATGGGACAGACCATCGTCAAGGGCGCCGCGCGCAAGGTGCGGACCCTGGCGGGCGGCAAGGTGCTGGCGGGCTTCGCCGGGGCCACGGCCGACGCCTTCACCCTGATCGAGCGGCTCGAGGCCAAGCTGGAGCAGTATCCGGACCAGCTGGCGCGGGCCTGCGTCGACCTGGCCAAGGACTGGCGCACCGACCGCTATCTGCGTCGGCTCGAGGCCATGCTGCTGGTGGCGGACAAGGGCTCGATCTTCACCGTCACCGGCGTCGGCGACGTACTGGAGCCGGAGCACGGGGTCGCCGCGGTCGGATCGGGGGGCAATTTCGCGCTCGCCGCGGCCCGGGCCCTGATGGACAACACCGAACTCGACGCCGAAGCCGTCGCCCGCCGGGCCATGGCCATCGCGGCGGACATCTGCGTCTACACCAACGGCAATCTCGTGGTGGAGACGCTCGAGGCCTGAGCGGCGTAGGTCAGGTCCCGATCAGACCGGCCGCGAGCGCCGCGCCGATCGCGAGCATGGCGGCGGCGACGACGCCCCGCACCAGGCCGATGGTGACCTTCTTCAGCCACCGCACCGCGCCCCAGGCCCCGGCGAAGGCGCACAACACCGCCCAGCCCACCAGCAGCCCCTGCCGCACGTCGAGATCGCCGGCCGCGCTCCCGGCCATCAGGCCGTAGACCGGCAGCCGCGACAGGTCGATCAGCACCGCGATCATCACCCCCGTGGCGATGAACCGGGCCGGGTCGAGGCCGAAACGGAGCAGGAACATCGACCGCAACGCGCCCTGCTGTCCGGTCAACCCGCCCACGAAGCCCGTCGCCAGCCCGCCGAGCGGCGCGGCGGACGGCGGGGCGGCGAGGCGCTGGAACCACGGCTGCAGCTCGAGCAGGCCGAGCGTGATCATCACGAGGCCGACGGCAAGGGCGGCGGGTGTGGGGCCGAAGCCGTGACCGGCGAAACCCCACGAGAACAGCACGCCCCCGGCTCCGAGCCGGCCCAGCAGCCAGGCCCCGGCGATCGCCGCCGGTATGGCGGGCAGGCCGAAGCGCAGCACGACGCCCCAGTCGGCCTGCCGCCACAGCAGGCCGCCCTTGAACAGGCCGTTGAGCAGATGGACCACCCCCGTCGCGGCCACGGCGACCGGAGCCGGGAAGAACAGGGCGAAGGCGGGCAGCAGCACGGTGCCCAGCCCGAACCCCGAATACAGGGTCAGGCCCGACGCCAGGAAGGCCACGAGGCCGATGATGACGAAATCCATGCCTGTTCCGGAACCGAGACCGGCCTCCCGCATAGCCGATCACCGCCCCCGGCGCAGCCTTTCGCCGATTTAACGGGACAGGGGCCCGACGAGCGGGGATCAATGGCGACGGAGGACCCGTCATGCGCCGTCTCGCCTGCTTCGCCCTGTTCCCCTTCCTGGCCGCCGCCCCCGCCCTCGCCCAGGTTCCCGACGCCGCGCCCGTCGTGGCCGCCGAACGCGCCTTCGCGGCCGACGCGCCCGCCCTGGGCGTCGCCGGAAGCTTCAACAGATGGTCCGTTCCGGAAGCGATCGTGATCGCCGGCGGCCGGGCGCAACGGATCGGCGACGTCTATCCCGACGGGCCGAGGCCGGCGGACGAGCCGCTGCTGGAATGGTGGCCGAACTTCGCCGGGATCGCACGCTCGGGCGATCTGGGCTTCACCACCGGCGGCGTCGCTGTCGGCGGGCGGAGGACCGGTCACTACTTCACCATCTGGAAGCGCCAGCCCGACGGCTCGTGGAAATGGGTCTACGACGGCGGCTCCGGCGCCAGCGCGGCGGACGTGCCGGGGCCGGAGACGGAGCCGGTCATCCTGCCCCTGGGCCCGGAGCTGCTCCAGGTGCGGCGGCCCGGCGAGGATGCGAGCCGGTATCCCCCCGCGTCCGCGTGGGCGATGGATGCGGTGCGCGAGCAGGAGGCGGCGCTCGCCGCCGCGGCCGCGACCGACCAGAAGGCCGCTCACCTGGCGATGATGGCCGACAACGGCCGCCTCTACGTCGCGCCGAGGCCCCCCGCCATCGGGCGCGACGCCTTCGCGGACGCCCTCGACGGCTGGCCCGCGACCTTCCGCTTCGGCCCCGCGGAAGGCGGCGGCGCCTCTGCCTATGGCGACCTGGTGTGGACCTATGGCCCCGCCGCCTGGACGACCAGCGAGGGCCATGATCGCGCGGGCCACTACGTGCGTGTCTGGCAGAGGCAGGAAGCTGGCTGGAAAATCGTCCTCGCTCAGCTAATCCCGGCGCCGCCTCCACGCCTCCAGCTCCGTCGGTAACGCCGCCACCCGTTCCGACAGAGGCTGATCCGGGCGCCTCATGCTCTGCCCCTTCGTGTCCTTTGCGCCCTTCTTGGTGTCCTTCGTGATGAACCAGCTCTCCCGGACCGGGGCCCGCCGCCCTATCTGCCTCTCATGACCGACCTCTCTCCCCGCGAAATCGTTTCCGAACTCGACCGCTTCATCGTCGGCCAGGACGACGCCAAGCGCGCCGTGGCCGTGGCCCTGAGGAACCGCTGGCGCCGCAAGCGCGTGCCCGAGGACCTGCGCGACGAGGTCACGCCCAAGAACATCCTGATGATCGGCCCC
>JACPDR010000020.1 GCA_016183935.1 Caulobacterales bacterium
CTTCCTGCATACGCCGTGGCCGGCGCGGCAGCTGCTGGTCACCCTGCCGCATCACCGGCGGCTGGTGGAGTCGATGTTCGACTATGACCTGATCGGCTTCCAGACCCGGGAATGGCTGGATCTGTTCCGGGACTACGTCGCGTCCGAGCCGAGCGTGCACGGCCGGCTGCTGCCCAACGACGCGCTGGAGGCGTTCGGCAAGACCGTGCAGACCGGTGTCTTCCCCATCGGAATCGACGTCGAGGCCTTCCTGTCGGCGCGCAACTCGACGTTCGGCGCCCGCACCTATGACCGGATGGCCGCTTCGGCCGCGTTCCGCTCGATGATGGTCGGGGTCGACCGGCTGGACTATTCCAAGGGCCTGGAAGAGCGGCTGCTGGGCTTCGAACAGTTCCTCGCCGACAATCCGGACATGCGCGGCGAGGTCTTCCTGCTGCAGGTCACCCCGATCAGCCGCGACGACGTCGACACCTACCAGGACATCCGGGCCCGGCTTGACGCCCTGGCGGGGCGGATCAACGGCGAATACGCCGACATGGACTGGCAGCCGATCCGCTACCTGAACCGCACCTATCGCCGGGACCAGCTGGCCGGCATCTATCGCGCGGCGCGGGTGGGACTGGTCACGCCGCTGCGCGACGGCATGAACCTGGTCGCCAAGGAATATGTGGCGGCCCAGAACCCCGAGGATCCCGGCGTGCTGGTGCTGTCGCGCTTCGCCGGGGCGGCCGAGCAGATGGGCGAGGCCCTGCTGGTCAATCCGTTCAGCCGCGAGGAGCTGTCCGACGCGATCAAGCGGGCCCTGACCATGCCGCTGAACGAACGCCGGCGGAAATGGGAGTGCCTGATGCAGGTGGTGCGCGATACGGACGTCGGCCAGTGGCGCAACGACTTCGTCGCCACGCTGCGGGCCGTGGTCAAGCCGGCGGACGGCGACGCCGATGACGCCGTCCACGCGGCCTGAGCGCCGGGCTCAGGCGACCTGCGCCAACACCGGCGGCGTGCCGTCCTTCGCCGTGGCCATGGCGTTGGCCGGTCGATCCAGCACCCGCGCCAGATAGTCGTCCAGCGCCGCGCTGGGCGGCGAGAACTCACGCCCCCAGGCCAGGGCGCTGCCGACCATGACATCGACGGCGGTGAACCGCTGGCCCATCAGGTACGGCCCGCGCTCCAGCGCGTCGAACAGCCGGGCGATGACGGCGTCGTAGCGCGCCTCGGCCTTCGGATCGCTGGTCGTCGCGCCGCTGATCTTCGCCCAGAAGGCCGGCTCCATCTCACCCGCCGTCCACGCCAGCCAGGTCAGGTAGGCGCCGCGCTCGGGCGATCCGACGGGCGCGCCCAGCCCGGCTTCCGGATAGAGGTCGGTCAGGTACAGCGCCACGGCGGCCGATTCCGTCACCAGCACGTCGTCGTGCAGCAGGGCCGGGACCTTGCCGTCCGGGTGGGGATTGCGCGGATCGCGGGCGCCGGTCCCATCCATACGGGGAATGTCGCAGTAGCAGATGTCGTAGGCCGCCCCGATCTCCTCGAGCAGCCAGACCAGGCGCGAGGACCGGGACCAGGGGGCGTGGAACAGCGTCAGCATGATCTCTCTCCGTCTTTGGGCGCTATCGCTCGCGACGCGGTCGCTTGCTGCTTGAGCGCCAGCCGTGCGGCCCCTCGCCGCCGACCCCGGTTGACTACTGCCACCCTGCTGCCACCATGCTGTCAGCAGCGGGGGCTCAGGGTGACGGAATGAGACGCGCCGACCGGCTATTCCAGATCATCCAGGTGCTGCGGCGCTCGTCCAAGCCGCTGACGGCCGACGCCATCGCGGCCGAACTGGAGACCTCGAAGCGCACCATCTACCGCGACATCGCCACCCTGATGGGCCAGCGGGTGCCGATCCGGGGCGAGGCGGGGCTGGGCTATGTGCTGGACGGCGGCTTCGACATGCCGCCGCTGATGCTGACCTCGGACGAGATCGAGGCGGCGGTGCTGGGCGCGCAGTGGGTGGCGGGCCGGGCTGATCCCGCGCTGGCGCGCGCCGCCCGGGACCTGGTGGCCAAGATCGCCGCCACCGTGCCCGAGCGGCTGCGCCCCGTGGTGCTGGAGCCGGCCGTCGCCAGTCCGCCGTCGTGGAAGGTGAAGCCGGAGACGCTGGACATGCCGCGCGTGCGGGCCTGGATCCATTCCGGCCGCAAGCTGACCCTGCAGTACCGCGACGAGCAGGAGCGCGAGACCCGCCGGACGATCTGGCCGTTCCTGATCGGGTACCTGGACACCACGCGCCTGCTGGTCGGCTGGTGCGAGATGCGTGAGGACTTCCGGACCTTCCGCACTGACCGGGTGATCGATGCGGAGTTCCTCGAGGACCGCTATCCGGGCCGGCCGGCGGTGCTCCGGGCCCGCTGGCTGGCGGCCAAGGAGGCCGGGCGCAGGGCCGCCGGATGCGAGGGTCCGCCGGAGCGGCCTCAGTAGATCTCGAACAGTCCCGCCGCCCCCATGCCTCCGCCGACGCACATGGTGACGACGCCGTATTTCGCCCCGCGCCGCTTGCCCTCGATCAGGACGTGGCCGGTCATTCGGGCGCCGGACATGCCGTAGGGGTGGCCGATGGAGATGGCCCCGCCCGAGACGTTCAGCCGGTCGTCGGGGATGCCGAGCCGGTCGCGGCAATAGATCACCTGCACGGCGAAGGCCTCGTTCAGTTCCCAGATGCCGATGTCGTCCACGGTCAGGCCGTGGCGCTCCAGCAGGCGGGGCACGGCGAAGACGGGGCCGATGCCCATCTCGTCCGGCTCGCAGCCGGCCACGGCCATGCCGCGGTAGGCGCCCAGCGGGGTCAGCCCGCGGCGCTCCGCCTCTTTCGCGTCCATGATGACGCTGGCCGAGGCGCCGTCCGACAGCTGGGAGGCGTTGCCGGCGGTGATGAAGCGGCCCTGTTCGATCTCCTCGCCGCCGCCGAACACCGGCTTCAGCGCCGACAGGCCTTCCAGCGTGGTGTCGGGGCGGTTGCCCTCGTCCATCGACAGGGTGACCTCCTTCGGCGAGGTCTGGCCGGTCGCCTTGTCCGTGACCAGCATGGTGGTGGTCATCGGCGCGATCTCGGCGTCGAGATAGCCCGCGGCCTGGGCGGCGGCGGTGCGCTGCTGGGAGCGCAGGGCGTATTCGTCCTGGGCCTCGCGGCTGATGCCGTAGCGGGCGGCGACGACCTCGGCCGTCTCCAGCATGGACATATAGATGTGCGGCTGCAGCTTGATCAGGTCGGGGTCGCGCAACCGATGGAGGTTCATGTTCTGGTTCTGCACCAGCGAGATCGACTCCAGCCCGCCTCCGACGGCGACGACCTGCCCGTCGTGGACGACCTGTTTCGCGGCCGTGGCGATGGCCATCAGGCCCGAGGCGCATTGCCGGTCCAGGCTCATGCCCGCCGTGGTGACCGGCAGGCCCGCCGCCAGCGCGGCCTGACGGCCGATATTGGTGCCGGTCGAGCCCTGCTGAAGCGCGGCCCCCATGACCACGTCCTCGATCTCGGCCGGATCGACGCCCGAACGCGCCACCGCATGCCGGATGGCGTGGCCGCCCAGCTGCTGGGCCTGGGTGTCGTTGAAGGCGCCGCGATAGGCCCGGCCGATCGGGGTCCGGGCCGTCGATACGATCACCGCTTCACGCATAGGATAGCTCCATTTGTCTGCCGGGACGGTTTAGCGGCCTGCCGCCGCGTCAACGCAAGGGGTCAGGCCTTCCGCGCCGCCTGCGCCTTGGTCAGCTCGATGAAGCCCTGGGCGGCCCCCATCTCCGGCACGGTCTCGCCGGCCCGGTCCGAAATTTCGGCGAAGCGAGCCGCCACCTGTTCCGGCACGTCGTCGCCGGCGCTCCAGGCGCCCTGCGTGAGCGTGACATAGGCTCGTTCGATCGATCGACAGCGTCTGCATCAGGCCGACGAGCGCCATCTTGGCCGCGCCGTAGTTCGATTGGCCGAAATTCCCGTACAGGCCCGAGGACGAGGTGGTCATGACGATACGGCCGTAGTTCGCGTCGCGCATGACATCCCACACCGCCTTGGTGCAGTTGACCGCGCCCATCAGGTGGACGTCGACCACGAAGCGGAAATCGTCCAGCTCCATCTTGGCGAAGGTCTTGTCGCGAAGCACGCCGGCGTTGTTCACCAGAATGTCGACGCGGCCCCAACGCGCCATGACGGCGTCGACCATGGCCTGTACGGCGGCGGCGTCGGTGACCGAGGCGGCGTTGGCCATGGCCTGGCCGCCTGCGGCCTCGATCTCGGCCACCACGGCCTCCGCGGCGGTCGCGGAACCGCCCGAGCCGTCCCGGGCGCCGCCCAGATCATTGACCACCACCCGCGCGCCGCGTTTCGCCAGCGCCAGGGCATGCTCACGGCCCAGCCCGCCGCCTGCCCCCGTCACGATCGCCACGCGACCATCGAACCTTATCGCCATTCATCCACTCCGTCTGATGCCGCAACTTCCTAGCAGGCCGTCCCGGCCCGGGGCAGCCCCGCCAAATGTGTTGGAATGGCGCCACAGTCGCCGCAATCCGAGCGAAAACAAGGAACCGGAACCGTACATTGCCGTTCGGCTCCGGAGCGTCCCGCATACAGCGTGGACATTCGGGCAACCTTGAGTGTGAGGGATATCATGAAGGTGAAGCTATTAGCTGGCGTCGCGATGGCGGGGCTGTTCGCAGCCGGCGCCGCGGCCGCCGAACCGAACGGCTGGTACGGCGCGATTGACGCCGGCTGGCATTCCGCGGACGTCGAGACGTCCAGGAACACCAACTTCGCGATCGAGGAAGACTGGGCCGGCTTCGCCCGCCTCGGCTACCGGTTCACGGAAAACTGGCGCGTCGAACTCGAAGGCGGCTATCGTCCCGGCGACATCGCCGCCGTGACCGGTGCATCCGATGCTGCGGTCGTCTGCAACGTCAGCCCGGCCGTGGGCGCCTGCGACGCCCCGGATGGCGAGATCACCTCGACCACCCTGATGGCCAATGTGATCTACGACTTCGGCACCGCGGGTTCGAGCCTGCGTCCGTTCATCGGCCTCGGCGCCGGCATCAACCGGGTCAACACCGAGTTCCTCGGCACGCTGGCGTCCAACCGCGCCATCGCGCTCGGCGCCGACGACAGCTCGGCCAAGCTGGCGGCGCAAGCCATCCTCGGCCTGGCCTGGGCGATCAGCGACCGGGCCCACCTGGACCTGACCTACCGCTACCTGCTGTCGAACATGGAGTTCGAGACGTTCGACAACGCTGCAGGGTTCGACGTCGGTCCGTACGAAGGCCGCTACGAAGATCACTCGATCAGCCTGGGCCTGCGCTATGCGTTCGGCGCGGTCGAGCCGGCCTACATTCCGCCGCCGCCGCCGGCCGTGCTGCCGCCGCCCCCGCCGCCGCCTCCCCCGCCGCCGCCGCCCCCGGCTCCGGTCGCGCGTGAGTTCGTGGTCTACTTCGACTGGGATCGCTCCGACCTGACGGCCGAAGCCTCCTCGGTGGTGACGCAAGCGGCCAACTACGCCAAGTCGGGTCGTCCGACCCGCATCCTGGTCGTCGGCCACGCCGACACCTCGGGCTCGGCCGCCTACAACGTCGGCCTGTCCAACCGCCGCGCCCGCACCGTTGCGGACGCGCTGGTCGCCCAGGGCGTCAACGGCGGCGTCATCTCGCTCGACGGCAAGGGCGAAACCCAGCTGGCCCGCCCGACCGCCGACGGCGTTCGCGAGCCTCTGAACCG
>JACPDR010000022.1 GCA_016183935.1 Caulobacterales bacterium
GCGACGTAGTCCCGGAACAGATCCAGCCATTCCCGGGTCTGGAAGCCGATCAGGTCATAGTCGAACATCGACTCCACCAGCCGCCGGTGATGCGGCAGGGTGACCAGCAGCTGCCGCGCCGGCCACGGCGTGTGCAGGAAGAAGCCTATGCGGTTCCTCACTCCCAGCCGCCTCAGGTCCCGGGCCAGCGGGATCATGTGGTAGTCGTGGATCCAGATCAGGTCATCGGGCTGCAGCAGCGGGGCCAGCACCTCGGCGAAACGGGCGTTGGTGCGCTCGTAGCCTTCGCCGTAGGACCGTTCGTAGGCGGTCAGGTCGACCCGGTGGTGGAACAGCGGCCACAGCGTCTTGTTGGCGTAGCCGTTGTAGTATTCCTCGACGTCCTGGGCCTCCAGATCGACAAGGGCGACGGTGACCCCGGCCCGGTCCTCGACCTTGGCCTCGGGCACGAAGGTCTCGACCGTGTCGCCGGACCAGCCGAACCACAGGCCGTCGTATTTCCGCAGCGCCGCCGACAGGGCCATGGCCAGCCCGCCCGCCGACCCGGCGGCCGGGTCCTTGGGCGCGGAGACGCGGTTGGAGACGACGATGAGGCGGCTCATGGCGTGGAAACGTCAAGGAGCCAGAGAAGGTGGCGCCGCGGCCGCGCGAGCGAGGGGCGTCTCATCGCGCGTCCGTCCACGAGCGGCTCAGCAGGACGGCGCAGTTGATGATGCCGACCAGCGAATAGGTCTGCGGATAGTTGCCCCATAGTTGGTTGTCCCCCAGCGATATGTCCTCGGACAGCAGGCCCGCGTGAGTGCGCCGGCTCAGCATCTCCTCGAAGATCTCCCGCGCCTCATCGGTGCGGCCGTTCAGGTGCAGGGCTTCGATGAACCAGAAGGTGCAGAAGTTGAACGCCGTCTCGGGCTCGCCGAAATCGTCCGGCTCGGTGTAGCGGAACAGATACGGACCCTTCTTGAGGTCGCGCTCGATCGCCTCGAAGGTCTTGACCTGGCGGGGGTCCAGCGCATCGAGAAAGCCGAGGTCCGTCAGCTGCAGCAGGGAGGCGTCCAGTTCGCGGTTGCCGAAGCTGGCGGCGAACCGGCCCTCGTCCGGCAGATAGGCCTCCGACTCGATCCGGTCCCGGATGATGGTGGCCCGGTCGCGCCAGATGCGGGCCCGATCGGGCAGCGCCAGGTGGTCCGCCGCCTTGGCCAGACGATCGCACGCGGCCCAGCACATGACCGAGGAATAGGTGTGCACCCGGGCGATGGTGCGGAACTCCCACAGGCCGGCGTCGGGCTGGTCGTGCATGGCGAAGGCCCGCTCGCCGACCTTCTCCAGCGCATAGAAGTCGTCGATCGTGCCCGGTCGCAGCAGCCGCAGATCGTAGAAGGCCTGGACCAGCGGCAGGACGATCTGGCCGTAGACGTCGTGCTGCAGGTGCTCGTGCGCCTGGTTGCCGATGCGCACCGGCTTCATGCCGCGATAGCCCTCGACGCTCTCGACGATGCGCTCCCCGATCCCGGGCTCCAGCCCCACGCCATAGACCGGCTGGACGTGGCCGCCCGCCGAATTGTCGACGAGGTTGCGCAGGTAGGCGAGGTAGTTCTCGAGGATGTCCACCGCGCCCAGCCGGTTCAGCGCCCGCACCACATAGTAGGCGTCGCGGATCCAGCAGTAGCGGTAGTCCCAGTTGCGTCCGCTCTCGGGGAACTCGGGCACGGACGTGGTCAGCGCCGCGACGATGGCGCCCGTTTCCTCATAGGCGCAGAGCTTCAGCGTGATGGCGGCGCGCATCACCGCCTCCTGCCAGTCCAGCGGCAGGTACAGCGTGCGCACCCAGTCCTGCCAGTAGGCGACGGTGCGATCCAGCGCGGCGGTGACGCCCGGTCCGACGTCCTGGTCGTAGCCTTCGTCCGGCCCGAAGAAGAAGGCGTGCGGCCGCTCCAGCCGGAACACCCGCTCGTTGAGGATGTGTGACACCGGGCAGTCGGTGGTCAGCCGGAAGATCACGTCGGTGCACAGATAGCGGATGTGGTTGGAGCCGCTGGTCCGTTCCGCCAGCCGCGCGCCCCAGTCCGCCGACGGCCGCAGCCGCACCCGGATGCGCGGGGCGCCGTGCAGCGGCCGCACGACCCGCGCGAAGGCGAGGGGGCGGTAGGTCCGACTGTGCTTGGGATGCCGCGGGGCGAAATCGATCACCTCGACCGACGCCCCGTCCTCCGCCGTCAGCACGGTCCTCAGCACCGGCGTGTTGCGGATATAGGCCTGCGAGACATGCTTCAGTCCCTCCAGCTGGATGTCCCAGAAGCCGTGACCCGGGTCGGCGCCATCCATCAGGGCCGAGAAGACCGGATCGCCGTCGACCCGCGGCGCGCAGGCCCAGACGTAGCGGCCCTCGCGGTCGATCAGGGCGCTGATCGAGCAGTTGCCGATCGGGGCGAGGTCCAGGTTCGGGGTCATGCACGCTCCTCGACGGTGTTCAGCCAGGCCAGGACGGCCACCACGTCGGGCAGGCCGTACCGGGCGGCGGTCTCCCGGACGGGGCCGACCAGCACGCCGAAGCCGCCCAGGGCCTCGGCCGCGCGGAAGCCGTCCTCGTCCGTCAGGTCGTCGCCCAGCATGATCGGAACGGCTCCGGCGAACGGAGGCTCCTGCATGAAGGCGGTCAGCGCCGTGCCCTTGCTGCTCCCGGGCGTCTTCAGTTCCACCACAAGGTTGCCGGCCTGCATCGACAGGCCGGTCTCCTCGGCCAGCCGTCGGGCCAGCGCCAGCGCGTCAGCCTCTTCGGCGGGGGCTCCCCGATAGTGCAGTCCGGCCGACACTGTCTTGTCCTCGACGATGATCCCCGGCCGCGTACTGGCGAAGACTTCGAAGGCGGCGACCGCGTCGCGGACGGCGGGCGCGGCCTCGGCCCGGTGCAGGACGCCGTCGGCCCGGCGGCGTTCCAGTCCGTGCACGCCGGACGCCGGGGCGGCGGCGGCTTCGGCGATGCGGTCGATCTCGGCGATGGTCCGGCCGCTGATGATCGCCACCCGGCCGTCCAGCCGCGCCGTCACGGCCCGCAGCGCCGCCGTTCGCTCCGGATGGGGGACCACGGCGTCGGGCGTTTCGGCCAGCGGAGCCAGTACGCCGTCCATGTCCAGAAACAGGGCGGCGGGGCGTGGCAGTTGCGGGGGCGGCGGCGGCAGATACGAAACGACGTCGACCGGCGCGGACGCGCCGTCGGTGATCAGGTTTGAGGTTCGCATGGCCCCTTCTAACGCGGTCCTCCGGCAAAGGTTGACCCCGGAGGCGCAATTTCTCGCATTGCAGCAATCTTCCGGATGACGCCGGGCGATTGTGAATCGCCGCCCGATGCGCCACATCGCGGGGATGACCGAAGACGCCAGACCCGTCCTGTCCGCCGATCCCGCCGCGATGACCGCCCGGGCCCGCGAGGTCATCCGCCTCAACATCGAGGCGCTGCAGGCGCTCGAGGCGGGCCTCGACGACAGCCTCGCCCGGGCCTGCGAGATCATCCTGTCCCGACCCGGCTACCTGGTCGTCACCGGCATGGGCAAGTCCGGCCACATCGGCGGCAAGATCGCCGCCACCCTCGCCTCGACCGGCACCAATTCCTTCTTCGTGCACCCGGCGGAGATGAGTCACGGCGACCTCGGCATGCTGCGCAAGGACGTCACCCTGCTGGCCATCTCCAACTCGGGCGAAAGCCGCGAACTGCGCGATCCGCTGATCTTCTGCCAGCGCGAGGGCATTCCGGTCATCGGCATGACCCAGCGGCCGAACAGCTTCCTCGGCCGCAACTCGGCCGTCTGCCTGACCATGCCGCAGGTGGCCGAGGCCTGCCCCAACGGCTTGGCCCCCACAACCTCGACCCTGATGACCCTGGCGCTGGGAGACGCCCTGGCCATGGTGCTGATGGACCGGCGCGGGTTCACCGCCGAGGCCTTCGGCCTGCATCACCCCGGCGGCAAGCTGGGCATGAGCCTGCAGAGCGTCCGCGACTGGATGGGCGATCGTCCGCCGGCTCCGGCGACCGTCCCTCTGACCGCCACCTTCGCCGAAGTGGTGTCGGCCATCACCGAGGGCCGCAAGGGCGCGGCGGCCGTGCTGAACACCGACGAAACCCTGGCCGGGATCGTCACCGACGGCGACGTGCGCCGGGCCTTCTCTCGCGGCGACCTCGGAGGCCTGACCGCCGCCGCCGTCATGAGCCCTCGCCCCAAGGTCATCGGGCCGGACGCGCGCATGAGCGACGCCATCGACCTGATGACCCAGAACAAGATCGCCACCCTGCTGGTGGTCGAGGACGACCGGCCCATGGCCATCGTCCACATCGCCGAGCTGATGCAGGCGGGTTACGTCAGCTGAGACTCAATACGCCGTTCGTCCGTCGATATTGCCCGGCGGCGCATAGCGGCAGGCCAGCACCGACCGGTCGCCGCGCGTCTCGACCGCGCAGCCCACGTGGGTCGAGTCGCGCCAGATCAGCTGGGTGTAGTGCCCAACGTCGCTCCATCGTCCGGTCCGGCTGACGTTCGGGAACACGCCGTGGCGGTAGTTCGCCTTCTCGGCGATCCATTCGCCGATCATCTCCTCGGGCGTCCAGACGCGCCCGCCCCAGCCGGTCCACAGGTTCTCGCCATGGCCGTGCAGGGCGGGATCATGGGCGAAATGGTTCGTGGCGATAAGCTCACGCGCCCAGACCCGCGCTTCCGCTTCCAGCGAGTCGGCCCAGCGCAGCGGCGGCGTTCCGGCCCGGTCCCGCTCGGCGTTGTGCGCGGTCAGCAGGCGCGCCTCGATCTCGTTCGAAGGCGCCGTTTCACGCGGCGGCGGGGCCGGCTGGACCGTCCGGGCCTGCGACGACGCGGGCGTGAGGAACGGCGGCGGCGAGGCGGCGCACGCCGCCGCCCCGGCCGTCACGACCAGCGCCGCGAGGCCTGAAGCAACTCGACGGAACATCGGCCCCCTCAGCGCTGGCTGACGCCTTCGCTGGAGGATTGGTCGACCTTTGCGCTCTCGACGTCGTCGCCCGTCATCGTCCGGGTCTCGGCGGGCCGGCCGGCCTGGAACTCCTCCATGGCGGTGCGTTTGCGGGCCCGCATCTGGTCGGCCAGTTCGTCCATGTCCAGGCCGGCGGCGCGGGCCTGGCTGAACATGCCCTCGGAGCGCTTCTCTTCCTCCTCGACGTGGTGCTCGATCATCTCCGACAGCACCTTGACCTTGGCGTCGTAGAATTCCTCGTCGGGGCCGCCCGCCTCGATCTCGTTGATCAGCAGCTTGGCGGCGTCGTGTTCGACATAGGCCTCGTCGACCAGGTCGTCCTCGATCTTGCCGCGGCAGGCTGGGTAGAAGATCTCCTCCTCGATCGCGGTGTGAACCTTCAGCTCGAGACAGATCTCCTCGGCCAGTTTCTGCTTGGTGGCCTTGCCGCTGGCCCGCTCGAATTTCTCGAACAACTCCTCCACCTTGCGGTGGTCGGCCTTCAGCATCGCGATCGCGTCCATCTGTGCGTAGGTCTGGGCCATGGTGGTCTCCTGCCAGTGAATAGCTCTGGCGGCTTTAAGGCGCGGACAAGTCTGGCGTTCCTACGGTGAAGTTAGCTGAGAATCGTTCGCGGCTTCGACGGCTCCGGCTGTCCGGTCGCTGACACGGCGAGCCGTTTTCGTGGGTTTCGCGTTGACTACATGTCCGCCCCGGAGCCGCACCATGATCGACCACATCGGCCTCGCGGTATCCGACATCGCGCGTTCGCGGACCTTCTATGAGAGGGCCCTGGCGCCGCTGGGCATGAAGGTCGTGGCGACGATCCCGCCCGAACGGACCGGGCACGGCGGCACGGTGGTGATGTTCGGCGGCGACGAGGGGCCGACCTTCGTGATCGCCGGCGACGAGGAACGCCCGGGCGAGGGCACCCACGTCGCCTTTCGGGCGGGCACGCGGGATCAGGTCCAGGCCTTCCATGCGGCCGCCCTGGCCGCCGGCGGCCGCGACAACGGCGTGCCGGGCCTGCGCGAACACTACGGCCCCACCTACTACGCCGCCTTCGTCATCGCCCCCGACGGCTTCAACATCGAGGCGGTCTGCCACGCGCCCGAATGACCGCCCGCCGACGAAATACTTGACGTTGACGTAAACGTAGGGTTTCTGGCGTGAACGCTCAGATTCCGTCCTTATTGGAGACGCACTCCCATGGCCGACGCCTACATCTACGATGCGGTTCGCACCCCGCGCGGCAAGGGCAAGAAGGATGGCTCCCTGCACGAGATCACGGGCCTCAGCCTCGCCACCCAGGTGCTGGAGGCCCTGCGCGACCGCAACGACCTCGACACCTCGAAGGTCGACGACGTCATCCTCGGCTGCGTCACCCCGATCGGCGAACTCGGCGCCGACATCGCCCGCACCGCCGTGCTGTCGGCGGGCTGGGCCCAGACCACGGCCGGCGTCCAGGTCAACCGCTTCTGCGCCTCGGGCCTCGAGGCGGTGAACATGGCCGCGGCCAAGGTGAAGGCCGGCGAGGCCGACTTCGCCGTCGGCGGCGGCGTCGAGGCCATGAGCCGGGTGCCGATGGGCTCGGATGGCGGGGCCTGGCCGGTCGATCCGTCCTCGGCCTTCCCGACCTATTTCGTGCCCCAGGGCGTCTCGGCCGACATGATCGCCACCAAATGGGGCTTCAGCCGCGACGACGTCGACGCCTACTCCGTCGAAAGCCACAAGCGCTCCGCCCGCAGCTGGGCCGAGGGCCGGTTCTCCAAATCGGTGGTGCCGGTGAAGAACCAGCTTGGTCTCGTCCAACTGGATCGCGACGAGACCATTCGTCCGAACACGGACATGCAGACCCTCGGCGCGCTGAACCCGTCCTTCGCCATGATGGGCGAGCTTGCCTTCGATTCCGTGATCAACCAGCGCTACCCCGAGGTCGAGCGGGTCAACCACGTTCATACGCCGGGCAACAGCTCGGGCATCGTCGACGGATCGGCCGGCGTGCTGATCGGCTCGCTGGAGGCCGGCAAGGCCCTCGGCCTCAAGCCCCGCGCCCGTATCGTCGGCGCCGCCTCGATCGGCTCCGAGCCCTCGATCATGCTCACCGGCCCCGAGTTCGTGACCAACAAGCTGCTCGGCAAGCTCGGCATGACCACCGCCGACATCGACCTGTGGGAGCTCAACGAGGCCTTCGCCGCCGTGGTGCTGCGCTACATGCAGGCGCTCGACATCGACCACGACAGGATCAACGTCTGCGGCGGCGCCATCGCCATGGGCCATCCCCTGGGCGCCACCGGGGCGATGATCACCGGCGTGGTGCTCGACGAGCTGGAGCGCTCCGGCAAGTCGACCGCCCTCATCACCCTGTGCATCGGCGGCGGCATGGGCACCGCCACCGTCATCGAACGCGTCTGATCCGGGAGATAGCGACCATGGAAAACTTCAAGATCGACGTCGACGCCGACGGCATCGCCCTGATCACCTTCGACGTCCCGGGACGGTCGATGAACACCCTGACCTCGGGCGTGATGGCCGAGATCCCCGAATGGGTCGAACGGGTGAAGACCGACGACGCCATCAAGGGCGCGGTCCTGACCTCGGGCAAGCCGAGCGGCTTCTGCGCCGGCGCCGACCTCGGCGACATGGCCTCGGGCATGCTGGGCGGCGCCGACCTGCAGGCGGCCTATGACGCCGGCTGGCGGTTGAACGGGGCGCTGCGCGCGCTGGAGACCTGCGGCAAGCCGGTGGCGGCGGCGATCAACGGCCTCGCCCTCGGCGGCGGCCTCGAACTGACCCTGGCCTGCCATTACCGGGTGGTCGGCGACGATCCGAAGATCCAGCTCGGCCTGCCCGAGATCAAGGTCGGCCTCTTCCCCGGCGGCGGCGGCACCCAGCGGCTGACCCGCCTGATCGGCGTGCAGGCGGCGATGATGGCGATGAGCGAGGGTAAATCCTTCCGCCCCAGCGACGCCAGGGGCGCGGGCATCGTCCACGAGGTCGTGGCCAAGGGCTCCGAGGTCGAGGCCGCGAAGGCCTGGATCAAGGGCGGCGGCAAGGCCGTCCAGCCGTGGGACGACAAGTCCTTCAAACTGCCCGGCGGCGGTCCCTACCACCCGGCCGGCATCCAGAATTTCCTCGTCGGCAACGCCATGCTGCGCAAGCAGTCCTACGGCAACTATCCGGCCGTGCTGAACCTGATGAAGGCGGTCTACGAGGGCGTGCAGGTCCCCATGGACGCCGCCCTGCGCATCGAGACCCGCTACTTCATCAAGACCCTGATGACCCCGCAGGCCCAGGGCATGATCCGCAGCCTGTTCCTGTCCAAGCAGGAGCTCGACAAGGGCGCCGTCCGCCCGGCCGGCGTGCCGAAGTCGGACCCGCGCAAGGTGACCGTCATCGGCGCCGGCATGATGGGCGCGGGCATTGCCTATGTGCAGGCCATGGCCGGCATCGAGACCATTCTGATCGACCGCGATCAGGAAGCCGCCGACAAGGGCAAGGCCCACGTCGAGGAGCTGTTGAAGAAACGCCTGTCGCGCGGCCAGCTGACGCAGGAGAAGTTCGACGCCCTGCTGGCTTCCGTCACCGCCACCACCGACTACGACCTGATCAAGGGCTCCGACCTGGTGATCGAGGCGGTGTTCGAGAACCGCGAGATCAAGGCCGACGTTACGAAGCGGGCTGAAGCCCAACTGGCCCCCGGCGCCGTATTCGGCTCCAACACCTCGACCCTGCCGATCACCGGCCTGGCCGAGGCCTCCGTCCGGCCCGAGGACTTCATCGGCATCCACTTCTTCTCGCCCGTCGACAAGATGATGCTGGTCGAGATCATCCTCGGCGAAAAGACCGGCGAAGCCGCCATCGCGAAGTCGCTCGACTATGTGATGAAGATCAGGAAGACCCCGATCGTCGTCAACGACGGTCGCGGCTTCTACACCTCGCGCTGCTTCGGCACCTATGTCGCCGAGGGTCTGGCCATGCTGGAGGAGGGCTACGCCCCCGCCATGATCGACAACATCGGCCGCATGACCGGCATGCCGCGCGGTCCGCTGGAGATGCACGACGACGTCGCCCTGGACCTGTCGGTCAAGATCGCCAAACAGACGAAGGAAGATCTCGGCGACGCCTACCAGCCGCTGCCCGGCTGGAAGATCGTCCAGACCATGGTCGAGGACCTCGGCCGTTACGGCCGCAAGAACGGCAAGGGCTTCTACGACTACGACAGTAAGCCGAAAAAGCTGTGGTCGGGCCTGTCCGAACTCGCCCCGGTCAAGATCAACGACTCCACGCCCGAGATGATCGAAGACCAGAAACAGCGCCTGCTCTACCGCCAGGCGGTCGAGGTCGCCCGCTGCTGGGAAGAGGGCGTCATAGACGACCCGCGCGAGGCCGACGTCGGCGCCATCCTGGCCTGGGGCTTCGCCCCCTGGACCGGCGGCCCGATCACGATGATCGACCAGACCGGGCTGAAGGCCTTCGTCGCCCAGGCCGACGCCTATGCCGCCAAATACGGCGACCGCTTCTCGCCGCCCCAGTTGCTGCGCGACATGGCCGCCCAGGGCCGTACCTTCTACGGCGACTTCGCCGGCAAGCAGAAGGCGGCGGCCTGATCCCATCGCCTTGTCATCCCGGAAGCCGCGCAGCGGCTATCCGGGGCGGCGGCCTCACCATCAAACTGCTTCCGGACGGCCCGCAAGGGCTGAGCCGGAAGACCGGATGATCGCCCACCTCTGCGAAATGGCTCCGCGGGACGGGCCCGCCTGTCTCCCGGATAGCCGCTGCGCGCCTTCCGGGAGGTATTGGTGTTTCCCGTTTCCGTTCCGGCTCTCCGCTTCGCGTCGGCCGGGATGACAAGGGGGCTTGGAGGCAAGCCGCTACAGGTCCACCACCTCGAACCCGTCCTCGTCCGCCAGCCGGCGCGACAGGATGGTGCGGTGGCACCCCGCCGGGTCGGCCTCGTAGCAGAGCAGGGCCGTCGGCCGCTTCGCCACCACCTCGCGCAGCTCCTGGAAGGCCAGTTCCGACGCCGGCTCCTCCATGTGCTCGGCGTAGATGGCGTGCATTTCGGCGACATGACCCTTGTGCGCCGCGTCCCGCCCCGCCTTCGGCGTGCCCAGCGCCCGCAGATGGATGTAGTCGATCCCGGCCTCCCCGAGGCTGTTCCTCAACACGGTCTTGGAGAAACCCGCCCGCCGGGACGCCGCCACCGCCCGCACATCGGCCACGACCTCGACCCCGGCGGCCTTGAGCCGGTCGATGACGGCGGGCTGCGTCTCGCCCTCGTAGCCGATGGTGAACAGCTTCATTCGGGGCCCATTCCAGGAACCGCGCCCGCCTCTATGGCGGTGTCGACGCAGCTCCGCCGTCCAGCGTCGAACCGGTCGGAATGTTCCGCCCGCAAGGCCGTCAGGTCCCGCTTCAGGCCGTCGACGATCGCGTCATCGTCTTCCGGAGAGCCCGCCTCGATGGCCTTTCGCGTCCACCAGTCGCGGATGAACCACGTCGGCCCGGCGACATGTTCGTTCTCGCGGGCCACGTCCTCGATGAACAGCTCCATGTGCGCGCGGCAGGTCTGGGCCTCCTCCAGCGTCGGGTCGGCGGCGGTCAGGGCGAGCAGGGCGGAAAGGATCATCGGCGGCTCCTGTGTCTCTCCAAACTTGACGCAGGCCTCTTCATAAGGCGAGTCCGGTTTCCGCCAGACTCAGGAACCGTCAGATGCGCCGCACCCTTCTTCTCGCCCTTCTGCTTTCGGGCGCGGCCGCTTCCGCCGCCGCCCAGGACCTGCTGATCCGCGGCGGGCCGATCTACACCGGCGCCGAGACCGCGCCGACGGCCGAGATGGTGCAGGTTCGCGACGGCCGCATCGTCTACGTCGGCGCCGCCGCGGGCGCGCCCCCCGCCGACGGGCTGGAGGTCGTCGATCTCGAGGGCGCCGCCCTGTTCCCCGGCTTCACCGACGGTCACGCCCACCTCGACGGCATCGGCTGGCGCGAGATGACCCTGAATCTCGAAGGCTCGGCCTCGATCGCCGAGGCCATGGCTCGCCTGACCGCCTGGGCCGGGAGCCATCCCGACGGCCCGATCATCGGGCGGGGCTGGATCGAGACCCACTGGCCCGAGGCCCGCTTCCTGACCGCCGCCGACCTCGACGCCGCCGCGCCCGGGCGCGTGGTGCTGCTCAGCCGCGCCGACGGCCATGCGGTGGTCGCCTCCAGCGCCGCCCTCGCCGCCGCCGGGATCACCGCCGACACGGCCGCCCCCTCCGGCGGCGAAATCCTCAAGGACGACAGCGGCCGGCCCACCGGCCTGCTCGTCGACGCCGCTGAGCAGCTCGTTTCCAGTCTCGCTCCGCAAGCCGATCCCGCCGCCCTGCGCGAGGCCTATCGCGCCGGCTTCCGCGTCGAGGCCGAATACGGCTGGACCGGCGTCCACTTCATGAGCGCCCCGTGGCGCGACATCCCGCTGCTGGAGCAGATGGCCGAGGCCGGCGAGGCGCCCCTGCGCATCTACAACAGCGTCACGCCCGACGGCGCCGCCGAACTGATCGCCGGCGGACCGCGCAGCGTCGCCGACGGCCGGATCATCACCCGCGCCATCAAATACTACGCCGATGGGGCCCTCGGTTCGCGCGGCGCGGCCTTGTTCGAGCCCTACGCCGACCGGCCGGACACCACCGGCCTGATGCAGATCGGTGAGCAGGAGATCGTGCCCCTGTACCAGGCGGCGCTGCGGGGCGGCATCCAGATCGCCACCCACGCCATCGGCGACCGGGGCAACGCCTCGGTGGCGGAGTGGTACCAGCAGGCGCTCGCCGGCGTGGCCCCCGCCGATCGCCCGAACGGCGCCGACGTGCGCTGGCGCATCGAGCACGCCCAGATCATCCGCCCGGAGGATTATCACTGGTTCGTCGACCTGCCGATCATCGCCTCGATGCAGCCCAGCCACGCCATCGGCGACCTGCATTTCGCGCCCGCCCGGCTCGGCGACGCCCGGCTGGACGGGGCCTACGCCTGGCACCGCCTGGTCGACCTCGGCGTCATCGTGGTCGGCGGCTCGGACGCGCCGGTCGAGCGCGGCGCGCCGCTGATCGAATTCTACGCCGCCGTCGCCCGCCGCGACCTGCAGGGCTTCCAGGGCCCCGACTGGCGGCCGCACGAGGCGGTGGACCGCCAGACGGCCCTGAAGATGTTCACCCTCTGGCCGGCGTACGCCAGCTTCCGCGAGGACGAGCTGGGCACCATCGAGGTCGGCAAGCGGGCCGACTTTACCGCCTTCTCGGTCGACCTTATGACCGCGCCCATGGCCGACATTCCCAAGGGCCATGCCGTGTTGACGGTGGTCGACGGCGTCGTCGTTCACCGCGCCGACTGAACCCTAGAAGGTCTTGCGGACGCGGATCTGAACGAAGGTCCGCGGATCGATGAAGCGGTGCTCGACGAAGGCCACCGGGCGGGCCGGCGTGCGATCGGCGTAGACGGTCCGCTCGACGTCGAAGTCGTTCCAGAGGTTGATCTGGGCCCGGATCGAC
This sequence comes from Caulobacterales bacterium, assembly GCA_016183935.1. Taxonomy (GTDB): domain Bacteria; phylum Pseudomonadota; class Alphaproteobacteria; order Caulobacterales; family Caulobacteraceae; genus Brevundimonas. The sequence continues at coordinate 12,500 of JACPDR010000022.1, forward strand.
AGCGTATCGGTGGGTTTGTATTCGGCCCAGGCCTCGAGATAGTCGTGGCCGCGCCATCCCGAGGTCTGGTCCGGGTCGTAGCTCCACTGACCGGTCAGCAGCGGGATGTAGGCCGCGCCCCACTGCAGCTTCCAGCTGGTGATGTCCTGCTCGAACGAGATCACCGCCTGGCTGGCGCGGACGTTTGAAATCGGCCGGATCTCGCCGGTGGTCGGGTCGGTGACCTCGGTGTGGTTCCAGGTGTTGCGGAAGCGGAACATGCCGCCCGAGACGCCCAGCTTGTCGGTCGGAACGGCCACGGTCAGGTTCAGCTGATCGAGGGTGGCGTCGCCGATGTTGCCGACGGCGGACAGGCCCTGATCCAGCGGGATGACGTCGATGGCGTCGCTGATCTCGTCATGGCGCAGGCCGACGCTGACGATGCCGTCGCCCCAGAAGCGGCGCTCGTAGATCAGTTCGCTGATCCAGCGCTGCTCGGGTTCGAGATCGACGTTGCCGCCGAACACGTTCTCGTCGTCGAGGTCGGCCGAGGCCGCGAAGTCGCCGAAGTCGAGCTGGCCCACCTCGCGCTCGAAACGCACGCGCACCTGATTATTGGCCATCGGCGTCCAGGTCGCGAGGAAGCGCGGCTTGGCGAAGAAGAAGCTCTTCTCCTGGTCGGCGTCTCCGGACTGGCTGATGGTCGAGCTCTCCAGCCGCAGGCCGCCCTCGAGGGTCAGGTCGGACCGGACGCGCCACGTTCCCTTGCCGAACAGTTCGCCCCGGGTTTCCTCGACCTTGACCGAGGCCGAGGGCAGGGGAACCGGCGTGCCGCCGACGGTGAAGGCCTGGTCGACCTCCAGCATGTTGTAGGCCACCTCGCCGCCGCCCTCGAAGGTCAGGGCGGCCGACTTCTCGAAGCGCACCAGGCCGCGCAGGATGGATTCGGAGGCCTCGCCCGTGGCGGTGAAGGCCTGTTCGGGATCGTCGACGCCGCCCAGCCGGGTGTTCGAGGTGGAGACCGAGTCGAACGCGTTCCATTCATGGATCAGGCGGGTTTCCAGATTCAGCCGGGCGCCCAGCGGCCGGGTGTAGACCGCGCCCACCTCGCCACCGTCGCCGTCCTCGGCATAGAGGCTTTCGCGCCGGACATCGGTGGCGGTCTGCAGGTTGACGGCCTCGAAATCGTTGACGCCGTAGCGGGCCGTCAGGTCGATCTTGCCGCCCAGCAACGGGGCCGCGTAGTTGCCCCGCACCGACTGGCCGCCGCCCCAGGAGTCGTTGAAGTAATCCTCGCGGCGGGTGACGTTCCCGTTGGCGTCGGTGCGGACCACGGGGCCCACGCCGTTGGCGTCGCTCATCGAGAGGCCGTCGCTCAGGGTGACGCCCCAGGTACGCTCGCCCTCGCGGGCGGTGAACTGGTAGGAGCCGTTGAACTGGTCCCGACCGCCATCGAAGAAATAGCCGGTCCCGGTGAGGATCGACTGGCGGGTGTTCTCCGTCTTCAGGATCACGTTCACCACCACCGAATAGCCCTGCATGTCGATGCCGGGGGCGCCGCCGCGGATCAGTTCGATCCGCTCCACCTGGCTGGCGGCGGTGCGCGACAGGACGTTGGAGCCGGTGTCGTTCTTGGAGGCGGGGCGGGCGTTGTTGATCAGGATGTTGCCGACCGCGCCCTCGAAGCCGCGGTTGCCGGAGCCGTCGCTGATCGAGAAGCCGGGCACGCGCGAAACCATGTCCAGCGCGGTGTTCGGGCGCTGGTCGGCGAAGAAGTCGGGGGTGAAGACCAGCACGCCCTGCTGGGCGGCGTCGGTCTGCGGGTCCTGGCTGGTCAGCCCGGTGGGGACCGGGGCCTGCGCCACCTGCGGCTCGGGGCCATCCGAGGCGGTCTGGGCCGCGGCCACGCCTCCGGTGAGCAGGATGGCGGTCGTGGCCAACAGGATGGTCTTGGTCATTGCAGGGTTCCCCTCGTCGTGTGACGAAGGTGTGGCGTCCCGGCGCCGCCGGCTCCAGTTACAAGACTGCAAGGTGGATTAAATCGCGGACAGCATTACAGACTTGTCATGCTGGTGTTCTTATCAAGACCGCCGTTTCGCCTGTAATATTACGGATTGCAGGTATTCGAGAGATCATTGTGCTGGGCGGGCTGAGGGCGCGGTTCGGCGTCGAAGGGCCGGATGGCGGGCGGAGGAATAGGCCTCACCGGGTGATCAGCAGGGCGCCCAGGTCCGTCTGGGGCGCGACCACGGTCGCCCAGGTCCGGTTGCCCCAGCTCCAGCCCTGATCGATATCGAAGCTGACCGCCCGGCCCGTCTCCGTCTGGAAGTCGATGAGCAGTCCCTCGGCGTAGGCGGTGCTCACCACCGAACCGACGGGGATCTTGTCGAGGGTGAACATCACCAGCACCTTCGCTGTCGGCCCGATCATGTCCATGCTGTTGCCGTGGAGCGGAAAGGCGCAGATCGGCGCCAGCCCGGATCCCGCCTCGGCCCCAAGGCCGCAGGTCCAGGGCGTGGACCCCTGGTTGATCAGGGAAATCGTCCCCGGCTGGCCGCCTGTCTCGGTCGTCAGGAGGCCCGTGGCGGCGACCTGGACGGTCTGGCCGACGGCGGCCGGGGCCGAGGCGGACATGGCCACGATGGCGTTCTCGGACACGGGCGTGACCGAGATGAAGGCGACGGCCGGGTCGGACAGGGTCACGACCGTGTTCTGGAGGCAGTGGGGCACCCGGAACCAGACCAGGGGGTAACCGCCTCCGTAGCCGGCGTCGGCCTTGAGGACGGGGCCGTAGCTGACCGCGGTGAAGCCGTAGAGCGCGAGGTTCCCGGCGGAGAGCGCCTGCACCGTAGCGCTCGACAGACTGATCGTCAGGGTGCGTTGCATGAGGGGCCGGTCCCAAAAAAGAGGGCCGGCGGGGATGGGGGGCGCCGGCCCTTCAAGTCTAGATTGTATCGACTTCGCGGACTAGTAGACCGCGTAGAGGCTGTTGGGCAGGCCGTTGATGATGGTGAGCGACTGTGCCCGTATCTGGTTGATCGTGTTCTCCTGGTTGGGCTGGATCTGGATGTTCACCGCCGGCTGGGCGGCGATCTGGTAGGTGACCTGGCCGGCGACGTTATGCCGGTTTTCCAGCCGGACCTGCTCATCCAGGGCTCCGGCGGGAAAGACGTAGGTGGCGCCTGCGCCAATTCGGGTTTCCATGTCGCTTCCCCTACGCGCTGGCGTTGCTGGTGATCAGCAACGGAACGAGACTGGCGTTCGGCAGGATCGAGCGGGCCCAGGTCCCGGTGCCCCACGACCAGCCCTGGTTGATGTCGAAGGACACCGCCCGGGTCTGGGCGGCGGTCAGATCGACCAGCGCGCCGGACGAGAAGCATTTGTACTGGACGGTGCCGGTGTCGACCGTGTTGGTCGCGAAGGTCAGCAGCACTCGCTCGATCGGGGCCACGACGTCCATCATGTTGCCGTTCAGCGGAATGGCGCACATCGGATTGGCCACGCCGTTGGTCATCTGCGAGATGCCGGTCGTCCACGGCTGCGGACCCTGGTTCAGCACCGAGATCGCCGAGTCCGTGCCGCCGCTGGTCGACGTGAGGTTGCCGTACTGGTCGACGTCGGCGGTGTCGCCCAGGTTCATGTCGATCGAGTTCTGCGCGTTGACCGCGCCGCCGGAGATGACCTGACTGTTGGAAATGTAGGCCTGGTACTGTTCCTGCCAGACCACCTGGGTCGACGGCAGAAAGTTGTTGGTCTTGAACCAGACCAGGGGCGCGCCGCCCTGGACGGTGCTCTGGACCGCCTTGAAGGCATACAGGCTGAAGCCCTGGGTCTTCAGGGTGGTGAGGGTGGCCGACGATAGCGCGATGTCGATCTCGTATGAGGTCGCCATGGTTTCTTCCTCCAAACAGCTCGCCGGGCCGGATCGGTCCGGCGCTGGTCACGGGACGCAACCAGCGAGAGAACTTTTCGCCCTTATTTCGATCTCTGCGAGCACAACCGATTGCGTGATGCGCAACCGGACGGCGAGTCGTTTGCGCGACGCGCATCAGGCGCGAGGATCGACCGCCTGGGTCAGGTCGAGCAGGGCCTGGGCGGCGATCAGGGCGCGGCCGTGCGGCAGTCCGGGGAAAAGCTCCCGCGCCAGACGTTCGACGGCGGGAGCCGCTTCCCGGTGCGCGTCGATATGGCCCCGGCCCGTGAAGAGCCAGTCCAGCGACACGTCCAGCGTCTGGCTCAGCCTGATGGCGTTGGCGATCGAGATGGCCGGACCGCGACGCCACCGGCTGATGGCGCTCTCGTCCACGCCCAATTCGGCGGCCAGCGCCTGCAGCTTGCCGATCCGGCGCTGACGCAGCGCCTCACCCAGCCGTTCGGACCACGCCGAAGCATCGGTGGAAACATGCATAGAACTCCCCCCGCTTAGATTGCGAGGCGGACTCTTATACAACCCTCAGTTCTATACCGCCGTGCCGCCCACCGTCAGGCCGCCGATCTTCAGGCTGGGCTGGCCGATGCCGACCGGGACCCCCTGGCCGGCCTTGCCGCAGACCCCGACGCCGGGATCGAAGGCGAAGTCGTCGCCGATCATCCGGACCTGCTGGAGCGCCGTGGCTCCGTCGCCGATCAGGGTGGCGCCGCGCACCGGGGCGGTGATCCGGCCGTCCTCGATCAGATAGGCCTCGGTGCACTGGAAGACGAATTTGCCGTTGGTGATGTCGACCTGGCCGCCGCCGAAATTCGCCGCGTAGAGGCCGCGCTTCGTCGAGGCGATCATGTCGGCCTGCGAATCCTTGCCGCCCTCCATGAAGGTGTTGGTCATGCGCGGCATCGGCATGTGAGCGAAGGACTGGCGCCGGCCGTTGCCGGTGGCCCGGGCGCCCAGCTGACGCGCCGACAGCCGGTCGTGCATCAGCCCGACCATGATGCCGTCCTCGATCAGCACGGTGCGCGAGGTCGGCGTGCCCTCGTCGTCGATGCTGAGCGAGCCGCGCCGGCCGGCGATGGAGCCGTCGTCCACGACGGTGACGCCGGGCGCCGCGACCCGCTGGCCCATCTTGCCGGTGAACACCGACGAGCCCTTGCGGTGGAAATCGCCCTCGAAGCCGTGGCCGATCGCCTCGTGCAGCAGCACGCCGGGCCAGCCGGCCCCGAGCACCACGTCCATCTCGCCGGCCGGGCAGTCGACGGCTTCCAGATTGACCAGCGCCTGGCGCAGCGCCTCGTCAACCTGGCCCTGCCAGCGCTCGGGGGCGATCCAGGTCTCGAAGCCGGCGCGGCCGCCGGCCCCGGCGGAGGCGCTCTCGCGGCGGCCGTCCTTCTCGACGGTGACCGAGACGTTGAGGCGGACGAGGGGGCGGATGTCGTCCACCCGCCGACCATCGCCGCGCAGGATTTCAATATGGCGGCGCTCGCCGACCAGCGAGGCCGAGACCTGCACGACGCGCGGGTCGCGCGCGCGGGCCCAGGCGTCGATCTCGGACAGCAGGGCGATCTTGTCGGAGAAGGCCGGCGAGGCCAGCGGATCGACGGCCTCATAGAGCTTCTGGTTGGTGGCGCGCGGCGCCTCGGCGGCGACGCCCGCGTGACCGGCCTTGGCCAGGGCCGCGCTGTCGGCGGCCCGGCGCAGGGCGGGGCCGCTGATCTCGTTGGCGTGGGCGTAGCCGGCGGTCTCGCCCGCCACCACGCGCAGGCCGAAGCCTTCGGCGGCGTCATAGGCCGCGGACTTCAGGCGGCCGTCGTCGAAGACGAGCGATTCGGATTCGGAGCGTTCGAGGAACAACTCGCCGTCGTCGGCGCCGGCCAGCGCGTCCTGAAGGACGGACAGGGCCTCGTCGGGGGCGACGTCGGCGGACTCGAGGATGGCGGGCGGGGAGACGTGCAGGGTCATGCCGCAGAGATAGGGGGTGGGGCCGGCCAAGTCACCGGCCCCACCCGAAATCCTACCGCTGGTTGACGTCGCCGGAACCGGAGACGCTCTGGGTCAGGCTGGCCGGGCGCCGGCTCAGGTCGACGTCGCCGGAGCCGGAGATAACGATCCGGGCGGCGCCGGTCGGGCCGACGACGGCCTCGCCGGAACCCGAGATCTCGACGTTGGCGTCGCGGGTCTCCAGGCCCGAGAAGTCGGCCTCGCCGGAGCCAGAGATGTCCAGCTCGACCGCATCGGTGCGGCCGGTCGCATCGACGTCGCCCGAGCCGTCGATGGCGACGAACAGACTGGGCTGGTCGTAGTTGCGGATCGACAGGTCGCCGGAACTGCTGAGGCCGAAATTGCGGACCGAGGGCGCGGTCACGGTGATCCTCAGGGGCTGGTGGTCGCGCCAGCCGAACATCACGTGATCGACGTTGTCCTCATCGTCGAAGGTCAGGCGGCCGTCGGCGAGGTTGAGACCCTCGACCTGCGCCTTCGGCCCGGTGACGGTCACGGAGGCCTCGTCGCCCTGGACGTAGGTGACCTCGGCCGCGACATCGACCTGGAGGCGGTCGCCGCCGGTCCAGGCCAGGGTGCGGCTGAGCGTCTCGCCGTCGTCGTGGCGCTGGAAGTGGACGACGTGCTTTTCACCGTCGTCGTCCCAGAAGGTCCAGTTTCCGCCGTGGCGGGCGATGTCCTGTCCGCCGAGGGCGGCGGCTCCGCCCAGGGCGGCGACGCAGAGCACGAGGCTGGCGCCGGTGATGATGAGAAGGGTGCGGATCATGCGGGTCTCTCCTCAGGCCTGGGCTTGGGGTTCAAGGGCCGGCTTCAGCAACCGGTAGTGCAGGCGGGCGTACCAGACGGTGGCGTTGACCAGCAGGATGGTGGCGATCGCGGTCAGGGCGCCGATGGCGGTGGCTCCGGCCATCATGCCGAGGCCGCCAAGGAGCGCGGCGGCGACGCCGCCGGGGAAGCCCGCGAACGGGCCGGCCACCATGATCGCGCCGCCGCCGATGAACAGGCCGATGGCGGCCATGAAGAAGCCGAACAGCGTCCCGACCACCCCCATGAAGATGGGCAGCAGGATCAGCAGGTCGATCGCCCCCAGCCCCAGCACCGCGAACACGGCTCCGGCGGCGGCTGAGGGGTTCTTCTCCTGGTCCCAGCGGCGCGCGCCGGCCTCGGCGCGCAGTTCGCGGGCGAGGCGGTCGGGGTCGCCCAGCGCCGCGGCGACTTCCGCCTCGGTGCGGCCGGCGGCGGCGCCGTCCTCGAAATGCATCTCGTAATCGGAGGCGATCTCGGCGGCGGCTGCGGTCGGCATGCCGACCAGGCCTCGTCTCAACCGGCCCATGAATTCGGCGCGGGTCATAGTTCAGCTCCCCTTTCTTCGGTGTTGGCGACGGGCGCAGCCGATTCGGTCTCCGCGTCGGCGTTCATGACGTTCTCGACGGCGACCACGAAGGCGCGCCATTCGGCGGTCTGCCCTTCCAGGGCGCGCCGGCCGGCGTCGGTCAGACGGTAGTATTTGCGCGACGGGCCGGAGGTCGATTCGACCAGATAGGTCTCGACCTGGCCGTCGGACTGCATCCGCCGCATGAGCGGGTAGATGGTGCCCTCGCCCATGTCGATCGCATCCGACAGGGTCGAGGCGATCTCGTAGGCATAGCTGTCGCGGCGGTTGAGAAGGGCCAGCACACATAGCGTGAGCACCCCCTTCTTCAGCTGGATCTCAATGGTTTCAGGCACCTCGGCGTCTCCCTTGATGACCAAAGAGGTATCGCAAGGTATCTGTTGATGCAAGGTAGCTGGTGAAACATGACAGCGATTTAATCCGGCCCTCGGGATGGGGTGCGGCGTCCAATCGCTTGGCAAGCGCGGGGCAGGGCGATATGGACCCCCGCAAGAACCGCCGCGGCGTCCGCCCCGGCGCCTGCTTGCGATTCACTCGCAAGCGCTTGCGACAGAACGGTTTATGAGGATGTCTCGCATGGGGATGGGCACGCGGGCCCGGGGTCTGATCGGTGGCGGCATGGCCGCCCTGGCCCTGGCCCTTTTCGCCGCCGCACCGGCCGCGGCGCAGGAATTGGTGGGCCAGCCGACCGACGGCGCCCTCGGGCTGCAGCCGGCCGCCTCGCCGCTGAAGGTCGAGGCGCACATGTTCCATGACGCCATCCTGATGCCGATCATCACCTTCATCTGCCTGCTGGTGCTGGGCCTGATCGTGTGGATCGTCATCCGCTACAACAAGAAGTCCAACCCGGTCCCGGCCAAGTGGAGCCACAACACCCTGGTCGAGGTGATCTGGACGGTCGTCCCGGTCCTGATCCTCGTCTTCATCTCGCTGTTCTCGTTCCGGCTGCTGTTCAACTATCACGACATGCCGGAGCCGGACCTGACCGTGAAGGTCACCGGCAACCAGTGGAACTGGGCCTACGAATACCCCGACCAGGCGATCCCGGAGTACATCTCCAACATGCTGCCGGAAGAGGAAGTGGCCCAGCGCGGCATGCCGCACAGCCTCTACCGCCTGGCCGCCGACGAGCCGATGGTGGTGCCGGTCGGCGCCAACGTCCGCCTGCTGGTGACCGCCGCCGACGTGATCCACGCCGTGGCGCTGCCGGCCTTCGGCCTCAAGACCGACGCCGTTCCGGGCCGGGTCAACGAGACGTGGTTCCGCGCCGACCGTCCGGGCGTCTACTACGGCCAGTGCTCGGAACTGTGCGGCGTCGACCACGCCTTCATGCCGATCCAGATCAACGTCGTCTCGCGCGCCGAGTTCGCCTCATGGGTGGCCTCCAAGGGCGGTTCGATGACGCCCCGCACGGCCGACCAGGCCCCCGGCGGCACGGCGGCGCAGATCGAGGCCGGCACCACCGGCGCGGTCGCCACCCGCAACGTCTCCTCGGGACCGATGCGGGCCGCTTCGGAGGCCGTGGCCGGCCAGTCAGCCCCCGCCCCGGCGGCCGCTCCGGCCCCCGCCGCCCCCGTCCCCGCCGCCGCTCCGGCCGCCCAGTAACGATACGCGAGAGCCCCAAAGACCATGGCCACCGCAGCCGCGAACCTCGCCCACGACCACGACGGGCATCATGACCACAAGCCGGGCTTCTTCACCCGCTGGTTCCTGTCGACCAACCACAAGGACATCGGCACCCTGTACCTGATGTTCGCCATCATGGCGGGCATCGTGGGCGGCGCCCTGTCCGGCCTGATCCGCTGGGAGCTGGCCGAGCCGGGCATGCAGGTGTTCATCGCCGGCGGCCTGGTCGAGCAACTCGGCTTCGTCGAGGCGAGCAAGCACGGCTACAACGCCACCGTCACGGCCCACGCCCTGATCATGATCTTCTTCATGGTCATGCCGGCGATGATCGGCGGCTTCGGCAACTGGTTCGTGCCGATCATGATCGGCGCGCCCGACATGGCCTTCCCACGCATGAACAACGTATCGTTCTGGCTGCTGGTGGCCGCCTGGATCCTGCTGTGCACCTCGATGTTCGTCGACGGCGGCCCGGGCAGGGGCTTCGGCGGCGGCTGGACGGCCTATCCGCCGCTGTCGACCATGGGCCACACCGGCCCGGCCTTCGATCTGGCGATCTTCTCGCTGCACGTGGCGGGCGCCAGCTCGATCCTCGGCGCGATCAACTTCATCACCACCATCTTCAACATGCGCGCGCCGGGCATGACGCTTCACAAGATGCCGCTGTTCGCGTGGTCGATTCTGGTGACGGCCTTCCTCCTCCTTCTGTCGCTGCCGGTGCTCGCCGGGGCGATCA
>JACPDR010000021.1 GCA_016183935.1 Caulobacterales bacterium
GTGCGCTGGCCGGTCGGGGTGTCGTCCAGATAGATCGGGCCGATCTCGAACAAGGCCGCGTCCGGATGGCCGCGGTCGGCGTTGCGGGCGGCCGCCTGGATCAGGTTGGGCAGGGCCGAGGGCCGCATGCAGTCCAGATCGGCGGCGATCGGATTCTCGACCATCAGCCGGTCGTCGCCGCCGCCGAACAGGGCTGCGGTCGAGCGTTTGGTGAAGGACCAGGTGACCGCCTCGGCGTAGCCCATGGCCGCCAGCGCGCGGCGGGCGGTGCGCACGCGCGACTGGCGGGGATTCAGAACGCCCTTCGACGGCGCGCCGAGGTCGGGCAGCGGCGTGGACGGCAGGGCGCCGTAGCCCTCGATCCGCGCCACCTCCTCGACCAGGTCTGCCGGGCCCTCGACATCGCGACGCCAGGACGGCGGGGTGACGGTCCACGAGGTCCCGCGCGTGACCTCGAAGCCGAGCCGGATCAGGATTTCGGCGATGCGGTCGTCGTCGAGGGCGAGGCCGGTCAGCGAGCCCACCCGGGCGGGATCGAAGGCGAAGGCCGCCGGCGCCGCCGGGACCTGTCCGGCCACGACGATGTCGGACGGCTCGCCGCCGCACAGGTCGAGGATCAGCTTCGTCGCCAGCTCGATTCCCGGAACCACGGAGGCCGGGTCGACGCCGCGGGCGAAGCGGTACTGGGCGTCGGAATTGATCGCCAGCGTCCGCCCGGTCTGGGCCGTGACCAGCGGGTCGAACCAGGCGCTCTCGAGGAAGACGTCGACGGTGTCGTCGGAACAGCCGGTGGACTCGCCGCCCATGACGCCGCCGAGGCCGATGGGGCGCTCGCCCGCCGCGTCCGAGATGACGCACATCGACGGATCCACGGTGTAGGTTTTGCCGTCCAGGGCGATCAGATGCTCGTGCTGGCCGCCGTCATGTTCGGGCGTGTCGGCGGCCACCTGGCCGCCGCGCACGACGATCTCAGTCCCGACCAGCTTGGCCGCGTCATAGACGTGCAGCGGCCGGCAGCGATCGTAGGTCACGAGGTTGGTGACATCCACCAGCCGGTTGATGGGCCTGAGGCCGATGGCCGTCAGCCGATGCTGCAGCCACTCCGGCGACGGGCCGTTGCGGACGCCGCGAATCAGCCGGCCGGCGAACACGGGGCACATCTCCGGCGCCTCGATCCGCACCGTGACCGGCGACGGGAAGGTCCCGGCCACCGGGGCGACGGACGGGGTGGTCAACTGGCCCAGGCTCGCCGCCGCAAGGTCGCGGGCGATGCCGGCGACGCCCAGCCAGTCGGGCCGGTTCGGGGTGACCTCGAAATCGATCACCGGCTCGGCCCCGAACACGCCCGCCGCCGGGGTTCCGACCGTCAGGTCGTCGGCCAGCTCGAGGATGCCGTCGCTCTCGTCGGCCAGCTCCAGTTCGGACGCCGAGCACAGCATGCCGTGCGAGACCACGCCGCGCACCGGCTTCTCGACCAGGGTCACGTCCAGTCCGGGCACATAGGCGCCGATCGGCGCGTAGATGGTGGTCAGGCCGGCGCGGGCGTTGGGCGCGCCGCAGACGATCTCCTTGCGCCCGTCGACGGTATCGACCTGGCAGACCTGCAGCCGGTCGGCGTTGGGGTGGCGTTCGGCCGAAACGATCCGCGCCACGGTGAACGGCGCCAGGGCGGCGACGGGGTCGTGGACGTCCTCGACCTCCAGCCCCGCCATGGTCATGGCCTCGGCCACGGCCGCCACGTCGGCGCTCGTGTCGAGGTGGTCCTTGAGCCAGGAAAGGGTGAATTTCACGACGCCCCTCCCGGACCCGTTGCCACCCCGGCCATCATGTCGAGAACCGGCTGCGGTCCGGTGAAGCCGACGTTGAAGAACTCGCAGTTCTCGAAGGCGCAGTTGCGCATGGGCATCGTCCCGAGCGCGCGCGATCCCATCGGCTGGAGCAGCAGGTTGCGGATGTCGCCGCCGCTGTCGCCGAAATTGGTGTCGTCGAAGGTGACGCCGGCCGAGACCAGCACGATCGCCGGCCCCTGCAGGCGGCAGCGGCGGAAGACCCGCCCCTCGATCAGGCCCGGTTGGGCGCCGCCGACGACGGCCGCGTAGAGCTCGAACAGGTTGATATCCAGGTCCTCGAAGACGGACGCCGTCAGGTCGGTCGCCACGCGCACGGGGCGGTTGATCGGGACGTAGGCCATCAGCCGGCCTGTCCCGCCTGGGTCAGGCTGCGGCCCATGTCCTCGAGGAAGGCGGCCGAGCCGGTGTAGCCGATCTGCACGAAGCGGCAGCGCACGAAGCGGCACTCCTGCAGGCCGATGGCCCCGACCAGGCGCGGCCCCCGGGGCGCGAACAGCAGGGAGGCGGCGTCGGACGCGGCGCCCATGTTGCAGCCCTCGAACGTCGTGCCCGACAGCACCGCGATGACGGCCGGGCCCTGGATCACGCAGTCGGTGAAGGTCTTGCCCTTGATGACCGCTTCGCCGGAATTCATCGTGTGGACCGCCAGCAGCGGCAGCCACACGCCCTCTTTCTCGAAGGTGTCGCGCGCGACGATCTCGCGGCCGAAGGCTTCGGACATTACATCGGTCATGACGGTCTCGTTCAGCTCAGTCCGCTGGCGGGATTGGGGGCGGCGAAGGCGGAGAAGCCGTAATGGGCCAGCCACCGGGTGTCGGCCTCGAACATGGGGCGAAGGTCGGGAATGCCGTATTTCAGCATGGCCAGGCGGTCGACGCCCATGCCGAAGGCGAAGCCCTGGTATTCGTCCGGGTCGATGCCGCAGTTCCTGAGCACGTTCGGATGGACCATGCCGCAGCCGAGGATCTCCATCCAGCTGTCGCCCTGATTGAGCTTGAGCTCGCCGCCCGAGCGGTCGCAGCGGATGTCCATCTCGGCCGACGGCTCGGTGAACGGGAAGTGGTGCGGCCGGAAGCGGGCGTCGACGTCCTCGACCTCGAAGAAGCGCGCCACGAAGGTCTCCAGCGTCCACTTCAGGTGGCCCATGTGGACGCCCTTGTCGATCACCAGCCCCTCGACCTGGTGGAACATCGGCGTGTGGGTGGCGTCGCTGTCCTTCCGGAAGGTCCGGCCCGGCGCGATGATCCGGATTGGGGGCTTCTGGGTCATCATGGTGCGCACCTGCACGGGGCTGGTGTGGGTGCGCAGCACCTTGCGCTCGCCGGTCTCCGGGTCGGGCGTCAGGAAGAAGGTGTCGTGCATCTCCCGCGCCGGATGCTTGGGCGGGAAATTCAGGGCCGTGAAATTGTGGAAATCGTCCTCGATGTCCGGACCTTCGGCCACCGCGAAGCCCATGTCGGCGAACAGGGCGATCATCTCGTCCATCACCTGCATGGTCGGATGCACCCCGCCCTTGCGGCGCGGACGGGACGGCAGGGTCAGGTCGACGTGCTCGGCCTTGAGGCGGGCGTCGAGCTCGGCGGCCTCCAGCCCGGCCTTGCGGGCGGCGAGGGCGGACGAGACGCGGTCGCGCAGGCCGTTGATCATCGGCCCATGTTCGCGCCGCTCGTCCGGGCTCATCGCCCCCATGCCCTTGAGCAGGCCGGAGATCGAGCCCTGCTTGCCGAGGGCGGCCACGCGCAGGTCCTCGACGGCCGCCGCGGTCTCCGCGGCGCCGATGGCGTTGATCAGGTCGAGTTCGAGCTGGGCGAGGTCGGTCATGCTGGGCCTCGTCTAGCCGGACGAAGGGCGTTCGTCACCCCGCCGCCGTGCTGAACCGCCCTCGCCGGCCCGGATCAGTCCTCGAGGACGAAGGTGAGCTTCATATTGACCCGGTATTCGGCGACCTCGCCGTTGCGGACCACGACCTTCTGCTCCTGGATCCAGGCGCCCTCGACGTTGTTCAGGGTCTTGTTGGCCCGGGCGATGCCCTGCTTCAGGGCGTCCTCGAAGCTGATGGTGGACGAGGCGGTGACTTCGGTGACTTTGGCGATGGACATGAGGGCTCCCCCTGTACGGTGAACGCGCCGCCGCTGCGGCAACGCTTGTCCAACGCCGGGGAACGGCGAGGGTTGCCCCGAAACGAAAACGCCCGCCCCGGACGGACCGGAGCGGGCGTTTCGAAATCGATCGTCGTCAGACGGTTCAGGCGGCCTTCAGCGCGTCCCGGACCTTGTCGGCAATGGCCTTGAAGGCGCCCTCGTCGGCGGCCATCGCGGCCAGGACCTTGCGGTCCAGCTCGATGCCGGCTTCGCCCAGGCCGTGGATGAACTGCGAGTAGGTGAAGCCTTCCAGACGGGCGGCGGCGTTGATGCGCTGGATCCACAGGGCGCGGAAGTTGCGCTTCTTGGTGCGGCGGTCGCGGTAGGCGTACTGCCCGGCGCGGTCGACCGCGGCCTTGGCGGTGCGGATGGTGTTCTTGCGGCGGCCGTAGAAGCCTTTCGCCTGCTTGAGAACCTTCTTGTGCTTGGCGTGGGACGTTACGCCCCGTTTGACGCGAGCCATGTCGCTATCCTTTCAAATTCAGTGTGGAGATCAGGTCAGGTCTGCGCGCGCCGATCAGGCGTACGGCATGTAGGACTTGATCTTCTTGGCGTCGGCGTCGGCCATGACCGAGGTGCCGCGGTTCTGGCGGATGTATTTGCTGTTGTGGCTGATCAAGCGGTGCCGCTTGCCCGCCACGCCGGCCTTCACCTTGCCAGTCGCCGTGAATTTGAAGCGCTTCTTGGCGCCCGACTTCGTCTTAAGTTTCGGCATTTTCACTCTCTTTTGAGCGGGCTGCCGCCGTTTGGACTACTTGAGCCCTCGAGGTGGTAGACCCTGATTAGGAACCGCCCAGGCATGCCTGTTCGCCCGGCGGTTCGGTACGCGAAGGCGCGGCTTCTAGTCGAAGCGGGCCGGAATGGCAAGCCGGATCAGCATTTCCGGCCCGCCGGATTCCCTAGCGCGGCGGGTTGTGCTCCTCGAGGAACCGGATCGTCTCGGTCAGCATCTGCCGGCGGGTGGCCGGGAAGCTCATGTGGTGGTCCTCGCCGTCCAGGGCGACCAGCTGCACGTCCTTGCCGGCCCGGCGCATGGCCTCTTCCATGATCTTGCTCTGCTCGAACGGCACCACGGTGTCCTCGCGCCCATGGATCAGCAGCACCGGCCCCTCGATCCGGGCTGCCAGCTGGGCCGGCGAGCGCTCGGCCAGCGTCGGATCGTCGTCGCTGGTCACGCCCATGAACCGCTGCCAGTAGCGCAGGCCATCGTTGAACCGCGCCCGGCCGCCCTGCCGACGCTCGGTCGCCAGGAAGGCCGTCAGGTCCGAAACGCCCGACACCGCCACGGCGCAGCGATAGACGCCCTGGTCGAGGGTCATGCCGGCCAGGGCCGCGTAGCCGCCGTAGCTGGAGCCGACGATGCACACCCTGGCCGGGTCCACGACGCCGGCGTCGGCCAGGTATTTGACCCCGTCGGACAGATCGCTCTGCATCTTGCGGCCCCACTCGCCGTAGCCCGCCTCCATCAGCTCGACGCCGAAGCCCTCGGACCCCCGGAACTGGGGCTGGAAGACGGCGTAGCCTCGCGAGGCCAGCGCCTGGGGCTTGTAGTCGAAGCCGGTGTAGTCCCGGGCGGCCGGCCCGCCGTGCGGCAGCACGACCAGCGGGAGATTGCGCGCCTCCCGGCCGTTCGGCGTGGTCAGGTAGCCGATCAGCTCCCGTCCGTCGCCGGCCGTGTAGCGGACCACGCTGACCTGGGACACGTCCGTCGGCGCCAGGCCCGGATACTCCCGGCCGATCAGGTTCACGCTCTGCTGGTTGGCGTCGAACAGATAGCTCGCGCCCGGTTCGCCCGCGCCCTCGGCCCGGAACACCAGGACGCTCAGATCGTCGTTGGCGTCGGTCAGGTACAGCTGACGGCCGGCCAGCCCCAGCTCCAGCTTGTTCCAGTTCGCCTGCAGGCCTTCGTCGAACAGGGTGTAGGACTGCGTCAGGCCCTGCCGGCTCAGCCCGACGAGGTATCCCAGGCCGTTCCTGACCGCGCCCCGAAGGCTGTTGTTGTCGTGCTGCATGACCTCCGAGCCGTCAGCCAGGCGGATTTCGGCCAGCACCGGCCCCTCGTCCTCGCGGTCCTCGCTGACCAGGACGGTGTCGTAGCTTTGTCCAAAGCCCATCATGCCCGGCGGATCGAGCAGCGAGCGGCGGCTCATGATCTCGCTCCAGTTGCCGCCGCTCGAGGCCAGCAGACGCCACACGCCGGTTTCCGTATCGTAGGTGGTGCGCGCCACGACCTCGCCGTCGGGCCGCACCAGATAGGCGTTGGTGTCCTCGGCGCCGGTCTGGTGCAGGCGGCCGCGGCCGTCGTCGAGATCCACCCGGTAGACGTCGTAGGTGTAGGCGTTGTTCTCGACGGTATAGGTCCGCAGGTACATCACCGGACGGCCGCGGTAGGTCCCGACCGTGGCCGGTCCGAAATTGGCGGTCAGGATGGCCTTGTCGGCGCTGCGCAGGGCCCGGGCGACCCGATGGTTGCGGACATTGACGATGTCGAGCTGCTCATAGAGCCCCGCCGAGGTGGTGTAGGGCAGCTTGTCGTTGACCGTGCTCGAGATCACCACGTGATCCGGCGAGGCCCAGAACAGGCTCCGGGCCGCCCGGTCGCTGACATCGACGGTGACCAGGACCTCGCCGGCCCGGTTCATGGCGACGACCGCGTCCCCGTCGGGGCTGCGCTGGATGTAGGCGAGGGCCGAGCCGTCCGGCGAGACGGAAACCCCGTCGATCGCCGGCAGGGCCGCATAGGCCTCGATCGGGGCCGGCTGGGCGACGGCGACGGTCGCGCCAATCACCGTCGAGGCCATGGCGGCGGCCACGGCGATACAGAAGTTTCGAACTGACATCTGGGGGCCCCCGCCTGATTTAAGGCGCAACCCTAGAGCGTCCGGACACCCGAGCCAAGCGCGGGAAGCGCGGCCGCTATTCCGCCGCTTGCGCAGCCGGCGCCGGTTCCCTTCGCCGGTAGGCCCGCCCGGCGTTGATCGCCATCACCGCCGCCGGAATGGTCAAGGCCGCGCCGATCAGGAACGGCCAGTCGTGGCCGACCCCCGAGAAGATCGCCCCCGCCGCCATCGGACCGAAGATGCGCGCGCTCGAGCTGGCGGCCATGTTCAGGCCCAGCATGGCCCCCTGCCTGTCCGGATCGACCGAGCGCGAGATCAGGGCCGAGATGTTGGGCATGGTGACCGCCATGCCGAAGGCCCCGAAGGCCATGATCACCGGCACCAGCAGATCGGCGTGCGGCAGCAGCCGGCTGGCCAGGACCTGGCCGACCAGCCCCGCCCCGAAGATCAGGCAGCCGACCGCCAGCACCCGCGCCTCGCCGAAGCGCCGGGCCAGACGCCCGGCCAGGAAGCCCTGGCAGAGAGTCGACACCACGCCCACAGCCATGAAGCTGAGGCCGACCTCGCGCGCGCCCCAGCCGTAGCGGGCCTCGGTCCAGAAGCCGAAGGTCGATTCCATGCCGGAGAAGCCGGCCATGTAGATCAGGGTCACCAGCAGCACCCGCGACACCACGGGATTGGCGACGGCGTCATGCACCCCGCTCAGGAACGGGGGCCGCGGCGCGGCCGGATCGGCCCTGGCGCGGCTCTCCTTCAGCAGGGCGACGATGCCGACGGCGGCGAGGAGGCACAGGCCCGCCGCGACGAAGATCGGCAGCTGATAGCCCAGCGTCCCGAGGTCGGGTCGCGTCAGCAGGCCGCCCAGGCCGGGGCCGACGATGAACCCCAGGCCGAAGGCGGCGCCGATCAGGCCCATCCGGCCCGCCCGTTGCGCCGGCGGCGTCACGTCGGCGACATAGCCCTGCACCGTCGAGATGTTGCCCGCCCCCAGCCCGGTGAACAGGCGCACGGCGATGGCCAGCCAGATGTTCGGCGCGAAGGCCAGGGCCAGGTAGCCGGCGGCGTTGGCCAGGATGGTGATCAGGAGCACCGGCTTGCGCCCGATCCGGTCCGACAATCGGCCCCAGAACGGCTCGCCGACGAACTGGCCCAGCGAATAGGCCGAGAACATCAGCGCCACCTGCCACGGCGGCGCGTCCAGGGTCTGGCCGTAGAACGGCAGCAGCGGCACGACGATGCCAAACCCGACCAGGTTGATGAACACCACCCCGAACAACACGGCCAGCGCCGGCGCCTGGGGTCTCGAAGGGTGGGGCGCGGGCGAGGTGGACATGGCCGCAGGCTTAGCGGAGTCCGGTTCGCCGCGGAACGGGCGTGTCCCGAAAAGGTCCGTCATCCCGAAAGCTGCGCCGGCCGGGAGCGCGACGGCTCCTTTCGGCCTGCTTCGTCCCGCCTCTCCGCCGGGATGACGACAAACGAAAACGCCCCGGCCGTCTCCGACCGGGGCGTTCTCAATCTCACATCGAGCCCGAAACCTACTTCGGGGCCAGGATCATGATCATCTGGCGGCCTTCCATGCGCGGGGCGTATTCGACCTTGGCGATTTCGTCGAAGTCGGCCTGCACCTTGTTGAGCAGCTTCATGCCCAGTTCCGGGTGGGCCATCTCGCGGCCGCGGAAGCGCAGGGTCACCTTGACCTTGTCGCCTTCCTCGAAGAACCGGTGCATGGCCCGCGACTTCACCTCGTAGTCGTGGGTGTCGATATTGGGCCGGAGCTTGATTTCCTTCAGCTCGACGACCTTCTGGCGCTTGCGGGCCTCGGCCTTCTTCTTCTGCTCCTGGAAACGGAATTTGCCGTAGTCGAGGATCTTGGCCACCGGCGGTTCGGAGGTGGAGACGATCTGAACCAGGTCCATGCCGGCCTCTTCGGCGGCTTCCAGCGCGGCGGAAGTGGGCATGACGCCCTGCTTTTCGCCGTTCTGATCAATGAGCAGAACGCGCGGCGCGCGGATATCTTGGTTCATGGGCGGCCCGTCCTTGACGGGCGGCTGGTTCATAGGACGGCGAATGGGCGTCGTTTCCTTTAAGTGGACGAAGAGGCGGACCTGACGGGACGGAGCGCGCGACAGATCGCGGCGTTCCCCTCAAGCGGCCCTATATGACCGCGAACGCCCGTCTCTTCAAGGTTTCACGGGGGCGGGGGCGCCGATGAAGGCGTCGTGCAGACCCAGCACCGCCTCGAACACGTGATCGACCGTCAGCGCCTCGATCGGCGCGAACTCGCCGCGCGTCTCGTTCGACGCCACGGTGCGCGTCTTCGGCCCCCACGGGCCGTACAGCCACCACTCGGTCGGACCGAACAGGCCCAGCGTCGGCCGGCCCGCCGCGGCGGCCACATGCATCAGACCGGAATCGTTGCCGACGAACAGCGCCGCGCCGTTGATCGCCGCGGCCGAGGCGAGGATGTCGCCCTTGCCGACGAAGTCCAGTCCGCGGTCGCCCGCGGCCGCCAGCGCCGGGGCGGCCGGCGGATGATCGCCCGGCCCGCCGACGAGCATGAAGCGCCAGCCGTCGAAGCGCGGCTCGGCCTTCAGCCGCTCGACCAGCGCGCCCCAGCGGTCGGCGGGCCAGCTCTTGCCGGGCTGGTGGGCGATGGGAGCGAGGGCCAGGATCGGTCCGGGGCCGGGGCCCTCCCACAACTGCGGGGTCAACACCTCCCCGGCCTCCCGCTCGGCCCGCGTATCAAGGAAGATCTCAGGCTCCAGCGGCGTCTCCGAGCTCATGAGGCGCGACACCATCTCGACCTTTCGCACGCCCGTCTCCCACGAGCGGTTGTAGACCACGCGGCGTCGGGTCCGGACCTGCCACGCCAGCGCCGAACCGCGGATGTCGATGACCATGTCCCAGCGGGTCCCGACCACCTGCTTCCACAGTTCGAACCAGTGTCCGGCGAACTTCTTCTTGTCGAGGATGATGACCCGCTCGACGCCCGGCGCGGAGCGGAACAGCGGGGCCGGCGGGCGGCCGCAGGCGACGGTGATCCGCGCTCCGGGGAGCTGCCAGCCGATCTCCCGGATCACCCCCGAGGAGATGACGCAGTCGCCGATGCGGTTGGAAGTGACGAACAGGACTCTGGGTTCGGACACGCGGTTTGGCCTTCGCTTCGCTAGCGGTCGTTCGCTATCAGTCCCGGAACGATTTCGCGAGAGGCCCGCCCATGGATGATCTGGAACGCCTGACCCGAGCGGACGGTGAAACCCTGGCGCTGAAGCGGGTGCGGGGCTCTGGCCCGACGGTCGTCTGGATCGGCGGCTTCCGTTCCGACATGGAGGGAACCAAGGCGCTGGCGCTCGACGCCGCCGCGCGCGAACGCGGCTGGAACTACCTCCGCTACGACCATTTCGCCCACGGCGCCTCGTCCGGCGACTGGCGCAAGGCCACGATCGGCCGCTGGCGCGAGGACGCCGTCGCCGTGATCGACAGCCTCGAAGGGCCGGTCGTGCCGGTCGGTTCGTCGATGGGCGGCTGGGTCGCCCTGCTGCTCGCCCTGGCCCGGCCGGAGCGGCTCGCCGGTCTGGTGCTGGTCAATCCGGCCCCGGACTTCACCGAGGATCTGATGTGGCCGGGCCTCGCCGACCACGAGCGGCAGGCGATCCTGCGCGAGGGCGAGACCCTGGTCGTCGAGGAAGGCCTCGGCCCTTACGTGCTGACCCGCCGGATGTTCGAGGAAGCCCGCGACTGGCTGGTGCTGCGCGGCGACCTGCCGGTCGCGGCCCCCGTCCACATCCTGCAGGGCCGGGCCGACGACGTGGTGCCATGGCGGCGCCAGATCGCCCTGGTCGAGCGGCTGGGCGGGGCCGACGTGCGGCTGGACCTGATCGAGGGCGGCGACCACCGGCTGTCCTCGCCCGCCGACCTCGCCCGCCTCGTCGAGGCCGTTGAACGGAACCGCCGTTCAAGCTCTACATTGTCGTGAAATCAACCGGGAGAACGCCCATGCGTATCGTCCTTTTCGCCGCCCCCGCGGCTCTCGCCCTGACCCTGTCGGCCTGCGCCGCCCCGATGGGGCCGGACCCCTACCAGACCGAACTGCAGCGACTGTCCGACGACTGCGAGGCCCGCGGCGGCATCCTGTCGCCGACGGGGTCGCAGAGCGGCCGCCCGCAGCTCGACAACGTCTGCAAGGTCACCGCCCAGCCCTCGAACCGCACCGGCGGCTGACGGCTCAGAGCAGGGCCGTGATCGCGGCCCGCGCCTGTTCGCCGAGGTCCGGCCGCTTCAGCGCCAGGGCGACATTGGCGCGCAGCAGGCCGATCTTGTCGCCGCAGTCGTAGGTCACGCCCTCGTATTCGACCGCGGTGAAGGTCTGGTCCTTCATCAGCCGGGCCATGCCGTCGGTCAGCTGGATCTCGCCTCCGGCGCCGCGCGGCTGGGTTTCGAGGATGCCGAAGATCTCCGGCTGCAGGATGTAGCGCCCCGAGATCGACAGGTTCGAGGGCGCCTCGCCGCGCGGCGGCTTCTCGACCATCCCCTTCATGCGGATGTGGCGGCCCTCGCGGTTCTCGGGATCGACGATGCCGTATTTATGGGTTTCGCTCTCCGGCACGGCCTCGACGCCGATGACGTTGCCGCCCGTCTCCGCATAGACGTCGGCCAACTGCTTCAGGGCGCCCGGGGCGGCGTCGACGATCACGTCGGGCAGCAGCACCGCGAACGGCTCGTCGCCGATGATGTCGCGGGCGCACCACACCGCGTGGCCGAGGCCCAGCGGCTGCATCTGGCGGGTGAAGCTCATCTCGCCGGCGCTGGCCAGTTCGGCGTTCATCATGTCGAGTATGTCGGTCTTGCCCTTGGCCAGCAGCTGGGCCTCGAGCTCGATCTGGTGGTCGAAATAGTCCTCGATCGCGCCCTTCGAGCGGCCGGTGACGAAGACGATGTGCTCGATCCCGGCGTCCCGCGCCTCCTCGACGATGTAGCTCAGGATCGGCCGGTCGACGACGTTGAGCAGCTCCTTGGGCGTGGTCTTGGTGCCGGGCAGCACCCGCGTGCCGAGGCCGGCGACGGGCAGGACGGCCTTGCGAAGGCGGCGGCTGTGAGCGGTCATGCGGATTCCTGAACGGCGAGGTCGGCCAGCCTAACGCATATCCTCCCCGTTCGCTTCGCGAATGGGCGAGGGGTGGAGGGGTTGGCGGCGCCCGATGCGATCACTCGACGGTGACGGACTTGGCGAGGTTGCGCGGCTGGTCGACATCGGTGCCCTTCTGCACCGCCACATAGTAGGCCAGCAACTGCACCGGCACGGCGTAGACCAGCGGCGCGATCAGCGAATGGCACTCGGGCGCGTCGACGCGGCGGATGCCGGCGCCGTGCGGATCGGGCGCCGACTTCGGGGCGATCATGATCACCGGCCCGCCGCGCGCCGCCACCTCCTGCAGGTTGGAGGCGGTCTTCTCGAACACCTCGTCCAGCGGCGCCAGGGCGACGATCGGGGTCAGTTCGTCGACGAGGGCGATCGGCCCGTGCTTCAGCTCGCCGGCGGCGTAGCCCTCGGCGTGGATGTAGCTGATCTCCTTCAGCTTCAGCGCGCCCTCCATGGCCAGCGGGAACATCGCCCCGCGGCCCAGAAACAGCACGTCGGTGGCCTTGGCGACGTCATGGGCGACCAGCTTCAGCGCGTCCTGCATGGTCAGGGCCTCGGCGATCAGGCGCGGGGCCTCGAACAGCGCCTTGACCAGTTCGGCCTCGCGCGCCGCGTCGATGCGGCCGCGCTGCACCCCCGCCGACACCGCCAGCGCCAGCAGGGCCGCGACCTGGGCGGTGAAGGCCTTGGTCGAGGCGACGCCGATCTCGGGTCCGGCGTGGGTCGGCCACAGGGTCTCGGCCTCGCGCGCCATCGACGAGGAATGGACATTGACCAGCGCCGCCGTCTTCAGCCCGCCGGCCTTGCACCAGGCCAGGCTGGCCAGGGTGTCGGCGGTCTCGCCCGACTGGCTGACCGCCACCGCCAGCGTCCCCGGCGTCAGGGCCGGCTGGCGATAGCGGAATTCCGAGGCGATCTCGACGTCGCACGGCAGGCCGGCCAGCTTCTCGAACGCATAGCGGCCGATCTGGCCGGCGTAGAAGGCGGTGCCGCAGGCGACGATCTGGATACGGTCGACGGCGGCGAAATCCGTCGGCCCGGCCTTGGCCTTGCCGTTCACGAAGTCGAGGTATTCGGACAGGGTGTGCTGGACGCTGTCCGGCTGTTCATGGATCTCCTTCTCCATGAAGTGCCGGTACTCGCCCTTCTCGACCAGCGCCGAGGAGGCCGAGACCTGCACCACGGGCCGCTCGACGGGGTTCCCGTCGACGTCGAACATCCGCGCGCCCGCGCGGTCGATGCCGACGTAGTCGCCTTCCTCGAGATAGGAGATCTTCTGGGTGAACGGGCCGACCGCCAGGGCGTCCGAGCCGAGGTACATCTCGCCCTCGCCCCAGCCCACCACCAGCGGGCTGCCGCGCCGGGCGCCGAGGATCAGGCCGTCCTCGCCCTCGACCAGAACGGCCAGGGCGTAGGCCCCGGTCAGCCGGTCGAGCACGCTCTTGAAGGCGACCAGCGGGTCGTTCGTCCGGTCCAGCTCGCGGTCCAGCAGATGGGCCACGACCTCGGTGTCGGTCTGGCTTTCGAAGACATGGCCCTCGGCGGCCAGTTCGGCCTTCAGCTCGGCGAAATTCTCGATGATGCCGTTGTGGACCAGCGTCACCCGCCCGGCCTTGTGCGGATGCGCGTTGGCGGTCGTCGGTGCGCCGTGCGTGGCCCAGCGCGTGTGGCCGATGCCGATGGTGGCGGCCAGCGGCTCGGCCGCCAGCACCGCCTCCAGCTCGCGAATCTTGCCCTTGGCCCGCCGGCGCTCGATGCGCCCGTCGACAAGGGCGGCCACGCCGGCCGAGTCATAGCCGCGGTATTCGAGCCGCTTGAGGCTGTCGATCAGCCGGGGAACCGCCGGGCCTGTCCCGGTCACGCCGATGATGCCGCACATGGAAAATTCCCTCGGTGATCTGGATTTCTACGCTTTGCGCGGAGTGGCCGGACGGTCTAAGCCGACCTTGCGGGCTGGCCGCTTCTGTAAGCGACCGGCCCCCCGATTTGCACCTAAAATGCGGTTTCGCAAGGTTTCTGCGGACCGCGGCCAGAGGAAGATCACGTTTGGGCGAGAGACGCTATTTCGGCACCGACGGCATTCGCGGCCGCGCCAACAGCCACCCGATGACGCCTGAGGTCGCGCTGCGGGTCGGCCTGGCGGCGGGCCGGATGTTCATGTCCTCGGACGACCGCCGCCACCTCGTCGTGATCGGCAAGGACACCCGCCTGTCGGGCTATATGATCGAGCCCGCGCTGGTGGCCGGCTTCTCGTCGGCGGGGATGGACGTGCGCACCTTCGGGCCGCTGCCGACCCCCGGCGTGGCCATGATGACCCGCTCGATGCGGGCCGACATCGGGGTGATGATCTCGGCCTCGCACAACGCCTATCTCGACAACGGCATCAAGCTGTTCGGCCCCGACGGCTACAAGCTGTCGGACGAGGTCGAGCTGACGATCGAATCGATGATGGACGAGGATCTCGGCGCGGGTCTGGCCGCCGCCGACCAGCTGGGCCGGGTCAAGCGCATCGACGACGCCCAGGCCCGTTACGTCGAGATCGCCAAGGCCAGCTTCCCCAAGGGGCTCAGCCTGCAAGGTCTGCGCATCGCCGTCGATTGCGCCAACGGGGCCGGCTACAAGGTCGCCCCGACCACCCTCTACGAACTGGGCGCCGAGGTCTGCGCCGTCGGCGTCGACCCCAACGGCCTGAACATCAACGCCGAGTGCGGCTCGACCCATCCCGACACCCTGATCGAGGCGGTCAGGACCTACCGCGCCGACATCGGTATCGCCCTCGACGGCGACGCCGACCGGGTGATCATCTGCGACGAGAAGGGCCAGATCGTCGACGGCGACCAGATCATGGCCATGGTGGCGCTGGACTGGGCCCGGCGCGGCCTGCTCAAGGGCGACGGCCTGGTCGCCACCGTCATGTCCAATCTCGGCCTGGAGCGGGTCATGCAGGCCAACGGCCTGACGCTGGAGCGCACCAAGGTCGGCGACCGCTACGTCATGGAGCGGATGCGCGCCGGCGGCTTCAACCTGGGCGGCGAACAGTCCGGCCACATCATCCTGCACGACTACGCCACCACCGGCGACGGCCTGATGTCGGCGCTCCAGGTCCTCGCGGTGCTGGTCGAGAGCGGCAAGCCGATGAGCGAGCTGGCCCGCCAGTTCGAACCCGTGCCGCAGAAGCTGGAGAACGTCCGCTACACCGCCGGCAAGCCGCTGGAGGACGCCAGGGTCAAGGCCGCCATCGCCGACGCCGAGGCCCGTCTGGCCGGTCAGGGCCGGCTGCTGGTCCGCCCCTCGGGCACCGAGAAGCTGATCCGCGTCATGGCCGAGGGCGACGACGAAAAACTGGTCCGGTCGGTGGTCGCCGACGTGGCCGCGGCGGTCAAGGCGGCAGGCTAGCTCCCCACCGGCTCCACCGTCAGCACCACCCGGTCCGGCGCCCCCAGCCCGCCCGAGGGGCAGGCCGCCGGTTTGAACTCGAGGTCATGGCAGACCCGCACCTCGCGCAGCCGGTTGCCCGAGGCCACCGAGATATAGACCGCGTCGCGCGGCAGGCCCGGATTGGCCGCGACGAAGGCGTCGCGCAGCTGGCCGGCGGTAGGACCGCGCCCGCCCGCCGCCAGCGCCGTCGGATCGGGTTTTCTCAGCCCGTCGTACATCTCCGCCGACCGGGCGAAATAGGCCTCCGGCGTCTCCCAGCCGCAGACGCCGTGCGCCGCCCACTCGTGCTGCACCAGATCGACCGAGGGCGTGCGGCACAGGTTGGCGCGGATGGTCGCGTCGCTGACCCGCGTGGCGGGACGGCAGAAGCGCGGATAGGGTTTGCCGTCGGCGTTGGGCCACAGGCCGTGCAGGGTCCAGCCGAAACGGTTCTCGCTGTCGCAGGCCAGGTCGCCCTGACCGTCGCCGCCCGTCCGGCAGGTCTCCGGCATCCAGGTCACCGCCAGCAGGTGATAGCGGATGGTCCGCCCGGCCACGACCTCGTCAGACCGGACCCGCTCCATCTCCGGCCCGGGCAGACGCGCCGGCAGGGCACAGCTTTCAGCCGCGGCGACCGCGATCGGGTTCGGGGCGGTTGCAGGCCGGTCGGCCTGGCCGTCGCAGGCGGCGAGAAGCAGAAGCGGGAGGAACAGGCCGGTCAGTCTCATCCGTTGGTTCCTGTCACGGCGTCCATCCGGTTGGCAACTGAGCGATGGAAAGCAGAGCTTGCGTGGCGCAATCTCACCCGATGATTCTCGCCCGCGGCGCGCCCGTCCTGTCGCTGATCCCACGCCTGATCCCCGGCCTGATCGCCTGCGCGGCCGTGACGGCGGCGGCCCTCGCCGTGCAGGCGCTGGAGCTGCGGCTGTTGGGGCGCGGCTGGATCGACGCCATCGTGCTGGCGATCCTGATCGGCGCCGCGGTGCGCTCGGCCTGGACGCCGCCCGCCGCCCTGCGGCCGGGGATCGAGTTCAGCGCCCGAACCCTGCTGGAGATCGCCGTGGTGCTTCTGGGCGCCTCGGTCAGCGCCGCGACGGTGATGGCCATCGGTCCGGGCCTGCTGGCCGGCACCGCCCTGATCGTCGCCGCCGCCATCGGCGTCAGCTACGGCCTCGGCCGGCTGCTGCGCCTGCCGCGCCGGATGGCGGTGCTGATCGCCTGCGGCAACGCCATCTGCGGCAACTCGGCCATCGCCGCCGTGGCGCCGGTGATCGACGCCGACGCGGAGGACGTCTCGGCCGCCATCGCCTTCACCGCCGTGCTCGGCGTGGTGGTCGTCCTGGCCCTGCCGCTGCTGGGCGTGGCGCTGGGGATGAGCGGCGTCCAGTACGGCGTTCTGGCCGGCCTGACCGTCTACGCCGTGCCCCAGGTGCTCGCCGCCACCATGCCGGTGGGGGCCGTGGCCACCCAGGCCGGAACCCTGATCAAGCTGGTTCGTGTCCTGATGCTGGGCCCGGTCTGCCTTGCACTGGCGCTCGCCGTGGCCCTGCGCCGCCGGGCCGCGCCGGACGCCGCGACGGGAGAGCCCGCCCGGCGGGCCATCCCCCTGCGCCATCTCGTGCCATGGTTCGTGATCGGCTTCCTGCTGATGATGGCGGCGCGCTCGCTGGAGCTGATCCCCGTTCCGGCCCTGCCGGTGATGGCCCAGCTCGCCACCGCCCTGACGGTGATCTCCATGGCCGCCCTCGGCCTCAGCACCGACGCCCGCGCCGTCGCCCGCTCGGGCCTGCGCATCGCCGCCGTGGTCACCCTGTCGCTGCTCGCCCTGATCGCCGTGGCGCTCGGCCTGATCTATCTGCTGGCACTGGCCTGAGGGCAGAGGACTCAGGTTCCGTCCGCCGCCAGTCTTCCGACCATGGTTTCGATCCGCTTGCGGATGTCGGGCACGGCCGTCGTCTCCCAGAAGGCCGCCCGCGCCGGCGGGCCCAGCACGAACAAGTCGGGATCCGCCGCGCTGTCGGCCCCCAGCACGCGCCCCTCGCCGTCGAGCTCCAGCCCGAGGCCCAGCGCCTCCAGCCGCGCGCGCCCCGAGGCGACTAGCGGGCCGATCAGGGGATCGGCCGCCGGGTCATGCCCGGGCCCGCTGCAATCGATCAGCCAGCCCCCCCGCAACGGCGGTCGCCGGGCGCCGTTGCGGGGGATCCACCTCACCGTGACGCCGTCGCCCGTCTGTTCGATCCGGCCGATGCGCCCCGCCACGATCTCCAGCCGGCCGGACGTCTCCAGCGCCTCGATGGTCAGGGCTATCGCGGGGGGAAGACGGTGGCGGTGGACATCCCACCATGGACGCAGATGACGCAGGAAACGGGCGCGCGTGGCGGCGTCGGCGGCGACCCACAGATCGGCGGTCAGCGGGCGCAGCCCCTCCATGACGCCGCGCCATCCGCCCGTCTCCGCCAGACGGCGGCCCTCGGCGAGCCGGGCCGACAAGGCGCCCCCGGTCAGGGCGGCCGTCGGCGGGATCGGCGTGTCATGGCCGGCGCCGTGCGCGCGCGGCTTCAGCCCCCGCCGGCTGAGGGCGGTCGCCTTGCCGCGCCATCCTCGCGCCTGCAGCCACAGCACCATGTCGACCATGGTCAGGCCGGTCCCGATGATGACCACGTCGTCGTCGGGCTCGATCCGGTCGAGGGCCGCCGCCGCCCAGGGATCGTCGACGATGCGCCCGGCCCCGCCCGACGGCCCCGCCGTCTTCGGCGCGGGGTTGCCGGTCGTCAGAATCACCGCCCCGGCCTCGATACGCCGGCCATCGGACAGGCGAACGGTCGAACCTTCGATGCCGGCCGCCTCTCCGGCGACGCGGTCGATCAGGCCCGGACGGGCGGCTTCGACGGTCGCCAGCCGGTCTCTCAGATAGAGGCCGTACAGCCGCCGCGGCGCGAAGCCCTCGGCATTGGCATGACGGGGATGATGCGCCTTCAGCCAGCCCACGAAATCATCGGGCCGCCCTTCGACCGCGCTCATGCGGTTGGAGCGCACGTTCAGCAGGTGACGATCGAACAGGGTCGAATAGGCGACCCCGGGGCCGAAATCCCGGGTGCGGTCGATCAGCGTCGAGGCGACGCCCGCTTCCGCCAGCCGCGCGGCCAGCATGGCGCCGGAAAAGCCGCCGCCGATGATCGCCACCTTCCGGGTTCGCTCGACCAAGTCCGCTCCTGACCTACACCCGGCGGGCGCCACCGACCCTAGCGGCTCGTCCCGACGGCCGGAACCCCGGCCATTCGATACCCTGTCATCCCGACCAATCCCGGCCAAACCCTGTCATCCCGGACCCCGCCCCACACCGGCGCGCCCGGCCTGCGTCCGGTTTTGACGGGCCGTCATGCTTTGATGTCTGCATCCCCACGGGGACGGTCCTTGACAGTCAATCGCCGCCGCTTCCGCCAGGAATCGGCTACGCCCCGGTCTCGAACAGGCCGGCCGGCGCCCCGTCGGCGACGCATCAAAGTGTCGGGATGGCAGGGTTTCGCGATTTTTCGCCGACCCTGTCAGATTTCCTGATTGTAGGCGCCGATCTCGGGATATTTCGCCAGCCGCGGCTTCACCTCGTCGCGGAACAGGGCGCGCATGTCGTCTTCGGACCGCATGCTCTCGACCACCACGACCAGCTCCGGCTTGTTGGACGAGGCGCGCACCAGCACCCACGACCCGTCCTCCAGATGCACCCGCACCCCGTTGACGGTGATCGCCTCGACGATCTTCCGACCCAGGATCGATCCACCGGACGCGGCCAGGGCCTCGTATTCGGCCACGATGCGCGACAGCACCTCGTACTTCAGTTCGTCGTCGCAGTGCGGCGACATGGTCAGGCTGGTCCAGGCGTCCGGCAGGGCCGCCTTCAGCTCGCTGAGCTTCTTGCCGGGATTGCGGTCCAGCATGGCCAGCACGGCCCCCGCCGCGACGATGCCGTCGTCATAGCCGTGGCCCAGCGGGGCGTTGAAGAAGAAATGGCCCGACTTCTCGAACCCGGCGAGCGCCCCCAGTTCGGCCGTCTTGCGCTTGATGTAGGAGTGGCCGGTCTTCCAGTAGACCGTCTCGGCCCCGTTCGCCTTCAGCACCGCGTCGGTCTTGTACAGGCCGGTCGACTTCACATCGACGACGAAGGTGGCGTTGGGGTGCAGGGCCGACAGGTCGCGGCCCAGCATCAGGCCGATCTTGTCGGCGAAGATCTCCTCGCCGGTGTCGTCCACCACCCCGCAACGGTCGCCGTCGCCGTCGAAGCCCAGCGCCAGGTCGGCCCCCGTATCCCGCACCTTCTGCGCCATCTGCATCAGCATGGCGTGGTCCTCGGGGTTCGGATTGTATTTGGGGAAATTGTAGTCCAGCTCGGTGTCCATCTCGATCACCTCGGCCCCCATCCGGCGCAGGGCCTCGGGCGCGAAGGCCCCGGCCGTGCCGTTGCCGCAGGCCGCCACCACCCTGATCGGCCGGGTCAGTTTGGTCTTGGCCACGATGTCGGCGATGTAGCGTTCGCGGAAGTCGTCGACCCGGGTCAGCGTCCCCCCGGCCCGGCTGACGCCCTCGCCGTTCAGCACGATCTCCTTCAGCCGGCCGATCTCGTCGGGGCCGAAGGTCAGCGGCGGCTGGGCCCCCATCTTGACCCCGGTCCAGCCGTTCTCGTTGTGGCTGGCCGTGACCATGGCGACGCAGGGGCAGTCCAGCTCGAACTGGGCGAAATAGGCCATCGGCGACAGGGCCAGGCCGATGTCGACCACCTCCATCCCGCCTTCCAGCAGGCCGAGCGTCAGGGCCTGCTTCACCGCCAGCGAATAGGAGCGGTAGTCGTGGCCGACGACGATGCGCGGCCGTTGGCCGACCTCGTGGACATAGGTCGCCAGCCCGAGGCCCAGCGCCTGGAGGCCCAGCAGGTTGATCTCCTTCTCGAGGATCCAGCGCGCGTCGTATTCCCGGAACCCCGTCGGCTTCACCAGCGGCACGGTCTCGTACTCGGCCGTGTTCGGGCGAAGGTCCTGGCGGGGCTTGATCATGATCGGGTCCTTGGCTGGGCGGCCGCCCGGTATAGACAGGCGGCCTGAGGGCCACAACAACGCGGGAACGGCGGTATGGGCGCCGCGTTGCCGGGAAACCGGCCAACCTTGACCGGTTCGGACCTCGGGCCTACCCCCGGGGCGACGTCTGACGGAGACCTGAATGCCTCGCCTGATCCTGCTGCGCCACGGCCAGAGCCAGTGGAACCTCGAGAACCGCTTCACGGGCTGGGTCGACGTCGACCTGACCGGCCAGGGCGAAGCCGAGGCGCGGCGCGCGGGCGAATTGATCGCGGCGGCCGGCTTCCACCCCGACGTGATGTTCACCTCGGTGCTGACGCGGGCGAAGCGGTCCGGGGCCCTGGCGCTGGACTCCGCCGGCCTGAAGGACATCCCCGTGGTGGAGGACTGGCGCCTCAACGAGCGCCACTACGGCGGCCTGACCGGGCTGAACAAGGCCGAGACCGCCGCGCAGCACGGCGAGGACCAGGTCAGGATCTGGCGTCGCAGCTACGACGTCCCGCCCCCGCCCCTGCCGCCCGGCGGCGAGTACGACTTCACCGCCGATCCCCGCTACGCCGGCCAGGCCATCCCCGACACCGAGAGCCTCAAGACCACGCTGGAGCGGGTCCAACCCTACTGGGACGCCGAGATCGCCCCGCGCCTGAAGGCCGGCGACGACCTGCTGATCGCCGCCCACGGCAATTCGCTCCGGGCCATCGTCAAGCTGCTGTTCGCGGTGCCGGACGACCGCATCGTCGGGGTCGAAATTCCCACCGGCAACCCGCTGGAGATTGACCTCGACGCGGGCCTCAGGCCGCTCGCCGCCCGATACCTCGATGAAGCCCGGGCGACCGAACTGCCGCCCCTGCCGGGAGCCTGAGCCATGACCAGCGCGCAGCAGGCCTCCGACGACATCCGCTTCATGGGCCGGGCCATCGCCCTGGCCAAGGCGCGGATGGGCCAGACCTGGCCCAATCCCGCGGTCGGCTGCGTCATCGTCCGGGACGGCGAGGTGATCGCCGAGGCGGCCACCGCCGCCGGCGGCCGCCCCCACGCCGAGGAACAGGCCGTGCCGGCCGCCGGCGACAAGGCCCGGGGCGCCACGGCCTATGTCACCATGGAGCCGTGCGGGGCCCGGTCGTCCGGCCGCACCTCCTGCTCGAACTTCCTGATGGACGCCGGGATCGCCCGGGTCGTGGTCGCCGCCGTCGACCCGTCGCCCTTCGCCGCCGGCCGGGGGGTGGAGCGGCTGCGCAAGGCGGGCCTGCAGGTCGAGACCGGCCTGCTGGCCCCGGACGCAGCCGTGCTCTACGAGGGCTATCTGCACCGGGTCGAGACCGGCCGCCCCCTGGTCCGGATCAGCGACGACGGCGAAGGCTTCGACGCCCGTTTCGCCGCCTCCCCCAAGGCCGATCTGACCACCGAACTGAACCGCCTCGGCGAGGCCGGCTACACCCGCCTCTGGGTCGGCCCCGGCGAACTGGCCGACGCCTTGAAGAGCCAGGGCCTGCTGACCGCATAAGAGGGCGAACAGCCGCTAACCATTTCAGTCTTCCTTAAGCGCGTTGTGCCATACCGGGACCATGTCGAGTAACGCGTCCCCAGCCGCCAGAAAGCGGATCGATCAACAGGAACTGGACGCCATCTGCGCCCGGCACGACCGCCTGTGGCAGGCCAAGCCGGGCGGCGCGCGCGCCGTCTTCGCCTGGATGGACCTGTCGGGCCTGTCGCTGGCCGGCCGCAACCTGGCCGACGCCGATTTCGCCGCCGCCTGCCTGAACGGCTGCGACCTGACCGGGGCCAAGCTCGACAACGCCACCTTCTTCGGAACGGACATGCAGGACGCGGTGCTGATCGACGCCAGCATGCGGCGCGCCGACCTGCGCGGCGCCTGCCTGCGGGGCGCCAACCTGACCGGCGCCGACCTGTTCGAGGCCGACCTGCGCGAGGGCACCATCGCCGCCGCCGACGCCAAGCTCGGCTTCCGGGTGGTCGAGGCCAAGTCGCGCACCGACACCCTGGCCCAGGGCGCCTGCCTCGTCGGAGCCAATCTGGAGCGGTCGAAGCTGACCGGCATCGTCGCCGTCGCCGCCGACTTCTCCGACGCCATCATGAAGGATTGCAAGCTGGTCCGGGCCAATCTGAAGCAGGCCAGTTTCAGGGGCGCGGACCTCGCCGGGGCGGACCTGTCGGGCGCCGACCTGACCGGCGCCGACCTGCGCGACGCCGTGCTGGTCGGAGCCCGGATGGCCATGTGGCGCACCGACGGCGCGGACATGACCGGGGTCCTCACCGACGACCGCTCGTCGGGCAGTCCGGTGGGCAAGATGCCGGCCGCCGAGATGCTGGCCGAACACGCCCGCTGGTGCGAGACGGGCGGCGCCGACGGTCAGCCGTCGGTGTTCAACGGGGTCGACCTGAGGGCGCTCAAGTCGATCAACGGATACAATCTGACCGCCCTGTCGGCCAAGGGCGCGGTCTTCTACGGCCTCGACATGGAGGGGGTGCAGCTCCAGGGCGCCCATCTGGAGGACGCCGACCTCCGCTCCGTCAACCTGAAGGGCGCCGACCTGCGCGGGGCGCGGCTGGCGCGGGCGCGGCTGAACGGCGCGGACCTGCGCGGGGCCCAGATGGGCCCGCTGCTGATCGCGGCGGACCGGCTGCTGCCAGCCAACCTGACCGGCGCCTGCCTGAAGGGCGCCGATCTTTCGGGGGCGGATCTGAAGCGGGCTAACCTGACCGGCGCCGACCTGACCCGGGCCACCCTGCGCGGCGCCTGCCTGCGCCAGGCCGAGATGACGGACGCTATCGTCGTCGGCGCCCGCGGTCTCGAAATCGACGACGCCGCCGCCTGACGCGAAAAAGGGGCGGCGCAAGCGCCGCCCCTTCCGTGTTCTGCGAACAATCCGGCCGTCAGGCGGCCTTGCCCTTCTTGCCCTCGATCAGCGGCTGGCCCGAACCGATCTCGATGCGGCGGGGCTTCAGCGCCTCCGGAAGCTCGCGCTCCAGGTCGATCGACAGCAGGCCGTTGACCAGGTCGGCGGATTTCACGACGACATAGTCGGCCAGCTGGAAGCGGCGCTCGAAGTCACGCTCGGCCAGGCCCCGGTGCAGGAAATTCCGCCCGTTCGAAGCATCGTCATTGGCGGTCTTGCGGCCGGTGACGGTGAGCAGGTTCTCCTTCACCTCGAGGTTCAGCTCGTCGGGCTTGAAGCCGGCGACGGCGATCTCGATGCGATAGGCGTTCTCGCCCGTGGTCTCGATGTTGTAGGGCGGCCAGCCGTTTTCCTGACTGGTGCGCGCGGCGCTTTCCAGCAGGCCGGCCAGACGGTCGAAGCCGACGGCGGAGCGGTAGAGCGGAGTGAAATCATAGGTACGCATGTCATCCTCCTGGGGATCAGCAAGGTTGAGCCGCCCCAGAAAACCCGGCGTGGGTTTTCGGCCCGGGACGGCGGTGGGAGTTCAGCCCCGACGGTCCGATGATCGGCCCCGTCCGGTCTGGAGGACCCGATGTCGGCGTCCTCGGAGCAGATGTGGGATGTCCGGAAGTCCGGTCAAGGGGTCAGGAATCCGGCCCCGGCTGGTTTCAATCCGCCGCTGGACGGGCATCGTGACTTGCCCGGCGCGCCTGAACCCCGCAGGGTTCCCGCCACCCTTTCCTCCGATGGAGACGACCTTGCGACTGCTCGCACTCGCCGTGATCGCCGCGCTTGCCTTCCCGGCGGCGGCCGTGGCCCAGACCCTGCCCGACCTGCCCCGACTCGACGAGACTGCGGCGCAACGCACGGCCCGCCGCGCCGCCATGGCGCCGCCGGTTCCGCAGGAGGACACGGTCCTGCAGGTCGCGGTCGCGTCTCCGACCCGCCCCGCCGCCGATGTGGCGCGGGACGTTTATCGCCGTCCGTTCGAGACGCTGACCTTCTGGGGCCTGACGCCCGGGTCGACGATCGTCGAGATCGAGCCGGGTCGCGCCGGCTGGTGGCGCAACATCCTCGAGCCCTACGCGGCGGCCACGGGCGGGACCTACGTCGCCGTCAACCGGCCCCTCGAAAGCATGGGTGTCGAGGACGGAACGGCGGACATGGTCGTGGTCGCCCGCGCCTTCCATAACTGGCATCGAGCCGGTCGCACCGGGCCCTATCTGGCGGCCTTCTTCAAGGCGTTGAAGCCGGGCGGCGTGCTGGCGGTGGAGCAGCACCGCAGCGTCGACGGCCTCAACCCGGACCAGACCGCGCCGACCGGCTATGTACCGGAAAGCCATGTGATCCACGCGGCGCTCGCGGCCGGATTCGTGCTGGATGCGCGCAGTGAGTTGAACGCCAATCCGAAGGACGACCGGGACCATCCGTACGGCGTCTGGACCCTGCCGCCGACCCGGGTCAGCGCGCCTCGCGAGGGCAACGCCAACGACCGGCCGACTCCTCTGACCGAGGCCGAGCGCGCCGCCTTCGACGCCGTCGGCGAGAGCGACCGGATGACCCTTCGCTTCCGCAAGCCGACCTGATGTCGTCCGTCGCCGGAACCGCTTTGACCGGCCCCGGGAACAGGGTTAAGCCCTTGGCGAACGGGGCGAACCAGACGGCGCGCACGCGTCGGGGGACGTGAATGGCTGAACGATCAGAGGTCTGGCGACCGCTTGCGTCGCGTCGGAGCGTACTTTCCGGCGCCGCCTGCCTGCTCGCCCTGGCCGGCTGCAGTCGAGAGAAGACGGCCGAGCCGCCGCCCCAGCCGGACGGTCCGCCCAAGGGGTCGCTGGAATGGGCCGTCGCCGGCCCGTGGCGGGCCCAGGATCGCCCCCGTGACGCCTGGCGCCATCCGATGGAGACGCTGCGGTTCTTCGGGCTGCAGCCGCGTATGGCCGTGGTTGAATTCTGGCCCGGCAGCGGCTGGTGGACGGAAATCCTCGCGCCCTACCTGGCCGAGGGCGGGGGTCGCTATATCGCCGCCGGCTTCCAGACCGGACCTGGCGCCGATCCGGCGCAGAGCCAGCTGACGGCCGCCTTCCAGCACCGTTTCACCAATGACCGGCGGCTGTATGGCGAGATCGCGCTGTCCGAGTTCGGCCCCACCTCCGGGCCGGTCGCCCCGGCGGGCACGGTCGATCTGGCCCTGTTCATGCGCAACATCCATGCGTGGATGGCGGCCGGCATCGCCGAGAAGGCGTTCGCCGACGCCTACGCCGCGCTGCGGCCCGGCGGCGTCCTAGGAATCGAACAGCACCGGCTGGGCCCCGACAAGGACCAGGACCCGACCGCCGCCGACGGCTATGTCCAGGAAGCCTTTGTCAAACAGCTGGCCGCCGAGGCCGGCTTCGCCTTCGTCGCGTCGTCGGAAGTCAACGCGAATGAAAGGGACACCAAGGATCATCCGTTCGGCGTCGAAACCCTGCCGCCGATGGGGCTGACGGCGCCGCGCGGATCCCCGCCGGACCCGACCTTCGACCGGTCGAAGTACGACGAGATCGGCGAAAGCGACCGCATGACCTTGAGATTCAGGAAACCCGAGTGAACCGAGCCGCCGCCTATGCCGCCAATGCGCCCCTGATGGGGGTTCCGGGCGCCTCCGCGCCTCCCGGCGGAACCGGCGAGTGGTTCCGCGGCGCCGGCGGCCTGCGTCTGCGCGCGGCCTTCTGGACGCCCTCGGCGCTCGTCACCCGCAAGCCGCGCGGAACCGTCATCGTCAGTCCGGGACGAACCGAGCCGATCGAGAAATATTTCGAGGTCATCGGCAATTTCCTCGCCCGGGGCTGGTGCGTCCTGGCCCACGACTGGCGCGGCCAGGGTCTTTCGGCCCGGCTGCTGCCCGACCGTCTGAAAGGCCACGCCCGCGCGGTCGAGGAGTTCCTCGATGACTACGCCCGGTTGCTCGACGCCTACGAGGACCGCGCGCCAAAGCCGTGGATCATGGTCGGCCATTCGATGGGCGGCGTGCTGAACCTTATGACGTTGCAGGCCGGCGAAGAGCGCTTCTCCGGCGCATTGCTGACTGGCCCCATGCTGCGCATCAAGACCGGCAAGCGTTCGATGTGGTCGGTCAAGTTGGCCGTCCGCTGGAACCTGCGCCACGGCAAGGCCGGGGACTATGTCCTGGACAATCCGGACGACCCCTTCGACCACACCTTCGAGAAGGACGCCCTGACCACCGACGAGAGCCGCTACGAACAGTGGCGTCAGCAGCTCTACGCCTGCCCCCATCTGGCGGTTGGCGGCCCGACGTGGGGCTGGCTGGCCTTCGCGCTCGACGCCGGGCAACGGGCGCTCAAGCCCAAGGCCTTGAAGTCGGTGCGTATTCCCGTGGCCATCGTCCAGGCGGGCGAGGACGACCGGGTCTGGAAGCAGACCAACAAATGGGCCGCCCGCCGGCTGGGCCGCGGTCGTTACGTCGAGATCCCCGGCGCCCGGCACGAGGTCATCATGGAAACCGACGAACGGCGCGCGATCTTCCTCGACGAGTTCGACGCCATGGGCGCCTATGTTTCGCCGGTCGAGGACCTGTCGCCGGTTCAGGCGCAGCCGAAGGCCCGGGATCCCATCGAAGCGGCCTGAAGCCTGGCTCTAGAGCGCCGCCCGCCGGAGCGCCACGAGGGCCTGGTCCCGCAGGCGCGCGTCGCCCACGGCCAGAATCTGGCCGCCGCCGTCCGGCGCGGCGCCGCGCCAGTTGGTGACCTCGCCGCCCGCGGCCTCGACCACCGGCACGAGCGCCGACCAGTCCCAGACCTTCAACGCGCTCTCCGCCACCAGATCGATCCGCCCCGCCGCCAGCATGGCGTAGGCGTAGGCGTCGCAACCCAGTCGGGCCAGCCGGGCCGCGGCGCGAACCTGGGTCCAGGCGCCGAGTTCGGCTCCAGTGAACAGATCCGGGTCGGTGGTGGCGATCAGGGCCTCGTTGAGATGGGCGCAGGCGCGCGCGCGCAGCGGCGTCTCGCCGCCCCCCTTCAGCATCCGCCCGCCTGACGGACCGCCCAGGAAAATCTCGTCGAGATAGGGCTGGCCGATCACGCCGACGGTGGGGCGGCCTTCGGTTCTCAGAGCGATCAGATTGGTCCACAGCGGCAGGCCCGCGATGAAGGCGCGGGTGCCGTCGATGGGGTCGAGGATCCAGACGTGCTCGGCCTCGGGCCGGTCCTCGCCATACTCCTCGCCGATGACGCCGTGGGCCGGGTAGCGGTCGGCGATCAGCCTCCGGATCGCCGCCTCGGCCTCGCGATCGGCCAGGGTCACCGGATCGAAGCCGGCGGCCCCGCCCTTGTCGACCGTCTCGCAGGCGCCCCGGAAATACGGCAGCGATATGCGCGCGGCCTCGCGGGCCAGATCAACGGCGAACTGTTCGTACTCGGTCATGGGAAGCGGAAGCCAGTGATTAGTGGCTAGTGATTAGTGGTTCGGCCAATGGACAGCCAGCCCGGATATGGTCGGGCCGACCAATCACCAATCACTAACCACTAATCACTTCGCCCCACACCACGATCCCCCGCTCAGGCCGGCTCGCCCTCGGCATGCAGCGACTTGGCGAGGTCCAGCAGGCGACGGCGCGGGCGCTCGCCGAGCTGGTAGTAGGCCTGGATCAGGTCGAGCGTTTCCTTTCGCGAAAACATCTCGCCGCCCTGGTTGGCCGCCTCCCGGCGTTCGATAGCCTCTTCCAGGCCGTCGTAGAAATAGCTGACCGGAGATTCCAGCGCCTCGGACAGTTGCCACAGACGGGCGGCCGAGATGCGGTTGGCGCCGCATTCGTACTTCTGGATCTGCTGGAAGCGGATGCCGACCTGGGTGGCCAGCTGCTGTTGCGTCAGGCCCAGCAGACGCCGGCGGCGACGCAGGCGGCGTCCGAGATGAAGGTCGATGTCGGTGGCCATGGCCCCAATTCCCCTTGTTCCCAACCTGTCCCGATGCGGGACGGCTCGCCCCCAGAGGGGCAAGGGCCATGCCGCCTTCCCTCGACAGGGGATAACCGGTGAACCGCGTTCGTCATCGCATCGAGCAACCGTTGAGCTTCCGGCGCATTAAACGGCCATCGACCATCGCTGGAAGGAGCGGACTATGAGTGGATTTGGATGGATTGCGTGGATCGTCATCGGCATTATCGCCGGCTGGCTGGCTGAGCAGATCATGGGGCGGAGCCATGGACTGCTGACGAACTTGATCGTCGGCATCGTCGGCGCCCTGATCGGCGGCTTCCTCTACAATACGCTCGGCGGAGACGCGGGCGGCAACTGGATCATCGGGATCATCGTGGCCACCCTCGGCGCGATCGTCCTGCTGTTCCTGCTTGGACTCGTGAAGCGACGGGCCTGACGGCCGACGTCTTCATGTGACGACAAAAAAGGGCGGCTCCGCGAGGAGCCGCCCTTCCCTTTTGCACTCTGCGCCAGTCAGGAATCGGGCTTGTTCGGATTCCGGTCGGCGCCTTCCCCGGGCTCGGGCGCGGCCGGGTTCTGCGGCTGCGCGGCCGGATTTTCCGGCGGCAGCGTCGGCGGCGGCGGGGTCACCGGGTCTTCCTCTTCGCCGGCGGGCGGCGTCGCCGGAACGGCCGGCGTGGCGGGGACGGCCGGGCTCACACCGGGCACGGCCGGCGTGGCCGGCTCGGCGGGGGTGGCCGGGGTGGCCGCGGGATCGGCGTCGTCCGGCTCTTCGCCCTCGTCCGGCATCTGCTGGTTTCCCGGGATCGCCGGAGTCGCCGGCGTCGCGGGGGTCACGCCGGGCTCGGCGGGAGTCGCCGGCGTGGCCGGTACGGTGACCGTGTCCGCCACGCCGAACTGTTCGACGGTGAAGTCCACGATCACGACGTCGCCTTCCTGACGGATGCCGTCGATCGGGACGGCCCGGACCAGGCCGTCGGAGCCCTGAACCGTCAGCTGCTGGCGGTTGCCGTTCATCCGGGCGCCGACCAGTACGCCGAGGTCCCCGTCCGCGCCGCGCACGGTCATGCCGGGCTGCAGGGTCAGGGTGGGAGCCTGGGCCGCCTGCCCCGGCGGGGTGGCGGGGGGCGTTTGCGGGGCCGTGCTGTCCTGCGCGAACGCCGGAGCGGTCATGAGGAACAGGCCGGCGACACCCGAAAGGAGCGCGGTCTTACGCATGATGGATAGCCTCAATTTACGCGAGCTGACGGCTCGCACCAATCGGGCAACCGCCTTGCGGCGGCACGGTTCCGGGCGCCCCGAAATCACCTTGGCACGGCCAAGATTGGCCGATTCCGGCTCGGTGACGGCCGTGATCAGTCCTCGCGGACGCGCTTCTTGCGGAACGACGGGTTCAGCGTCTGCTTGCGCAGGCGGATCGACTTGGGCGTCACCTCGACCAGCTCGTCCTCCTCGATATAGGCGATGGCCTGCTCGAGGGATGGCCGCCGCGGCGGGGTCAGGCGCACCGCCTCATCCTTGCCCGAGGCGCGGATGTTGTTCAGCTGCTTTGCCTTCATCGGGTTGACGTCCAGGTCGTCCCAGCGGGCGTTCTCGCCGATGATCATGCCCTGGTAGGTCTTCTCGCCCGCGCCCACGAACATGACGCCGCGCTCTTCCAGGTTCCACAGGGCGAAGGCGGCGGTCTCGCCGTCGCCGTTCGAGACCAGCACGCCCTTCAGGCGGCCCTCGATGGCGCCCTTGTGCGGCTCATAGTGGCTGAACACGCGGTTCAGCACGCCCGAGCCGCGCGTGTCGGTCAGGAATTCCCCCTGGTAGCCGATCAGCGAACGCGACGGCGACTTCAGCGTCAGGCGCGTCTTGCCGGCGCCCGACGGGCCCATGTCCTTCAGCTCGGCCTTGCGGGCCGACAGCTTCTCGATGACCACGCCGGTGTATTCGTCGTCGACGTCGATGACGACGTCCTCGATCGGCTCCAGCCGCTCGCCGTTCTCACCGGTCTGATACACCACGCGCGGACGGCTGATCGACAGCTCGAAGCCCTCCCGGCGCATGTTCTCGATCAGCACGCCCAGCTGCAGTTCGCCGCGCCCGGCGACCTCGAAGGCGTCCTTGCCGCCGGTCTCGGTGACGCGGATGGCGACGTTGGCCTCGGCCTCCTTGAGCAGGCGGTCGCGGATCACGCGCGACTGGACCTTGTCGCCCTCGCGCCCGGCCAGCGGGCTGTCGTTGACCGAAACGGTCATGGAGATGGTCGGCGGATCGATCGGCTGGGCCGGCAGGGCCTCGGTGACTTCGAGGGCGCACAGGGTGTCGGCCACGGTCGCCTTGGACATGCCGGCGATGGCGACGATGTCGCCCGCCTCGGCGTCGTCCACCGGCTGGCGCTTCAGGCCGCGGAAGGCCAGCACCTTGGTGATGCGGCCCTGTTCGATGGTCTTGCCGTCGCGCGACAGGGCCTTGATGGCCATGCCGGGAACGGCCTTGCCGCTCTCGATGCGGCCGGTCAGCAGGCGGCCCAGGAAGGGGTCGCTCTCGATCAGCACGTTGAGGATCTGGAACGGCTTGTCCTTGTTCTCGACCTGCTTCGGCGCCGGCACGTGGTCGACGATCAGGTCGAACAGCGGGGCCAGGTTGTCGCTCGGCTGGTTCAGGTCCAGCGTCGCCCAGCCGGCCCGGCCCGAGGCGTAGATGTGCGGGAAGTCCAACTGCTCGTCGGTCGCGCCGATGGCGGCGAACAGGTCGAAGGCGGCGTTGTGGACCTTGTCCGGATCGGCGTGGGCGCGGTCGACCTTGTTGATGCACAGGATCGGGCGCAGCCCCATCTTCAGCGCCTTGGTCAGCACGAACTTGGTCTGCGGCATGACGCCCTCCTCGGCGTCGACCAGCAGGACACAGCCGTCCACCATGCCGAGGATCCGCTCCACCTCGCCGCCGAAGTCGGCGTGGCCGGGGGTGTCGATGATGTTGATCCGGGTCTCGCCCGCCTTGCCGTTCCAGAGCACGGAGGTGCACTTGGCCAGGATGGTGATGCCGCGCTCGCGCTCCTGGTCGTTGGAGTCCATGGCGCGCTCGGTGGTCGCCTCGTTGGCTCGGAACACGCCCGACTGGGCGAGCAGCTGATCCACCAGGGTGGTCTTGCCGTGGTCGACGTGGGCGATGATGGCGACGTTGCGCAGGTTCATTTCGGACTCGGGCGGACTGTGTTCGGCCACGGAAGGTCCGGGCCGCTGCAAAGGAGCGTGATTGCGGGAAGGCGCGCGCCTCTTACAGGGGCGAACGGCGAAACGCCAGTGCGCGAGGAACACGCACTGGCGTAACGAGGTGCCTTATCGCCTGGAAAAGCGGCGAGCCGAGGGCGAAATCACACCTTCGCGGACCGGCTCCTCACCCAGGTGTAGAGGCCGAAGGTCAGCACCACGAAAGCGGCGACCCCCGCCAGCATCGCCGGCCAGGTCGAGCCCTCGGGCAGCATGGCGAACGGCGCGTCGTCGCCGGTCGAGACGATCACGCCGGCGGTCATGACGAGGAACAGGCTCTCGCCCACGATCAGGCCGGACGCCAGCAGAACGCCCATCCGGCGGCCCACATCGGCGAATCGCGTGGTCTTGATCGCCTTGTCGTAGATCCAGCCGCAGATCGCCCCGATCACCAGCATCGTGGTGACGGCGGCGGGCAGGTAGAAGCCGATGCCAACCGCCAGCGGCGGCAGCTTCATCTTGCCCCTGGTGGCGCGGGCCAGGACCGAGTCCAGTACGATGATCACGACGCCGATCACCGCGCCCAGACCGATCAGGTCCCAGCGCAGGTCGCCGCCGATGACGCCCCGGGCCAGGGCCGAGATCAGGGTCGCCTGCGGCGCGGCCAGCGGCTCGTCGGCGATGCCGACCGGTCCGCCCTCGAAGCCGAAGGCCTTGTTCAGCAGATTGAGGATCAGCGGGATGACCACCGCGCCGGCGCCGACGCCGACGATCAGGGCGGCCTGTTGCCGCCATGGCGTGGCCTCGACCAGCTGGGCGGTCTTGAGGTCCTGAAGGTTGTCGTTGGCGATCACCGCCACGGCGAAGACGATGGCCGTCACGATCAGGGCGAAGGCCACCACCGAGGGATCGGCCGGCAGACCGGCCAGCGCCAGCACGCCCAGCATCAGCACCGAAGCGATGACGATGGCGAGGATGCCCACCCCCGACACGGGGCTGTTCGACGAGCCGATCAGCCCGGCCATGTAGCCGCAGACCGCCGCCACGGCGAAGCCGATTACGACGACGTAGATCAGGCCGCCGCCGACCAGCAGGGCGGTTGATCCGGCCAGGGTCGGATTGCCCTGGGCGAACCAGGCCAGGATGCCGGCGATGCCGACCAGGCAGCCGACCGAGATCAGGCCGACCAGTCCGATCGGGATGTCCTGCTCGGTGCGGTCCAGCACCTCGCCCTTCGACCGGCGGTTCTGGGCGGCCAGGGCAGAGGTCAGGCCGCCGATCAGCGGCCCCGACAACTTGACCAGCGTCCAGATGGCGGCCACGCCGATGACGCCGGCGCCCATGAAGCGGACCTCACGGCTCCAGACGGTTCCGGCCAGCTCTTCTGCGCCCACGCCGGCGGGCAGGGTGGTGGCGATCGACGGGATGCCGTTGGCGGTCAGCCAGGCGATGGTCTCGGGCGAGGTCAGGACCGGCACGGCGATGCACCAGGCCAGGATCAGGCCGAACAGCTGGGCCAGGCCCACGCTCAGGCCGATCAGGTGGCCGGCGCCCAGAAGGGCGAACTGCATGCCGAACCCGATCCCGGTGGCCCCGCCGCCGAGCGCCGCCGGCAGCTTCAGGAACCGCGCCGCCTCGCCGGCGAACACGCGTCCGGCGACCAGCAGGGCGTAGCCGGCCGACACGATCGCCCCGGTGATCACGACCCACAGGCCGGCCGCGTTCTCCCGCACCGCGCTTTCGGTCTGTTCCGCTCCGCGCGAGCCGACGGTCAGAACCTCGGCGGCGGCGACGCCTTCCGGATAGGGCAGGCCCGCGTCGACCACGAGGGCGCGGCGCAGGGGAATGGAGAAGGTGACGCCCAGCACCCCGCCGAAGACGCAGATCAGCACCGACTCCCAGAACGGGAACTCCAGCCACCAGCCGACCATGACCAGGCCCGGCAGCACGAAGATGATCGAGCTCATCGCTCCGCCGACCGACGCGACCGTCTGCACGGTCATGTTCTCCCAGATGGTCGAGTCCTTGAACATCCGCAGGATGGCCATGGAGATGACCGCCGCCGGGATGGCCGAGGCGAAGGTCAGCCCGACCTTGAGGCCCAGATAGGTGTTCGCGGCGGTGAAGATCACCGCCAGGATGCAGCCCAGAAACAGCGCGCGCAGCGTCAGTTCGATGCGCTTGCCGCCGCTGATCGGCGCGCTCGCGGGTGTGTCGGTCATGGTGGTCCCTCAGTCCCTTTGCGCGGACCTAAGCCGGAAAGGGGCCGGGTGGCTAGAGGGTAGTGATTGGTGGCCAGGAGGAGTGATTGGTGATTAGTGATTGGCTGGCTGGCAGTCGGGGCGAGGCGCGGTTCGCGTCGCCCTTCCGCAGCCAGAGAAGCGGCAACCACTAATCACTAATCACTAGCCCCCCTCCCATGCCCGAACTCCCCGAGGTTGAAACCGTCCGCCGCGGCCTGGAGCCCGTGCTCGCCGG
Organism: Caulobacterales bacterium; assembly: GCA_016183935.1. Lineage (GTDB taxonomy): Bacteria > Pseudomonadota > Alphaproteobacteria > Caulobacterales > Caulobacteraceae > Brevundimonas. The sequence continues at coordinate 33,970 of JACPDR010000021.1, forward strand.
CGCCCGCCTGACGCGCGTGCGCCAGAACCGGCCGGACCTGCGCTTCCCCTTCCCCGACCGCTTCCCCGAACGGCTGGACGGCGCCACGGTCGAGCGCATCGACCGGCGCGCCAAATACCTGCTCATGCCCCTGTCGACCGGCGAGACCTGGGTCACCCATCTGGGCATGACCGGCCGCTTCACCCTCGACGGCGAACAGCTGGGCGAATTCGAGGAACCCGCGCCGATCGCCGGCAAGCACGAACACCTCAGCCTGTGCGCCGTAAAGGCAAACGCCGTGACCCGCCTCGGATTCGCCGACGCCCGCCGCTTCGGCTTCATGGGCCTGATCCCGACGAGCGAGGTCGAGGCCCATCCGTGGTTCGCCGCCCTCGGTCCCGAACCGCTCGGCAACGGCTTCTCGGGCGCCCATCTCGCCGAAGCCTTCGCCGGCAAGAAACAGAACATCAAAGTCAGCCTGCTCGACCAGCGCATCGTTGCCGGCCTGGGCAACATCTATGTCTGTGAGGCCCTGTACCGCGCCCGCATCTCACCGCTCGTCGCCGCCGGCGAGGTGTCGCGTCCACGCCTCGAAACCCTCGCCGCCGTCGTCCGCGACGTGCTCAACGACGCGATCGCCGCCGGCGGTTCGACCCTGCGCGACTTCGCCAATGCCGACGGCGGGCAGGGCTATTTCCAGCACCGCTTCGATGTCTACGGCCGCGAGGGCAAACCCTGCCCCGGAGACGGCTGCACCGGCGTGGTCAAACGCATCGTCCAGGCCGGCCGTTCGACCTTCTACTGCCCGGGCTGCCAGAAGCGCTGACCATGCCGATCCGCATCGCCCTCCTGCGCAGCATGGTGATCGGCAAGCGCCGCGTCTCAGGGGCCGACGTCCGCGCCTTGGCCGAGGCTGCTGGCGGAACCGACGCCCGCTCGGTCATCGCCACCGGCAATGTCGTCTTCCGCTCGCGCAAGGCGCCGGCCACCCTGGAGCGGGAGATGGAGACGGCCTGCGCCGCCGAGTTCGGCCAGTCGACCGAGATCATCGTCAAAACCGCAGACGAATGGCGCGCCCTGCTCAAGGCCAATCCCTTTTCGAAGCAGGCCGGGACCGCGCCCGCCCGCGTCCTCGTCTGGGCCATGCGCGAGCCTCTGCCTGACGCGGGCCTCGACCAGTTGCGCCGTCGCGCATCGGCCGACGAGAAGGTCGTGCGAACCGCCGACGGCGACATCTACATGTGGTTCGGCGGCGACATCGACGCCTCGAAGCTTCCCGCCGGCTTCGGCCTGAAGTCCCTCGGCGCCGTCGGCACCAATCGCAACTGGAATACGGTGATGAAGATCACCGCGGTGCTCGACGAAATGGAGGCTGCCCGATGACCCAACGCATCATCCTGTTCCGCGGCATGAACACCGGCGGCGTGCGCGCCCCGGTCGCCGAGCAGCGCGCCATGGCGGAAGAGATGGGGCTGACGAACCCGCGCACCCTTCAGGCCAGCGGCAATCTGGTCGTCGAGAGCGGCAAGGCGACCGCCGCGCTCGAGCGCGAAATCGAGGCGGCGATGGAGAAGCGGTTCGGCCTGAAGATCGTCGCCATGGCGCGTACGCCGGAGCAATGGTCGGACCTGATCGCCGCCAATCCCTTCCCGAAGGAGGCGGCCGCCCACCCGGCCAAGGTTGTGGCCATGGTCATGAAGGACGGGATCAAGCCCGGCGCGCTGGAGGCGTGTCGCGAACTGGCGGCAGGCGGCGAGCGGGTCGAGGCGGTCGGCGGGGCGCTCTATTTCTGGTTCCCGAACGGACAGGGCGAGTCCGCCATCTTCAAGAAGGCCACGCCGCACCTGCTGGGCATGGGCACGGGCCGCAACTGGAATACGGTGCTGAAGCTGGGCGGCATGGCGGGCGTGGAGATCGGGACATGAGTCTGCGCGAGAAACAGCTCTGGGCCAGCGTTCTGGTCGGCTTGGTCATTTGGGGCGCCTATGCGTTTCGTGTCGTTCCGATCCTGTGGGATCCGGCTCATCCCGATCCCGCAGCCGCGACCGGCCTCGCCTTCGCCACGGCCCTTGTGGTGTTCGTCATCGCCGAGGCCGCGCTGGCAGGGGTGATGGCATGGTTCCAGCGCCGCCATCGGCCCGCGCAGGATCAGGCGCTGACCGACGCCGCCCTGATCGCCGGGCAGGTCGCGCTGGTGGTCCTCATCACCTTGCTGGTCCTGACGCTCGCGGGGCTCTGGGGAGCGGCGATCTGGATTGAGCGGCAGTATTCGGTCGGCGTCGGAGCGACGGTTTTCAGCCGGGCTCCGCTGCTGCTGGCCAATCTGCTGCTGCTGGAGATCGTCCTCGCCGAAGGCGTGCGGTCCGTGCTGACCCTTTTGCTGGTCCGTCGACGCCGCTAAACGGCTCTGACGACAGAGGAGACCCCCATGGCCGACAGCTATTCCACCCTGCTCATCGAGCGCCACGCCGACGGCTATGCGGTGGTGACCCTGAACCGGCCCGAGGCGCTGAACGCCCTCAACTCGGCCCTGTTCAAGGATCTGGCCGACTTCCTCGACGCCGTCGAGCACGACGACAGCGTCCGCTGCCTGATCCTGACCGGCTCGGGCGACAAGGCGTTCGCCGCCGGCGCCGACATCAAGGAGATGTCGGACCAGTCCTACGCCGACATGTACAAGGCGAATTTCTTCTCGCTCGGCCACGACCGCATCACCCGCTTCCGCAAGCCGATCATCGCCGCGGTCAACGGTTTCGCCCTCGGCGGCGGCTGCGAACTGGCCATGCTGTGCGACTTCATCGTCGCGTCGGAGAAGGCGAAGTTCGGCCAGCCCGAGATCAACCTCGGCGTCGCCCCCGGCATCGGCGGCTCGCAGCGCCTGACCCGCCTCGTCGGCAAGTCCAAGGCCATGGACATGATGCTGACCGCCCGGATGATGGACGCCGCCGAGGCCGAGCGCGCCGGCCTCGCCAGCCGCGTCGTCCCGCACGACATGCTACTGGACGAGGCCCGCGCCATCGCCGCGAAAATCGCGTCGCAGAGCCCGCTCGCGGTCATGGCCAACAAGGAGATGGTCAACGCCGCCCTCGAGACCACCCTGACCCAGGGCGTCCAGTTCGAGCGCCGCCTGTTCCACTCCCTGTTCGCCTTCGAGGACCAGAAGGAGGGCATGGCCGCCTTCGTCGAAAAGCGGAAGCCGAACTTCACCGGGCGCTGATCACTGAAGGTGGGCCGGGAAATATTGGCGTCGCCCGTCAACCGCCGGCCTGCTCCTATGCGCAGGGATAGGCGTTCGCCAGCGCCGATCGCGCCACGTCGGCCGGGTGTTCACCCGGCTGGATCGAGGCGCGGGCGATCTCCGCTTTCGTGCGCTCGACCAAGGCCCCCAAAGCGGCGCGCCGGGCCGCTTCGTCTCCCCCGTCCAGTTCCGCCGGCAGGCAGATATCGCCTCCGCTCACGGCCCCGTCGCCCGGGAACTGGGAGAAGATGACGCCGGCGCAGAACCCGCCGTCGGCCGGATCGGGCGAGGCGCAAAGGCCGCGATACTCGGCGGCGGTCGGATCCCGGTAGCGGGCCTCCTGCTCCGGAGTCAGCGCCGTCCGGTCCGCCGCCGGGCGAGCCTGACCGTCATCGCGACGGAGCACGATGTTCAGCCCCTCGCGGGTGCGCTCGATCCTCGCCACGTCCTCTGGATGAACGATATCGCGCGTCACCCCCGCCGGCAGCTTCACACCTTCGATGCTCAGAGGCGGCGCGGACGCGTCCAAGGACACGCGCAAATCCAGGCGGCGCGGTGAGACGCTCTCGGCCGAAACAGAGATCGCCTCAGCCGCCCATCGGAGCTTCGGTAGAGTTTCGGCGCCGGGCACTTCCACCCCATTGATCCTGACGATCGTCGGATTGCCCTGGACGGCGATCCGGATATTCGGCTCGCGCTGGGCGGCGACGGCGAACGAGGCGGCGCCCGCAGCGGCCAGCAAGGTCAGGACCGTCCCTACGGCGGACAGCCGGACGCGGCGTCCGGCCGGAGCGGCCGGGTTCAGGACGGCTTTCAGGCGATGCATGGCGGTGGTCCTCCCGGCGCCGGTGAAGGTGAGGGCGGGCAGGGTGCCCGCGCCTTGCGGACCGGCGCGACTCCGCAGGGCCTCGATCAGGGTCTGGGCGTAGGCGCGGCGGGTCTCCGGCGCGGCCCGCTCAAGGGCGAGGGCGTCGCACGCCTCCTCCCGCGCCGCGTCACGGCGCTCGCGCAAAACGGGCATGAGCGGATTGGCGACCAGTAAGGCGGCCAAGGCCTCCTCCAGCCACAGGGCGCGATGATCGCCGCGCTTCAGGTGAGCCAGCTCATGGGCGATCACCGCGCCCGCCGCGGCGGGTTCCGCCGTCCCGTCGATCAGGGCGGCGGGCAGGATCAGCCGTGTCCGGCCCAGTCCGGAGAGCAGCGCCTCGTCGGCGGTCGTGCTCATCCGCGTCACCGGCGGCGCCACGCCGAGAACTTGCGCGGCGGCTCTCACCCGCGCCATCACCTCAGGCGGGGCCGTCTCCGTATCGCGCAAGATGCGCGCCAGCCGCCGCGCCCTTAGAGCCAGCGCCACCAGCCGGAGGAGCATAAGTCCGCCCGCCAGCGCCAGCACGGCCCAGGCCGCGATCGTGGGATCAAAGGCGAGGGCGGGGGGCGCAGCCTCCAGCGCCGGCGCGGGCGCCGCGCCCACGGCCGGACCCGCGACGGTCAGCGTCGGCGCTCCGACCTCGCGCACGGGCGCTGGAGCCAGCAACAGGGCCCCGACGGCCACCGGCGGCAGGGCTGGCAGGGCCAGGGCGGCGGCCCAGACCCGGTCCCTCAGCCGGGGGTCGTCGCTCAGCCGTTCGGCCAGCCGCCCCACGGCCCAGGCCAGGACGGCGACCGCCACCGACACGCCCAGGGAAAGGGCCAGCAGTTCCGGCTCGCCCATCACCCTTCCTCCTTGTCGGCCGCCAGCGCTTCCTCCAGCGCCGCGATGTCAGTCTCGTTCAACAGCTGGCTACCCGAGAAGGCAGCCGCCGGCAGCGGCCCCTCCATCTCCAGTATGGACGACAGCCGCTTCATCAGGCCTCCGATCACCGCCACCTTTGGCTGGATCGGGGCATAGACCGCCATACCGTGCACCTCCCGCCGCGACAGCTGGCCCTTGGCTCGCATCCGCTCGAGCACAGTCCGGGTCGTCGACGAGCTCCAGCCCAGGCTATCGGCGATGCGCGCCTGCACCTCGCGGGCGCTCAGCGGCCCGTCGCGCCAGAAGGCCTTCAGGACATCCAGTTCGGTGTCGGTCGGGAGGGCGGGGTCGGACATGGCGGCAGCCCTTGCGCTATACGGAGTGCGCATACGCTACAATTGTCACCAGTAAGCGTCAACCGTCGCCGACGCGTCGGTGACAAACGGCCTCAGACGATCTGGTCGGGGTGGGTCTGGGTGCCGGGCGGAGGGGTGTCGACCTCCTGGTAGGGGTCGTCGGTCTCCTCGATCGACAGGATGGCTTCGCCGGGCTTCATCTGGGTCATCGCGGCGTCACCCGCCTGGACGTCGGTCTTGGAAGGCACCTTGAGGACGCGCGTCTCGCCGCCCTCGTGGCCCACGGTCACGCGATAGATGCGCATGGCTCAATCTCCCTTTGCTGCAGGGACAACGGCCCCGCGTCAGTGCGGTTTCAGAACCACCTTGGTCCACTCGTCCGGACGGTCATGGAAATTCCTGTAGCCCTCGGCCGCCTGCTCCAGCGGCAGCCGGTGGCTGATCAGGTCGGTGGTGTCGATCCTGCCCTCGAGGATCAGCTCCAGCAGTTGCGGCAGGTATCTCTGCACATGCGTCTGGCCGGTGCGGATGGTCAGCCCCTTCTGCATGAAGGCCCCGATGGGCAGCTTGTCGCCGATGCCGCCGTAGACCCCGGGCACCGACACCCGGCCGCCCTTGCGGCAGGCCATGATGGTCTCGCGCAGCACGTGCTGGCGATCGGTGCCCAGCTTCGTCTCCTGTTTCACCGCGTCGATGATGTTGTCGGGGGCGAAGCCGTGCGCCTCCATGCCGACCGCGTCGATGCAGGCGTCGGGCCCGATGCCGGCGGTCATCTCGGTCAGCGCCTCGCGCACCTTGACCTCGTGGTAGTTCAGCACCTCCGCCCCGTTGGCCTTCGCCAGCTCCAGACGGCGCGGCAGGTGGTCGATGGCGATGACCCGTCCCGCCCCCATCAGCAGGGCGCTCTTGATGGCGAACAGGCCGACGGGGCCGCACCCCCAGATCGCCACCGTGTCGCCCGGCTCGATCTCCGCGTTCTCGGCCGCCATCCAGCCGGTCGGGAAGATGTCCGACAGGAACAGCACCCGCTCATCCTCGATGCCGTCCGGCACAACGATCGGGCCCATGTCGGAATAGGGCACGCGGGCGTACTCCGCCTGGCCGCCGGCGTAGCCGCCGGTCATGTGCGAATAGCCGTAGATGCCGGCCATCGGGTAACCGTAGGCGATCTCGGAGGCGTCGGACTTGTCGGCGGGATTGGAGTTGTCACAGGCCGAGTACTGCTGCCTGCCGCAGAAGAAGCACTGGCCGCAGGCGATGACGAAGGGGACCACGACCTTCTGACCGACCCTGAGGCTGGTGTTGCCGCGCCCGACCTCGACCACCTCGCCCATGAATTCGTGGCCGAGGATGTCGCCGTTCGACATGCCCGGGATCATGCCGTCGTAGAGGTGCAGGTCCGAGCCGCAGATGGCGGTGGCGGTGATCTTGACGATGGCGTCGCGAGGATTGACGATCTGCGGGTCGGGGACGGTGTCCACCTGAACGTTGTGTTTGCCGTGCCAGGTCAGGGCGCGCATGGATCTCTCTCTCGCCGGATCAGAAATGGCGGTCCGCGCGCGGCGCGGCCTCGGGCGCCCTCGACGTCGGGATCTCGCCCGTCTCCATCAGCTGTTTGAAGCGGCGCAGTTCGCGGCGGGCCTGGATGCGCGGTTCGCGCTGCATAACCCTGGCCACCACCTTGCCCAGGCGGCCGACCGGCGGATCGTAGCTGATGAAGACGCGAACCTCCGTGCCGCGCCCGAAAGGATTGTCGCGGAACTCGATCCAGCCCTCGTGGTCGACGTCGCTCTCTTCCAGCGAGCGCCAGGCGATGTATTCGCCTGGGCGTTCCTCGGTGATCTCGCTGACCAGCTCGAAGTCGGCCCCGGCCGGTCCGGCGATCATCCAGCTCGAGCGGCCGGACTCCATGATCTCGACCGACTTCACATTCTCCATGAACGCCGGCAGGTTCCGGAAGTCGCGCCAGAAGTCGTACAGCTCCCGGCGCGGGCGGTTGATCAGGACGGCGCGGATGCTGGAGGCTTCGTGCTCGCCCTCGACCCGATCCCTGTCGGTGAAGGCGGTGGACTCGACGTCGGCGTCGGTCGACATCTGCGGCTCGGTCATGGCGGCTCCTTTCCGGTCCGCCAACCGGTCGCGGGGCGGGTTCGTTCCCGACCTGTCGCGTGGCGCTTGAACCCCCCGCCCCTTTCGGCTATAGCCGCGCGCTCTTGAGATTTTCGCGCCGTGGACGAGTGCTCCGCGGCGTTTTCCGTTCGAAGGTTTGACTGATGGCCAACAACCCCGGCGCCAAGAAAGCGATCCGCAAGATCGCGGCCCGCACCGAAGTGAACAAGGCGCGCCGCACGCGCGTCCGCACCTTCCTGCGCAAGTTCCAGGAAGCCGTGACGGGCGGCGACGCCGGCGCCGCCAAGGCCGCTTTCGTGGAGGCGCAGTCCGAGCTCATGCGCGCCGTCACCAAGGGCGTGGTTCACAAGAACACGGGCTCGCGCAAGGTGTCCCGCCTGGCCGCCCAGCTGAAGAAAATGTCGGCCGCCTGATCCGACGGCGCCGGACGGCCTTTCACGGGTCTGTCACGGTAAATACGAGAAAATTCAACGGCGAGGGCGCAACCGCTCCCTCGCCGTTTGCACGTGCGCCGCTAACCTCCACGAGGTAATTCCGGGTTCCCCCCGAGGGCGAAATGGGGGATTCCGCTGACGCTGTTTGGCTTTAGCGGAGTCAAACAATTTAACTGCAAATCGCGAATCGAATCAGCGTTGACGCCCTCCGATCCCGGCGTAAGTTTGGCGCTCTAACGCACTTCCATCCCCACGGATGAACACGGCGCGGAACCCGTTTCGCGTCGGCGTGAGATGTCTGATCGAGAGCATGACCCCACCCCGGGCGGCGCCCAGCCGCACCGGTCAGGAGAAGTCGTCCCCGATCCAGGCCGCTCAGAAGGGCGTCGGTGATGGATCTAACGGCGGGTGGCTGAACATGGTGGGGGGCGCGCAAATGGCGGGGATGACCGATCCGGATCGTATCTGGACCGAGGCGGCGGGCCGCCTGCGCGGCGAGATAGGCGAAGGGGCCTTCAGCTCCTACATCGCGCCCTCCGCGGTGCGCGCCGACGGCGCCGGCCAGCTGATCCTCGTCACCCCCACCGCCTATGCCCGTGACTGGGTGCGCAAGAACGCCCTGCGCCGCATGAACGAGCTGTGGCTGGGCCTGGACGGCCTGTCGCGTCGGCTCGAGGTCCGTTGCCGGGCCGAGATGGGCTCGACCCCGCCGGCCTCGCAGGTCGCCGCCGGCCGCGCCGAGGCGCCCGCCTCCGCGACCGTCATGCCGATGCCGCTGGCCACGGTCGGCCCCGTCGCCGACGGCGCCCGCGCCGTGCGGGCCGCCGGTTTGCAGGAGCGGCTCAACTTCGACAGCTTCGTGGAAGGCCAGGGCAACGCCTTCGCCCTCGCCATCGCCCGCCAGGCCGCGGCCTGGGCCGACGGCCACTTCAACCCGATCTTCTTCTGCGGCCCCTACGGCTACGGCAAGACCCACCTGCTCAACGCCATCGCCTGGGAAGCCCAGCGCCTGCGCCCCGACGCCAAGGTCGTCTATCTGACCGCCGAACGCTTCCTGTCGACCTTCGTGCGCGCCATGCAGGACCGCTCGACGGCCGCCTTCAAGGAAAGCCTGCGCGGGGCCGACATGCTGTTGATCGACGACGTCCAGTTCGTCGGCGGCAAGGCCTCGACCCAGGACGAGCTGCTGGCCACGCTGACCTGCCTGATCGAGGACGGCAAACGCATCATCCTGTCGGCCGACCGGCCGCCGATGGCCCTGACCGAGGTCGAGCCGCGCCTGCGCAGCCACCTCGCCTCGGGCCTGACCTGCCCGGTCGAGCCCGCCGACCGCGCGCTGAAGCTGGCCGTGGCCCGCAACCGCATCGCCGCCCTCGCCGGCCTCGGCGTGGTCTCGGGCGAGGCCCGGCCCGACGTGCTCGAGCACCTGGTCGACCGCACCCCCGGCTCGATGCGCGAGCTCGAGGGCGCGGTGAACACCCTCGCCGCCGTCGCCGGCGCCCGCCTGTCCACCCTGACCGTCGACGAGGTCCAGACGCTGCTGGGCTCGGCCCTGCGCGGCGGACCGGAGCGCCGCATCACCGTCGATGAGATCCAGAAGACCGTGGCCGAGCATTTCACCCTCAAGCAGGCTGACCTGCTGTCGGAGCGCCGCACCCGTTCGGTCGCCCGGCCGCGCCAGATCGCCATGTGGCTGTGCAAGCAGCACACCACCCGCTCCTATCCCGACATCGGCCGCCGCTTCGGCGGGCGCGACCACACCACGGTCCTGCACGGCGTGCGCAAGATCGAGGAACTGATCGCCCAGGACGACCAGATCGCCCGGGACGTCGAGGCCCTGACGCGCAAGCTGCGCGGCTGACCCTGTGGACAGCGGGGGCGGCGTTCGCCTCCCCCGTTGCTCCCGCGCGTCAATCCGCTAGTGTCCAAGGCCCTCTACTCGCGGTGACGCTTTGAGTCGCCGCACCCCGGGCGAGACGACATGCAGCTGACCATCGAACGATCCGCGCTCCTCAAGGCCCTCGGGCACGTGCAGAGCGTGGTGGAGCGGCGCAACACCATTCCGATCCTGTCCAACGTCCTGCTCAGCGCGGGTCGCGACAAGCTGTCGTTCGCGGCCACCGATCTCGACATGGAGATGGTCGACGAGGCCGAAGCCCAGGTGAACGTCGAGGGCCAGATCACCGCCCCGGCCCACACCCTCTATGAAATTGTCCGCAAGCTGCCCGACGGGGCCGAGGTGTCGCTGAGCTACTCCGGCGACGATCCCCGGCTGGTGGTCCAGGCCGGCCGCTCCAAGTTCAACCTGCCGGTGCTGCCGGCCGGCGACTTCCCGGTCATGTCGACCGAGACCAACGGCACGCGCTTCGCCCTGCCCAAGGAAGACCTGGCCCGGCTGATCGACAAGACCCGGTTCGCGGTCTCGACCGAAGAGACCCGCTACTATCTGAACGGCCTGTATCTGCACACCGTGGCCGAGAACGGCATTCCCCTGCTGCGCGCCGTGGCCACCGACGGCCACCGCCTCGCCCTGGCCGAGACCCCGGCCCCCGAGGGCGCCGCCGGCGGCCCGGGCGTCATCGTACCGCGCAAGACCATCGACCAGGTCCGCCGCCTGCTCGACGACGGCTCCGGTCCGGTCGAGGTCATGGTCAGCCCGCAGAAGATTCGCTTCGAGTTCGGCCAGGCCTCCCTGACATCCAAAGTGATCGACGGCGCCTTCCCCGACTACATGCGCGTCATCCCCAAGGGCAACGACAAGCAGGCCGACATCGACAACGCCGTCTTCGCCTCGGCCGTCGACCGGGTGGCCACCATCTCGGCCGAGAAGAGCCGCTCGGTGAAGCTGGCCTTCGAGCTGGACCGCGTCACCCTGACGGTGCGCAACATGGAGGCCGGCCAGGGCGTCGAGGAGGTCGAGATCGGCTATTCCGAGGAGCCCTTCGAGATCGGCTTCAACGCCCGCTACCTGCTCGACGTCGCCGGCCAGATCACCGGCGAGACCGCCCATTTCAAATTCGCCGACCCGGCCAGCCCGACCCTGGTGCTCGATCCGGGCGATCCGGGCGTGCAGTACGTGCTGATGCCGCTGCGGGTGTAGGGCCTTGCCGGTCCTGCCGCAGGATTTCGCGCTGCATCCTACGACCTTCAAGCCTTTGGCGGTCGGGTTCGACGCCTGCTTCGCGACCAATATGATTATCGTTGACGGGGGGAAGGTCGCTTTCTGTTATCGAGCGAAGCCGGACAACGAGATTGACAGTGGTTGGCGGTTCTTCACTGGCGGAGAGTCAGATGAATATATCGCCGACGCCGCCAACACTGGCGTCCACGACGTCAACACAGTCGCCAACTACGATCCAGAGATCACTCAGTTTCTGGGCGCACCTGTGGGATCGGCATTCGAACGCGAGGGCGGCGTTGGCCGGTTCGTACAGGTATATGATTTCGAAGCGCCGGAAGATTGATCTCGGGGTTCTGAACCCTTGATCACCACCCTCACCCTCACCGATTTCCGCTCCTATGCGGCGGCGACCCTGTCCGTCGAAGCGGGGACGGTGGTGCTGCATGGGCCGAACGGGGCGGGGAAGACCAATCTGCTGGAGGCGCTGAGCCTGTTCACCCCGGGCAAGGGACTGCGCGGGGCGAGCGCGCCGGAGATGGGGCGGCGGGAGCCCGGGGAGACGACCGGACGGGCCTGGGCCGTGGCGGCGGTGCTGACCGACGGCGACGGCGAGACGAAGCTGGGCACCGGCGTGCAGTCGCCCGGGGCCGCCCGGCGGATCGTCCGTATCGATGGCGAGACGGCGCCGCCGGGGCGGCTGCTGGATTGCCTGCGGCCGGTCTGGGCGACGCCCGAGCAGGACCGGCTGTTCTCGGACGCCCGCGCGGCCCGGCTGAAATTCCTCGACCGGCTGGTGTTCGCGGCGGACCCGGACCACGCCGCCTCGGTCGCGGCCTATGAGAAGGCCCTGCGCGAGCGGCTGCGTCTGCTGACCGACGGGTCGGAGGCCCGGCCCGCCGATCCGCTGTGGCTGGATGCGCTGGAGCTGCGGCTCGGCGAGGCCGGGGCCGCCGCCGCCCTCGCCCGCGCCGCCGCCCTCGTCACCTTGCAGGCCGCCATCGACGATCGCGGCGACCGCCCCTTCCCGCAGGCCGACCTGGGCCTGACCGGCGAGGCCGAAGGTATGGCCGCCGCCGGAGCGGGGCCCGACGCCATCGCCGCCCACATCCGCGAGGGTATGGCCCGGTCCCGCGCCCGCGACGCCGCCGCCGGGCGCTCGCTGTACGGTCCGCACCGCTCCGACCTGACCGCCGTGCACCGCGAGAAGAACCGGCCGGCCGCCGAGGGCTCCTCGGGCGAGCAGAAGGCGCTGGTGCTGAACCTGATCCTCGCCCAGATCGCGCGGCTGGCGGGACAGGCCGCCGCGCCGATCCTGCTGCTCGACGAGGCCCCGGCCCACCTCGACACGCGCCGCCGCGCGGCCCTGTTCGACGAGATCGAGGCGCTGGGACTGCAGGCCTTCCTGACCGGAACGGAGGCGGAGCTGTTCGAGCCCCTGCGCGGCCGGGCGCAGTTCGTGCGGGTGGAAGGCGGGGCGCTGACGGTCGAGGGGTGAGGCTCACTCCCCACCGTCGTCATCCTCGGGCTTGACCCGAGGATCAGACCGTCCGGTGCTCGGTGGGTCGTGCTTGAGGCTCCGCTCGGCGGGCCGTCCCCAACGCACAGCCACGCCAACGTCTGATCCTCGGGTCAAGCCCGGGGATGACGGGGCGGGTAGTAGCGGTCGGCCAGCCTCAGCCGAACTCCGCTTCCAGATCGGCCAGGCGCGCGGCCTGGTCCTCGGCGATCAGGGCGTTGAGCATCGGGTCGAGGTCGCCCTCGAGGATCTGCGGCAGGCTGTGCAGGGTCAGGCCGATGCGGTGATCGGTGACCCGGCCCTGCGGGAAGTTGTAGGTGCGGATGCGCTCGGACCGGTCGCCCGAGCCGACCTGCGACTTGCGCGCGCTGGAGCGGGCGAGGTCCTTCTCCTGCCGCTGCATGTCGTAGAGGCGGACGCGCAGGTTCTTCATCGCCTTGTCGCGGTTGACGTGCTGCGACTTCTCCGAGGAGGTCACCACGATGCCGGAGGGCATGTGGGTGATGCGCACCGCGGAATCGGTCTTGTTGACGTGCTGGCCGCCCGAGCCGGAGGCGCGGAAGGTGTCGATGCGGATGTCCTGGTCGCGAATCTCGATCTCGACGTCCTCGACCTCCGGCAGGACGGCGACCGTTGCGGCCGAGGTGTGGATGCGGCCGCCGGCCTCGGTGGTCGGGACGCGCTGGACGCGGTGCACGCCGCTTTCGAATTTGAGGCGGCCGAACACGCCCTCGCCGGTGACGGTGGCGATGATCTCCTTGTAGCCGCCGGCCTCGCCCTCGGTGGCGGAGTCGACCTCGACCCGCCAGCCGCGCGTCTGGGCGTAGCGGGAGTACATCCGGAACAGGTCGCCGGCGAACAGGGCGGCCTCGTCGCCGCCGGTGCCGGCGCGCACCTCAAGCACCGCCGAGGCGTTCTCGTCGGCGTCGCGCGGGGCGAGCAGCAGGGCCACGTCGCGCTCGAGGTCGGGCAGCCGGTCCTTCAGCGCCTCGAGCTCCTCGGCCGCCATCTCGGCCATCTCGGGATCGGCGGCCATGGCTTCGAGTTCGGCCATCTCGGCGCGGGCGCGGGCCAGGGCGGACACCGCGTCCACCACCGGCTTCATCTCGGCGTGTTCCTTCGACAGGCGCACGATTTCGGCGCCGTCGCTGGCCGAGCCCATGCGCGCCTCCACCTGATGGAAGCGGTCGAGCACCTGATCGAGCCGGGCCTGGGGCAGTCGCAAGGGAGAGGCTTCCTTGGTTGGCGGGACGGGAGCCTTAGCGCGACGGGCCGCGATCTGTCGATGGACCGCCGGGCAACCAATTGCATCGCCTCGCCTTTCATCCGAGACGGCAACGCTTCGCCGGGGCAAAAGGGGGGGTGCATGGATACGTTTCTGCTCTTCCTGATGGTCGGTTTTCTGGCCCAGGCCGTGGATGGCGCCCTGGGCATGGCCTATGGCGTCATCTCCTCTTCGGTCCTGCTCGCCGTCGGCGTGCCGCCCGCGACCGCCTCGGCGAGCGTGCACGGGGCCGAGGTCTTCACCACCGCAGCCTCGGCCGGCAGCCACATCTGGCACAGGAACGTGGACTGGCGGCTGTTGCTGCCGCTGGCGATCGCCGGGGTGATCGGCGGCTGTCTCGGGGCCTATGTGCTGACCGGCATCGAGGGCGACGTCATCAAGCCGTTCGTGATCGCCTATCTGGCGCTGATGGGCCTCTACATCCTCTGGCGGGCCGGGCATGACATTCGCATCCGCCGCATATCCTCATGGATCACCGGACCGCTGGGACTGGTCGGCGGCTTTCTGGACGCCGTCGGCGGGGGCGGCTGGGGGCCGACGGTGTCCTCGACACTGGTCGGGGCCGGACAGGAGCCGCGCCGCGCCATCGGCACGGTCAACACCGCCGAATTCTTCCTCGCCGTGGCCATCAGCGCCGCCTTCGTCTGGGCTCTGATGTCCGGCCACTGGCGGGACGCGGATGCGCTGCAGAATCACGCCGCCGCCGTGGGCGGGCTGGTGGCGGGCGGGCTGGTCGCCGCGCCCTTCGCCGGGCTGATCGCCAAACGGGTGCCGCGGCGGGCGCTGACCTATGCGGTCGGCGGCCTTCTACTGGCGCTGGCCGGGTTCCAGGGGCTGCAACTGGCCGGGGTGCTGGCCTAGGCGTCCGGCCGGGTCTGCGCGAAGCTGGGCCGCGCCTCCAGCGCCGCCTGCAGGGCGACCAGGCCCGGGCGGCCGGTCTTCCAGTCGTAGTCCGGGTGGCGGAAGCCGATCCAGGTCACCGCCACGCCGGCGGTGATCACGCCCATGTCGAGCCGCGCCGCGTCGGGCGCCGCCGCTTCCAGCCCATCCAGCGCCCGCCCCATGTTCGCCGTCCAGCGGGCGATCCACGACGGCGAGCGTTCGTGTTCGGGCCGGCGCTTCTCCAGCACCAGCTTGACGCCCATCTCGAGCGCGCCGTTGGCCAGGGTCTCCAGCCGCCGCACCCGCAGCCGCTCCGCACCACCCGCGGGCAGCAGCCGCGGGCCGGCGCCGATGGCGTCGAGGTATTCGCAGATCACCGGGCTGTCGTTGAGCGGCAGGCCGTCGTCCGCGATCAGGGTCGGCACCTGGACCAGCGGATTGGAGGACAGCAGCTCGGGCGCATTGGCGTAGGGATCGACGGCGATCTCCTCGATGCGATCAGCCAGCCCCTTCTCACGCGCGACGATGCGGCATTTGCGGGCGTAGGGAGACGGAACGGTGATGTAGAGCTTCATGTCACTCGGCGGCTTCGAGGGCGGCGGTTCGGGCGGCGTCCAGTTCAGCCGCCTTGGCTTCGACCAGTTCGACGATGTGATCGATCATGCCGTCGTTGGCCAGCTTGTGGGCGGTCTTGCCGTTCAGATAGACCATGCCCGAGCCCTTGCCGCCGCCGGTGAAGCCGACGTCGGTGTAGAGCGCCTCGCCCGGGCCGTTGACGACGCAGCCGATGATCGACAGCGACATCGGCGTGGTCACGTGAGCCAGCTTCTCCTCGAGCACGCCGACGGTCTCGATGACGTTGAAGCCCTGCCGCGCGCAGGACGGGCAGGCGATGATGTTGACGCCCCTGTGGCGCAGGCCCAGCGACTTGAGGATGTCGAAGCCGACCTTGATCTCCTCGACCGGGTCGGCGGCCAGCGACACCCGGATGGTGTCGCCGATCCCGGCCCACAGCATCGAGCCCATGCCGATGGCCGACTTGATGGTGCCGGTGCGCAAGGGGCCCGCCTCGGTGACGCCGAGGTGGAGCGGGCAGTCGATGGCCTCGGCCAGCTGCTGGTAGGCGGCCACGGTCAGGAAGGGATCGGACGCCTTCACCGAAATCTTGAACTCGTGGAAGTCGTGGTCCTGCAGGATACGGGCGTGGTTCAGGGCGCTCTCGACCATGGCGTCGGGACAGGGCTCGCCGTACTTCTCCAGCAGGTCCCGCTCCAGCGATCCGGCGTTGACGCCGATGCGCATCGAGCAGCCGTGGTCCTTGGCGGCCTGGATGACCTCGCGCACCCGGTCGGGCGAACCGATGTTGCCGGGGTTGATGCGCAGGCAGGCGGCGCCGGCCTGGGCCGCCTCGATGCCGCGCTTGTAGTGAAAATGGATGTCGGCCACGAGCGGGACGCGGGACTCGCGCGCGATGGCGCGGAAGGCCGCGGTGGACTCCTCGTCCGGGCAGGAGACGCGGACGATGTCCGCGCCCGCTTCCTCGAGCCGGCGGATCTGGTCGATCGTGGCGGCCGCGTCCGAGGTCGGCGTATTGGTCATCGACTGGACGGTGATCGGCGCGTCGCCGCCCACGGGCACGCGCCCGACCATGATCTGGCGGCTCTTGCGGCGCTCGATATGGCGCCACGGGCGAACGTGCCCGAGTTCGGATGCGTGGTCGTGGCTCATGTCGGGAGCAACATAGGCGCTGGATTGCGGCATGGCCACGACAAGAGCCTGTTTCAAGGCGTCGCGGATCAGCCGCCGGCGGTGTCGGCGGCAGAGCCCTGCATGGCAGACGCGGCCTGGAGCTGGGCCTGGGCCTGCGCCTGGACGGCGGCGGTCCGCGCGGCCTCGGTGCGCGCCGCGATCGCGGCGGCCGCCTGTCGGGCGAGGCTCTGGGCCCGCGAGTTCAACCGCTCCAGCGGCGTCTGGACGGCCTCGAGCGCGCCGCCGTGCTCGCCGTTCAGATAGACGTCGAAGGCCGACACGTCCTGCACCTCGACCGTGGCCGAGACGCCCACCGGCGCGCGCCAGGCGTCGCCGGCGGCGAGCTGTCGCGCGAACAGCACGCGACCGTCCGACATACGCACGATCAGATAGGCGGAGTTGCGGGCCTGAAGCACCACCCGGGAGGCGTTGGCGGCCGCCCCGTAGACGGCTCCACGGGGGTTGAAGGCCTTCTGCACCGGCGGCGCGGCGGCGGCGGCCGCGGCTATGCCTTCCGGCGATGCGGGATCGATGCCGGTCAGTTCGGCCTCGAGTCCGGGCGTGATGTAGAGGGCCGGCACCGTCTGGTCCGGCGGGGCCGGACGCGGCGCGGTCAGGCGCATGAACTGCCCCTGCCCCGGCACGGCGCCGAGGGTCCAGCTTTCCGGGACGGCGGCGAGGTCGGACGGCTGCGGCGCGCGCATCAGGCTGACGCGCTGGAACACGTTCCAGCCGACCACGGCCAGGACCAGCGCCAGGCCGGCGGCGATGAGGCGGGGCGAATAGCGCTTCACCTCCTCGAAGGCGACGCCGACCGGCGGCTGCAGCGGCACCGAGGGGTCGGGGCTCTCGCGCTTGAACCGTTCGACCGCCAGCTGTTCATCCAGACCCAGCGCGCCGGCGTAGGCGCGCACGTAGCCGATCGAGAAGACGCGGTTGGGCAAGACCGAGAAATCGTTCTGCTCCAGCGCCGTCAGGTAGCGCGTGGGCACCCGGGTGGCGCTGGAAAGCTCGGCGAGAGACCGGCCGGAATGGGTTCTGGCGATGTGCAGGCCGTCGCCGAGAGTCGGCGCATCCGTGATGGAAGGAGCAACATCCTTCCAGTCGGGATGATCCTGAAGCTCTTTCGGGATGTTCCCCGTATCCAGCGCCATCCGGCCTGACCCCATACTCGGCGCGCGCAAGGACTCCTCACGCGCCGTACTCGAACCGGAGGGCTGTATCATATCGGGATGACAGTTCGGGTCCGCCCCCGCAAACCACCCGGCTCCGGCTTGTGGATAACTCATTTGAGCTGACCGATCAACGATTTGTTAGGCGTACCGGCGCGTAAGGCCGGAACGTTTCAGATCGTGATGTTCAATTTCCGGGCCAGCGATTCCAGTTCGCCCCGGATCGAGCCGGAAGACGAGCCGAGCAGGTTGGCCATGCCGCGCCGGGCGGCGGGCAGATCGGTCGACAGGATCATCCGCTTGACCGGCCCGACGCCGCCGGCCGGCGCCGACAGGCGGGTATAGCCCAGCGTCAGAAGGGCGAAGGCTTCCAGCGGCCGGCCCGCCAGTTCGCCGCAGACCGAGACCGGCGTGCCGGTGTCGGCGCATTTCTTCTGGATTTCGGCCAGGGCCCTCAGGGCCGGCGGCGACAGCGGGTCGTAGCGGTCAGAGACCAGCGGATTGGTCCGGTCGGCGGCGAACATGTACTGCAACAGGTCGTTGGTGCCGATCGAGACGAAGTCGGTCAGCGGCAGCAGGGCGTCGAGGTGCCACAGCAGCGACGGGCATTCGATCATCGCCCCGACCCGCAGCAGGGCCGGCAGCGCCCGCCCCCGCCGTCGGGCCCAGGCGCATTCGACATCGACCAGTTCGCGGGCGGCGCGGAACTCGTCGACGGTGGCGATCATCGGGAACATGACCCGCAGTTCGCGCCCGGCGGCGGCGGTCAGCAGCGCCCGCAGCTGAAGCCGCAGCAGGCCGGGCCGGTCGAGGCCGAGGCGGATCGCCCGCCGGCCCAGGGCGGGGTTCTCCTCCCGCTCGGTCACCAGATAGGGCAGGACCTTGTCGCCGCCGATGTCGAGGGTGCGGAAGGTGACCGGCCGGTCGCCCGCCGTGTCCAGCACCAGCTTGTACAGCGCCGCCTGGCTGTCGAGGCGCGGCAGTTCCTCCGAGACCATGAACTGGAACTCGGTGCGGAACAGGCCGATGCCCTCGGCCCCGGTGGCGTCGAGGTTCTCCAGGTCGACGGCGAGGCCGGCGTTGGTCAGGACGGTGATCCGGGTCCCGTCGAGGGTGACGGCCGGCACGTCGCGCAGCTTGGTGAACTCGGCCTGCCGCTCGCTGCGCACCAGCATGCGCGACTGGACGGCGGCCAGCATGTCGGGCCGGGGCCGCAGATAGGTCTCGCCGGTTTCTCCGTCGACGATCACCAGATCGCCCTCGGACAGGCGGTCGCGCAGCCCCATCAGACGGCCGACGCAGGGAATCTGCAGGGCCCGCGCCACGATGGCGGCGTGGCTGGCCGCCGACCCCTCCTCGAGCAGCAGGCCCCTCAGCTTGTGCCGGGGGTATTCCAGCAGGTCGGCCGGCCCGAGGTTGCGGGCCACCAGGATGGCGTCGTCGGGCAGGTCGCGCTCGCCGGGGCGGTCTCCGGCCAGCAACCGCAGCAGGCGATTGGCCAGGTCCTCGAAGTCGTGCAGCCGTTCGCGGATGTAGGGATCGCGGGCGTTGGCGAAGCGGGCGCGGTGCTCGTTGCGGACCCGGTCGACGGCGGCCTCGGCGGTCAGGCCGGTGCGCACGGCCTCCTCCAGCGACCGGTTCCAGCCGCGGTCGTCGGCGAACATGCGGTAGGTTTCCAGGACCTCGAACGAGGTTCCCGCCAGCTTGCCCTGCCCGCCCTCGAGCAGGGAGTCGATATTCGCCTTCAGCCCGATCAGGGCCTCGCGCAGGCGGATCTCCTCGGCGTGCGGGTCCTCGGCCAGCAGGTTTTCCGGCGGCACGGGCGCTTCGTGCAGGACCACGTGGCCGTAGGCCAGGCCCTCGGCGAAGCGCTGGCCCTTGAGCCGCTCGGGCCGGTGCGGCGCCACCTCGATGTCGCGCAGTTCGTCCTGCGCCAGCAGCTCGCCCGAGGCCACGGTCTCGGCCAAGACCATGGCGATGGTCTGGATGTCCTCGACCTCTTCCTCGTCGTAGCGGCGCTCGGACCGGTTCTGGACGACGAGCACGCCGATGGCCCGCCCGCCGCGCAGCAGCGGGGCGCCGAGGAAGGCGTGGTAGGGGTCCTCGCCGGTCTCGGGACGGTAGGCGAAGCTGGGGTGCGACGGCGCGTCGGACAGGCTGATCGGCTCGGCCGTCCGGGCCACCTCGCCGACCAGGCCCTCGCCGGGACGCAGCCGGGTGGCGTGCACGGCCTCGGGCTTCAGCCCCTGGGTGGCGAACAGCTCCAGTTCACCCGAACCGCGGCGCAGGTAGATCGAGCAGACCTCGGCGACCATCGACTGGGCGATGATCCTGACAACGGTGTCGAGCCGTTCCTGCGCGGGCGCGGCTCCCGCCATAGCCTCGCGGATCTGGCGAAGGAGGTTCCGCGGCCCCCTCGTCGTCAATCCGCCAACCGGCATGGCCCCTCCAACAGATCAGCGCCCCAGATGGGCGCCGCCAAGCTTAGAATCTAGACCGCTTCCAGACCGTAGGCCGAATGAAGCGCACGAACGGCCAGTTCCGCATACGCGGCATCTATTAAAACGCTGATCTTGATCTCCGAAGTCGAGATGGCCTGGAACTTGACGCCCTTGTCGGCCAGCGCCCGGAACATGGTCTGGGCGACGCCGGCGTGGCTGCGCATGCCGACCCCGACCACAGACACCTTGGCGACGTCCTCGTCGACGCGCAGCTCCTCGAAACCGATGTCGGCCTGGGCCCCGCGCATCAGCTCGGCCGCCCGCTGGGCGTCGCGCCGGCCCGTGGTGAAGGTCAGGTTGACCGCGCCCTCGCTGCGGGCCTGGCTCTGCACGATCATGTCGACGTTGACGTTGGCCTCGGCCAGGCGGGTGAAGACGTCCGCCGGCGCCTCGACCCGGTCGGACAGGCCCAGCAGGGTGATGCGGGCCTCGTCGCGGCTCATGGTCACGCCGGATACGATGCGTTTCTCCACGATTTCCTCCTCGTCGCAGATCAGGGTGCCGGCGTTGGCGGGCAGGCGCCCGTTCTCGTCGGGTTCGATGAAGCTGGACAGGACCCGGACCGGGACCTGTTTCGCCATGGCCAGCTCCACCGAGCGGGTCTGCAGCACCTTGGCCCCGAGCGAGGCCATCTCCAGCATCTCCTCATAGGAGACCTTTTCGAGGCGGCGCGCCCGCGACTCGATGCGCGGGTCGGTGGTGTAGACGCCGTCCACGTCGGTGTAGATGTCGCAGGCGCACTCCAGCGCCGCCGCCACCGCCACCGCCGAGGTGTCCGAGCCGCCCCGGCCGAGGGTGGTGATGCGCCCGTCGCGGGTGACGCCCTGGAAGCCCGGCACAACGGCGATCTCGCCCTTGTCCAGCGCGGCGCCCAGCACCTCGCCGGGCACGTCCTCGATACGGGCGCGGCCGTGGGCGTCGTCGGTCAGGATCGGAATCTGCCAGCCCATCCAGCTGCGCGCGTTCAGGCCCATGTTGCGCAGCGTCAGCGCCAGCAGGCCCGACGTCACCTGTTCGCCCGAGGCGACCACGACGTCGTATTCGTCGTCCGACATCTCGATGCCCTGGGCAGGCCGCCCGGCGCCGTCGGTCCAGGCGACCAGCTCGTTGGTCTTGCCGGCCATGGCCGAAACCACCACGGCGATCTTCTTGCCGCCCGCGGCCTCGGCGGCGACGATGCGGGCGGCGCGGCGAATGCGTTCGAGGTCGCCCATCGAGGTGCCGCCGAACTTCATCACCAGTCGCGTCGTAGCGGGCCGCGTCATCGTGGCGTATCGCCCCATCTTGCGTGGAGGGCCGCGCGGGTTCATCCCTCGGCCCATGGTCGCTTCTAACGACACGCTATCGGCGCGCAAACCCCAAAGCGGCGGGGATTTCAACGATCAGGCGGCGGGGCCGTCGATCGATCCCGCCGACGTGGCGCGTTTCTCGGCCCAGGCGGCGGAATGGTGGGACGCCCGCGGCCCCTTCGCACCGCTGCACAAGTTCAACCCGGCCCGGCTCGCCTTCGTGCGGGACCGGGCGGCCGAACGCTTCGGCCGCGACATCCGGAGCCGCGAGCCCTTCGCCGGCCTGAGCCTGCTCGACGTCGGCTGCGGCGGCGGCCTGATCGCCGAGCCGATGCGGCGGCTGGGCTTCGCGGTCACCGCCGTGGACGCCTCGGCGGAAAACATCGGCACCGCCCGGGTCCATGCGGAACAGCAGGGCCTCGACATCGCCTACCGCGCCGCCACGGTGGAGCAGCTGGAGGCCGAAGGGGCCGGTCCGTTCGACGTGGTGCTGACGCTGGAGGTGATCGAGCACGTCGCCGATCCCGAGGCCTTCATCCGGTCCTGTTCGCGGCTGGTGAAGCCGGGCGGCCTGATGATCTTGGCCACGTTGAACCGGACGCTGAAGTCCCTCGCCCTCGGCAAGGTCGCCGCCGAATACGTGCTGCGCTGGGTGCCCGCCGGCACCCACGACTGGCGCCAGTTCCTCAAGCCCGACGAAATCCGGCTGATGCTGTCGAAGGAGCCGGTGGCGGTCAGCGGCCCCTACGGCCTGGTCTACAACCCCCTGACGGATCGCTGGAGCGAGAGCGACGACGCGGGCATCAACTACATGATGGTCGCGACCCGCGACTGAAGTCAGTCATCTTCGTGGATCGGCATGAACCTGCATGGTCGGGCTGGTCGAAATCGCCGCGCCTCGCATGGTCGAAATCGTCGGGAACTGACTGCACACGGTTCATCGGGCGTTCATGGACCTGACCTCGAAGTAACGGGACAGCCAAGCTTGGCGGTGGGATGAGGAGGCAGTCCTCCACCTCCCTCTGCAGGAGCCGCCCCATGAACCGCCTTCTCATCCTCGCCGCCGTCTCCGCCAGCCTGATGGCCTCGGCCTGCGTCACCGTCATCGACGCCACCGACAGCGACGACCTCGCCTGGCACGGCGAGAACGCCCAGCCCTTCGACGCCGCCCGGCACGCCTGCCGCGCCTCGACCGGCAAGGGCCAGCACAGCGACGCCTTCCGCGACTGCATGGCCGGCAAGGGCTGGACCCGCAGCTAGGCGGTCAGAGGCGGCGGAGCATGTAGCGGGCGTCCGGTCCGTAGCTCGCCAGTTTCGCCGCCATCTCCGGCGTCTCGACGACGGTGAAGCCGAGCCGTTCCCAGAAGGGCGCCGCGTCGTTCACCGCCACAAGGGCGAGGGCCGGCCACCCGGCCGCCTTCGCCTCGCCCGCCAGCCGCTCGACGATCGGCCGCGACCAGCCTCCGCCCCGCGCCTCGGGATGCAGGGCGAGGTCGTGCAGATAGATGACGCCGGCGTCTTCGGGAATCGCATCGATCCGGGTGTTCAACGCCGGCGCGGCCCCGGCCCGCCACGGATAGGCGACCATATAGCCCCTGACCTCGTCCGCCCCGCGGGCCAGGACGAAACAGCCGCCGGGGTTCAGCGCCAGCCGGTTGGCGAAACAGTCGCGGCCCTCGAAATGATCCGGAAATCCGATGGCGGCGATCCCGGTCACGGCGTCGAGATCGCCCTCGCTCATCGACCGCCAGCTCAGGCGGGACAGCGGGTGTTCAGCGGGGCCGCCGCGAAATTCCATTCCATGCTCCGCGCCTGCCCGTCGATCTCGCCCTCGATCCGGGCCTTCAGGGCGTCGCCGTCGCGTTCATAGACGACGCGGGTGGGAAAGTCGTTTTCCGGGTTGGCGAAAACAGCCCGGGTCGGGCCGCTCTCGACCAGCAGGAAGGCGGTGGGCGGCGCGCCGCCGGGCTGGGCGACATAGGCGAAACCGGCGGGCGTCGGGCCGATGTGCGAAACCTCGAACCACGCCCCGCTCGCCGAGACCGTCACGGCATGGCCGACGCTCAACCCTTCGCGCGGATCGCTCCAGGTCTCCGAGGCCTCGCGGCCGCCCGAGCAGTCGAGCCAGTAGCCGGCCATCCACGACATGTCCGGCGACGGGGCAGGCGCGGCCTGGATCAGCAAGGCGGCGAGAAAGGCGGCGGTCGGCATGGGTCGGATCCCCGGTGGCTTGATGACCGGAGCCTAGTGCGGCGACAACGGGCCCGGCTTGTAGGATTGCGACGCGAGGCTGCGCGCCAGGCCGACCTGTTGACGGGCCCATTCCGTGGCCGTGCAGCCGAGAAAGCGGCGGAAATCCCGCGCCATCTGCGGTTGATCGAAATACCCCGCCTCCAGCCCCGCCTCCAGCCAGCCGGCGGCCTCCGGCCCGGCGGCATGGTCGAACACGCGGCGGAAACGCAGGATCGAGCGCAGCAGGCGAGGCGGTACGCCGACCCGGTCGCGGAAGCGGCGCTGCAGGGCGCGGTGGGCGGCGGACGAGCGCGCCGGCGACGGCCGGTCGTGTCCGGCGGCCTCGACCTCCGCCCGGACGGCGGCGTCGAGCGACCAGTCCGCGGCGCGGCGCTGATCCTCCAGCCATGCTGTCATGAGTTCGACCTGGGCGGCGGGGTCGCCGGCCGGAGGGTGAACGCCGGCCAGCCGTCCGACCATGTCGAGGCGGCGGTCGGTCGCCTCGGCCAGCGGGACGCCGAGCCAGTCGCGGGCGCCGTCGGACTCGAAGCGGATGGCGACGAGCTCGACCGGCCCGGCGGGACGCAGGGCCAGCGGCCGGGTCATCTGGCCGGCGAACAGGGCCCGCGGCTGAAGCCGGAAGACGCCGTCCACGCCCTGCTCCTCGTAGGGGGCGCCGATGTCGACGACCAGTTCGGGACAGCCGTCCGGGGCGATGCGCTGCACCGTCGGCTCCGGGGCCGGCGCCGCGTAGGTCCAGATCGTGCGCACGAAGGGGCGCAGGGCGGCTGGCGGCTCGAACTCCTGATAGCGGTCCCCCTCCCCCATGGCCGCTCAGTTAGTTCAGCCGGGAGGGATCGGGCGGCGCCGGCGGCAGGGGTGCGCAGGGCACCCCGTCCTCCTTCAGCCTCTTCACCTCGGCGGGCGTGGCCTCGCCGTAGATCTCGCGTTTCTCGGACCGGCCCTCGTGGATGTCGCGCGCCTCGCGGGCGAAGGCGTCGCCGACGTAGTCGAAATTCTGCTCGACATGGCTGCGGACCTCGCGGGCGGCCTGCATCATCATCGTCTGCATCCGGGCGAGATCGGGTTCGACCGAGGCCTTGCGCGCGCCCGCCACGGCCGGGGCCATGATCTGCTTGCTGACCGCGTGCGAGCCGCAGACCGGGCATTCGACCAGTCCCCGCGCCGCCTGCTCGTCATAGTCGGCGGAGGTCCCGAACCAGGCTTCAAAGCCGTGCTCGTGCTCGCACCGGAGGGCGTAGCGGATCATGACGGCGCCCCGAATTCCCGGTCGTGGGACAGCTGGGGCACGGCGCGGCGGGCCCGTGTCACGGCGTCGAGATCGAGCGTCGCGAACAGCACCCCGGGCTCGTCGTGATCGAGCCGGGCGATCACCTCGCCCCACGGCGCCACCACCGTGGACCGGCCCCAGGTCCGGCGGCCGTCCTCGTGCGCCCCGGCCTGCGCCGGCGCCAGCACATAGCTGCCCGTCTCGATGGCCCGGGCGCGGAGCAGGGTCTCCCAGTGCGCCTCGCCCGTCGGCACGGTGAAGGCGGCGGGCACGGCGATCATCACCGCCCCGGCCCGGGCGAGGGCCCGGTACAGCTGCGGAAAGCGGATGTCGTAGCAGATGGTCAGCCCCAACCGGCCCCACGGCGTGTCGGCGACCACGGCGTCCTCGCCGGGCCGCACCGAGGCGCTCTCGCGCCAGCGCTCGCCGGTGGGCAGGTCGACATCGAAGACGTGCAGCTTGTCATAGGCGGCGACCA
Source organism: Caulobacterales bacterium (assembly GCA_016183935.1). Classification (GTDB taxonomy): domain Bacteria; phylum Pseudomonadota; class Alphaproteobacteria; order Caulobacterales; family Caulobacteraceae; genus Brevundimonas. The sequence continues at coordinate 59,355 of JACPDR010000021.1, forward strand.
CCTCGCCCCGGTCGTCGATCAGCAGTGAACGGTTCGCCGCGCGGTCGTCCCCGGCGTGTCCCGACTTCACGATGGCCGAGCCGATCAGCAACCAGACGCCGAGCTCCCGCGCCAGCGCGCGCAGCTTTCCGACCGCCTCGTCGCGGTCCTGGGTTTCCAGCGCGGCGGCGCGTCGGGCCCGGTCCTGGATCAGAAAATTGGTCCCCTCGGGGGTCAGGATCAGTCGGGCTCCGCCAGCGGCGGCCTCGCGGATCAGCGGCTCGACATGGGCGAAGGCCGCCGCCGCGCTCGCCGGTGTCCGTGTCTGGATCAGGGCGATCGGCAGGGTGGTCATCAGCCGGCCAGCAACGGGTCCAGCTCGCCGCGGCGGTCGAGCGCGTGCAGGTCGTCGGAGCCGCCCACATGCTTACCGTCGATGAAGATCTGCGGGAAGGTCATGCGACCGCCGGAGCGCTGGATCATCTCCTGCTTCTTCGCCGGATCGCTCGAGGCGACGATCTCGATGTAATCCGCGCCCTTGCCGTCCAGCAGGGCCTTGGCGGCATGGCAGTAGCCGCAACCGGGTTTGGTGTAGATGATGACGTCGGCCAAAGGGAACTCCAGACTCTGTAGCGGCTATGTAGGCAATTCCCGCGCCGTGCGCACCCGGGCGATGACCGCCAGATCGACGGCGCGGGCGCCGGCCTCGATCAGCGCGCGGGCGCAGGCCTCGGCGGTGGCGCCCGTGGTCAACACGTCGTCGACCAGAAGGATGCGGCGGCCCCTGATCCGGCGGCGCCCCTCCTCGGTGACGGCGAAGGCCTTGCGGACATTCAACCGCCGTCCCCGCGCCGACTTGCCGCCTTGCGAGGTCGTGTGGGTCTGGCGGACCAGGGCGTCGGGGACGTAGTCGAGCCCGGCGCGCCGGGCCAGAGGCCGGGCGATCTCGGCGGCCTGGTTGAAACGGCGCGACAGCAGGCGCAGGCGGTGCAGCGGCACCGGAACGACCGCATCGGCTTCGTCCAGCAACGGCGCGGCCGAGCGGCTGAGCCAGCGGGCGAACAGGGGCGCGAACGGCTGGTGGTCGCCGTGTTTGAACTTCAGGATCAGGCCGCGCGAGGCCTCGTCGTAGACGCAGGCCGCCCGCGCCCGGGCGAAGGCGTAGGGCTGGGCCAGACAGGCGGCGCAGCGGGGCGCGGCGAAGACGCCGCCGTCCATCTCGAACCCCGCCCCGCAGCCGTCGCAGACCGGATCCTCGAGGAAGATCACCCGCGCCCAGGCGTCCGGCGTCAGACCGGCCGAGGCCGTGGCTTCGGGGCTGTCATGGGCCAGCGGCGGCATCAGCAGGTCGACCGCGCCGCGGCCCACGGCGCGGAGCCCCCGCACGACCTGCGACCGGCCTGCTTCCAATCGGTCGCGCCAGCCCCCATCCTGATGCGTCATGAACGCCTCCCCCGGTCCCCCCGAGATTTTCGACAGCCGACGTCGCGCGGCGAAGCTTGCGCGGGGGGAAAAGGCCTTCGCGGCGGCCGACTTCCTGCACGTCCGGGCCGCCGAGAATGCGGTGAACAGCCTGGAGGTCATCCTGCGCGACTTTCCGGACGCCGTCGACCTGTCGGCCCGGCCCGGGCCGTTCGCGCGCCTGCTGGCCGACAGCGCCGCCGCCGGGCGGGTGGGGGCGGTGCGGATTGCGGGCGACGAGACGGCCCGGGCGGCCCCGGGCGCGGCGTCTCTCGCCCTGCCGGACCAGTCACAGGACCTGATCGTCTCGCTGATGAGCCTGCACTGGGCCAACGACCTGCCCGGCGCCCTCGCCCAGATCCGCCGCGCCTTGCGTCCGGACGGTCTGTTTCTCGGGACGCTGCTCGGGGCCGGCACGTTGAAGGAGTTGCGCACGGTACTGACCGAGGCGGAGCTCGAGGTGCGCGGCGGGGCCCAGGCCCGCGTGTCGCCCTTCGCCGACGGCTTCGACGGCGCGGCCCTGCTGCAAAGGGCGGGTTTCGCCCTGCCCGTCGCCGACGTCGACCGGCTGACCGTGCGCTACCCGGACCTTTACGCCCTCGTGCGGGACCTGCGGGCCATGGGCGAGACCAACGCCCTCGCCGGGGCCATCCGGCCGATGACGCGGGGCCTGCTGGCGCGGACGGCGGAACTCTACGCCGAGCGCCATGGCGAGCCCGACGGGCGCATCCCCGCCACCTTCGAGATCATCCATCTGGCCGGCTGGGCCCCGCACGAAAGCCAGCAGAAGCCGCTGCCCCGCGGCTCGGCCAAGGTCCGGCTGGCCGATGCGCTGGGCGTCAGGGAGTGGACCGGCGAGGAAGACTGACCGGCGGCCGGCGGCGTCAGGCCCCGCCGATCGCCGCCGACAGCTTGGCCATGGCGCCGTTGAACGTCCCGGTCCCGGCGCTGGCGAAGGCGGTGATGCCGGCCAGGGCCACCAGGAATATCAGGGCGATGATCAACCCGTACTCGAGCGCGGTCGCGCCGCGATCGTCGGTGAGCAACCGGGAGAGCAAGGCTCGCATGGCCCCCTCCTTCGGCGGCTAGAGCAGGTCGCGCAGCCAGGCGACCAGGGGTTCGTCGGCCGGAGGCATGGGATAGTCCGAAAGCTGGTTCGGCCGCACCCACTTCAGAGCCGCGTGCTCGCGGTTCCGCACCACCCCCGACCAGCGTCGGCACAGATACAGTGGCATCAACAGGTGAAACGAATCGTAAGCGTGGCTGGCGAAAACGAACGGAGCGAGGCAGGCCTCGTTCACATCGATGTCGAGCTCTTCCTTCAATTCCCGGATCAGCGCCGCCTCGGGCCGCTCGCCCGGATCGACCTTACCGCCCGGAAATTCCCACAGGCCGGCCAGCTGCTTGCCTTCCGGCCGCTGGGCGATCAGCACCCGGCCGTCGGCGTCAATCAGCGCCGCGGCGACAACCAGTACGGTGGGCGGACCGTCGCTCACGAGCGATAGTCGCCGTTGATCTCGACGTAGCGCTTGGTCAGGTCGCAGGTCCAGACGGTGGCGGAGGCGCGTCCGGAGCCGACATCGACGGTGATGTCGATCTCGGCGTTCTTCATATAGGCGCTCATCTTCGCCTCGTCGTAGGCCGGCGACGGCGCACCGTCGATCGCCGCCACATGCGGGCCGAAGCGGATGGCCAGCCGGTCGCGGTCAACCGGCTCCTCGGTCTTGCCGACGGCCATGACGACGCGGCCCCAGTTGGCGTCCTCGCCGGCCAGGGCGGTCTTGACCAGCGGGCTGTCGGCGATGGACTTGGCCAGCTTGCGGGCCGAGGCGGGGCTGGCGGCGCCGTCGACGGTGATCTTGACGAACTTCGTGGCGCCTTCGCCGTCACGGACCAGCTGGTGGGCGAGGTCCAGCATGACCCTGTCCAGCGCCCGCGAGAAATCCTTCAGCCGGCGGTCCCCGACCCGGCCGATGCGCGGCGCGCCGGACGCGCCGGTGGCGAACAGCAGGCAGGTGTCGTTGGTCGAGGTGTCGCCGTCCACCGTCACGCTGTTGAAGGTGGTGCGCACGTGAAGGCCCAGCATGGCGCGCAGCACGTTCGGGTGGATGTCCGCGTCGGTGACGATGAAGGCCAGCATGGTCGCCATGTCGGGCGCGATCATGCCCGAGCCCTTGGCGATCCCGGCGATCCGCACCGTGTGGCCGTCGATCTCGCATTCGGCGAAGGAGCCCTTGGGGAAGGTGTCCGTCGTCATGATGCCTTGCCCGGCGCGCGCCCAGGCGTCGGCGGTCAGCCCGGCCTCGATCTCGTTCAGGCGAGCCGCGATCTTGTGGTCGTCCAGCAGCACGCCGATGACGCCGGTCGAGGCCAGCATGACGTCGCGTTGGCGGCAGCCGAAGCGTTTGGCGACCTCCGAGGCCGTGCGGCGGGCCGCGTCGGCCCCGGCCTTGCCGGTGAAGGCGTTGGCGCAGCCGGCGTTGACGACCAGCGCGCGCACGTCCGAGCCGCCGCCTTCCGCGTCGAGGTGACGGCGGCACCAGTCGACCGGCGCCGAGCCGACCTTGTGCCGCGTGAACACCCCGGCGCAGGTCGTGCCGCGGGCGAAGCGGAACACCACCAGATCGTCGCGCTCATGCTTGTAGAAGCCCGCCCGCGCCGTGGCGATCTCGACGCCGGCGATCGGCGGAATCCCCGGGAAAGGCACCGCCAGGGGCGAGACCTCCAGGCCGGGTTTGCCGGGCGCGGCGGGCGTGGGACGGGCCGGCGTGGTGGCGCGTTTCAGCGCCGTGGCCAGCGGATCAAGCGCCTTCTCCAGCGCCTGTTCGAACTTCTGGCCGGCGCCGCCCCGGCCGGCCTCGGGCGCGCGGCTCATGAGGCCTTCGCCGGCGCGGGCGTCGCCGGGGCCGGGGCGGCGGCCGGCGCCTTCGCGGGAGCCGAAGCCGGCTCCTGCGAGGTGGAGTCGCCGTTCAGCAACACCTCGACCTCGGCCTTGCCGCGGAGTTGCTCCAGCAACCGGCGCACGCCTTCATAGGTCAGGTAGCGCACGATCTGCGGACGCGCCTGCTCCAGCGTCGGCGGCGTCTCCTTGCGGCGGTCCTCGACCCGCAGCACGGCCCAGCCGCCCTCGGTCTGGAAGGGCCCGACGGTCGAGCCCGCCGGCTTGTCGCGCAGGGCGTTGGCGTAGGCCTGCGGCAGGACGTCCAGCGTCGCATAGCCGAGGTCGCCGCCGGAGAACCGCGTCGCCTCGTCGATCGAGCGCTGCTGCGCCACCGCCTCGAAGGCCGCGCCCTGGGCCAGCAGGCCGATCACGGCGTCCGCCTCCTCGCGCGTCCGCGACAGGATCAGCCGGCTGCGGATCTCCTCCGAGGTCTCGGCCAGCCGGACCTGCTCGCGATAGATGGTCTCGACCGCCTTGTCGTCGATCTCGCCGTTGACGACCGTCTCGACCAGCATGTCGCCGAGGATGCGCTCGCGCGTCGCCGCCAGCCGCCGCTGGGCCAGGGCCGAATTGTCGAGCCCGCGCCGCTCGGCCTCGCGGGCCAGCAGCTTCTGGTCGATGACCTCGTCCAGCACCCGGCGGAACAGGTCCGAGGTGACGTCCAGGGGTTCGCCCTCGCCGACCAGGCCCTGCGCCACGGCCTCGCGCTTGACGTCGGAGGCCCAGATGGTCTCGTCCTGGACCTTGGCCACCGACCGGTCGCCCGGCTCCGGAGGCCGATCGGAACCGCCGCCGCGGCCGCAGGCGGACACAGTGAGGACGACCGCCAGCAGCACCGGGAACAGGGCGCGGGCCAGACTCCGGGGCTGGACAGGGTTCATTTCGGGGCGTGCTCCGTCACGGGCGGCAAAGGCCCTCGCGTTGACAGGGATAAGGCCGGTGCTTAAGTCCCGCCTGCGCCCAAGTCGAGGGGTTTTCGAACGTTCGCGCGGCTCTTGCGCGCGCCTGAGACAGGCGCACCGGGTCGCCGCCGCCGAGGCCTCGCCCGGCGCATCATCATCGTCGCTCCTTCGGGACCGTCCCAGCACCAGAGCCCCAGCCGCTCGCCCGCCTTCGGATCATTCATGCTCGGCATCGCCAAGAAGATTTTCGGCTCCTCCAACGACCGCAAGGTCAAGGACTTCATGGGCCGGGTGCAGAAGATCAATGCGCTCGAGGACAAGTTCGCCGCCCTGTCGGACGACGAGCTGCGCATGATGACCGACGCCTTCCGCGACCGGCTCGCCGCCGGCGAGACGCTCGACAAGCTGCTCAACGAGGCCTTCGCCGTCGCCCGCGAGGCTTCCAAGCGGGTGCTCGGCCAGCGGCAGTATGATGTACAGCTGACCGGCGGCATGATCCTGCAGGACGGCGGCATCGCCGAGATGCGGACCGGCGAGGGCAAGACCCTGGTCGCCGTGGCTCCGGTCTACCTGAACGCCCTGGCCGGCAAGGGCGTGCACGTCATCACCGTCAACGACTACCTGGCCCGGCGCGACGCCGAATGGATGGGCCGGGTCTACCGCTTCCTCGGCATGGAGGTCGGGGTCATCGTCAACGGCCTGAGCCAGGGCCAGCGCCAGGCGGCCTATCAGGCCGACATCACCTACGGCACCAACAACGAGTTCGGCTTCGACTATCTGCGCGACAACCTGGTCTACGACCGGCGCGAGATGGTCCAGCGCCCGCACCATTTCGCCATCGTCGACGAGGTCGACTCCATCCTGATCGACGAGGCCCGCACCCCGCTGATCATCTCGGGCCCGACCGAGGACCGCTCGGACCTCTATCTGACCGTCGACGAGATCATCAAGGACCTGATCCAGGACAAGAGCACCTACGACCTCGACGAGATCATGGAGACGCGCGGCATGTTCGCCGCCGACACGACCGGCCTCTACGACGCCGCCAACATCACCCTGGTGCACCACATCAACCAGGCGCTGCGCGCCAACACCCTGTACCAGAAGGACAAGGACTACATCATCAAGGCCGGCGAGGTCATGCTGATCGATGAGTTCACCGGCCGGATGATGCAGGGCCGCCGCCTGTCCGAGGGCCTGCACCAGGCCATCGAGGCCAAGGAGGGCGTGAAGATCATGCCCGAGAACCAGACCCTGGCCTCGGTCACGATCCAGAACTATTTCCGCCTCTACGAGAAGCTGTCCGGCATGACCGGCACGGCCGCGACCGAGGCCCAGGAATTCCTCGACATCTACAAGATGGATGTCCTGGAGGTGCCGACGAACCGGCCGGTCAAGCGCATCGACCACGACGACGAAATCTTCCGCACCGCCGCCGAGAAGAACCTGGCCATCGCCGGCCTGATCGCGGAATGCCACGTCAAGGGCCAGCCCATCCTGGTCGGCACGGTGTCGATCGAGAAGTCCGAGACCCTGTCCGACCTGCTGAAGACCTATGAGTACGAGGTCACGGTCAAGACGCTTAAGCCCCAGCACCAGCACCTGCTCGAGGCTGTCGTCAGCGACGACGAGAAGGTCCGTCGCGAGGCCAAGAAGGCCTATCAGGCGCTGAAGGACGAGGACTTCGACATCGAGGTCAAGCGCGGCAAGGGCATTCCGCACAGCGTGCTGAACGCCCGCCAGCACGAGCAGGAAGCCTTCATCGTCGCCGAGGCCGGCCTGCCCGGCGCGGTGACCATCGCCACCAACATGGCCGGCCGCGGCACCGACATCCAGTTGGGCGGCAACCTGGAAATGAAGCTGGAGAAGTGGCGCCAGGAGCAGCGCAACCTCGCCATCGAGGTCACGCCGGAAATGGAAGCCGCCACCGAGGCCGAGTTCAAGGCCGAGATCGCGGTCCAGAAGGCGAAGTCGCTGGCCGCCGGCGGTCTGTTCGTGCTCGGCACCGAGCGCCACGAGAGCCGCCGCATCGACAACCAGCTGCGCGGCCGCACCGGCCGTCAGGGCGACCCCGGCACGTCGAAATTCTTCCTGTCCTGCGAGGACGACCTGCTGCGCATCTTCGCCGGCGACCGGCTGGACGGGATCATGCGCAGCTTCGGCGTGGCCGAGGGCGAGGCGATCAGCCACCCGTGGCTGAACCGCGCCGTCGAAACCGCCCAGAAGCGGGTCGAGGCCCGCAACTACGACATCCGCAAGAACCTGCTGAAATACGACGACGTCGTGAACGACCAGCGCAAGGCCGTGTTCGAGCAGCGCCAGGAGTTCATGGACGCCACGGACCTGTCCGAACTGGTCGCCGAGTTCCGCAACGACGTGATCAGCGACCTGATCGAAAAGCACATGCCGCCCAAGGCCTACGCCGAGCAGTGGGACATCGAAGGTCTGGACGAGAAGGTGAAGTCGACCCTCGGCCTGGAACTGCCGCTCCACGACTGGGCCGCCGAGGAAGGCGTCTCGAACGAGGAGATCGAGGAGCGGCTGGTGGCCGCCGCCGACGCCCGCGCCGCCGAACGGCTGGCGCTCATCGGGGCCGACCAGACGCGCGGTCTGGAGAAGCAGTTCATGCTCCAGATGATCGATATGAACTGGCGCGAGCACCTGGTTCACCTCGATCACCTGCGCGGCGTCATCGGCCTGCGCGGCTACGGCCAGCGCGATCCGCTGAACGAGTACAAGGAAGAGGCCTTCAACCTCTTCGAGACGCTGCTCTACGAGCTGCGCCACAACGTCACCCGCTGGCTGATGACGGTCGAGTTCCGCTTCGAGACCCCGCCGCCCATGGAGCTGCCGGAGTTCCAGGAAATCCACCTCAACCCGGGCACCGGCGAGAACGAGATGGTCGATCCCATGGCCCAGCTGCCGGAAGGCCAGCTGCAGGGCGAGGATCGCGCCCGCCTGCCGGTCGAGATGCTGCCGGCCGGCTGGGAGCGCACCCCGCGCAACGCCGACTGCCCCTGCGGCTCGGGCCGCAAGTTCAAACACTGCCATGGTAGTTTGATCTAGAGCGCCACCGACCGTTGGGGCTGACCGGGAGACGCTGATGGCCGCTCGCAAGGACCTGTTCTCCCGCGCCCTCTCGCTCGACCCCGGGCGGCTGCATTTCGCGGCCCACAGCCACCATCTGTGGCCGGACGCCTCGTTCGACGCCCAGGTGCGGGCGTGGGTGGAGGCGAACAGGTTCGCCGACCGGAAGTGGGACCTGATCTTCGGCGACGTCGTGCCGGAGGCGCAGGGCCAAGTCGCCCGCGAGCTGAACCTGCCGTCCCCGGACAGCGTGGTGTTCGCCCCCAACACCCATGAGTTGCTGCTGCGCATCGTCTCGGGACTGGAGCGCAAGCCCGTCCGCATCCTGTCGACCGACGGCGAATTCCACTCCTTCCGCCGCCAGGCCCAGCGCTGGGAAGAGGCCGGAGAGGCCGTCGTCACGCGTGTGCCGCTGGCGCCGTTCGAGACCTTTTCCGATCGCTTCGTCGAGGCCGCCCAAACCGGCGGGTTCGACCTGATCGTGGTCAGCCAGGTGTTCTTCCGCACCGGCCAGGTCTTTGACCGCATCGGGGATCTGGCCGCCCTGGCCGATCCCGCCGGCCCGTGGGTGGTCCTCGACGGCTACCACGGCTTCATGGCCACGCCGACCGACCTGTCGGCGGTTGCGGACCGCATCTTCTATGTCGCCGGCGGCTACAAATACGCCATGGCGGGCGAGGGCGCCTGCTTCCTGCACGCCCCGCCCGGCTTCTGTCCGCGCCCGGTGATCACCGGCTGGTTCGCCGAGTTCGGCGATCTGGAAGGCCCGCCCGGCGGCGTCCAGTACCGCGCCGACGGCGGCCGGTTCTGGGGCGCGACCTTCGACGCCAGCGCCCTGTACCGCTTCAACGGCGTGCGCCGGATGCTGGGCGAGGCGGACCTGACCACGGCCGACATCGCCGCCCATGCGCGCGCCCTGATGAAGCGGTTCCAGGACGCCGTGGCGGCCGGAGCGGCCGGGCGCCTGGCCGGGGCCGACCTGATCAACCCCGTGGCCGGCGAGGCCGCGCGCGCGCGCTTCCTCGCCTTCCGCCACGAGGACGCGCAGACTTGGCGGGCGAAGCTACTCGAGGCGGACGTGGTCACCGACGTGCGGGACGACGTCATCCGCTTCGGCTTCGGCCTGTATCAGGACGAGGCCGACGTGGACCGGCTGATCGAGGTCTGCAAGCGGGCGCTCTGAGCGAGCCTGTCCACCGCTTGTCCACAGCAGCGGCGAACCCGCGGCGCCCCCACGCCCGGGATCAGAAGAAGATCGTGTCTTCGGTCTTTTTCGCCTGGGGCGCCTTGCGGGGGGCCGGTGGCGCGGCGGGGCGGGCCGGCGCGGGCGTCGGCACGGCGCCGGGCGCCGGCTGGGTCTCAGCCGGCGGGATCGGCGGCAACGTCGGATAGGGCAGGCTTCCGGCGCCGTCGCCCGGGTAGCCGGCGGGCGGCAAAGCTCCGTCCGGAGCGACGCCGGCCGGGGCGACGCTGTCGGGAGCGTCGAGGTCGTCGCGGATGAAGACCCACGACCGGCTGTCGGAGCAGGCGCAGGCCTTCATATAACCCTCGCGGTCCCTCCAGATGACCAGAGGATAGCGGGTCTGAAGCCCCGTTCCGCGCAGCTCGTCGCCCAGCCGGGCCGCGAACTGGCGGCCGGCGTCGACCACGGCGGTCCTCGCCAGGCTGCCGTCAGCCGCGGGAATGCCCGCGGCGGTCCAGTTGTTGGACGGGGTGGCGGTCCAGCGCTGGTACAGGGTCCAGTCGCGCGTCAGCCACAGCTCGGCCACCGTGGCCCGTTCGGCCGCCGTCGACCGGGCCAGGCCCTCGTGGTCGGCGCGGGCGAAGACGACGATCCGCACCTCGATGCCGGCGGCGCGCAGCTTGGGCGCCTCCTCGCGCTCGTAGCGCTGCATGGCCGCCGAGTCGCGGTAGCCGATGATGTAGAGCGGCTCACCCCCGCCCCCGGCCGACAGCCACGACGACTCGTCGAGCAGCCGCTGGATGGCCGTCTGGTTGCGGGTCACCGTCACCGGCTGGAAACGGGCGTAGAAATGCTGGTAGGCCCAGAAGGCGCCGATCGCGAGGACCAGGCCGATCAGGGCCGCGAGGGCCGACCAGACGAAAAAGCGACGCATGCGGGGGAGCGCTCCAGCTTCACTGTGGCGCGCAGGTTAACGCCTGGAGCCGGCTTGCGCACCCCCGAACCCCGAAGGGGCGATCCTTACGCCATGGTCGGGATGACGAAGCTGGAGTCCGCGTGCTCCAGTTCGCTGTCGGGCCAGCGGGCGGTGACGGTCTTGACCTTGGTCCAGAACTTCACCCCTTCCATGCCGTGCTGGTTGGTGTCGCCGAAGGCCGAGCGCTTCCAGCCGCCGAAGGTGTGGTAGGCGACCGGCACCGGGATCGGCACATTGATGCCGACCATGCCGACATTGACCCGGGCGGCGAAGTCGCGGGCCGCGCGGCCGTTCTGGGTGAAGATGGCGACGCCGTTGCCGTACTGGTGCTTCGACGGCAGGTGCAGCGCTTCCTCGAAGCTGGCGGCGCGGACGATCTGCAGCACCGGGCCGAAGATCTCCTCCTTGTAGGACTCCATCTCGGGGGTGACGTTGTCGAACAGCGACGGGCC
>JACPDR010000019.1 GCA_016183935.1 Caulobacterales bacterium
ACCCTCAACCAGCTTCTGGTCGAGATGGACGGCTTCGAGTCCAACGAGGGCATCATCCTGATCGCCGCCACCAACCGGCCGGACGTGCTGGACCCGGCCCTGCTGCGTCCGGGCCGCTTCGATCGCCAGGTCGTGGTCCCCAACCCCGACGTGGGCGGCCGCGAGAAGATCCTGCGCGTGCACATGAAGGACGTGCCGCTCGCCGCCGACGTCAACGTCAAGACCATCGCCCGCGGCACCCCCGGCTTCTCCGGCGCCGACCTGGCCAACCTCGTCAACGAGGCGGCCCTGATGGCGGCCCGCAAGGACCGGCGCATGGTCACCCACCGCGACTTCGAGGACGCCAAGGACAAGGTCATGATGGGCGCCGAGCGCAAGTGCCATGAACGTCAAGATGGCCGACCCGGTGCACAAGGCCACCATCGTCCCGCGCGGCCGCGCCCTCGGCATGGTCATGCAGTTGCCGGAAGGCGACCGCTATTCGATGAAGTTCCAGCAGATGATCGATCGCATCGCCATCATGGCCGGCGGCCGGGTGGCTGAGGAGCTGATCTTCGGTCCCGAGAACGTCACCTCGGGCGCCAGCTCCGACATCGAACAGGCCACCAAGCTGGCCCGCGCCATGGTTACGCGCTGGGGCTTCTCCGAGAAGCTGGGCACCGTGGCCTACGGCGAGAACCAGGAAGAGGTCTTCCTCGGCCACTCCGTCGCCCGCAGCCAGAACGTCTCGGAAGAGACGGCGCGAATCATCGACACCGAGGTGCGCCGCATCGTCACCGAGGGCTGGGAGGCGGCCCGCAAGATCCTGACCGAAAAGGCCGCGGACCACGAGAAGCTGTCCCAGGCCCTGCTGGAGTACGAGACCCTTTCGGGACAGGAGATCAAGGACCTCCTGGAGAAGGGCGTCGCTCCGAACCGCGACGAGAGCAACTTCCCCAATGCCGGCCCGTCGGTCTCGGTGCCCATCACACCGGTGTCCGACGGTGTCGAGGTCGAGGCTCCGTCGACGGTCCACTGACCGGGAGTTTCAGGATCACGGAAGGGCCGGGGCGCGAACCCCGGCCCTTTGCATTTCCGCTTTGGCGTCAGGGCAGGTCTTCGGGGTCCTCGATCAGGATCGGGGTCAGTTTGTGCAGCCGTCCAGACGGATCGGGCCAGTTGATCGACTGGCCTTCGGCCAAACCCAACAGCCCTGATCCGACATAGGACAGGGGGGAGATCAGGCCCTGATCGATGTCGGCCTGATCCGGCGCGACGATCTTGACCCGCCGCGTTCGGCTGCTGGCGCTGTCGGTGTAGTGGACCCAGCGGTTCAGGCCGACCGTCGGCGTCCGGCGCCGGTCGGCGTCGACCTGGGCGCGCGCCAGTTCCTGCTGCAGAAGTCCGGCCGCGCCGCCGGCGTTCAGGTCGCCGACGAGGTCGCAAAGGCGCGCGTGATCATCGGGGGTCAGGCGGATATCGGGCAGGGGCATCGACTCGACGTCGAAATTCCGGAAGGTCATGGGATGGGTCTCGGATGGTTGGCCCGCGCGTGATGGCGCGGCGCCGGGGATCGGCTGCGGGAAGGCGGAGGGTCACGCCCGGGGCGTGACGCGCGCGTCTTCGCCCCGGGTTAGTCGCCTGCGACGAGGCGTCCCGCGTGATTCAACAACCGGCCCTGTTCGGAACATCCGTACATCCCGGCAGCCTAGCCCCGGGGGCGGGCAAGTCAAATCCGAAGCGGCATTGTGTCAACAAGTTTGCAATTCAAACAAGTCTGACGTAGATCGGTTTCAGCAAGAGGGGAGAGACCCATGTCCATCACCGATCCTGACCGTCCCGACCGCCTGCACGGCCTCGACGCCCTCCGGGGCGGCGCGCTGCTCCTCGGCGTCGTTCTGCACGCCTCCATGAGCTATATGCCGACACCGATCTGGCTGTTCCCGGACGACCAGACCTCGCCGGCCGCCGCGGGCCTGTTCTTCGCCATCCACCTGTTCCGGATGACCAGCTTCTTCCTCATCGCCGGCCTGTTCGCCCATCTGATGCTGGGCCGCCGCGGGACCGGGGCATTCATCCGCGACCGGCTGAGCCGCATCGCCGGCCCGCTGGCCGGCCTGTGGTGGGTCGTCTTCCCCGCCGTCATCGCCGTCATCGTCTGGAAGGCGGCGATCGACAACGGCGGAACCATCCCGACCGGCGGCCCGCCGCCGCCGCCGCTCACGCTCGAGACCTTCCCGCTGCTGCACCTGTGGTTCCTGTGGGTGCTGCTGATCCTCTACGCGGCCCTCCTGCTGGTGCGCGCGCCGTTCAGCATCCTGGATCGCAACGGCGCCGTCGGCCGCCTCGCCGACCGCCTGACCGGCGGCCTGATCGGACCGTGGACGCCCGCCCTGATGGCCGCTCCGCTGGCGCTCGCCCTGTGGCTCACGCCCGACTGGATCCCGTTCTTCGGCATCCCGACGCCGGACAAGGGCTTCGTACCCAACCCCGCCGCGTTGACGGCCTTCGGCTCAGCCTTCGGCCTCGGCGTCCTGCTCGACCGGCGGCGCGATCTGCTCGGCCGCATCGAGCGCCTTTGGCCGGTCTTCACCATAGTGGCGCTCGGCGCCGGCGCGGCCGCCCTGGTGCTCTCCGGCGGTCCCGTTCCTCCCCTCACGCCCATGACCGACCCGCAGCTCAAGGCGTCCACGGCCGCGATCTACGCCCTGGCGGTGTTCGCCTCGACCCTGGCCGTCGCGGCCCTGTCGCTGCGCTTCCTGTCCGGCTACAGCGCCGTGCGCCGCTACCTCGCCGACGCCTCCTACTGGATCTACATCGTCCACCTGCCGCTGGTCATGGTCGGCCAAGTGCTGCTGCTGGACGCGCCCCTGCCATGGTGGGGCAAGCTGGCGGCCATCTTCGGCGGCGTCATGGCGGCGGCCCTGGTCAGTTATGAGCTGCTGGTCCGCCACACCTTCATCGGCCGCTGGCTCAACGGCCGCCGTGTGCCCTGGCGCCGCGCGGCCCGGCCCGTGCCCGTCCCCGCCGAATAGCTTGCCAACAACCGCCGGCTCGTCCACCCCAAGGACGAGCCGGCCCCGGAGAGTCGCCATGCCCGCCAACCCCCGCGTTCAATCCGCCGAAGCCGATCTCGCCTTCATGCGCTCGATCGTCGAAGGCGGCGGCCGGCCGCATCTGACGCTCGGCGTCGCCTATCTGGCCGGCGGCCTCCTCTACGGCCTGCAGTGCCTGTTCCACATCGGCCAGGTCGCCGGCGTGATCCGCTGGCCGGACCTCGCCAATCTCGCCTTCGTCGTCCTGATCAGCGCCAGCTTCCTGGCGGTGCTGGTCTGGGCGGTCCGCCGGGACAGGAAGGACGGGGTCAGCGCCACGCGCGGGCCGATCGCCACCCGCACCCTCAACGCGGCCTTCAGCGCCGCCGGCATGGCCAACCTGGCGGTGATCCTGATCTTCGGCTTCGGCTCGGCCCGCGACCAGGATTTCGCGATCTGGCTCTACTATCCAGCGGTGATCTTCGCCCTGCAGGCCGCGGCCTGGTACGTCGCATGGAACCTGAAGCGAAAAGGCTGGATGCTGGCCTGCTCCCTCGGCGGCTGGCTCACCGCCGTCGCTCTCGGCCTGCTGGTGCGTCAGCCGGACTGGTATCTCGGCGTCTGCACCGTCGCCCTGTTCGCGCTGTTCGCCCTGCCGGGCTGGATCATGGTCCGCGAGGCCCGCGCCGCCCGGACGGCGGGCTGACGTCCGATGGGTCTGGCCGATCTCGGACGGATAGACGAGGTCATCCACGGCCGCATGCGGCTGGGGATCATGGTCTATCTGTCCGACGCCGACAGCGCCGACTTCACCGAGCTGAAGACCGTGCTCGAGGCCACCCAGGGCAATCTCTCGGTCCACCTCAAGAAGCTGGAGGAGGCGGGCTACGTCGCCATCGCCAAGAGCTTCGTCAACAACAAGCCGCTGACCCGGGTGTCGATCACCCGCGAAGGCCGCCGGGCCTTCTCCGCCTACCTTGAGGCCATCGGCGCGCTGATCGGGGGCAAGGACTGATGGCGCCCGTCACCGTCGATCCGGACCACGTCCACGCCTTCGCCGACGCCGGGGCCTTCTACACATGGCTCGCCCGCCATCATGACCGCGAGACGGAAGTCTGGATCCGCATCTACAAGGTCCGGTCCGGCACGCCGTCGATCACGCCGAAGGAGGCTATCGACGTCGCCCTCTGCTGGGGCTGGATCGACGCCATCCGCAAGGGGCTGGACGAGGTCAGCTTCCTCCAGCGCTACACCCCGCGCGGCCGCAAGAGCGTGTGGAGCCAGATCAACGTCGACAATGTCGCCCGCCTGATCACCGAGGGGCGGATGACCGAGCATGGCCTGAAACAGGTCGAGGCGGCGAAGGCGGACGGGCGCTGGGACCAGGCCTACCGGATCAAGGGTTCGACCGTTCCCGAGGACCTGCGGGCGGCCATCGACGCCGTGCCGGAGGCGAAGGCCATGTTCGAAACCCTCACCGCCCAGAACCGGTTCGCCCTGATCTTCCGGACCGGGGCGCTGAAAACGCCGGCCGGGCGCGCCCGCAAGATCGCGCAGTTCGTCGACATGCTCCGGCGGGGCGAGACCATCCATCCGCAGGGGAAGACCTCGTGACGCCGCAGATCATGGGCATCGTCAACGTCACGCCGGACAGTTTCTCGGACGGCGGGCGGCACGCCGGCGTCGAGGCCGCCGTGGCGCACGGCCTGCGTCTGGTCGAGCAGGGCGCCGACTGGCTCGACGTCGGCGGCGAGAGCACCCGCCCGGGCGCCGAACCGGTGTCCGTCGCCGACGAGATCGCCCGCGTCGTCCCGGTGATCGAGGGCCTGCGCGCCCGCTGGCCCGGGCCGATCAGCATCGACACCATGAAGCCCGAGGTGGCCCGCGCCGCCGTCGCCTCCGGGGCGACGATGTGGAACGACGTGGCCGCGCTGGGCTTCGCGCCGGAGGCCATGGCCGTCGCCGCCGAACTCGGTTGCGACGTGGCGCTGATGCATATGAAGGGCGAGCCGCGCACCATGCAAACTGCGCCGCACTATGACGACGTGGTCGCCGAGGTGACCGACTGGCTGGCCGCGCGGGCCGGGACGGCCATGGCGGCGGGCGTGGCGCGCGAACGCATCTGGCTCGATCCCGGCCTCGGCTTCGGCAAGACGGCGCAGCACAACCTCGCCCTCACCGCCCATCTCGGCCGGCTGGCGGCCCTCGGCTTCCCGATCCTCTACGGGGCCAGCCGCAAGCGGATGATCCAGTCGATCGACCCGACCGCGACCGAACCGTCCGATCGCCTCGGCGGTTCGCTGGCCCTGGCGCTGGAGGGGGCGCGCCGCGGGGCGGGGATCATTCGCGTCCACGACGTGCGCGAGACGATGCAGGCGCTGGCGGTGCAGGCGGCGGTGCGGGAGGCCGCCCGGTGATTCCGCCCTGGCCCTATGTCGCGCCCGTGGTTCTGCTGGCGCTGTCCAACCTGTTCATGACCTTCGCCTGGTACGGTCACCTGAAGCACAAGGGCAGCGCCCTGTGGCTGGTGGTCATGGTCAGCTGGGCCATCGCCTTCTTCGAATACTGGCTGGCGGTGCCCGCCAACCGCATCGGCCATCAGGTCTATTCGGCGGCCGAACTGAAGACGATGCAGGAGGTCATCACCCTGGTCGTCTTCGCCGGCTTCTCGGTCCTCTATCTCGGCGAGAATCTGACCCTGAACCACGCCGTCGGCTTCGGCTTCATCGCCCTGGGCGCCTGGTTCGTCTTCCGCGGCCCGCTCGGCGGTTAGGCGTTCACCTGCCACGACACGCCGAAACGGTCCTGCACCCAGCCGAACCGCCGCGAGAACCCGTAGTCGTCCGGCGGCATCAGCGCCTTGCCGCCCTCGCCCAGGGCCGCGGCCAGGGCGTCCACCTCTTCCAGCCCCTCGACGGTCAGGAAGATCGAGCTCGACGGGGTGAAGTCGAAGTCGTGCACCGGCGGGGAGTCGTTGGCCATGATCTCCAGCCCGGCGATCGACAGCCGGGCCATGGCCACCGTGCCGTCGGGCTTCCGGTCCAGCGCGGCGATCCGGGCTCCGGGGATTGTTCCGGCGTAGAAGGTCAGGGCCTCCTCGCAACGGCCCTGGAACATCAGGAAGGGCGCGGCGGCGGTGATCATCTGAGACTCCTGTTCAGGTCTTGCGGCAGTAGGTGGTGGTGAGGTCGCGCGGTGTCCGCCTGGATCAATCTCCCATCGTCCGGGCCAGGCCGTCCAGGATCATGGTCCAGCCCGCTGTCGTCCGCTCCGCGTAGGCCGCCCAAGCCGGCGCCAGCTCGTGTGTCAGCGTCACCACGCTGCCTTCGTCCTCTGCCGCGAAGGTGACCGTGACCCGGGTGGGCTCATCGGGAGCCTCGTCGACCCAGAAATCGAACACCACCCGGTCGGGCCGTTCGATCTCCACGAACCGCCCGAAATGCCGCGCGAGGTCCGCCCCGCGGCGCTCGAAGATCGCGAACGACCCGCCGGAGCGCGGATCATAGTCGGTCCGCTCCATCACGCCGTCCGGCGTATGGAACAGCCACTCGCCCACCCGGGACGGGTCGAGGAAGGCGTCGAACACCCGTTCGCGCGGATGGCGGAAGCGCTTCTCGACGCGGATTTCGACAGGCTCGCTCACCGGTCTTTCCATGCCGCGACCCGCATGTCGGGATGGCGGTCGAGGACGAAGCGCGGTTCGATTCCATGCTCCAGCCAGATCTTGGCCCCGGCCAGCACCAGGGTGAAACCGTTCATGCCGTCCAGCGCCGCCGCGACCCGGCCATCAGCGTCGCCGGAGAAGCCGGAATGGGCGACGGTGACGAAGGTCTGATCCGGCCCACGCGCCTCGAAGGTCCACTCCACATGGGTCATGTCGTCGCCCTCCCCCCAATCCACCGCGAGGCGGCGGTCGGGCTCGAACGCGGTGACGGCGGCCGGCGAGATGAAGCCGTACATGCCCCAGGTCCAGGTTACGCGGGCGCCCGGCGCCAGCCGGCCGCTGCCCTCGCTGAACCAGAAGCGGCTCGTGATCGCGGGATCGACAAAGGCTTCGAACACCTCGGCGACGGGGCGGCGGATCAGCATGCCGGCGCTGGCGACCGGGGCGCTCATGCCGCGCTTTCCAGTCGGGCGGCGTAGGCGTCGCGCAGGGCGAACCAGCGGTCCCACGACCACGGATGGCGCACGCCGAGCACCGCATCGTCGAGGCCTTCCATGTGATGGTGCCAGCCGCTGAGGACGTTGCTCCGCGCGCCTTCCCACGACTCGGGCACGCGGTGGACCAGCGTCAGGTGCGTTCCGTTCCCGTCGGGTTCCAGCCGCCACGACACCACCGAGTCCGGATTGCTCCCGAAGGTGTGTTCGAACCGGGTGAAGGGCTGGACCGTCAGCACCTCGTTCGACTGCCGGCGCTTCTCGGGAATGTCGGGCATGAAATCGTGGTCGGGCTGGCGGAAGTTGAGTTCCATGCGGCCGCCCGGGACCGGCTCGATATCCGCCTCGGCCAGCCAGCAGGCCAGTCCCTCGCCCGTGGTCAGGGCCTTCCACACCCGTTCGGGCGCGTGGCGCAGGCGGCGCTCGAAACGCAGCTCCCAGCCGCCGTCGATGCGGCGCCAGGTTCCCGCGTCGGCCCCGAGGCGGACGCCGGGTTCGAGGGTCTCGGTCATTGCGGAAACTCCTTGTCGAGGTGCGCCTCCAGCGCGTCGAGCCTGTCGGTCCAGAAGCGGCGGTAGCGGGCCAGCCACAGGTCCAATTCCTTCAGCGGCGCGGGGTTCAGACTGTACAGCCGCCGCTGGGCGTCCTTGCGGACCGTGACCAGCCCCGCCTCGCGCAGCACCGACAGGTGTTTCGACACCGTCGGCTGGGCGATGGGCAGGGCGTCGACGAAGTCCCCGGCGGGACGTTCGCCGTCGGCCAGCATGGACAGGATAGCCATGCGGTGCGGCTCGGACAGGGCTTGAAGGGCGGCGTGCATGAATATGCCATACAGGCAATATAGCCAAAACTCAATATGCAAAGATGGGTTGCCGAGTCGGTCGCGATTGGTCATCCCGTCGGCATGACCTCGCCCCTTGGACGCGTCCTGATCATCGCCGGTTCCGATTCCGGGGGAGGAGCGGGCATCCAGGCCGACATCAAGGCCGTGACGGCCATGGGCGGTTATGCGGCGACCGCGATCACGGCGATCACGGTGCAGAACACCCTCGGCGTCCACGGCGTGCACCCGCTGCCGCTCGACCTGATCGAGGCCCAGGCGCGGGCGGTGCTGGACGACATCGGCGCCGACGCCATCAAGACCGGCATGCTCGGCTCGAGCGAGGTGGTCGAGCGGGTCGCCGCCATTCTCGACACCTCCGACGCGCCGGCGGTGGTCGATCCGGTCATGATCGCCAAGGGCGGGCATCCGCTGCTGCCCGACGCCGCGGTGCAGGCGGTGCGGACGCTGATGGTCCCGCGCGCCGCCCTGCTGACGCCTAATGCGCCGGAGGCCGAGGCGCTGACCGGCCTCGGGGTCGCCGACCTCGACGGCCAGCGGCGGGCGGGCGAGGCCCTGCTGGCGCTGGGCGCGCGGGCGGTGCTGATGAAGGGCGGCCACGTGGCGGGGGAGACGGTGATCGACCTTCTGCTGACCCCCACCGGCGAGACCCTGCTCGAAGGGCCGCGGGTCGATACCCGCCACACCCATGGCACGGGCTGCACCCTGGCCAGCGCCTGCGCCGCCGGACTGGCGAAAGGCCTGCCGCTGGAAGCCGCCGTGGCCGAGGCCTGGGCCTATGTCGCCGAGGCCATCCGGCGAGCCCCGGGGCTGGGACGGGGACATGGACCGCTCGACCACGGCTGGCCGCTGAGGGAGCGTCGATGAACGATCTGGAAGCCCGGCTGACGGCGATCGTCCGCGCCGATCCGGGTCTGATGCATGTGCTGACCACCGTGCGCGGCCTGGGCCTCGACGACTGGCGGGTGTTCTCCGGCGCCGTCTACCAGAGCGTCTGGAACGCCGTGACCGGTCGGCCGGCGGGCTACGGCATCCGCGACTACGACCTCGGCTATTTCAATCCGGACGTCAGTTGGGAGGCCGAGGACGCCGTCATCAAGTGCGTCGCCGCCGCCTTCGAGCCGCCGTTCCGCGACATGGTCGAGGTCCGGAACCAGGCCCGCGTCCATCTATGGTTCGAAGGCAAGTTCGGCGAACCTTACGAGGCCCTGACCGGCACGGACGAGGCGCTCGCCCGCTTCGTGGCCCCGGCCTTTGCGGTGGGCGTGCGGCTGGAGGCGGACGACACGATCAGCGTCGCCGCGCCGTTCGGGCTGGAGGACGTGTTCTCGCTCACCCTTCGCCCCAATCCGCGGCGGCCCCTGGCGAAGGGATGGGGCAGGGCGGTCGGGAACGCCACGGCCCGGTGGCCCGAGCTGAGGATTGCCGAATGAAGCAACTCCTGATGACAGCCCTGGTCGGCGTGGCTCTTCTTGGGGCCGGCGGGGCTAAGGCGGAGTGCCGGGACGCCGACGCCACCATGCTGGCGCTGCCCCTGCACGAGTTCGACCAGACCGAGCAGGGCTGGCGGTCGCTGGCTGTGGAAGGTTGCGAACGGCAGGCAGCGGAGGCGATCCGGCAGTACCGGGACCTCAACGCCGCCACCTTGGATGAAAGCGCTGATACCCTGATCTGGCATGAGGGCCAGATGCGCGCCTCTGCCGGAGAGACCGACGAGGCTATCCGGCTGATGTTGGAGAGCCGGGAGCGGGAGGCGGATGAGTTCCGCCCCTATACCGACGCCACGATCGCCTTCCTGCGGCGGGATCGCGAGGCCCTGATCGTGGCTCGCCAGCAGCTGGTTTCACTGCCGGTGCCGGAGGCGTTCGCACGGGCCGCGGCTCGCTACGCCGAGACCTACCCTGAACTGCCTCCGCTGAGCTGGCCCCTGAATCTTCACGTCGTGGACGGCCTGATCGCCTGTTTCGACCAACCTTACAGGGAGGCCTATAGTTGCGCGGCTTCCATCGCCGGGGATGAGGACTGATGCGCCAGTGGACCGTCGACGCCTTCGCCGCCGCGCCGTTTCGGGGCAATCCCGCCTGCGTGGTCGAGCCGTTCGACCAATGGCCGGACGACGGCTGGATGCAGGCGCTGGCGAAGGAGAACAACCAGGCCGAGACCGCCTTCCTGCTGCGCACCGACGATCCTGGCCGGTTCGGGCTGCGCTGGTTTACGCCGGGACGCGAGGTCGACCTCTGCGGGCACGCCACGCTCGGCTCGGCTCATGTGCTGGTGACGGAACTCGGGTCCGACGTCGCGGCCCTGACCTTCGACACCCGTTCCGGTCCGCTGATCGTGCGCCGCGCGGGCGAGGGCTACGAGATGGATTTCCCGGCCAACATGCCGCGACGGACCGGCCCCGTCGCGGGACTGGCCGAGGCGTTGGGCGCCGAGCCGGTCGAGGTCTGGGCCGGACGTTATCTGGTCGCGGTCCTCGCCGACGCCGCTGCGGTGCGGGCCCTGCGCCCAAACATCGCCGCGCTGACCCCTCTGCGGGGCGAAGCGGGTGAAGCGGGCGAGGTGATCGTTTGCGCCGATGCGGACGCCGGCGACGATGTCGATGTGATCGACCGCTTCTTCGCGCCGGGCTGCGGCGTCGACGAGGATCCGGCCACCGGTTCGGCCCACTGCATCCTGGGACCCCTGTACGCCGACCGGCTGGGGCGGCCCGACGTGCGGTTCCGGCAGGTGTTCCCGGGTCGCGGCGGCGATATCGAGACCGAGACCCGGGGCGACCGGGTGCTGCTGCGCGGGCGGGCCGTGACGGTCATCGAGAGCCGGCTCCGCATCGCCCCATAGGAAAGGGGCGCCGCCCTTGCGGACGACGCCCCTCGGACCTTCCGGGGAGGAAAGGTCAGGCCTTACCAGCGACGATCGTCGCGGTCGCGGCGCTCGATACGGACCTGCACGGCCAGGCGGTCGTAGCGGCGGTCGAGATCGTTGCGCTCCCAGCGGGTCAGGCCGCCGCGCATATAGCTGTGCTCGAGCCGGACCAGGCGGTTCAGCTCATTCTCCAGCCGGCGGCCCTCGCGGCGGCTCAGCGAGCCGTTGCGCAGGCCGACGTTGATGCGGCGATCCAGCTGGTGCTTCCGGTTGCTGATCGACTGCCAGCCGCCGCGGTTCTGCTCGTAACGGTCGTTGCGATCATGGCGATCGTAGCGATCGTAATTCTGGGCGGCGGCGGGAACCGCGACGGACGCCGCGGCGATGGCCAGCACGGGGATGAGGGCTTTCTTCATCATCGGTCTTATCCTTCGCGTTCGACGCGGCCGGACTGGCTGCGTTGAACCGAACAAGACGACTTTCCGGCTGAGCCCGATCTGAACGGCTTGTGTCAGCTTGCGTTCATGTCGATGACAACGCATCCATGCGCCGCCTCGCGCGCGTGGAAATGGACGACGAGGGGCGGCGGGAACAGTGAAATATGTCTACACTCGCCGTTCAGCCGTCGTTCAGAGCCTGGGGCCTAGACCGTCGCCCATGACCCGGATGCCCGTCTACATCCTCGCCGCCCTGCTCGCCGCCGCGCCCCTCTCCGCGGCGGCGCAGGATCGTGGCGACCGCGCGGAGGCGAGGCAGGAGCGTCGCGCCGCCGCCCAGGAGCGCGACGATCGCCCTCGCGCCGACAATCGCGGCGGAGGTGATCGCCAGAGCGAGCGGCCCTCCCCCCGCAGGGAACAGTCGGACGACCGCCCCCGCATCAGCGTGGGCGGCGCCGTTCAACGCGCTTCGGCCGGCCGCCCCGGCCGCTTCCTGGGCGCCAGCAACCGCGGCGACACCATCGTGGTCCGTTGGGAGTATCCCGGCGGCCGCGTCGCGGACATCATGGTGGACGGCCGCACCGGCCGGGTGATCGGAGAACGCTGAATGCGCGTGCTGCTTGTCGAGGACGACGCCGACCTGTCGCGCCAGCTGAAAGGCGCGCTCTCCGACGCCGGCTACGCCGTCGACCACGCCGCCGACGGCGAGGAAGCCCACTTCCTCGGCGACACCGAGCCCTATGACGTCATCGTGCTCGACCTCGGCCTGCCCAAGATCGACGGCGTGTCGGTGCTTGAGCGCTGGCGTCGCGAGGGCAAGACCACGCCGGTGCTGATCCTGACCGCGCGCGGCGCCTGGTCGGACAAGGTCTCGGGCTTCGACGCCGGGGCCGACGACTATCTGACCAAGCCGTTCCACACCGAGGAGTTGCTGGCCCGGCTGCGCGCCCTGCTGCGGCGCTCGGCCGGCATCGCCTCGTCGACCCTGTCGTGCGGCGGCCTGCGACTGGACCCCCGCGCCGCCCGGGCCAGCGTCAACGGCGAGCCCCTGCGCCTGACCTCGTTGGAGTATCGGCTGCTGCACTATCTGATGATGCACCAGGGCCGGGTGATCAGCCGCACCGAACTGGTCGAGCACCTCTACGACCAGGACTTCGACCGCGATTCCAACACCATTGAGGTCTTCGTCGGCCGGCTGCGCAAGAAGATCGGTCCTGACCGGATCGAGACGGTGCGCGGTCTCGGCTATCGCCTGACGCCCCTGCCCGGGGAGAGCGAGGGGACGTGACCGACGGCGCGGGGGGCTCTGTCGACACTGCGGCGGCCCACGAGCCGCGAACCTGGGGCCGCTGGTTCGGACGCCCGGGGCGGAGCCTGACGCGGCGCCTGATCTGGCTCGCCTCGGCCTGGATCGTTCTGGCCCTGGTCCTGACCGGCTGGGTGTTGACCAACCAGTATCAGGAATCTGCGCTGCGGCGGCTCGGCAACGTGCTCGCCGATACCATCGACCAGGTCGTTCTGGTCACCAACGCCCGACCCGACGGCGTCCTCACCGTCGGCGACGTCCTCGACGACCGCACCCTGGCCGCCCTCTCGGGAAAATACTGGGCCGTGGCCGAACCGGGAGCGGATGGCCGGCTGCGCATCCTCGTGCGGTCGCCCTCGCTGGCCGGCGAGAGCCTGACCATTCCGGGCGACCTGCCGGATCGCCTCGCCGGCGCGCGGGGGGCGGTCATCAGCTACAACGATCCCGACGGCCTGCGGCCGGGCGGCGAGGGCCCCCTGGGCGCGCCATTGCGGGTCGCCGCCAGCATGAAGCAACTGCCGGGCCGGACCGCGCCGGTGGTGTTCCTCGCGGGCATCGATCGCTCGAACATCGACCGCGACACCCAGCAGTTTGCGACCTTCACCTGGACCGCGCTGCTGATCCTCGGCCTCGGCCTGGTGATCGCGGTCTTCCTTCAGGTGCAGATCGGCCTGCGTCCGCTCTACGCCCTGCGCAACGAGATCGCCGACGTGCGCAAGGGCAAGGCGGCCCGTATCGCCCGCAGCTATCCGCTCGAGATCCAGCCGCTGGCCGAGCAGGTCAACCGGCTGCTCGACCACAACCAGGAGACCGTCGAGCGCCAGCGCACCCACGTCGGCAACCTGGCCCACGCCCTCAAGACGCCGCTGTCGGTGATGCTGGCCGAGGCCGGAACCAAGAAGGGCCCGTTGCCGGACATGGTGCGCAAGCAGACCGAGGTGATGAAGGCCCAGGTCGACCACCACCTGCGCCGCGCCCGCGCCGCCGCCCGCGCCCAGATGCTCGGCGAACGCACCCCCATCGCCGAGGTGCTGGACGAGATGGCGGTGATGCTGGAGCGGGTGTTCGAGGAGAAGGGCGTGGTCATCGACTGGCGCGCGCCCGACGACCTGGCCTTCCGCGGCGAGCGCCAGGACCTGCAGGAGCTCCTCGGCAATCTGATGGAGAACGCCTGCAAATGGGCGAAACGGCGGGTGCGCGTCTCCGCCGGGCCGACCGGACTGGGCCAGATGGTGGTGGTGGTCGAGGACGACGGGCCGGGCCTGCCGGAAGAACAGCGCGAAGCCGCCCTGCTGCGTGGCTCCCGCATGGATGAGACCACCCCCGGCTCGGGTCTCGGCCTGTCGATCGTGGTCGAGCTCACCCGCGCCTACGACGGGCGGATATCGCTGGCCGACAGCGATCTCGGCGGGCTGAAGGCCATGCTGGAACTGCCCGCCGCCGAGGCCTGACCGATTGTCGGATAGCGGATATTAACCCCACCGGGGCAGTATGGCGTCGGCTGGCGATTTGGTCGGTCGCGAGGTGTCTGAATGTCGGGGCTGTCCGCCGCCCATCGTATCGCTTTGGCCGCTCTGATCGAGCAGGCCCCCGACGACATGCTTGTGAAGCTGTCGTCGGTGGCCACGGCCCTGCCCGGCGCGCGGGCGCTGGAACTCGGCGACATGCTCGCGGAGGAGACGCGCGACCGGACGCGCCGTCGCCTCGTGATGGCCCCGCTGCTCCCGATGTTCAGGCCGCGGGCGGACGGCGTCGAGGCGATGACCTTTCCCGCCGCCGTCCTGCCCCGCCTGTGGAAGGCCGCCTCCGCGCGCGAGCCCGCCCTGCTGCCCCGGCTCGACCGGGATGAGGCCGACGCCATGGTCGTCGCCGTCGCCGATCGCGTCTGCCTGGCCGGCGCCGCGGCCGTGCGCGACCGTCCCGACTTGATCTGGCCCGCGGACCTGGAGCCGGAGCGCCGGGAGCGCGGTCTGGCCGACCTCGCCGCCTGTCTGGACCTGGCGCACCTCGCCCGGCGCGGCTTGCCGTCGCTGGAGGTTTGGCTGAAGCGGCCGGACGGCGATCAGATCGCCGTGCTGCGCCTGCTGCTCAAGGATTGCGCCGGGATCCACCTCGACGGCGCCCAGCGGGTGCTCGAGATGCTGTTCTCGCACCTGGACGACGCCGTCCTGATCCTCCGCATCATCACCCAGAGTTCCTGTTCGTCCGCCGAGGAGGGCTTCCTCAGCGCCTCGGAACTGTCCGGATTCATCGAACGTCTGATCGCCGGCGTCGATACGCGGGTGGCGCGGATCGCGGCGTTCCGCCCCGGCTCGGATCTCGCCGCCGTCGATCCGGTGATCGAGGATCTGACCTGGTGCGCCAACGTCCTCAGCGAATTGGACGTGACCCTGACGCTCAATCCGCTCAGCGTCTGGGGCAAGTCGGTGCGCGACGCCCGGGTCAGCCTCTCCGGCCAGTTGTCCGCCTTCCTGCGCGCCGCCGACCGGGCCGTGGACAAGGCCTTGCCGCTGGAGCGCGTGCAGATTTCCGGCCGCATGACCCGCAAGTCGCCGCAGCTGACCGCGCCGGTCCAGGGCGAGACGGTGCAGGCCGCCCGCAATCTGCTGAAACTCGTCGGCGCCGTCCGCGGGCCCGCCTCCACCTTCGGTGCGGAGTCCGACCGCAAGCTGCTGGTCGACTCGTTGATCGGTCGCCTGACCGACTACGCCGACCAGGCGCTGCTCCTCGTCAACGACGGCGAGGCGCCGGATGAACTCAACGCCCTGCGGCTGGTCGAGCTGGCCGCCCGCTGCCTCGATCTGATCGACGCCCGCCCGGTCGCGCGCACGGTGCGTCGCCGCGCCGCGGTCGCCGGAGGCGGCAAGGGCGGGTCCAGGCCCTCGTCGCGAGCCGCCTGATCGGCTACATCGCGCGGCGATGACGATGTTCTGGATCATGAGCGCGTTGCTGGCGTCGCTCGCCGGCTTGCTGGTGCTGGCCGGCGCCCGCCGCGGCGCCGACGCGGGCGAAAGCGTGACCGTGTCTGCCGCCGCCGAACTGTCGGAGCTGGATCGCCTCAAGGCGCGCGGCCTGCTGGACGAGGCGGGCTGGACCGCCGCCCGCGCCGAGGCCGGCCGCCGCATACTGTCGGCGCAACGCGAGGCGGCCCCGGCGCCCGCCGGCGCCGGCGACCGCTTCTGGGTGCTGGGCGGGATCGGCGTCGCCGTCGCCGGCGCGGTGGGCCTGTACATGCTGGTCGGCGCGCCGGGTCTGCCGGATCAGGCCTACGAGCGCCGGGTCGACCAGTGGGCGACCCAACTCGACGCCTTGCAGCCGCCGCAGATCGCCGCCGTGGTCGCCCGCGTCGTCGAGGAACGCCCCAACGATCATCAGGCCCTGACCATGCTCGGCGCCGCCCGTTTCCAGGCCGGTGATCCGATCGGCGCGGCCTCGGCTCTCCGGCGCGCCGTGGCCCTGCGCCCCGATGACGCCCAGAGCTGGGCCCGGCTGGGCGAGAGTCTGGTCCAGGCCAACGGCGGCGAGATCGATGGCGACGCCGAAGCCGCCTTTGCGCAGGCGCTGCGCCTCGACGCCGATCAGCTGGGGGCCCGCTTCTTCCTCGGCGAGGCCGCGCTCGGCCGCGGCGACACGGCCCGCGTCCGCGAGATGTGGCTGCCGCTGATCGCCGCCCTCGATCCCGCCGATCCGCGCCGGGCCGATCTGGTGGCGCGCCTGCCCGTCGCCGGAGCCGCCTCATGAGCTGGCTGCCGAAATCCCCGAAGGCGCGCCGCCGCCTGTGGGTCGTGATCGCCGTGGCGCCGGTGCTGGCCCTGGCCGTCGGCCTGTCGCTCTATGCCATGCGCGACAGCGTCACCTTCTTCTTCTCGCCGTCGGAGGCGACCCCGGACACGGCGCCGGCGGGGCGCGTGGTGCGGCTGGGCGGGCTGGTCGAGACCGGCAGCGTGGTCCGCGACGGAACCGGCCAGGTCGCCTTCGTGGTCACCGACAACGTGGCGGCCACGCGAGTGGTTTATCGCGGCGACCTGCCCGACCTGTTCCGTGAAGGGCAGGGGGTGGTGGCCCAGGGCGTCTTTCTTCCCGACCGGAGCTTCCGCGCCACCCAGGTTCTGGCCAAGCACGACGAAAACTACATGCCGCGCGAGGTCGCCGACCGGCTCAAGGCCAAGGGCGAGTGGCGGCCCGAGGCCGGAAAGCCCGCTTCATGATCGTTGAAACCGGGGCCTTCGCCCTGATCCTCGCCCTAGTGCTGGCGGCGTTGCAGACCGGCCTCGCCGTGGGCGGCCGCCTACGCCGCAGCCCGGTGCTGGCCGGGGCCGCCGAGGGGGCCGCCATCGCCTCCGCCCTGGCCGTGGCCGTGGCCTTCGCCGCCCTGATCTTCGCCTTCGTGGTCTCGGACTTCTCGGTCGCCAACGTCGCGGCCAACAGCCACACCGACAAGCCGATGCTCTACAAGGTGGCCGGAGCGTGGGGCAGCCACGAGGGTTCGCTGGTGCTGTGGTGCCTCGTCCTGACCGGTTTCGGGGCGGTGCTCGCCCGGGCCCGCAACCTGCCGTTCGGACTGAAGACCTCGGCGGTCGCCACCCAGGGCCTGCTCGGCGTGCTGTTCCTCGCCTTCGCCGTCTTCACGTCCAGCCCGTTCGCGCGGCTGAACCCGGCCCCGTTCCAGGGCGGGTCGCTGAACCCGCTGTTGCAGGATCCGGCGCTCGCCTTCCACCCGCCGCTTCTGTACGCGGGCTACGTCGGGTTTTCGGTCTGCTTTTCGCTGGCCGTGGCCGCCCTGGTCGAGGGCCGCGCCAATTCCGCCTTCTGGCCGGCCTGGGGCCGCTGGGTGCGGCCCTGGGCTCTGGCCAGCTGGGCCTTCCTGACCGTCGGCATCACCCTCGGGGCCTTCTGGGCCTATTACGAACTCGGCTGGGGCGGCTGGTGGTTCTGGGACCCGGTCGAGAACGCCAGCTTCATGCCGTGGCTGGCCGGCGCGGCCCTGCTGCACTCGGCCGTGGTCACCGAGCGTCGCGGCGCGCTGGCGGGCTGGACCACCTTCCTGGCGCTGCTGGCCTTCACCTTCTCGATGCTGGGGGCCTTCCTCGTCCGATCCGGCGTCCTGACCAGCGTGCACGCCTTCGCCGTCGATCCGCAGCGCGGCATGATGCTGCTGGCCATTCTCGGCGTCACGGCGGGCGCGGCCTTCGCCCTGTTCGCGTGGCGCGCACCGCGGCTGAAGGGCGGCGGCATGTTCGCCCCGGTCAGCCGCGAAGGCGCGCTGGTGCTCAACAATCTGTTCCTGACCGCCGCCTGCGCCACCGTCCTGCTCGGCACGCTCTATCCGCTGATCCTCGAGGCGGCCAACGGCTCGACCATCTCCGTCGGCCCGCCCTATTTCGCCCTGACCTTCGTGCCGTTGATGGCCGTGGCCTTCATCATCCTGCCCGCCGGGCCGCTGCTGGCGTGGAAGCGCGGCGACCTCAGGGGCGTGACGCAGCGCCTCGTCGTCGCCGCAGGCCTGGCCGTCCTGCTCGCCCTCGCCGGCTGGCTGATGTTCGAGCCGCGCAAGGCCCTCTCGGCGGCCGGGATCGGCCTCGGCGCCTGGCTGATTCTCGGAGCCCTCGCCGAGGCGGCCGAGCGCACCCGCCTGTTCCGCGCCTCCTTCGGCGAGACCCTGCGCCGCGCCCGGGGCCTGCCGCTCGGCGCCTGGGGCACGACCCTGGCCCACGCCGGGCTGGGCGTCTTCGTGCTGGGGGCGGTGGTGGAGACCGGCTACCGCGTCGAGGCGGCCCGCCCGATCGCCGTCGGCGAAACGGTCGAGGCGGGCCCCTGGGCCGTGCGGCTGGACGCGGTCCGGATCATCGAGGGGCCGAACTATCTGGCCGAGCAGGGTCGGCTGACCGTCACCCTCCGCTCCGGCGCCGCGCCGCGCGAGGTCGTCGCCGAGCGCCGCTTCTTCCCCGCCGGAGGTCAGACCACCACCGAGGTCGGCCTCGACTTCCGCGGGCTGGACGACGTCTATGTGGTGTTGGGCGAGCGCGGCCGCACCGAGGCCGGCGCCCCGGCCTGGAACGTCCGCGTCTGGTGGAATCCGTGGGCGCGGCTGATCTTCCTCGGCCCGGCCATCATGGCGCTTGGCGGGGTGCTGTCGCTGATGGACCGCCGGCTGCGGCTGGCGGTTTCGAAACGGAAGGCGGCGCCATGAGCCGCCTGGAAAGGTCCTCTCCTCGAGGGGGAGGGCGCTCCCTCTTCTTGCTTCCGGCGATCGCGGCGCTTCTGATCGCTGGCCCCGCCCTTTCCCAGGAGCCGCCGCCGGCGCCTGATCGGCCGCTGCCGGACGCCGCGCAGGAGGCCCGGGCGCAGGCGCTGTTCGACGACATCCGCTGCGTGGTCTGCCAGCATGAGGCCATCGCCGACAGCCCGGCCGGCATCGCCGCCGACATGCGCGGCCTGGTCCGCGAGCAGATCGCCGCCGGGCGCTCGGATGCCCGGATCAAGCAGGATCTGGTGCGGCGCTACGGCGATTTCGTGCTGTTTCAGCCGCCGGTCCGGCTCGGCACGTGGCTGCTGTGGTTCGGCCCGTTCGCACTGATGGCGGCGGCCGGCGCCGCCCTGATGCTGATGACCCGGCGCCGCCGCGTCGAGCCTCCGGCCCTGTCGCCGGACGAGGAGGCGCGGCTGGCGGAGATCATGTCGGCGTCCGCGGATCGCCGTGATGCTGACGCAAAGTCGTCTGACCACTGACGCGCGGGCGGACCTATCCTTGGTCAGCGACGTTGGCCATGCGGGCCGCCGCCCTATATTGACGAACTGAACGGGCGTCCGCGTCCGAGGAGAGGATCGTACGAAACCCGATGATGAAGCGTAAGGAATTCATGCTGGGGGCCACGTTCGGCCTGGTTTTGGCGGCCGGCGCCACGGCGGGAGGCGTCATCGATTGGCCGAGCGCCAACGCCGGCCCCGTCGCCGGTGTGTCCGGCCGGCTGTCGCCCAACGCCGGCGCCGCCGGCCTGGCCTTCGCCCCGCCGCAAGGGGCGCCCCTCAGTTTCGCCGACATCTTCCAGCAGGTCGCGCCGGCGGTGGTGCAGATCGACGTCGAGGCGCCGATCCAGCGTCCCGAGGGCGGCGTTCTGCGCATTCCCGGAATTCCGTTTGGCGTCCCGGTGCCGGAGCTGGAGGAGGGCGAGGAAGCTCCGACGTCCGTCGGCGCCGGCTCGGGCTTCTTCATTTCCGCCAACGGCTACATCGTCACCAACGCCCACGTGGTCGAGAACGCCACGAAGATCACCGTGCGACTGGCCGATCAGCGTGAGCTTGAGGCGCGGCTGATCGGACGGGACGAAGCCACGGATCTGGCCGTCATCAAGGTCGAGGGCGCGGACTTCCCGTTCGTCAATTTCGAGGAAGGCGCCCAGCCGCGCGTCGGCGACTGGGTCATCGCCGTCGGCAATCCGTTCGGTCTCGGGGGGACGGCGACCGCCGGCATCGTGTCGGCGCAGGGGCGCAACATTCCCGATCCGACAGCCCAGTACGTCGATTTTCTGCAGATAGACGCGGCCATAAATCGCGGCAACTCGGGCGGACCGACCTTCGACATCTACGGCCGGGTCATCGGCGTGAACTCGGCCATCTATTCGCCGACCGGCAACTCGGTCGGCATCGGCTTCGCCATCCCCGCCTCGGTCGCCAAGCCGGTTACAGACCAGCTGATGCGAAACGGGACGGTCGAGCGCGGATATGTCGGCCTGGGCCTGCGCACCTTCACCGCGGATCAATGGGAAGCCTACGGCCTGCCTCGCGACTTCGAAGGGGCCTATATCGAGAGCGTCACGGACGGCGGACCGGCTGACCGGGCCGGAGCCCGGGTCGGCGACCTGCTCGTCGGCGTCAACGGCGATGCGGTCAAGGACGGAACCGAAGCCACCCGTCTCGTGGGTGCGGCCAAACCTGGCGAGACCATCCGGCTCGAGGTGATCCGCGACGGCCGCCGCGTGACCCTGAACGTCCGCTCGGGAACGCGGCCTCCGGAATCGGAGCTTCGCGCCGGCGACGAGCTGGGCGGCGGGTCCGCCGCGCCCGGCGAACCGCCCGCAGCCCGCGGGGAGGTGGTTGAGGGCCTGACGGTGACGCCGCTCACGGCGACCCTCCGGTCGCGTTACGGCATCCCTGAAAGCGTGGACGGCCTCATCATCACCGACGTTGCGCGGGGCGTCCCGGCGTCACGGCTGGGGCTCCAGCCCGGGCTCGTCATCACCCAGGCCGATCGCACGCGTATCCGCACGGTCGAGGCGCTGCGCACCGCCATCGAGACGGTCAAGCGCAGCGGCCGCCCCAGCGTGCTGGTCTTCGTGTGGACGCCCCAGGGCACGGCGCCCCTCGCTCTCCCGTTCGAGGACGAGGAATAGGTCATCGGAACTCTGACAAAGCGGTAACTGCCGGGATCGCCGCCGATGCGCTAACATCGGCGGCGATTCTGCATCCGGAGGGGTCTTTCCATGCGTATTCTGGTGGTCGAGGACGACGCGGAAGCCGCGACCGCCATGGTCCGCGGGCTGACCGAAGCCGGGCACGAGCCGACCCACGCCGTCGACGGCGCCTTCGGCCTGCTCGAGGCCCAGAAGGGCGGCTATGACGTCTATGTCGTCGACCGCATGATGCCGCGCCTCGACGGCATCGGCATGGTCGAGACCCTGCGCAAGGACGGGGACCAGACCCCCGTGCTGTTCCTCTCGGCCATGGGCGAGGTCGACGACCGCGTCGCCGGCCTGCGGGCGGGAGCCGACGATTATCTGGTCAAGCCCTACGCCTTCTCCGAACTGATCGCCCGCGTCGAGGCCCTGTCGCGCCGCCGCGAGACCGGCTCGGTGGCCACCATGCTCAAGGTCGGCGACCTCGAGATGAACCTGATCGCCCGCACCGTGCACCGCGCCGGCCAGGAGATCGACCTGCAGCCGCGCGAGTTCCAACTGCTCGAGTTCCTGATGCGCCACGCCGGCCAGTCGGTCACCCGGACCATGCTGCTCGAGAAGGTCTGGGAATACCATTTCGACCCCCAGACCAACGTCATCGACGTCCACATCAGCCGCCTGCGCGCCAAGATCGACAAGGGCTTCGACCACGCCATGCTGCAGACGGTCCGCGGGGCGGGGTATCGGCTGGAGGCCTGACGCCTCCCGATGAAGCTCCCCTCCCTCCTTCGCCGCACGCCCTTCCGGCTGACGCTGCTGTTCCTCGCCCTGTTCGCCGCGGCGGCCAGCGCCATCCTGGCCTATGTCTATTTCGCCTCGGCCGCCGAGGCCCGGGCCAAGGCCGAACGGGACGTAAGCGCCGAGACCAAAGTGCTGACCGGCATCTACCAGGCCCGGGGCGTACAGGCCCTCAACGAGGCCCTGATCGACCGCACCCTGCGCGACAGCAGCTACCTCTACCTGCTGACGGACGCGGAGGGGGACATGAGCACCGGGTCCATCAGCGTGCAGCCGATCGCCGAGCTCGAGGGGCCGTCGGAATGGATCACCTTCCCCTTCACCGAGACCGACGCGGACGGCCGCGTGACCCGGCCCCAGGTGCGCGGCGTCCAGATGCGGCTGGCGGGCGGCGAGACCCTGTTCGTCGGCAAGTCCCTGAGCGACACCGAGGCCTATCTGGCGCGCCTGACCCAGGCGCTCTGGGGGGCGATGGGGATCGTGCTTCTGCTCGGCCTCGCCGGCGGGGTGCTGGTCAGCCGCAATATCGAACGCTCCATGGGTCGGCTCAACAAGGTCGCCACTGCGGTGCAGGAGGGAAATCTCAAGGCCCGCTTCTCGGTCCGCAACTCCGGCGACGAGCTGGACGAGCTCGGCGCCGGCCTCAACACCATGCTGGACCGGCTCGAGGCGTCGATGGCCTCGATCCGTCACGCGGGCGACGCCATCGCCCATGACCTGCGCTCGCCCCTGACCCGGATGCGGGCCAAGCTGGAGGTGTCGCTGATCGACGCCGAGGCGGGCAAGATCGACGGCGTCGACGCCCTGCAACTGGCCCTCGACGAGGCCGACAACCTGCTCAAGACCTTCAACACCGTGCTGGCCATCGCCCGTCTGCAGGCGGCGGCCGGGCGCACCCCGGATCCGAAGGTGTTCGACGCCGCCGACCTCGCCGCCGACATGGCCGAGCTCTACGAGCCCGCCTCCGAGGACAAGGGGCTGGAGTTCTCGGCCGAGATCGAGCGCGGCCTGATGGTCGAGGCCAACCAGCCGTTCCTCGCCCAGGCCCTGGCCAACGTCATCGACAACGCCATCAAATACACCCCCGTCGGCGGGGCGGTCATGCTGCGCGCCCGCCGGCGCAGCTCGGGCGAGATCGAATTCTCGGTCACCGACACCGGCCCCGGCGTGCCCGAGGCCGACCGCGAGCGGGTCACCCAGCGCTTCGTGCGGCTGGACAACAGCCGCTCCGAGGCCGGTTCCGGGCTCGGTCTGTCGCTGGTCGTGGCCGTGCTGGAAGCCCACGGCGGCCGGGTCCAGCTGGACGAGGGCCCCGGCGAATACGGCGGCTTCGGTCCCGGTCTGCGGGTGGCGCTGGTGCTGCCGCCGGCGGACGCGGCGTGAGCGACGCCCTGGCCTCGCGGCTGAGGCCGTGCGGCCCCCTTGTTGACGCCGGGGCGGCCGACCGGGCCCGCGAACGCCTCTCCGAGGCGGCCTCGGAGCACGGCTGGGTCGGGACGCTGCAAGGCGCCTGGCCCGCCCTCGCGCCCGTCTTCGCCGCCTCGCCCTATCTGTTCGGTCTCGCCCGGCGCCGGCCTGACCGTCTGCGCGCGGTCCTCGAGGATGCGCCCGACGCCCGCCTGACCGCCGTCATCGCCGCGGCGGACGCCCTGACGGGCGGCGCCGACGACGTGCGCGCGCCTCTGCGCCGGCTGAAGGGGGAACTCCACCTGCTGACGGCGCTCGCCGACCTCGGCGGCGTCTGGGACCTGGATCAGGTCACCGGCGCGCTCAGCCGCTTCGCCGACGCCTCGGTCAACGCCGCGCTGCGCGCCGTCGCCCACGACCAGCGCCAGCGCGGCAAGCTGGTCAGTGCGGCCGACGATCCGCGCGGCCCGGTCCCCGGCCTGTTCGGCCTCGCCATGGGCAAGCACGGGGCCTTCGAGCTCAACTATTCCTCCGACATCGACATCAGCCTGTTCTGGGAGCCCGAGCCCCTGATCCCCGCCCTGGCCGAGGGCGTGGAGCCGCAGCGGTTCGTCGACCGGCTGGCCCAGTCGCTGGCGACGCTGATGCAGGAGCGCACCGGCGACGGCTACGTCTTCCGGGTCGATCTGCGCCTGCGCCCCGACCCGTCCTCGACCCCGCCGGTGGTCGCCGCCCCCATGGCCCTGGCCTATTACGAGAGCGTCGGCCAGAACTGGGAGCGCGCCGCCTTCATCAAGGCCCGCGCCGTGCTCGGCGATGGGGAGGCCGGGCGCGGCTTCCTGAAGGCCCTGATCCCCTTCATCTGGCGCCGCAGCCTCGACTACCCGGCCATCCTCGACATCCAGTCGATCAAACGCCAGATCCACGTCCACAAGACCGGCGAGGGGCTGGAGGCGGCGGGGGCCAATCTGAAACTCGGCCGCGGCGGCATCCGCGAGATCGAATTCTTCGCCCAGACCCAGCAGCTGATCCTCGGCGGCCGCGATCCCGGGCTGCGCACGCCGCGCACCGTGGAGGCCCTCGCCGCCCTGCGTGACGCGGGCCATGTCACGCCCGACGCCTGCGCCGGGTTGACCGCCGCCTATGTCGAACTGCGCGGCCTCGAGCATCGCGTGCAGATGCTCGAGGACGAACAGACCCACAACCTGCCTGCCGAACCCGAAGCCCGCGCGCGGGTGGCGGCGCTGGCGGGCGAGGGCGACCTCGCCGCCTTCGACGCCCGGGTCGAGGCCCTGCTGGTCGGGGTCAACCGGCGCTACGGCGAACTGTTCGAGGGGGAGGAGGCGCTGTCGTCCCCCTATGGCTCGCTGGTCTTCACTGGGGTCGAGAACGATCCGGAGACGCTGGAGACGCTGGCGCGGATGGGCTTCTCCGACCCCGCCATGGTCGCCGAGACCATCCGCAGCTGGCACCACGGCCGTATCCCGGCCACCCGCACGGCGCGGGGGCGCGAGCTGTTCACCCGCCTGGCCCCCCGCCTGCTGACCGCCCTGGCTGACACCGGCGCGGCCGACGCCGCCTTCCGCCGGTTCGCCGTGTTCTTCTCGGGGCTGAGCGGCGGGGTGCAGGTCCAGGCCCTGTTCCTGGCCCAGCCGAAGCTGTTCGACCTGGTCGTCGGGGTCATGGCCTTCGCGCCCCGGCTGGCCCGTACGCTCGGCCGCTATCCGGCGGCGCTGGACAGCATGCTGGACGCGCGTTTCGCGCGCGGCGTCGATGAGGACACCGGCGTCGCCGCCCAGATGGGGGTGGAAGCCGCCGCCGCGCCGGACTTCGAGACCGCCATGAACGTGGTGCGCCGCGTCCATCGCGAGCAGATGTTCCGCATTGGCGTCCAGACCCTGACCGGCCGCGTCGGACCTGAGGAGGCCGGGCGCGCCTACACCACCCTGGCCGACGCCTGCCTCGCCGCCCTCGCGCCCACCGCCATGGCCGAGACCGTCCGCCAGGGCGGGGCGCTGGCCGGCGGCGCGGTGGCCGTCGTGGCCCTCGGCAAGGCCGGGTCGCGCGAGATGACCGCGACGTCGGACCTCGACCTGATGACCGTCTACGACGCGCCCGCCGACGCCGTATCCGACGCCAGGCATTGGGCGGCCGGGGTGTTCTACTCGCGCTTCACCCAGCGGCTGATCGCGGCCCTGTCGGCTCACACGGCCGAGGGCGGTCTCTACGAAGTCGACATGCGGCTCCGTCCCGGCGCGGCCAAGGGGCCGGTGTCGCTGCGCCTGTCGGCGGTCGAGGACTATTACGCGGCCGAGGCCGACACCTGGGAGTTCATGGCCCTGACCCGGGCCCGCGTCGTCTGGGCCGACGATCCGGACTTCGGCGCGCGCACGGCAGCGGCGCTGGAAGCCATCCTGCGCCGGCCGCGGCCGGGCGTGAGCCTTGCCGGCGACGCCCGCCGCATGCGCGACCTGATGGCGCGCGAACGCCCGGGGCAGGGGGACTGGGACGTCAAGCTGGCCCCCGGCGGTCAGGTCGACGCGGAGTTCGTGGCGCAGGTGCGCCAGCTCCGGCGGGCGCTGGCCGGCGGGCCGATGACGGTCTCGACCCTCGAGGCGCTGTCGGACGATCCTGAACTGGCCGAGACCTGGCGGCTGCAGCAGGCCCTCAGCCAGATTTTCGGGGCGGCCTTCGACGAACGCCCCGATCCCGACCAGGAGCCGGACGGCTTCCGGGAACGGCTGGCCAAGGCCGCCGGCTTCCCCGGCTACGACGCCCTGAAGGCCGGGCTGGCGAAGGCCCGCACGTCCGCCCGCGCCGCCTTCGAGGCCGCCCTGCCGCCGGTCAGCGACGGAGACTGACTCCAGCGGCGTTTCACTCTCCAGACAGGGATGCACGGCCGCGTCGGGCGGCCATGGAGACCATCGGGATGAACAAGACCCTTCTGGCCGGCGGCCTCGCCGCCCTGGCTCTCGCCGCCGCCGCGGGCGGCGTCGCCATCGCCCAGCAAACCCCGGAGCATCCGCACGCCCGCGGCATGCGCGCCGACGCCGACGGCGACCATCGCCTCAGCCCGGCCGAATTCGTCGGCCGGCGCGTGGCCCGCCTGACCGCCGCCGACGCCGACCGCGACGGCTCGGTGACGGCCGATGAGCGGCGCGCCGCCGCCGCGACCCGCCGCGCCGACCGCGCCGACAGTCGTTTCGACCGCCTCGACGCCGACGACGACGGCGTCATCAGCAAGGCCGAGTTCGACGCCCGCCGCGACGTTCGCGCCGGACAGGGCCCGCGGGCGGCGCGCGCCCACCGCGGCCGCCGCGCCGAACGCATGGAGACCCGCGGCCCCGTCGTGATCGCCGAGGCCCAGGCCAGGGCGGAAGCCGCCTTCGTTCGCCTCGACGCCGACCACGACGGCTATGTCACCGTCGCCGAGCGCCGAACCGCCCGCGCCGACCGCCGCGAACATCGTCTCGAGCGGCGCGCGGAACGCCGCGCCGCCCGTCAGGCGCAACAGGCGTCGCCTCCGGCGCCCGCTTCGGAGTAAGCAGATGACGGGCGCGGCGGTCCTCGACCTCACCGGCCTTGCAGCAACGTTCGCACGAGGCCGGATGGCGACCTTCGCCGACCCTGACGAGGACCTGGTGCGCCGCGTGGGTCAGGGCGATCCCGCGGCCATTCAGGCCATGGTCGCGCGCAAGCTGCCGCGCATGCTGGCGCTTGCCCAGCGCATGCTCGGCGATCCTGCGGAAGCCGAGGACGTGGCGCAGGAGGCCCTGCTGCGGGCGTGGCGGCAGGCGCCTCGCTGGGTCTCCGGTCGGGCCAAGTTCGACACCTGGCTGCACCGGGTGGCTCTGAACCTCTGCTACGACCGCCTGAGGCGCCGGCGCGAGGTTCCGACCGCGGCGCCGCCGGACCGGCGCGACGACGGCCCGGCGCCGGATCGGGGTCTGCTCGCCGCGGACATCGGCGCGGCGGTCAACGGCGCGCTGGCGCGCTTGCCGGACCGGCAGCGCGAGGCCATCGTGCTGTGCCATTATCAGGAGCTGTCGAATATCGAGGCCGCGGGGCTGATGGACGTCAGCATCGAGGCTCTGGAAAGTCTGCTGTCGCGTGGACGGCGGGCGCTGCGACAGGCCCTGGCCGATCACCGGCCGGGCGCCGAAGGAGTATGAACGTGATGACGGCGGAACGCTTCCTCGCCCTGACAGCCGCCTACGGCGCCGACCGGCGTCGCTGGCCGGACGCTGAACGCGCGGCGGCCGAGGCCTTCGCGGCGGCTCATCCGGAGCTGACGCGGCCCGCGCTGGCCGAGGCCGACGCGGTCGACGCCCTGCTGCACCGCTCGCCGACGCCGGAAGTGTCGATGGTGTTGCGCGACCGGGTGCTGGCGGCGGCCACGTCGGCCGGGGGCAAGGCCCATCGCGCCGGTCGCCTGTGGATCGACCGCCTTTCCCTGGCCTTCGGAGCGGGCTGGGCCGCGGCGGCCTGCGCCGGGATCGTCGCCGGGGTGATCATGACCAGCCACTTCACCGCCGACGCCCAGGCCGACGCGGTGCTGTACCAGGCGTCCCTGCTCGGCATGGACGACACGGAGTTGCTCGGGTGAACGCCAGAACCCTGAAGATCGTCCTCGCCGCCTCGGTGGCGCTCAACCTGTTCGCGCTGGCGGCCGGCGCCACCCTGCTCGTCGGCCGCGCCAACGTCGAACGCCGGATCGAGTCCCAGCACCGCGCGCCCCGAAGCCACCCGTTCATGACCGTCGTCGAAGGGCTGGACCCGGAGGTGCGCGACCGTGTGCGGGCCGCCCTGCGCGCGTCGGCCCTGACCGCCCGGCCCGATTTCGACGGGATGCGGCGCAAGCGGCGCGAGGCCATCGCCTTGGCGCGATCGCCCGATTTCGATCCCGCCCGGGTCTCCGCCCTGCTGGAAGAGTCCCGCGTCGCGGAGCTTCGGGGTCGGGCCCGGATCGAGGCCGACGCCGTCGCCGTGTTGCAGACCCTCGAGCCCGACGACCGCGTCGCCCTGTCGGAAATCCTCACCCGCCGCGGCCGCTTCGTGGTGCGCGAAAAGGGCGACCGCAAGGCCCCTCGCACAGCGCCCTGAAACCGGTCGGTCCGCCTCAGGCGGCCCGCGCCTGACTTCCGGCGGTCTGATCCGGGCGACGGATCGGCAGGTCGAAGCTGGCCGTGGTGCCCCGTCCCGGCTCGCTCTCCAGCGTCAGCGTTCCGCCGTGCAGCTCGATCAGGGACTTGGTCAGGGCCAGGCCGAGGCCGGTGCCCTGGGTGGTCTTGGAATGCTGGCCCTCGACCTGTTCGAACGGCCGCGCCAGCCGCGTCAGGTCCTCGGCGGCGATGCCGATGCCGGTGTCGGTGACCGCGACCCGCACCCGGTCCCCGTCCTCGCGCGACAGGGTCACCGTGATGTCGCCGCCCTCCGGCGTGAACTTCACCGCGTTCGACAGCAGGTTCAGCACCACCTGCTTCAGCCCGCGGTGGTCGGCCTCGATGGTCGGCAGCTCGGGCGCGTCGACCCGCAGCTTCAAGCCCGACTCCTCGACCCGCCCGCGCATCAGCCGCGCGGCGTCGTCGACGACCTCCTTCAGCGACACCGGCTCATAATGCAGCGTCAGCTTGCCGGCCTCGATCTTGGCCATGTCGAGGATGTCGTTGATCAGGCTGAGCAGATGCTGCCCCGAGCGCAGGATGTCGGCGGCGTAACCTTTGTAGCGTGGGTCGCCCAGCGGACCGAACATCTCGCCGGCCATGATCTCCGAGAAGCCGTTGATGGCGTTCAGCGGCGTCCGCAGCTCGTGGCTCATATTGGCGAGGAACTCGGACTTGGCCTGGTTCGCCGCCTCCGCCCGGGTCATCGCCACCTCATACTTGTTGGCCAGCAGCCGGAGCTTGTCCTCGCGGTCCTCCAGTTCGGTGATGGTGGTGTGGAGACGTTCCGTGGCGCGCTGGCGCTCGGCCTCCTTGTGCTTGATCGCGGTGATGTCCGCCGCCGAGACCACCGATCCGCCTTCCGAGGTGAACCGCTCCACCAGTTGCAGCCAGCGGCCGTCGTACAGCTCGACCTCGCGCGCTCCGGCCCGTCCGCCGGCGGCCGTCTGTTCCGATTTGATCGCCAGGCCAGCGATCCGGTTCAGATCGGTCTTCAGGGCCCCCTTGCGGACCACGCCGGGCTCGAAGTTGAAGGCGTCCTGGAAGGCCTGGTTGGACAGGATCAGCCGGCCCTGCCGGTCGAACAGGACGAAGGCGTCAGACACGCTCTCGATGCCGTCCCGCAGCCGGCCCTCGGCGGCCTGGGCGTGGGCCTTGGCGCGCCGCGCCTCCGTGGTGTCCAGCGCGATGCCGAGGATCGAGGTGAATCCGTCCTCGCCCCGTTCGCCGCGCGCCTGGCCCCGGGCGTCGATCCAGCGGGCCCGGCCCTGCTGGTCCGGCACCGGAAAACTGACCTCGAAGGCGCCGAAGGTCTCGGCCTGGCGCAGGGCATGCTCCACGGCGGCCCGGTAGCGCGGATGGATGCGTTCCATCATCGCCTCGGCGGACACCGCCCCGGTGCGCTCCAGCCCCATCAGGTCGGCCATGTAGTCGGACAGCAGGATCTGGCCCGTCTCGAGATCCCAGTCCCAGACCCCGCAGCGCGCCGCCTCCACCGCACCCCGGAACCGGCGCTCGGACGCGGCCCACTCGCGGCTGATCCCCATCTGTCGCCGTTGCTGCAACAGGGTCAGCAGCAGCACCAGGACGCCGATGACGAACGGCGCCGTCAGCAGCCAGGCGTCGTCCAGCAGGGCTCCGGCGCCGACGCTGACCGGGGTTGATGCGACGGCGATCAGGCCGCTGTCGCCCACGGCCACCGTCGTCCGCCGCACCGCGCCGTCGCCGACCGCCAGCGTCGCGCCCTGTCCGAGCCCGTCGGCCGGAGACCCGGCCAGGGCCAGGGCTTCCTGTCCGCCCGCATCTCCCGCCAGCAGGGTCCTCGGCCCCGACAGCAGCCACAGGTCGACGCCGTCGGTGGTGCGCAGCGAGGGCAGCGGCGCGCGGCCCACCAACCGGCGTCCATCGGCCATGGTCCCCGTGACCAGCAGGGCGGCGCCGTCCGTCGCCAGCCTCGGCTTGCCCGGCGCGGGCGCGAAAGCGGTCGGCGGCGCGCCCCCGGCAGCGACCACGCTTCCGTCCGGAGCCACCACGGCGAAGCCGCGTCCCGGCGCCGCGGCGCGGGCCTGCTGGATGGTCTGGGCGGGGCCGGCCGCCTGCGCCACGGCCGCCCGCACGGCGGCCTGGACGGGGGCGATGCGGGTTTCGGTCTCGAGCGCCAGCAGCCGCGCCTCGCGGTCCACCGCCGCCATGCGCAGGGCGTCCGCCTCCTGCCCCGGCCGCGCCATTTCGCGAGCGAACAGAAGCACATAGGCGGCGACGGCCAGGGTCACGGCGAGGATGGCGATCCGCACCCATGCGGGCGGGCCCTTGCGCCGGTCCGCGGCGCGCCGTCCTTGCGAGGTTATGCGGCGCTCGCTGCCCCGCAAGGCGCTCTCCCGGACGATTCGGCGAAGATCGCCAAATCTAGGCCGTGTCGCGGATTCGTGTCGAGGCTCCGCGGTTCAAATTGACGTGGCCGCCGCCAAGGCCGTCAACCTCAGGCCGCGCGCGACGGGGGCTGGGCCGCCGCGCTCTCGGGGGCGGCGAGCACGTCGGTGACGCTCTTCAGCACGGTGCGGGCGTCGCGCGCCAGCATCTGCATCTCGGGCGGGGCGTCCTCGGGCGTGTCGTCGACCGCGGCGACCATCCGCTGCGCCAGCGCCATCAGCCTCGGCGCGGCGGCGATCAGCCGGGCCTGGAACTCGATCTGCTCCGGGTCGCGGTCGTATTCCGCGCCCGGCACGCGCCAGCCGCCCCAGTCGGCCTTGTCGGTGACCACCACCGGATAGGTGCCCGGGAAGGGATGATGCGGCGTATCCTCCGCCGTCTGCCACTTGTTCCGGGCCCGCATCAGCCGCCAGCTCTCACTGGCGTGGGCGGCCGGGTCGTCGGTCGGCAGCAGCAGTTCGTGGCCGAGGAACTCCCGGCCCAGGCCCACGTCATAGGTGACGCGCACCGGCTCCTCGAAGCCCTTGGCCCAGACGGGCTGGACCTTCTCGATCTGGGCCCAGGCGCCGACACACTCGACCCAGACCTTCTGACCCTTCTGGAACTGCGCGCGCGCCATTGGCGTCTCCCGTCGTGAACGGCGAGCATGCCCCGTCGCGAATGAACACGTGGTTTGGCGAAACGGTTAACGCCGCCGGCGCGCGCCCGGTCAGGGGCGGGAGATGTCCTCCAGCGCCTCGCCGGCGTATTTCTCCTTCACCCGCGTCGACAGGTCGCCCAGCGAGACCACGCCGACCAGTCGTTCGTCCTTGTCCAGCACCGGCAGGCGGCGGATCTGCTTGGAGCCCATGGCGTCCAGCACGGTCTTCAGGTCGTCGTCGGCATAGGCGGTCTGGGCGTCCCGGGTGATGTACTCCACCACCGGCGAGGTGCAGGCGGCCCCGCCCGCCACGGCGCGCACGGCGATGTCGCGGTCGGTGATCGTGCCGATCAGCCGGTCGCCGTCGGCCACCGGCATGAAGCCGAAGTCGCCGCCGGCCATCCGCGTCGCGACCTCCTGAAGGCTGTCTCCCGGACGCGCCACCTGCACGTCCTTGCTCATTACGTCGCGAACTTTCATCGGTCTCTCCTGGATTGTCGGCTTGGCGACAGAACCCGCCGCCGACGCGCCGGTTCCTGACTGCCAGACAACGAGCGCCTCAGGGTCGCGTCACCCGCGGCGTGGTCTGGTGCGTCCATCACCCGGGATGATCCCGGACACGAAAGGACGAACTCATGAAGCCCGCCATGATCAGGAAAGCCCTGCTCCCCGTGCTGGCGGCGTCCGCGGTCATGGTCTCGACCCCGGCGCTGGCCCAGGATTTCAGCGTGAGCCTCAGCTTCGGCTCGCCCGGCTACGGCCAGCCCTATGGCTATGGCCGCGGCTACGGCTATTCGGCGCGCGACCTGCACTACCGCGCCCGAGTGCTCGCGCAGCACGTCGACCGCCTCGCCTGGAGCGGCGGCGTCGACCGCTTCGAAGCCCGTCGCCTGTCGCGCGAGCTGAACCAGTACCAGCGGCTCGAATACCGCTACGCCCGCAACGGGTTGAGCCGGGCCGAGTACCGCGACCTGGACAGCCGGCTGGACCGCATCCAGTGGCAGCTCCAGCGCACCGCCTACCGCACTCGCTGGTAGGACGGCTCCGCGATCCACGAAGGCCGCCCCGGCGACGGGGCGGCCTTTCTCTTTGGGGCCGGCCCCGCTAAGCCGCACGGACCTGCCGGAGCCCGCCCCATGACCAATCCCGCCACCGCCGCTGATGAAATCCGCGACATCCTGCGCCGCCTCGGCGTGCCGGACTCCGCCTTCGCTGCCGCCGGCCTGGCCACCCGCTCGCCGATCGACGGCTCGACCGGCGCCATCGTGGCGCAGGCGCACGCCGCCGCCGTCGAGGTCGCCGTCACGCGCTCGGTCGAGGCCTTCCACGCCTGGAAGCGCGTGCCCGCCCCGCGCCGCGGTGAACTGGTCCGCCTGCTCGGCGAGGAACTGCGCGCGGCGAAGACCGACCTCGCCCGTCTCGTCACCCTCGAAGCCGGCAAGATCGTTTCCGAGGGCCTCGGCGAGGTTCAGGAGATGATCGACGTCTGCGACTTCGCCGTCGGCCTGTCGCGGCAGCTCTATGGCCTGACGCTGGCCAGCGAGCGGCCGGGTCATCACATGCGCGAGACGTGGCAGCCGCTGGGGCCGGTGCTGGTCATCTCGGCCTTCAACTTCCCGGTCGCGGTATGGGCGTGGAACGCCTGCCTCGCCCTCGTCTGCGGCGATCCGGTGATCTGGAAGCCGTCGGAGAAGACGCCGCTCACTGCGCTGGCGACACAGGCGATTCTCGACCGCGCTCTCACCCGCTTCGGCGACGCCCCCGAAGGCCTGTCGCAGGTCCTCATCGGCGGCCGCGAGATCGGCGAACAGCTCGCTTCGGACCCCCGCATCCCACTGGTCTCTGCCACCGGCTCGACCCGCATGGGCAAGGCCGTCGCGGCGACCGTCGCCGCCCGTCTCGGCCGTTCGCTGCTGGAGCTGGGCGGCAACAACGCCATGATCGTCACGCCCAGCGCCGACCTCGACATGGCCGTGCGCGCCATCGCCTTCTCCGCCGTGGGCACCTGTGGCCAGCGTTGCACCAGCCTGCGCCGCCTGCTGGTCCACGAGAGCATCGCCGACGCCCTGATCGCCCGCCTGAAAACCGCCTACCAGACCCTGCCGGTCGGCGATCCGCGCCAGGACGGCGTGCTGGTCGGCCCGCTGATCGACGATGCCGCCGCCGCCGGTT
This sequence comes from Caulobacterales bacterium, assembly GCA_016183935.1. Classification (GTDB taxonomy): domain Bacteria; phylum Pseudomonadota; class Alphaproteobacteria; order Caulobacterales; family Caulobacteraceae; genus Brevundimonas. Next base: position 33,624 of record JACPDR010000019.1, read on the forward strand.
TCGACGCGGCGCTTGAGCAGGCGGTGGAACAGGGCGGCGAGGTCTTGGCCGGGGGCGACCGGGTCGAGCGCGACGGCGTCTATGTCCGCCCCGCCATCGTCCGCATGCCGGCTCAAAGCCCTGTGGTGGAGCACGAGACCTTCGCCCCCATCCTCTACGTCCTGACGTGGTCGGACTTCGACGAGGCCGTGGCGATGCAGAACGCCGTGCCCCAGGGCCTGTCGTCCTGCGTCTTCACCGACAGCGTCCGCGAGGCCGAGCAATTCCTCTCCGCCTGGGGCTCCGACTGCGGCATCGCCAACGTCAACATCGGCCCCTCCGGCGCCGAGATCGGCGGGGCCTTCGGCGGCGAGAAGGACACCGGCGGCGGCCGCGAATCCGGCTCCGACGCGTGGAAGGCCTATATGCGCCGCCAGACCCAGACGGTGAATTTCAGCCGTGACCTGCCGCTGGCGCAGGGGGTCCGCTTCGACGTGTGAGGCGGCGCCCGGGACACGCCCCCTCTCGCCGTCATCCTCGGGCTTGACCCGAGGATCAGACGTGGGGGGAGGCTGTGCGCGTCGGACGGCCCCGCGAGCGCGACCGTGCTTCTTTTCAACGGAGCACCGGACGGTCTGATCCTCGGGTCAAGCCCGAGGATGACGGACTGGAGGGAGTGGGGGGACTTCGCAAACCTTCAGACTCTGGTCGGTTCGACTGCTCGAAATCACCACGAATCCGTGGTCGAAATCGTCACGAACTGATCACCGACTTCAGCGCTCCGGCGAGGTCGCCCTTGCCGGCCGCCTCGACCCCCTCCAGCCCCAGCCATCCGGACATCCGCCGCAGCTCCGCCGCCAGCCGTTCCGCGGTGTGCGCCGTGGCGTCCGGCTCGCGCCACGCCGCCTGCACCCGCAGCACGCCCGCCTGCCGATCGGCCTTCAGGTCGACCCGCGCCGTGATCGCCTCGTCCTCCAGGAACGGCAGCACATAGTAGCCGTGCGTGCGCTTGTGCGCCGGGGTGTAGATCTCCAGCCGCACCCGCGTCCCGAACAGCCGTTCGGTCCGGTCGCGGGTCCAGATCAGGTTGTCGAACGGCGACAGCAGCGCCGCCGTCGCGACCTTGCGCGGCCGCTTCGCCCCCGGCGCCAGCCAGGCCGGCTGCCGCCACCCCTTCACCGCCGCCGGCGTCAGCTCTCCCGCCTCGACCAGCTCCGCCACCCGCGCTCGCGCGTCGGCCAGCGGCAGTCGGAAATAATCCCGCAGGTCCGCCTGCGTCGCCACGCCCAGCGCCCGCGCCGCGATCCGCACCAGTTCGCGCTGCGCGTCCGCCTCGTCCGGCGTCGGCAGGTTTACGATCCGCGCCGGCAGCGCCCGCTCGGTCAGGTCATAGACCCGCTCGAACCCGCGCCGCGTCTTCGTCGTGATCAGCCCGGCCCAGAATAGCCACTCCAGCGCCCGTTTGCCGTCCGACCATGACCACCAGCCCGGCGCCCCGCGTGGCGCGTCGTTGAAGTCCGCGCCGGTCACCGGCCCGCGCCGCTCGATCTCCTTCAGCACCCCGTCGATATAGTCGCGCTTCTCGCGCCCGAACCGCGACAGGCCGGTCCACATCTCGCCCGCCTCGGCCCGCGCCATACGCCAGCGCAGCAGCGGCTGCAGCTCCAGCGGCAGCAGGGACGCCTCGTGCCCCCAGTATTCGAACAGACTGCGCCGCGCCCCCCAGGCCTCCGCCTCCAGCGCCTCGCGCGGATAGTCCCCCAGCCGCGAGAAGGCCGGCAGGTAGTGGGTCCGCGTCACCACATTGACGCTGTCGATCTGCACCACGCCCAGCCTGCGGATCAGGTCCCTGACATGCGTCCGGCCGGGCGCCGCGGGGGGCGTCCGGCCGAAGCCCTGGGCGGAAAGCGCGATGCGGCGGGCGGTCTTGGGGGAGAGGGTTTCGGTCACAAGCCATCATGCACGAACCCTCTCCCGATGGGAGAGGGACTCCGCAACCACGTCCGATCTCCGCTTGGGAGTAGCTCGGCCCTTTGTCATCCCGGCCGAAGCGAAGCGAAGAGCCGGGACGCTCAGGCGCGCAAACCATCCCTCCCGGAAGCTGCGTCAGCAGCTATCCGGGAGACGGGTTGGACCATGGCGCGGCGCTCACCTGTCTCCCGGATAATCGCGCCGCGATTTCCGGGAGCTCCTCAGTGTGCGGCTGCCGTCCCGGATCGCCGCTTGCGCGGCGTCCGGGATGACAAGGACCGCGGAGCCCTAGGGCGTCGTCTGCACAGGCATCTCCCGCGCCGCCCGGATCAGCTGCACGAAGGCCGCCCGTTCGCCGTACGGGTCCTCGCCCCGCGCCCCCTGCGCTTGCTCCAGCACCTCGTTCCAGCCGTAGCCGTCGCCCATCCACGGATCGTTGCGCAGCGTCTGGCCGAAGGCGGCCACCGCCAGCGCCCAGCGGGTGCTCTCCGGCGGCTGGGCGGAAACCCGACCGGCGCCGCTGTTCGACACGACCCGCTGCATCAGCCGGGAGTCGCGCTCTCCCGGCAGCTTGTAGCGGACCTGGATGAAGCCGATCTCGCCGGTCGGATCGCCGCCGCCGACGCCGATCTGGTTCTGGTCGTAGCGCCGCTCCGGAATCTGGCTCGGCCCGCCGACGGGGGTGATCTCGTAGAGGGCCGTCACGGACGCGCCGGAGCCGACCTCGCCCGCATCGACGCGGTCGTTCTCGAAATCCGCCTCGTTCAGCAGCCGCGTCTCATAGCCGATCAGCCGGTACTCCGAGACGCGGGCCGGGTTGAACTCGACCTGGATCTTGACGTCGTCGGCGATCGGGAAGGCCCCGCGGTCGAAGGCCGGGCCGAACAGCCGCCGCGCCTCGTTCAGGTCGTCGACATAGGCCGCCGTCCCGTTGCCGGCCTGGGCGATCGCCTGCATCCGCGCGTCCTGGTAGTTGCCGCGGCCATAGCCGTAGACCGACAGATAAATGCCCGTCTCGCGCTTGGCGGCGACATAGTCCTCCAGCCGCATGTCGTCGGTGACCCCGACGTTGAAGTCGCCGTCGGTGAACATCAGGATGCGGTTGACCTTGTCGCGCCCGAAGGCGGCCTCCGCCTGGGTGTAGGCGTTGACCATGCCCTGCGCCCCGGCCGTCGAGCCGCCGGCGTTGAGCGCCTCCACCGCGCAGCGCAGCTTCAGCTTCTGGTCGCCCGGGGTCGGGCCGACGGCGGTGCCGACGTCCGAGGCGTAATAGGTCACGGCCACCCGGTCCTGCGGCCGCAGCCGGTCGATGATCAGGTTCATCGACTTCTTGGCCAGATCCAGCTTGTCCTCCGACATCATCGAGCCGGACACGTCGACCATGAAGGTCAGGTTCAGCGGCCGCCGCTGGGCCTCGGGCAACTCGTAGCCCTGCAGCGCCACATGAACGATCTGGCGGCCTTCGGACCACGGCGAGGCCGCCACCGCTGTGGTGACGGCGAACGGCTCCGAGGCCGAGTCTGGCCGTTCATAGCCGTAGTCGAAATAATTGATCATCTCCTCGACCCGCACCGAGTCGGGCGGCGGCAGGCGGCCCTCCTCGAGGAAGCGGCGCACGTTCGAATAGCTGGCCGTGTCGACGTCGATCGAGAAGGTCGAGACCGGCGCCTCGGCCACGCGCTTGACCGGGTTCGGCGTCGCGTCGGGATAGCGTTCGGTGTCGGCCGGAACCCGGGGCTGACCGGGAATGACGGAGTGCGACCGCGCCGGCGCGGCCCCCAGATAGTCCGCCGTCGCCGCCTGGCCGGTCGTCGTCAACGACTCGCGCTGAACCATCACCGGCGGCGGCGGCGGCGGCGGCATCGGAAGGGGCGGCGGTGGCGGCGGCGGCGCATAGGTCGGGACCATCCCGCGGGCCGAGCCGCCGCGGTACGCCGCGTCGGGCCGGTGGTCGCCCAGTGTGATTCCCACCGCCCGGCAATTCTCCGGCGACACCACGCCGTCACGGGGCTGGTCCGGCCAGCTGACTTCGGCCAGCACCGGAGCCGGCGCCATCGGCGCGGCGATCGCGGTCGCGAGCACCGCGGCCAGGCTGCGTCTCAGAGGGTGGTTCGTCATTGGCGTCGCTCCCTGTCAGTGCCGGTTCCGCACGCCGCCATCCTCCGCGCAAACCGCAAGCCGGTCGCCTGACGAACCCTGACATGCGCGGGCGGCAGGGGGTGGCGCTCGACACGCGCCGCCCCCACTATGACGGCTGGCGGACACAGGTGACGGAATGAACGAGACCACCAGCATGGGTCTGGGGCACGTGGTGGCCCTGCTGGCCGCCATGGTCGTGGCCGCGACCCTGTTCCGCCGTTTCGGGCTGGGCTCGGTGCTCGGTTATCTGGCCGCCGGTCTGCTGATCGGCCCCTCCGTGCTCGGCGTGGTGCGCGATCCCGAGTCCGTGCTGCATGTCGCCGAACTCGGCGTCGTCATGTTCCTGTTCGTCATCGGCCTGGAGATGCGCCCGGCCCGGCTGTGGAGCCTGAGACGCGAGATCTTCGGCCTCGGGGCGGTGCAGGTGCTGGTCTGCGCCGCCCTGCTGACCGGTCTCGCCCTGGCCGCGGGCCTCGCCTGGTATGCGGCGGTGATCGCCGGCTTCGGCTTCGCCCTGTCGTCGACCGCCATCGTCATGCAGCTGCTGCAGGAGCGCAACGAGAACGCCGATCCGGCCGGCCAGCGGGTGATCTCCATCCTGCTGTTCGAGGACCTCGCCATCGTGCCCCTGTTGGCGCTGGTCGCGGTGCTGGCCGGGACCTACGGTTCGGCGGTCGACAGCGGGCGCCCGATCTGGATGACGGTCAGCCTCGCGGCCGGAGCGGTGGCGCTGGTCTATGTCGCCGGGCGCTGGGTGGTGAATCCCTTCTTCCGCCTGCTGGCCCGCTACGGCGGCCGCGAGATCATGACCATGGGGGCGCTGTTCGTGGTGCTGGGCGCCGCCTACGCCATGAACCTCGGCGGCCTGTCGATGGCCATGGGCGCCTTCCTGGCCGGGGTGCTGTTGTCGGAATCGACCTTCCGGCACCAGCTCGAGGCCGACATCGAGCCGTTCCGGGGCCTGCTGCTGGGCCTGTTCTTCCTCAGCGTCGGCATGTCGCTGGACGTACGGGTGGTGATCGCCGACTGGGCCTGGGTGCTGGGCGCGCTCGCCGCCTTCATGACCACCAAGATGATCGCCGTCTACGCCGTGGCGCGCCTGAAGCAGAAGCACGGCGAGGGCCTGCTGCGCGCCGCCCTGATGGGCGAGGGCGGCGAGTTCGCCTTCGTCCTCTACGCGACGGCCTTCGTCGCCGGCCTGCTCGACCCCCGCACCGCCGCGATCCTTTCAGCGGTGGTGATCCTGTCGATGGCGCTGACCCCGCTCCGGGTCATGCTGGCCGACCGGCTGCGCCCCAACGAGGACCTCTCGCCGGACGACGCCGACGGCGTGGACCGGGCCAGCAACCTGCGCGAACGGGTGCTGATCATCGGCTTCGGCCGCTTCGCCCAGGTCGTGTCCCAGCCCCTGCTGGCCCGCGACGTCGACGTCTCGATCATCGACATGGACGTCGAGATGATTCAGGCCGCCGGCACGTTCGGCTTCAAGGTCTTCTACGGCGACGGCTCGCGCCTCGATGTGTTGAGGGCCTCCGGCGCCGGCACCGCCGAGACCATCCTCGTCTGCGTCGACAAGTCCGAAACCGCCGACCGCATCGTCGAACTGGTCAAGGCCGAGTTCCCACTGACCAAACTGTTCGTCCGCGCCTACGACCGCGGCCACGCCATCCGCCTTGTCCAGGCCGGGGTGGAATACCAGGTGCGCGAGATGTTCGAATCCGCGCTGGTGTTCGGCTACCAGGTGCTGATCGATCTCGGCTTCTCGGCCGAGGAGGCGCGCGAGACCATCGACGACGTCCGCCGCCGAGACGACGAGCGGTTCTCGCTCCAGCTGGTCGAAGGCATCCAGGCCGGCCGGTCGCTGATGCGGGGCAATATCGCCACCACCCGGCCCGAGCCCTACGTCAAACCCCGGCGCGAGGGCATGCCCCTCAACGAGGAGGCGGCCGAGGCGCTGGAAGAGGACGACGAACGCGAAAAGGCCGGCGTCTGATCGACGCCGGCCCTCCGGTTCGCCTCCGGAAACGGGAAGCCTACATCGCCGCCTTGATCTGCTCGGCCTGGCGCAGGTGGGCCTCGATCTTGGGCACGACGTTGCGTGCGTGGGCGGCCAGCGGCGAATCCTGGTTGGAGAAGCCGCGGTGCAGGGTGAGCGCCTCGTTGTGGGCGGCGATCTGCTGGTCGATCCAGGTGCGGTCGAAATTCTCCGCCGAGGCCGAGCGCAGGTTGTCGATCAGACCCTGCCGACGCTCGTCGAGGGCGGTGGGTATGGCGACCTCGGGCGCGCCGCCCCGGACGGCGATCTGCAGCATGTTGGACCCGGCGGTGTGATCGGTCTTGAGCATCGTCGCCAGCTCCTTGACCTGCGCGTTCTGCGACCGCTCCAGGGCGATGTCTGCGGCCTGGATCTCGTACATGTCGCCGATGGCGGCGCTCGGCACATAGGCCGACACCGTGTTCGCGCCCATGGTCGCGGCCGAGGTCTGACCCACGGGTCCCGCGGCCATGTCCTGGATCTTGTCGACGGCTTCGGGGCTCTGTTCCTGGTTGCAGGCGGCCAGCAGGGCGACGCAGGCCGCGCCGGCGAGAAGTGGTCTGATCATGGGTAATCCTCCTTGAGGCCCGATGAACCGGAGCCATTACCAAAGGTTCCCGTGGTCGCGTCGCCGCCCGGTTCAGTGTATGGAGCCGGCCCGATGGACCGCCGCCTCTCGATCGCCCCGATGATGGACTGGACCGACCGGCACTGCCGGGCGTTCCATCGCGCCCTCACGTCCCGGGCCCTGCTCTACACCGAGATGGTCACCGCCCCGGCCGTGATCCACGGCGACCGCGAGCGGCTGCTGGGTTTCGATGCGGTCGAACATCCGGTGGCGCTGCAGCTCGGCGGTTCCGACCCGGAGCAGCTGGCCGAGGCGGCCCGCATCGGCGCGGCCTTCGGCTATGACGAGATCAACCTCAACGTCGGCTGTCCGTCGGACCGGGTCCAGTCGGGCCGTTTCGGGGCCTGCCTGATGCGCGAGCCGGCCCTCGTCGCCGACTGCATGGCGGCGATAAGGTCGGCCGTCACCGTGCCCGCCACCGTCAAATGCCGGATCGGCGTCGACGATCAGGACCCGGCGATCTCCCTGTTCGAGACTGTCGACGCCTGCGCCGCCGTCGGCATCGAGGTCTTCATCGTTCACGCCCGCAAGGCCTGGCTGCAGGGCTTGTCGCCCAAGGAGAACCGCGACGTCCCGCCGCTGGACTACGCCCTCGTGCGCCGGCTCAAGCGCGGGCGGCCGCACCTGTCGGTGACGATCAACGGCGGCGTCGCCTCTCTGGACGAGGCCGAGACCCATCTCGACGACGCGGACGGCGTGCAGCTGGACGGCGTCATGCTCGGTCGGGCGGCTTACCACGAGCCCGCCATTCTCGGGCAGGCCGACCGGCGGCTGTACGGCGCCGCCACGCCCGACATCGACGCCTTCGCGGCGGTCGATCGCTACCGGCCCTCTATGGCGGCGCGGCTGGCCGAGGGCGTCCATCTCCCCGCCATGACCCGGCATATGCTGGGCCTGATGCACGGCCGCCCGGGAGCCCGTACCTTCCGCCGCATCCTGACGGTCGAGGCGGTGAAGCCGGGCGCCGGCCTGGAGGTCGTGGACCGCGCCCTCGACGCCGTACGCGAGGCCGAGGCCCGCTCGGAGCTGCGCACCGAGGCGGCCTGACCGGACACGGCGCCGCTTTCGTGATGCAACGGAACCACACCGGCGCCGGTTGTCGCGCGTTTACCCTCTCTGCGCGGAACAGAGCGGCGCCGCTCCGCATTGGCTTGGGCAGGAGTACCCCGTCATGCCCAAGAGTCCGCCCGCCAAGCCCGACCTGCGCCTCGTCCCCGGCGACGCCGAAATCTATGACCTGATGCGGACGCCCGAGACCACGTCCGAACGCGTCCGTCGGCTTCAGCTGGAAGCCCGCGCCCTCGCGGTGGAGCAGGTCGAGGCGCTGGAGAAGGTGCTTCTGGAGGCCGCGAGGCTGGCCCGGGAGATCGCCGACGGCGGCGACGCCTATCCGGTCGGCGCGCGGGAGCTGGCCAGCCGGCTGCATGCCGATCTGCCGGCCAAGGCCGAGACCCTGAAAGCCATCGTCGGCCGGTCTCTCTAGGCCGGCGTCGCCTCGCGCCGGTCGCGGATGCGCCGCGCCAGCCTGAACACGATCACCGCCAGCGCGATCAGCGCCAGCGGAATGACGATCGGCGCCAGGAAGGCGAGGATCACGGTGAAGAAGGCCAGCACGTCCTCGATCAGCGACACCACCGGATTGCCCAGCCCGCCCGTGGTCGCCGTCGATCCGACCCGCACCCCGGTCTGGGCGGCGTTGAAGGCCAGCGCCGCCGGCGCGCCGACGATGATTCCGGCCACCGCCGCCACGGCCGGATCGACCGCCCAGAACACGCTCCCCGCCGCGATCGCTCCCGCCACCGGCCGGGTGACGTAGCCGACGACGTTCAGTCCGTGGTCGACGGCCGGGACCTTGTCGCCGAGGAACTCCGCCGTCGTCGCCACGCCCAGCGCCGCGATGGCCGGCCATGAGACCAGCCAGTCCATCTGGTCGATCAGCCGCACGCCGAACATTTCGAACCGAGCCGCCAGCGCCAGCATGAGCATCGGCAGGAAGGTCCGCAGCCCCGTCGCCGAGGCCAGGCCCAGACCCAGCAGGGCCGGCAGCACCCAGACCTGCATCGGCCCCGCCGCCGCGCCCAGCGCCTCCAGATCGACCTCCGGCATCGTCGTCTCCTCCAACCGCCCCGCCATAATGCGCGGGAACACCCGGCCGCTCCATCGACTTTTCCGGTCATGCCCGGAACAGGAGCCGATCATGGACGACCGCTTCGAACATCGCGCCGAAAAGATCGCCGACCAGGAGCGGAAGATTCAGGCCGGCATTGATGCGAAGGTTGGCGAGGGCGGCGGCTCGGAGGACGAGGGCGCGGTCCAGGCCGGCGCGCGAAAGTACCCGGAGCCGCCCTTCCCCGAACAGCACCAGCGCAAGCCCGGAGACGAGGCCGCGCTGCATCCGGCGCCGATGTACGACGCCCCGTTCTGGAAGGGGTCGGGCAAGCTGGACGGCATGGCGGCGATCATCACCGGCGGCGACTCCGGCATCGGCCGGGCCGTGGCCGTGTTGTTCGCGCGAGAGGGCTGCGACGTCGCCCTCTGCCATCTCGACGAGGACGACGACGCCAACGACACGAAGGCCGCCGTCGAGGCCGAGGGGCGCCGGGCCATCGTGCTCAAGGGCGACGCGGCCGATCCGGGCTTCTCCGAAGCGGCAGTGCGCGCGACGCTGGACGCCTTCGGCCGGCTGGACGTGGTCGTGCCCAACGCCGCCTTCCAGGAACATGCCGAGGCGCTCGAGGATCTGACCCTCGAGCATTTCGACCGCACCCTGAAGACCAATCTCTACGGCTATTTCCACCTGGTGAAGGCGGCGGTCCCGCACCTGAGGCCCGGCGGCTCGATCGTCATGACCGGATCGGTGACCGGCATCGAGGGCAGCGAGCGGCTGCTCGACTATTCGATGACCAAGGGCGGCATCCACGCCTTCGCCCGCTCGCTCGGCACGCACCTCGCGCCGAAGGGAATCCGCGTCAACGTGGTCGCGCCCGGGCCGGTGTGGACGCCGCTGAACCCCGCCGACCAGCCGGCGGACAAGGTCGCCAAATTCGGCTCCAGGACGGTGATGAAGCGCCCGGCCCAGCCCGAGGAGATCGCCCCCGCCTTCGTCTTTCTCGCCTCGCCCCAATGCTCCAGCTACATCACCGGCGAAATCCTGCCGATCATCGGCGGTTACGGCGGGGGTTAGGCCGCCGTCGGGCCCGGGAGGCGGCGCTTTCTGATCGCGGCCCGTCCGCTATCAGGCAGCCATCACGTCGTCGTACTCGGCGTGCCGCTTCAGCCAGATCACGGCGTAGCTGCACCGGGGGGCCAGCTTCAGCCGTTCGGCCCGGGCGTGCTCGGCCAGGGACCGCATGAAGACGCCCGCCGCGCCCGTGCCTCTCAGGGCCGGGTCGGCCTCGACGTGGAGGATCACCCGCGTATTCCCCTGGACCGCATAGTCCGCATGCACGACGCGGGTCTCGCCGTCGGTGTCGGCGAACCCCTGCTCAAACCGCTGACGGTTCAGGACGTCGCGGAAGTCGGTCATCGGTCGGGCTCCATCGTCAATGTCGGCAAGCCAACTCTGGATGATGCGCCGCGTTCCTCGCTGACCGGCGGTCGTCAGTTTTCGTCGGCCTTCTGTGGTGAAGGCGCCTCAGGGCGCGCGGTCGCCCAGCAGATTGATCAGGCCGAAGATGCTCTTCACCGTGAACCAGACGCTGATCAGGAACCACACCAGCAGGAAGAAGAACAGGAACGGAATGCCGATCAGGACCACGCTGGCCAGCGCGCTGATCCCGATGGCCAGCCAGCAGGCGATGGTCCACCAGAAGACCGACCAGAACAGCCGGATCTGGGCGTTCAGATGTTCCAGCGGCAGGCCGGAGGCCGAGCCGCGTCCGGCGTAGGCGACCACCAGGCCGACCAGCACCAGCACGTTGGCGCTGGGGATCGACAGGATGTAGAGCGCCCAGGCGATCACGGCCGCGACCTTGCCTTCTTCGGGATGACCGGAGCGGAACCGGGGTTCGCGATCGGGAGGGGTGGAAGTCATGGCGAGGCTCCTTCAGATCCACCAGCCGCGGGGATCGGCGATCGGCCGCCCCGCCTTCAGCGCCCAGACCCCCGCCGCGCCGCGCACGACCAGCCACAGGGCGGCGAAGAACATGATCGCCGGGCCCAGGCCGAACGGCACGAGGAAGAAGATCAGCCCCACCGTGACCGCCATGGCCGCGACCCACAGGGTCCGCTGCTGATAGAGGAAGTGCGACAGCGACATCGTGTCTTCCGGGCCCGGCCGGCCAGTGACGGCGAACAGTCCGATGACCGCCGACACCCCCATCGTGGGTACGGCGAAGAGGATCAGCGCATAGACGGCGTACAGGCCCATGCCGCCTCCCGGGATGGCCGCCGGCTCCCGCCGCCCGGAGCGGGCGGAGAGTTCGGGCGTGGGTTCAAAGACCGAGGCGGCCGCGACTGGCCGTTCGGGCGTCGCCGCCGCCGCCGCTTCGGGCGCGGGCGCGGGCTCCGGCTCGGGGGGCGCGACATCGGCGAACGGCGTCACAGGCTCCGGCTCGACCGGGATGGAAGCGGCCACGGAGGCGGCGAACAGGTCCGGCTCCGGCCGGGCTTCGGGTTCAGGCGCCGGGGCCTGTTCGGGCCCAGGGTCGGCCGGCGTCCGGACGCGACCCTGCAGCGACGCCGGCGAGGCGAAGCCGATCAGGTCGTCGTGATCGTCCGGAGTTTGCGGATCGCCGGGTTCGGCCATCGGAGGTCCTCGAGCTTGGGGTTCAGAATGACGGTCCGCCGCCGGGGGCGCAACCGCCGAACGCGCCGCTCAGCGCGCCAGCGTCACTTCGCAGCCGGGGGCGACGGCGCCGTCCAGCGCCCCGGGCTTTTCGATCCGCACGACGCAGCGCCGCACCCGCGCGTCCGCGAGCATGGCCAACGCCAGCCGCTCGGCGAAAGTTTCGACCAGGCCGACATGGCCCTCGGCCACGATGACCCGCGCCGCCTCGGCCACGGTCTCGTAGTTGATGGTGTCCGCCAGCCGCTCGACCGCCGCCGGCGCGAGGTCGAGGCTGACGTCGATGACCAGCCGCTGCAACCGGCCCAGTTCATGATCGTGCACGCCGATGCCGGCCGCGACCTCCAGCCCGCGCACGAACACGGTCAGGCCCTCGCGGCGAATGCCGGGGGCGGCGTCGGCGCCCGGGAAGGGCAGGGGAGATGAGGCGGCCACGGGCTACTCCACGATGTCCGGGGTTTTCCAGCCCAGGTGCTGGCCCCCGTCGACGGCGATCATCTGGCCCGTCACCAGTTCGGCGTCCACCAGCCATCGCACCGCCGAGGCGACGGCCTCCGGACTGCCGGGGCGAGCCAGCGGCGTGGACGCGGCCTCGGCCTCGAACTCGGCCTCGCTCTGATGGGTCGAGGGCAGGGTCGGTCCCGGCCCGACGCCGTTGACCCGGATGCCCGGCGCCAGCGCCTGGGCCAGGGTCCGCGTCGCCCACCACAGGCCGTTGCGCGACAGGGCGTAGGAGATGAAGCGCGGATCGGGCTTCAGCACCCGCTGGTCCAGCAGGTTGACGATGGCCGACCCGTCCGGCGCCTGGGCCGCGAAGGCCTCGGCCAGCACGATGGGCGCGCGCAGATTGGTCTCCATGTGCGCGTCCCAGGTCGCGCGCGACAACGCGCCGACCCGGTCATCCTCGAACACGGAGGCGTTGTTGACCAGCACCGCCAGCGGTCCGATCGCCGCCACGGCGTCCGGGATCAGCCGTTTCGCGCTCGCCTCGACCGACAGGTCGGCGACCACGGTCGCGGCGCAGCGGCCCAGCGCCCGCACCTCGCCGGCGACGGACTCAGCCTCCTCGCGGGAGCTCCGATAGTGGATGGCGACGTCGAAGCCGGCGCGGGCCAGCTCCAGACAGATGGCCCGGCCGATGCGTCGACCCCCGCCGGTGACGAGGGCGGCGCCGGAACGGACCGACGGCTCAGTCAACCCGGCCGAACTCGATGAAGTTGATCGCGGCGAGAACGGCGACGAAGCCGAGGATGATGAAGAGGGCCAGCATGGGGAGCTCCTGTAGCAGGCGCCCGCAATAAAGCGCGTGGCCCCGCTGTTCAAGACGACGACAGGTCCTATCGTTCCGCCCATGACGACGTGGCGCACCCGCATCGAGCCTTTCACCCGGCCGCTGTTCTTCGCCCACGCCCGCGCCTCGCGCGGCATGACGCTGGGCGTGCGCGGCGTGGCGGTCGACGGCGAGGGTCGCGTCCTGCTGGTCAAACACACCTATCTGCGCGGCTGGTGGCTGCCCGGCGGCGGCGTCGAGCGCGGCCAGTCCTGCGAGGACGCCGTGGTCCGCGAGATGCGCGAGGAGGCCGGCCTGATCGTCGAGGGCCGCCCTATCCTGCTCAGCGTCCATTCCAACGAGCGCCATTTCCGCGGCGACCATGTGCTGGTCTACCGCATCGACCGCTTCACCCTGACCGACCGCACCAGCCGCGGCGAGATCGCCGACATCGGCTGGTTCGATCCCTGCGCCCTGCCGGATGACACCCACCGCGCCACCCGCGACCGCCTGGCCGAGATTTTCGGCGGTGCGGACTGCGCGACAAGCTGGTAGCGAGCTCCCCATGAACCCGTCCCTCTTCGCCATCCTCGCGGTCATGATCGGCGGCGCCGCCGCCTCGCTGCAGGCGCCGACCAATGCGAAGCTGACAGAGGCGGTGGGCTCGCCGGTCAACGCCGCCTTCGTCTCCTTCGCCGTGGGAACGATGGCGCTCGGCGTTCTCGCCCTGGCGCTGCAGGCGCGGCCCGACATGGCCGCCGCGCGGGCCCTTCCCTGGTACGTCTGGATCGGCGGCCTCTACGGCGCGGCCTTCGTCGTCGCCGCGACCTGGGGCGTGCCCCGGCTGGGGGTGGCGACGACCATCATCCTCATGGTGGCCGGCCAGTTGCTGCTCAGCCTCTTGCTCGACCACATCGGCTTCATGGGCATGCCGAAGCAGCCGATCAGCTGGGGCCGCGTGGCCGGCGTCGGTCTCGTGATCGCCGGCGTGCTTATGGTCCGCAAGTTCTAGGCCTATATCGAACGGGATGACCGAGGAGACGATTCCCGCCGCCGAGACGCCGCCCGTGCCGCTGGTCGCCGCCGACCTGATCCGGGACGAGGCCCGGCGCGCACCCGACAAGCCGGGCGTCTACCGCATGTACGGCGAGGACGGGGCCTGCCTCTACGTCGGCAAGGCGCGGTCGCTGAAGAAGCGCGTCCTCCAGTATGCGCAGGGCCGGTTCCACACCCAGCGCATCGGCCTGATGGTGTCGCTGACCCGGTCGATGGAGCTGGTGATCACGGCTTCGGAAACCGAGGCCCTCCTGCTCGAGTCCAGCTTCATCAAGAAGCTCAAGCCGCGCTTCAACGTGGTGCTGCGTGACGACAAGTCATTCGCCGAACTGATGATCCGCCGCGACCACCGCGCCCCCCAGGTGCGCAAGCACCGCGGCGCCCACACGATCAAGGGCGACTATTTCGGGCCCTTCGCCTCGACCTGGGCGGTCAACCGCACCCTGACCACCCTGCAGAAGGCCTTCCTGCTGCGCTCGTGCTCCGACAGCGTCTACGAGACCCGCACCCGGCCGTGCATGCTGCACCAGATCAAGCGCTGCTCGGCCCCCTGCACCGGCCTGATCTCGCTGGACGACTACGGCCAGCTCGTCGACGAGGCCGAGGCCTTTCTGCGCGGCAAGTCACGCGCCGTCATCGGCCGGCTGTCGAAGGAGATGCAGGCCGCTTCCGACGCCATGGATTTCGAACAGGCCGCCCGCGTGCGCGACCGCATCCGCGCCCTGTCGGCCATCTCGATGGAGAATTCGGTCAGCGCAGAGGGCGTCGCCGAGGCCGACGTCTTCGCCCTGCATTCCGACGGCGGTCAGGCCTGCGTGCAGGTGTTCTTCTACCGCGCCGGCCAGAACTGGGGCGGGCGGGCCTATTTCCCGCGCGTTGACCGGGCGGACACCGATCCGGAAATCCTCGCCGCCTTCCTCGGCCAGTTCTACGAGGACAAGCCGGTGCCGCGCCAGATCCTGTCCAACGTCGTTCCGCACGAGAAGGAACTGCTCGAGGAAGCCTTCTCGATGAAGGCGAAGACCGTCGACGGCCGGCGCGTGGTGACCATCGAACTGCCCCGGCGCGGCGACCGCAAGACCCTGGTCGACCACGCCCTGACCAACGCCCGCGAGGCGCTGGGCCGGCGGATGGCCGAGAGCTCGGCCCAGGGCAAGATCCTCGAAGAGGTCTGCGAAGCGTTCGGTCTCGAGAATCGCCCCGAGCGGATCGAGATCTATGACAACGCCCACATCCAGGGGACCAACGCCGTCGGGGGCATGGTCGTCGCGGGCCCGGAGGGCTTCCGCAAGAACCAGTACCGCAAGTTCAACATCCGCGGCGAGGACCTGACTCCCGGCGACGACTACGGCATGATGCGCGAAGTCATGCGCCGCCGCTTCACCCGCCTGGTGAAGGACGAGGACGAGGGCGAGGAGGTGGAACGCCCCGATCTGCTCCTGATCGACGGCGGCGCCGGCCAGCTGGCCGAGGTCCAGGCGGTTCTGGCCGACCTCGGCCTGCACGAGATCGTCGCCGTGGGCGTGGCCAAGGGCCCCGACCGCGACGCCGGGCTGGAGCGCTTCTTCGTGCCCGGCAAGCCGCCGTTCATGCTGCCGCTGAAGTCGCCGGCGCTCTACTACATCCAGCGCCTGCGCGACGAGGCGCACCGCTTCGCCAACGGCGCGCACCGCACCCGTCGCTCGATGGACATCAAGCGCAATCCGCTCGAC
The DNA here is from genome assembly GCA_016183935.1 of Caulobacterales bacterium. Lineage (GTDB taxonomy): Bacteria > Pseudomonadota > Alphaproteobacteria > Caulobacterales > Caulobacteraceae > Brevundimonas. Next base: position 49,200 of record JACPDR010000019.1, read on the forward strand.
GAGATCGAGGGCGTCGGCCCGGGGCGCAAGAAGGCCCTGCTGCACGCCTTCGGCTCGGCCAAGGGCGTCGGCCGCGCCTCGGTGGCCGACCTCATCAAGGTCGAGGGGATCAATCAGCCTCTGGCCGAACGTATCCACGCCTTCTTCCGCAAGGGGTGAGACCCGTCGCCTCTGGTGGTTCGCGCGAGCCGTGCTAAACCTGAGCGGGAGTAAGGGGGCGTGTGATGCTTGGAAGATTGTTCGTGGCGGTCGCCGCGTCATTGGCGATGCTTGCGACCACGGTCTCGGCGCAGGAGGTCGAGCTTGCGCCGGCGCCGGCCTGGGTGGCGGCGCCTCCGGTCGACACGCCGACCCCCGCCACCGGCGACGCGGCCCTGCGCACCCTGGCTATCGACCACCAGATCCGTTTCGACGCCGAGGGATCGCACACCTACACCTTCCAGCGCTTCCAGGTTCTCACCCGGCAGGGACTCAGCGGCGTCGGGACGGTGAGCCTCGCGTGGAGCCCGCCCCGCGAGACCATTCAGGTCCACGCCCTGCGTCTCATCCGCGAGGGCCAGGTGATCGACGTGCTCGCCGGTCAGGAATTCGAGACGATTCGCCGGGAGAACAACCTCGAGTCCGCGATGTTGGACGGGCAATTGACCGCGACCCTCCAGCCGCGTGACATCCGCGTCGGCGACATCCTCGAACTGGCGTTCACCCTTCACGACACCAAGGGCGTGCTGGCGCCCCACCTCGAAGCCTTCGAGGGCGTCAGCTCGGGCCAGACGATCGATCACTACCGCCTCCGCGCGAGCTGGTCGGACGACCACGCGATGCGGGTCGTGGCCTCGGAGCCTTGGGCGGACGTCCGCCCGCGTCAGGTCGGGCGCGACTGGGTCTATGAGATCGACTCCCGGAACCTGGCGCCCGAGCGGGTGCCCGACGATCTCCCGGTGCGTTTCACGCTTCTGCGCACGGTGCAGTTCACCGATTTCGAATCCTGGGCCGACGCCTCGCGATTGATGGCCCCGCTCTACGAGACGGGCGCGACGCTCGAGGCCGACTCGCCGCTGCTGGCCGAGATCGAGCGTATTCGCGCGGAAAACGACACCGACGCCGCGCGCGCCATGGCCGCCCTGCGGCTGGTCGAGGATGAGGTCCGCTATCTCGCCCTCGCCATGGGCGAGGGGAACTACGTCCCCATGTCCGCCGACGAGGTCTGGCGCAGCCGCTACGGCGACTGCAAGGGCAAGACCGTACTGCTGCTGGCGCTGCTCGAAGGGCTGGGCATCGAGGCCGAACCGGTCCTGGTCAGCACCGGTTGGGGCGATGGACTGGACGCCCAGCTGCCTCTTCTGGCGTGGTTCGATCACGTCATCGTTCGCGCGACCCTGGACGGCGCGGCCTACTGGATGGACGGCACCCGGATCGGGGACCGGAGCCTCGACGGCCTGATTCCGCCGCCCTACCGCTGGGGCCTGCCCGTGCGGCGGGCCGGCGCCGCTCTTGAAGCGATCGTCCAGCCGCCGCTGACCACCCCGACCATGGAGGTGGTGATGGAGATGGACGCCCGCGACGGCATCGACGCGGACGCCGCCCTGACCATCGACATCGTCTATCGCGGCGACTACGCCACCTCGGTGCGCCGTCAGTTCGGCGCCATTCCGCCGGATCAGCTGGAGACCATGCTCAAGGCGCAATGGGACGGCGAGGAGGCTGGAATGACGGTCGAGGCCGTCGAAACCCGCTATGACGAGCCGGCCAACGCCTTTCATCTCATCATGCGCGGCGCCAGTCCGATGAGTTGGGTCAGCGGGTCGGGAGGCCGCGTCATGGCCCTGCCGGACTCCGCCATCGTTCTGCCGGCCCGGGCCGAGCGCAAGGGGGTTCTGGCGCGTTTCAGCGATCATCCCTATGCGCTCGACCACCCGACCATGGGACGCTCGGTTTTCCGCGTGATCCTCCCCTACGAAGGCCGCGGCTTCCAGCTGGAGGGCGGCGACCAGGTGCTCGAAGGCGGCGGCTATCGGATCGAACGGCGCGGGACGCTGGAGAACGGCGTCGCCGAGGTTATGGTGACCACGACCAGCCTGGCGCCTGAAGTCACCGCCGACGAGATGGCCACGACCCGGACCCGGGCCGAAAACGCCTCGGCCCTGCCGCTGCGCCTGCGGGCGCCGGCCGATTACCGGGCGACCAGCGCCGACGCCGCCCGCCAGCAGCCGGGCTCCAGCGATATGGCTGATCTGATCGCGCGCGCCGAACGCCTCAGCGACGCCGGCGATGACGACGGCGCCCTGGCCCTGCTCGACGCGGCGATCGAACGCGAGCCCGACAACGCGGAGGCCGTGCGGGCGCGGGGCCGGGCCCGCTCCGCGGCGCGCGATTTCGACGGCGCGCGCGCCGACTATGACCACGCGGTGGATCTGGACCCGGCCGATCAGGCCGCGGCGCTGGGGCAGGGGTTGGCGGCCTACGGGCAAGGCAAGTACGACGAAGCGATCGTCGGCCTGACGGTGGCGCTGCGGCTCGACCCCGCCGACGCCTCGGCCCTGTCGGCGCGCGGCGCGGCCTATTACCAGCTCGGTCGCTGGGACCGCTCGCTGGCCGACTATCGGGCGCTCAAGACGGCGCTCCCCGAGAGCGCCACCGGTCCGTTCGGCGAACTGCGGGCCTTGATCCGCCTCGACCGCGGCGACGAGGCCCGCGCCCTGATCGCGTCCAGGCTGGCCGATGACCCGACCGACGACGTCGCCCTGGACGCCCTGGTCCGTCTGGCGAAACGCGCGGGCAAGCCCGACGAAGCCTCGCCCGCCCTGGACGCTGCCCTCGAGGCGGCTCCGGGCGCGGCCAACCTCCTCAGCCTCCGTGGCCAGCTCCGCGCCTCCCTCGGCGATGCGGCGGGCGCGCGCAGCGACTTCGTCGCCATGCGCGATATCGGCGCGGGCGATCCGGTGATGCTGAACAATGTCTGCTGGGCACAGGCGCTGGAGGCTTTCGACCTGGAACAGGCGCTGGCCGACTGCGACGCGGCCCTGTCAGCCGGCGAGGCGGCCTTCATCGACAGCCGGGCCATGGTCCTGCTTCAGATGGGCCGCTACGACGAGGCCCGGGCCGACTATGAGCGGGCGCTGGCCGCCGCGCCCGACCAGACCCCGTCCATCTATGGCCTGGGCCTGACCCGCCTCGCGCTGGGCGACGAGGGCGGCCGCGACGATCTCGCAAGGGCGCGGGCCCGGGACGCCGACGTCGCGGAGGATTTCGCCGTGTTCGAGGCGCGTCATCCCGACCTGAAGTGAGGTCGGGCTGGCGCGGCCGCGAGGTTTGAGGCATGGCGAGTCCATGAACGAGTCATCCGATGAATTGACTGCGGGCTATCGACGTTTCCGCGCTGAACAGTGGCCGGCCGCCAAGGCCGAGTACGAGGCCCTGGCCGCGCACGGACAGAAGCCGCACACCCTGATCGTCGCCTGTTCCGACAGCCGCACCGATCCGGCCCTGGTGTTCGACGCCGCCCCGGGCGAGCTGTTCGTGGTCCGCAACGTGGCCAATCTGGTCCCGCCCTATCAGCCGGACGGCAAGCTGCACGGCGTCTCGGCGGCGCTGGAGTTCGGCGTGCGGGTGCTCGAGGTCGGGCGTATCGTGGTCATGGGCCATGCCTACTGCGGAGGCGTCCACGCCATGCTCCACGGGGCGCCGCGGGGCTGCGAGGACTTCGTCCGCCCCTGGGTCGAGCAGGCCACGCCGGCGGTTCGCCGGGTTGCCGAGGCCGTCGAGCCGGACCAGGTCGAGCGGGTGGCCGAAGAGGCGGTGGTGCGCCTGTCGCTCGAAAACCTGCGCACCTTTCCGTGGATCGCGGAGCGCGAGGCGGCGGGCCGGCTCACCCTCGCCGGGCTGCATTTCGGCATCGCCGACGGCATCCTGAGGGCGTTGACCGGTCCCGGCCGCTTCGAGGCGCTCTGACCTCGTCCGTCACGCCCGATTGCGGTCTGCCTCGCCTCGCGCATCGAAGCATGGCACATCGGCGTTGAAGCACGGATGCAACCCATGACCCCGACCCACCACGCCAACCCCATCCCGAACATCCTCACCGGCCTGCGCCTCGTCGCCGGGGTGGTGATGTTCCTGATCCTGGCGGGGGCGGCGCCGCAGGGCATTCCGATCCTGTCCGACTACCTCAGCCCGGACGACCAGTTCCGCTTCGGACGCACCGCCTTCATCATCTTTCTCGTCGCCGCCTCGACCGACTGGGTCGACGGCTTCCTGGCCCGGCGCTGGCACGCGACGACCCGCTGGGGCGCCATCCTCGATCCGATCGCCGACAAGGTGCTGGTGACCGGGGCCATCCTCGGCGTCCTCGCCTGGGGCTCGGTGCCCCAGATCGCCATCCCCTGCGGCCTGATCCTGTTCCGCGAGTTCGCCGTCTCGGCGCTGCGCGAGACCGTGGCCGGCAAGGTCAAGCTGCCGGTCACCCTGCTGGCCAAGTGGAAGACCACCCTTCAGATGGTCGCCCTGGCGGCGCTGCAGTTGGTGCTGCTGTGGGACGGCTTCGGCCTGCCGCTCGAGTGGCAGCCGCATTTCCAGACCTTCGCCTATATCCTGATCTGGGCCGCGGCCATCGTCACCCTGTGGACCGGCTGGCAGTATTTCTCCAAGGCTCAGCAGAAGATGAGCCAGCTCTAGCCCGCGTCGGAAAGGGGGGGTCTATTCGACCCCCAGTTCTTCGACCAGCCGTTCCATCCCGTAGACATCCCGCAGCGCCGCCGTCACTGCGCTGGTGGTCACGATCACCGAGCGGTTGACGTCGCGGTCGTAGCCGTAGGCGTTGCGCTGGGTCAGGACGGTGGAGTCGAAGTTCGCCCCCAGCAGCTCGCCCGCCTCGTTGACCACCGGGCTGCCCGACGAGCCGCCGATGGTGTCGGACGACACCGCCATGTCCAGCACCGTGTCCGGGTCGATCCGGTCCCTCGCGGCCAGCAGCTTCGGGGCGACGTCGAACGGCGGCGCGCCGGTCGCCCGGTCCCACAGGCCGGCGAAGGTGGTGAAGGCGCCGAAGCGCTGTCCCGGAACGTCCGAGCCCTCGATCCGGCCATAGGTCAGCCGCAGCGTGCCGGTGGCGTCCGGATAGACGGTGTCGCCATAGGCCGCGAACCGCGCCGCCGCCAGTTGCTCGGACGCCCGCGCCGTCGGCGCCTCGACCCGCGCCTCCCAGTCCGCGCGGACTGCCCGGGTCTCGTCCTGGATCGACAGCAGGTACTGGATCAGCGGATCGTTCGAGGCCTCGATCGCCGCCAGTCCGCCCTCCCACAGCGCCCGGCGCACCGCCGGGTCGGCCAGCGTGGTGCCCTCGACCAGGCGCGCCGACAGACCCTCCGGCGACTCCTGGCCCAGCAGGCCCCGCACACGGGGGTCATCGACGGTCAGCCACTCGCGGGTCTTGGACAGCCACCATTCCAGCCGAACCTGCTCCAGCGACGGATAGACCGGACGCTCGGCGAACAGGCCCGACTGCGCCGTCGCCAGCCGGCTGTCGGCGTATTCCGGCAGGCGCTCCGCCGAGGGCTTGGCCCGCTCCTGCGCGCCCCGCACCAGCGTCCGCGCCCAGCTGAACAGCTGCGAGCCGCCGCCGACGGAGGTGGTGCCCATGCCGGTTCCGCCCTCCAACAGGGCCATGGCGGCGTAGGTCTCGCGCACGATCGGCTGGACCGTCGCGAGCTCAGCCCACGGATCGGAGCCGGCGGCGTTCGGCAGCGCCGCATACCGGCCGCGGAAGTCGGCCTCCGCCTCGGCCTTCATGCGCATGAAGGCGGGGTCGACCAGGGCCGCCATCCGCCCCCGACCGCGCTTGTAGGTGTTCTCCACCCCCGAGATCGGGTCCATGGCGATGAAGGCGTTTTCCTCGCTCTCCTCGGAGAAGCGGATCAGCCGCCCCCGCAGCTCCGAGGCGATCAGCTGGTCCAGCGGCAGGACGACGTCGCGGATGGTCGTCAGCTGGTCCATGGTCAACAGCCGCTGGGTCGAACCGGGGCTGCCCGAGACGAACACGGGCGTGCCCTCGACCGGCTTGTCGGCGTTCCATTTGAAGTGGGTCGGCGTCGCCACCGGCTGGCCGTTCTCGTACAGGCGGATGAAGGCCGCATCGATGGCGAAGCGGGGGAAGCTGAAGTTGTCCAGGTCGCCGCCGAAGGTCGCCGCCCGGTCCTCGGGCGCGAAGGCCAGCCGCACGTCGGTGTAGCGGCGGTACTGGTACAGCTTGAACTGGCCGCCCCGGTACAGGCTGACCACCTGGCACCGCATCGTCGCGTCGCCGGCGCAGGCCTCCTGCTCGATCCGGCCCGACTCGGCGTCACGCGCCTGGGTGAAGGCCTGTCCCTCAAGCCCCGCGCCCGCCGCGTGCATCCGCTCGGTCACGTCGGAGATGTCGGTCAGGATCTCGGCGGTGCCGCCGGGGCATTTCAGTTCCTCCTCGCGGGTCCGCGGGGCGAAGCCGGTCTCGGCGTAGTTCACCGCCTGCGTCGAAAGATTGGCCACGCAGGTGGCGACGCAGTGGTTGTTGGTCATCACCAGGCCCTCGGACGAGACCAGCCCTGCCGAACAGCCGCCGTACTTGACCGAGGACAGCCGCACCCGGTCCAGCCACGCCTGGTCGATGTTGGTCCCCAGCGTCTGGTTGGCCCGCGCGATGGGGAAGTTGTCGAACGTCCACATGCCTTCTTCGGCCCGCGCCGAAGGGGCGGCGGTGAAGACGAGGACAGCGGCGGAGGCGGCGAGGGCGAGATGACGCATCGTATTCTCCTTCCTTCTCCCCTCGGGGGAGAAGGTGGGCCCGAAGGGCTCGGATGAGGGGGCTCTTTCAGCATCCAGAACGGAAAAAGAGGGCAGGCGTCAACCTACCCCCTCAACCGTCTCGCTTCGCGAGCCACCTTCTCCCCCGGCGGGGAGAAGGATTTTCGTCAGGGGCGAACCCCCAGCTCCTCCAGGATGCGCGGGTTCGGATAGACGGTCCGCAGAACCTCGGTGATCGCCGCCGTCGACACCGAGACCGTCCGGTTCAGGTCGCCGTCATAGCCGAAGGCGCCGCCCAGCGAGTGGATATTGCCGTCGAAGGCCGCGCCGATCACCTCGCCCTCGGCGTTGACGACCGGCGAGCCGGAGTTGCCGCCGATGATGTCGTTGGTCGAGACGAAGTCGTAGACGACCTCCTTGTTCACCCGCGCCTCGTTGTCGGCGAAGGCCTGGGCCAGGTTGAACGGCTCCGACCCGGTGGCCCGCTCGTAGAGGCCGCCGATGTAGGTGAACGGCGGCACCGTCACGCCGCGATAGGTCCAGCCCTTCACCTCGCCGTACGACAGGCGCAGGCTGAAGGTGGCGTCCGGATACTGGTTGGTGCCGTAGACGGCGAACCGGGCCTGGGCGACCTTCTCGGCCGCGCGGGCGGTCGGCGCATTGACCTCGGCCGCCCAGCGGTCGGCGACCGCCTTCGCGGCCGCGTCGTTAGCCGCGACGAAGGCCAGCAGCGGATCGGCCGCGGACAGCTGCTCCACCGTCATGCCCAGCGCCTGCCGGCGGAAATCGGCATCGGCCAGCTTCGTGCCCGAGATCAGGCGGTCGGCCAGCGCCTCGGGGCTCTCACGGCCCAGCATCGCCTTCACCTGCGGATTGTCGACGGTCAGATACTCGCGCGTCTTGGACAGCCAGTAGCGCATCCGGATCTCTTCCATGTCGGTCGAGACCGGGGTGTCCGTGCCGAGCGCCTCGGTCAGGCGGGCGCGCTGCACCTCGGTCATGGCCGGGTTCTTGGCGGCCCGGATCAGGCTGCGGGCCCACGAATAGAGCTGCGAGCCGCCGCCGGCGGCCTGTTCGAGCTGGCGATAGGGCAGATACAGTTCGGTCGCCGTGGTCTGGACCCGCGCCAGGTCGGCCCATGGGTCGCCGATCTGCTGCACCAGGTTGGGGTCGGCCGCGACGCGGGCGCGCAGTTCGTCCTCTTCGGCGCGTTTCCGGGCCATGAATTCGGGATCCGTCAGGGCGCCCTGCTGGCCGTAGTAGACCTTGAAGCTGTTCTCGAGGCCGAAGATCGGATCGAACGACACCCGCTTGGCCTCGTCGCCCGTCAGCGAATACTCCAGCAGGCGGCCGCGCAGTTCCGAGTTCTGAATCAGGGTGACCGGCAGCTGCTGGTCGCGCAGCCGCTCCAGCTGCGCCATGGTCAGCAGGCGCGAGGTCGAGCCCGGATTGCCGGACACGAAGGTGACGTCGCCTTCCTTCGGCGCCTCGGCGTTCCACTTCAGGAAGTTCGGCGACTCGATCGCCTCGCCGTCCTCGTAGGCCCGCAGGAAGCCCGCATCGAGGGCGTAGCGCGGGAAGTTGAAATTGTCGGGATCGCCGCCGAAGAAGGCCGCCTGGTTCTCGGGCGCGAACACCAGCCGCACATCGTCGTATTTGCGGAACTTGTGCAGGCTGTACTGGCCGCCGCGGTACAGGCTGATCACCTGGCAGCTGAATTTGTCATCGCCGGCGCAGGCTTCGTCCTGGATCTTCGTGATCTCGGCCTGACGCGCCGCGTTGAAGGCGGCGCCTTCCAGTCCCTGGCCGGAGGCCTGGACGCGGGCCGTGACGTCGACGATCTCGGTCAGCACCTCGGCCGTCTGGCCGGGGCAACGAATCTCTTCCTCGCGCGCGGCGGCCGTGAAGCCGTTCTTCACATAGTCCTTCTGCGCGTCCGACAACTCCTGGGCGCAGCCGACCACGCAGTGCCAGTTGGTCAGGATCAGCCCCTGGTCCGATACGAACGACGCCGAACAGCCCTGGATACGGACCGACGCGAGCCGCAGGCGATCCAGCCACGCCTGGTCGATCTGCGTGCCGTATTTCTCGTTCACCGACTGGATCGGGAAGTTGTCGAACGTCCACATTCCCTCGTCGGCGCGGGCCGGGGTGGGCGCGGCGGTGACGGCCAGGGCGCCGGCGACGGCGGCGATGGACGCGGTCACGGCGACGGCGGATCGGAGCGAGCGAAGGATCATGCGGGTCTCTCTCTGGGCGCGCCCGGCCTTTGCCGGGATCATCAGACTACCTACCGCCGATGAACGAAACCCGTCCACACGGCCTTACCCCGATTTAACTTGGCCCTGACCGCCGGCGCCGTCAGATAACGATGAACCCCGGGGGCCGATCTCTTCCATGTCGCTTGCACTCTCCACCCTGCTCTACGAGTGGCGTCGCTATATGGCGGCGATCGTGGCGCTCGCCTTCTCGGGTCTGCTGGTGCTGGCCCAGGTCGGCATGTTCATGGGGATCGGCAAGGCCTTCACTGCGACCATCGACCGCGCCAGCGCCGACATCATGGTGCTCGCGCCCGGCTCGACCGGCCTGTTCAACGGCGGTCCCTCGGGCGTGCCCCGGCGGATCATGCCGGTGGTCCAGAGCCATCCCGACGTGATCGCCGTGGCCGACCTCGATGGCTCCGGCGGCCGCTGGCAGAACGTCGTCGAAGGGGATGCTCCGCGCAAGACCGAGTTCGTCCAGGTCTCGATCATCGACGCGGTCCCGGGCGCCGTGACCGTCCCCACCGACTATTCCCCCGACCTGGTCGAGGCGCTGCGCCAGCCGTTCGGCGTCGCCATCGACGAGACCGCCCTGGGCCGTCTCGGCGTCAAGCTGGGGGACAAGGCCATCTATAACGGCAAGACGGTGCGCGTCGTCGCCGTCACCCGCGGCTATCCCAACATGATGCAGGCCGGCGTGGTCATGTCGCGCGACACCCTGCGCATGCTCGGCGAGGCCAGCACCGGCGACCGCGTCGGGCCGCTGATGGTCGGGATCCGGCCGGGCGCGGATTCCGAGCGGGTCGTGGCCCAGCTCAACGCCCAGTCGAGAGGCCAGTTCAAGGCCTGGACCCGGGCCGAATTAGGCCAGGCCAACCAAGCGGCCCTCCTCAAGGAGAGCTTCATCGTCATCACCCTGATCTTCTCGCTCATCCTCGGAATTTTGATCGGCGTGGCCATCACCTGGCAGACCCTGCGCGGCGCCATCATGGCCAACATCAAGGAGTTCGCCTCCCTGCGCGCCCTCGGCGTCTCGATGGGCTCGCTGCGCGCCATCGTCATGGAGCTCAGCTTCTGGGTCGGAATCGTAGGCATCTTCGCGGCGGGCCTGCTGACCTGGGGCGTGTCGTTGCTGGCCCGGATGGGCGGTCTGACCATGGCCTTCCCGATCCCGATGGTCGCCGGCGTCTGCGTCATGCTGCTGGTCATCGCCCTCGCCTCCGGCTTCCTGTCGCTGGGCGTCCTGAAGAAGAGCCAGCCGGCGGACCTGCTGCGATGAACCCGAACACCGTCACTCACGGCCTCGCCGGAACCTCCGCCATCGAGGCGAAGGGCCTGGTCAAGCGCTTCAAGACCGGCCGCACCTTCATCGAGGTGCTCAAGGGCGTCGACTTCGACGCGCGCCATGGCGAGATGACCATGGTCATGGGCCCGTCCGGCTCGGGCAAGTCGACCCTCGTCGCCGCCCTGTCGGGCCTGCTCAAGCCCGAGCAGGGACGCGTCGACGCCCTCGACGTCGACGACCTGTGGGACCATTCGCCCGGCCGCATCGACAAATTTCGCCTCGATAACTGCGGCTTCATCTTCCAGGGCTTCAACCTGTTCCCGGCCCTGACCGCGACCCAGCAGGTCATGACCGTGCTGAAGTACCAGGGCGTGCCCAAGGACGAGGCCCGCCGCCGCGCCGTCGCCGCCCTCGAGGAGGTCGGTCTCGGCGCCCGCCTCAACCAGAAGCCCGACTCCCTGTCCGGCGGCGAGAAGCAGCGCATCGCCATCGCCCGCGCCCTGGCCAAGAACCCGGCCCTGCTGTTCGCCGACGAACCGACCTCGGCCCTCGACGGCGAGAACGGCCAGGTGGTCATCCGCCTGCTGCGCCGCGCCGCCACCGACCACGGCGCCGCCGTCGTCTGCGTGACCCACGATCCCCGCCTCGAGGCCTGGGCCGACCGGGTCATCCACATCGAGGACGGGCGCATTCTCGACGACCAGCGCCGCACCCCCGATCCCAACGCCACCCTCGGCTCGCACTAGACCGATCCTCAAGGACCTCCGAAAAATGCCCCGCTTCCTCAAGAACAAGTGGCTCTGGATCGGCCTGGCGCTGATCATCCTCGTCGTCGTCGGCTTCGCGTTCATGCAGCAGGGCGCGGCCGCGAAGAAGGTCGAGCAGGAGAAGGCCGCCGCCGAGAAGATCGACAGCCCCTACGCGGCCATCGCCAACGGCAAGGCCGACGTCGAGGGCGGCATCATCCAGGTCGCCGCCCGCCGCGGCGGCGTGGTCAAGGCGGTCTATGTGCAGGAAGGCCAGCGCGTCGCCTCCGGCCAGATCCTCGCCCGCCAGGAAGACGACGAGCCGCGCCTGGCCCTGGCCCGCGCCCAGGCCGAGGTCGCCCAGGCCCAGAGCCAGCTGCGCATGATCCAGGTCGACATCAGCACCGCCCGCCGTGAGTACGAGCGGCTCGAGCAACTGGTCGACACCAATTTCGTCGCCGCCCAACGCATCGACGAGGCCCGCGACGCCATCGCCACGGCCGAGGCCCGCCTCGCCTCGCAGCAGGCCGCCATCCAGACGGCCCGCGCCCGTCTCAACGAGGCCGCCTACAACCTCGAACTGACGGTGATCCGCGCCCCGATGGACGGCCGCATCGTGCGCCGCTACGCCAACCCGGGCGCCGGCGCCTCGACCCTGAACGTGTCCAACATGTTCGACCTCGAGCCCGACACCCAGCGCATCGTCCGCGCCGAGATCGTCGAGGCCGACATCCCCAACGTCACCGACGGCCAGGAGGTCGAACTGGTCTCCGAGGTCGACCAGTCCAAGGTCTATGTCGGCCGCGTCCTTCGCCGCGCCCCCCTGTTCGGCGCCCGCAAGCTGGCCTCCGAGGACCCGTCGCAACGTACCGACGAGCGGGTCGTCGAGGTGGTCGTCTCGGCCGACAACGCCCCGCTGCTGATCGGCCAGCGGGTGCTGGTCAAGTTCATGAAGCCGGGCGAACGCGCCGGCGCCCCGCGCGCCGCCGCCGCCGGCGTCACCGCCGACCGGGCCATGCAGGCTCCGGCCGCGTCCTGACGCTCAGCGGCCGGTGAAGTCCGCCGGCCGCTTGTCCAGCACCGCCGCCACCCCTTCGGCGTGATCCTCGGTCAGATGCGCCAGCGCCTGCATGGCCGCGGTCATCTCGAGCATCTGGTCGAAATTCATGTCGCGGCCCTGGCGCAGCAGGGTCTTGGCCATGCGCAGCGCCTGCGGCCCGTGCGCCGCGACCTTGCCGGCCGCCTTCAGCGCCTCGTCGATCAGGGTCTCCGGCGCGACCACGTGGTTGACCAGCCCCCAGCGCTCCGCGGTCGCCGCGTCGATCGCATCTCCCGTGAACAGCATCTCGGCCGCTCGCGCATAGCCGACGTTTCGCGGCAGCAGCCAGGCCCCGCCGTCGCCCGGCAATATGCCCAGCTTGAGGAAGGGCACGCCGAACGTCGCCTCGGTCGAGGCCAGCCGGATGTCCGCCAGCCCGGCGATGTCGCAGCCCAGCCCCATGGCCGGTCCGTTGACCGCCGCCACCAGCGGAACCTCCAGCCCGTACAGGGAGCGCACGATCCGGTGCACCACCCGGCGATAGCGGTCGCGGATTTCCGCGCCGGTGCCCGCGAACAGGTCGCGCCGGTCGCGCATCGCCTTCAGGTCGCCGCCGGCCGAGAAGGCCCGCCCCGCGCCGGTGATCACCACGCAGCGCACGCCGGGGTCGGCGTTCACCGCCGCGCACGCCGCCGCGAAGGCCTCGCCGTCCTCGAGGTCGGGCAGGGCGTTCAGCCGCTCGGGCCGCGACAGGGTCCATAGTTCGATGGCGCCGCGCCGTTCTGTCTGGATCAGGGTCATGCGCCAGCAGTGCCGCAATCCGCCGTCCGCGACAATTCCCCATGGCCTCCCGACCGGCTACTGATCCCCGATGCCCGCCACCCCGCCGCCGCCCGGCCCGCCGCGTTCGATCGCCACGCCCTGCGTCAAGGTCTGCATCGTCGACGGCGCCACCGGCCTGTGCCTCGGCTGCTGGCGCACCCTGTCCGAGATCGGCGGCTGGAGCGGCCTCACCGACGCGGAGAGGGCGCGGATCATGGCGGAGCTGCCGGTGCGCGCGAAAGCGCGGGAATAGCCTCCCGCCTTAACCCCCCGCCAACCATCCCTCTTCACCGCATCCCAACCGCCTCGTGCGAAAACCCCATGATGCGGTTCGACCTGTCCTCCGCGGCCGTTATGGCCCTCGCCGTCGCCTCGGCCCTGACCACCGCCTGGGGGATGGATCAGGCCGGCCTGCGCGGCCAGGCCCAGGCCGCCACGCCCGTCCCTTCGACTCCGGCAGCGGGCGCCCCCGCCCAGGTGCTAAAGGCCGCCAACGGCCACTATTGGGCCGACGCCCTGATCGAGGGCCGCGCCGTCCGCGTCATGGTCGACACCGGGGCCAGCGTCGTGGCCCTGACCCGCGATGACGCCGCCCGCCTCGGCCTCAGGCTCGAGCCCGCCGACTTTTCCGCCACCGTGGTCACCGCCTCCGGCCCGGTCCGCGCCGCCGCGGTCGAGCTTCAGGCCGTCGCCGTCGCCGGCGCCCGGGTCGACCGCGTCGAGGCCCTCGTCGTCGAGGCCGGCCTGCCGCACAGCCTGCTCGGCATGAGCTATCTGGGGCGGCTGTCCTCGTTCAGCGCCACGCCGGCGGGGCTGACGCTCCGGCCGTAGGCGATTGGTGGTTAGTGGCTAGTGATTGCCGCTTCCCTGTCTGCGGAAGGGCGGCGTGGACGGCTCCGTCGCACAGGCGGCGGCCAGCCACTAACCACTAACCACTAACCACTAGCCACTCCCTCAAACCGCCTTCACCACCACCACCACCGCCGTCGCCAGCAGATACAGCGCGAACGCCTTCCTCAGCACGCGCCGGTCCAGCGAATGCGCCAGTTTCGCGCCCCACGGCGCCACCGCCGTGGTCAGCACCGCCATCACCACCGCGCCCGGGACGTTGACATAGCCCAGCGACAGCGGCGGCCGCCCGACCGCGTCCCAGCCGAACACGACGAAGCCCAGCGTCGCCGTCGCCCCGATCGCCACCCCGAAGCCCGAGGCCGTCGCCACCGCCTGGTGGATCGGCCGCCCGCACAGGGTCATCAGCATGCCGCCGAAGCTGCCGCCGCCGATCCCCATCATCGCCGACAGCCCGCCGATCACCGTCCCGAACCCGCGCCGCCCCCAACCCGTCGGCAGATCCGGCCGCAGCACCACCCGCTCGGGCATCAGCCCCAGCTGCGCCGCCACCCCCGCCAGGCAGACGGCATAGACGATGGCCAGTCCCTCCATGGAGGTCACGCCCGCCACGGCCGCCCCGACCAGCCCCCCGAACGCCACCCACGGCGTCCAGGTCCTCAGCACCACCTCGTCCACCGCCCCGTGCGTCCGGTGCGCCCTCAGCGACCGCCACGAGGTCGCGACGATGGTCAGCAGCGAGGTCCCGATCGCCACGTGCAGATTGCTCTCGCCGCCGACGCCCAGCACCTCGAAGGCGTAGAACACCGCCGGCACGATCACCGTGCCGCCGCCCACGCCGAACAGCCCGGCGATGACGCCGCCCACCAGCCCGGCGGCGATCAACGCGGCCAGCAGCAACAGGATCTCGGTCAGAGGCAGGGCGGTCATGGAGGAAGCCTTAGCCATTCCTCCGCCGCAGGGGGAGAGGGCTCCCTCAAGCCGCCGTCGAGGCAACCTTTCCCTGTCAACCCCCGTTCTCTCCGCTCGAGGCATTCGCCGGAAAGAACCCCCATGACCGCGACCCACACCCTGTCGGCCCTCGCGGCCGGCGCGCTGGCCCTGTCCGCCGCCGGCGCCGCCCAAGCCCAGACGCCCTACACCAGCTATCAGTCCGGTCAGGCCGGCGTGCCCTCGTCGTGCCGCAACGTCGAGCAACTGGCCAACGGCTACGTCTCGGCGGAATGCCAGACCGAGGGCGGCTTCCGCTGGAGCTCGATCCGCAGCGTCGATTGCCGGAGCGCCATCACCAACCGCGACGGCGTGCTGAGCTGCAGCGGCGCCGCCGCCACCGTCGGACCGCTCTATCCCGACGACTCCTACGGCTCCGGCCAGAGCTATGGGCAGCCCTCCGTGCAGGATCAGCCCGGCGGCGTCTTCGGCGCCATCCTCGGCGCCCTGTTCGGCGGTCAGACCGCCCAGCCCGACGACGAGGTCCTCGACGAGGACTGGAGCCGGGGCCGTCGGCCCCTCTACCAGCGCCGCGCCGATCTCGACGCCCGCATCGACGCCGGCGTCCGCGCCGGCTCGATCAGCCGCACCGAGGCCAGCCGCCTGCGCGACGACTACGAGGTCCTCGTGCAGCTTGAGACCCGCTACGCCGCCGACGGCCGGATGACCACGACCGAGCGCCGGGACCTGCGCGACCGGTACCGCGCCCTGGCCGAACGCGTCGGCGACGAGCGCCGTGACGACGACATGGGCTATGGCGACTGGCGTCCGCTGGACGAGCAGCGCGCGGCCTTCTTCGCCCGCGTCGACGTGGGCGTGCGGGACCGCGCCCTGACCCGCAGCGAGGGAACCCGGCTGCGGGCCGACTTCGACGCCCTGGTCCGGCTCGAGTCCGATTATCGCCGCGACGGCCTGAGCGCCCGCGAGCAGGAAGACCTGACCGCTCGCCTCGCCGACCTCGACCGCCGCGTCGGCGATGTCGCGTATGACGGCGGCTACGGCTACGACTCCCGCGCGGCCGAGATCGAGGCCCGCATCGTCGCCGGCGAGCGCAGCGGCCAGATCAGCCGCTCGGAGGCCGCCCGCCTGCGCGACGAGCTGCGCGACCTGACCCGCCGCTGGGCCGACCTCGAGGCCCGCGTCAGCCTCCGCCGCTAAGGTCTGGCCGGGGGCGGTTCGCCGCCCCCTTGGTCGTCCGGCCCGGCCGCCCATGGCATGGCCGACAGCGCACCGCGACAACCGGCCCGCCTTCCGGCTAAGCTTCTGCGCACAGGAGCTTCCGCCGCATGACCGAGCCCGACACCGCCCCCGCCCCCGGCTCCCGCTGGCGCCTGATCGGTCCCGGTCTCGTCGCGGCCGCCACCGGCGTCGGGGCCGGCGACCTTGTCGCCACCCTGATCGCCGGCTCGATGTTCGGCTACGCCCTGCTCTGGGCGGCGGTGCTCGGCACGCTGCTGAAGATCTCGCTGGCCGAGGCCGTCGGCCGCTGGGCGCTCGCCTCCGGTCGGACCATCTTCGACGGCTGGTCCAGCCTCGGGCCCGGCTGGTTCGGCGGCCGTCTCAACTGGGCCAGCGTCTATTTCGGCGTCTATGTGGTGGTCTGGGGCTTCGTCTACGGGGCCACCGCCATGACCGCCTCGGCCCTGCCGGTGGCGGCGCTGCTGGACGGCACGCCGCTGGCGCTCGATCTCAAGGCCTGGGCCATGATCTTCGGCGTCATCGGCCTGGTGATGGTCTGGTTCAACCGCTACCCGGTGTTCGAGAAGGTGATGACGGCGCTGGTGGCGGTGATGTTCGTCACCGTCACGGCCCTGGCGGTGATCGTCGCCCCCGACCTGCCGGCGCTGGCCCGCGGCCTGGCGCCCTCCCTGCCGCCGGGCGCCGCCTACTACACCCTCGGCCTGATCGGCGGGGTAGGGGGCACCATCACCCTGGCCGCCTACGGTTACTGGATCGGCCAGAAGGGCTGGCGCGGGCCCGCGTGGATGACCGTCATGCGGCTCGACAACCGCGTCGGCTACGCCGTCACCGGCGTCTTCGTCATCGCCATGCTGATCGTCGGCGCCGAGCTGCTCCATGCCTCCAACATCGCCCTGGCCGGCGGCGAGCGCGGCCTGCTCGACCTCGACGGCGTGCTGCGCGAGCGCTTCGGCGACGTCGTCGGCGTCCTGTTCCTGATCGGCTTCTTCGCGGCCAGCTTCTCGTCGCTGATCGGGGTGTGGCAGGGGGTCAGCCTGATGTTCGCCGACTTCTGGGCCCACCTGCGCGGCCGCTCCGGCGACCCGGCGGCGACGGGCGAGGCCAGCCCCGCCTACCGCGGCTACCTGCTGTGGCTGACCTTCCCGCCCATGGCCCTGCTGTTCATGGACCGGCCCTTCGGCCTGATCGTCGCCTACGGCGCGCTCGGCGCCCTGTTCATGCCCTTCCTGGCCCTGACCCTGATCTGGCTGCTCAACTCGCAGCGCACCCCGGCCGAATGGCGCAGCGGCTGGCTGTCGAACGCCATGCTCGGGGCCGGCGGCCTGCTGTTCTGCGTGCTGGCGGGGCGGGAGCTGGCCGGCCTGTTCGGCTAGATCAGCAGCGCGCCCTCGTGGCGCAGCAGCCAGCCCTTGCGCTCCAGCCCGCCGCCGAAGCCGACCAGAGCCCCGTCCGCCCCGATCACCCGGTGGCAGGCCAGCACCAGCGGGATGGGGTTGCGGTTCAGCGCCACCCCCGCCGCCTGCGCCGCGCCGGGCTCGCCCGCGCGCTTCGCCATCTCGCCGTAGCTGATGGTCACGCCCGCCGGCACCCCGGCCAGCGCCCGCCAGACGCGGGCGTGAAAGCCGTCGCCCGCCACCGCTCCGTCCAGCGACCACGGCGCCCGCGTCAGGGCCTCTCGGTCACCTTCGAAATAGGCGGCGATGGTCCGCGCCAGCGCCGCCGGGACCGCGCCGTCGGCCAGGGCCGCATCCGGGTATTCCCGCCGCATCGCCTTGACCAATCCGTCGCCGAACGACAGGCCGCGCAGCACGTCCGCGCCGTCGCAGGCCAGGGCCAGCGGGCCGATCGGGCTGTCCAGCCACGACAGGGTGAGATGGACGGGCGCGTCGCTCATCGGTTCTCCGGCATCAGCGCGTTCAGCTCGCCCCAGCCCAGCGCCCCGTCCATCAGCGGCGCCGACCGGCCGTCCTTGAGGAAGCCGCGGGTCAGCGCCGCCGCACGGCCCAGCGCCGCTCCGACGATCCCCGATCCCGCGCTCAGCCGCCGCACGCCCAGCGCCTCCAGCGCCCGCGCATCCGGCAGGCCGGGGAAGGCCAGCAGGTTCAGCGGCGCCTCCGTCGCCTTGACCAGCTCCGCGATGCCCGCCTCGTCGACCAGTCCCGGCGCGAACAGCCCGTCCGCGCCCGCCGCCCGGTAGATCGCGCCGCGCCGCGCCGCTTCGGCCACGCGCGTCCCGGCCGCCCCCACGCCGGCGAGCCACACGTCGCAGCGGGCGTTGATGAACAGCTCCGGTCCCACCGCCGCCCGGATCGCCGCGATCTTGGCCGCCAGCGCCTCCGGCGAGCCGCCGCCGTCCTCGATATTGATTCCCTGCGCCCCCGCCTCGACCACCGTCCGCGCCGCCGCCGCGACCTCGGCGGGATCGTCGGAATAGCCGCCCTCGAAATCGACCGAGACCGGCAGCCCCTGCGCCGCCCGCACCACGTCCCGCGTCGCCTGGACGACCCGCTCGACCGGCAAGGCGTCGCCGTCCGGCCAGCCCAGCGCCCAGGCCACGCCCGCGCTGGTCGTGGCGATCGCCTTCGCCCCCAGCGAGCGCATCAGCGCCGCCGAGCCCCCGTCCCAGGCGTTGGGCAGGATCAGCAGGCCGGATCGGTGCAGGTCGCGGAAGGCGGTCATGGGCGTGTCTCCTTGTAAGCCCGGTCATGCCGGGGAGCCGGCCGGCCGTCTCGCGGCTTTCGGACAGGGACATCGTCCTTCCGCCACCGCCCGACAAGATCTGGCGACTAGTGCGCCGCGTCGGCGGCGGCGTAGGCGGCGATCTGGATCATCCGGTAGGTCGGCGTGCCATTGATGCAGGCGCCGCCGACCCGCCGCCGCGGCCCGCCCGCCTCGGCCATGTCGGCGATGATGGCCGAACTGTCCTGCGGGCACAGCCGCCGCCGCGAGCCGTCGATGCGCCGGTTCAGCGGCAGATCGTGCGGCCACCAGTCGGGATCCCAGGCGCGGCAGGGATCGCTCCACGCCGCCTCCATCTGCGCGGCCTGCCGGGCCGCCAGCCGGCCCTCCTTCGGCGGCCACCAGCGCTCCTCGTCCGTGCGGCCGACGCGTTGTTCGGCGTCCCAGGCCCGGGCTTCGTCGGCGCTCAGGCCCTGGGGGGACGCCGGGGGCGGGCGTGGCGCGCCCTCGTTGACGCTGTGCCGCCAGAACCACCAGCTGCCGTCCGCCTCGCGCCACACCACCGAGCGGTGGTCCGAGCTGTAGCCCCCGCCCGGCGGCATCCGCGCCCGGATCACCACCGGCGCGTCCGCCGGCGGCCGCCGGGCCGCCCATTCGGGGATGCTCACCACGTCCAGCATGTCCGAGGTCTGCGGGCCGTTCGCCGCGACCGCGCGGGCCCGTTCGCGCTCGAGCGTGCGGAAGTCGACGTCGCGCACCGCCTCGCACTGGTTTTGAGGCGGACGCTGCGCCGGGGCCGCCCCCGTGGGGGTCTGCGCCCCGGCTCCGCCCGCCGCCGCCGCCGCCTGCAGCAGCCCCAGCGCGAGCGCCCCCATCCGTGAAACCGCCCGCATCGCCGTGATCTCCCGTTCCGGCCCAGCTTCACCGAACCGCGAGGCGGCGGCAAGCCGACGGGACCTGACGCCTGCTGACACCCTGCTGTCAGCAGCCGCCCGCCGCATCCCCCCGCCGCCCCCGACGTTATGGCGCTGTCGCCTCCCGCCCCCTAGATTGCGTTCATGGCCCGTTCCCCCAGCAAGTCCGGCAAGCCCGTCCACGTCCCCGGCCAGAGCGCCGGCCTCGCCGAGGCCCCGGCGAAATTCATCTTCGATCCGGCGGTGAAGTCGAACCGCGCCCCCATGTTCGCCCCCGTCACCGGCCCGCGCCTCCCCCCCGACGAGGCCCCCGGCGCGCCCAGCGACTGGACCCCGCACCGCCCCGACCGCCCCGACAACCGCAAGCACATCCCCTTCCGGCTGGAGACGAAATACACCCCCGCCGGCGACCAGCCCTCGGCCATCGCCGAACTGGTCGAGACCGCGAACACCGGCGAACGCGATCAGGTCCTGCTCGGCGTCACCGGCTCCGGCAAGACCTTCACCATGGCCAAGGTCATCGAACAGACCCAGCGCCCGGCCCTGATCCTCGCCCACAACAAGACCCTCGCCGCCCAGCTCTACAGCGAGTTCAAATCCTTCTTCCCCGACAACGCCGTCGAGTATTTCGTCTCCTACTACGACTACTACCAGCCCGAGGCCTACGTCCCGCGCACCGACACCTACATCGAGAAGGACAGTTCGGTGAACGAGCAGATCGACCGGATGCGCCACTCGGCGACGCGGGCGATCCTGGAGCGGGACGATGTGATCGTGGTCGCCTCGGTCAGCTGTATCTACGGCATCGGCTCGGTCGAGACCTACACCGCCATGACCTTCACCCTGAAGGTCGGCGACCAGATCGACGAGGCCAAGCTCCGCGCCGACCTGATCGCCCTGCAGTACAAGCGCAACGACGCCGCCTTCGAGCGCGGCATGTTCCGCAAGCGCGGCGACACGCTCGAGGTCTTCCCCGTCCACATGGAGGACCGCGCCTGGCGCATCCAGCTGTTCGGCGACGAGCTGGAGTCGATCCAGGAGTTCGACCCGCTCACGGGCAAGAAGACCGCCGACCTCACCGAGATCACCGTCTACGCCGCCAGCCACTACGTCACCCCGCGCCCCTCGCTGAACCAGGCCATCACCGGCATCAAGGCCGAGCTGAAGGAGACGCTCGACTGGATGGTCGAGAACGGCAAGCTGCTGGAGGCCCAGCGCCTCGAACAGCGGGTGCGCTTCGATCTGGAGATGATGGAGGCCACCGGCTCCTGCGCCGGCATCGAGAACTACTCCCGCTGGCTGACCGGCCGCGCCCCCGGCGAGCCGCCGCCCACCTTCTTCGAATACATCCCCGACAACGCCCTGCTGTTCGTCGACGAGAGCCACGTCACCGTCGGCCAGATCAGCGCCATGTACCGCGGCGACTACCGCCGCAAGTCGACCCTGGCCGAGTACGGCTTCCGCCTGCCCAGCGCCATCGACAACCGCCCGCTCAAGTTCGACGAATGGGACGCCATGCGCCCCCAGACCGTCTTCGTCAGCGCCACCCCCGGCCCGTGGGAGATGGAGCGCACCGGCGGCGTCTTCACCGAACAGGTCATCCGCCCCACCGGCCTGATCGACCCCCCGGTCGAGATCCGCCCGGTCAGCGGCGACACGCGCAACCAGGTCGACGACGTCATCGACGAGGTCAAGGCCGTCGCCCGCAACGGCTACCGCTCCCTCGTCACGGTGCTGACCAAGAAGATGGCCGAGGACCTGACCGAATACATGCACGAGCAGGGCGTCCGCGTCCGCTACATGCACTCCGACGTCGACACGCTGGAGCGGATCGAGATCCTGCGCGACCTGCGCATGGGCGCCTTCGACGTCCTGATCGGCATCAACCTGCTGCGCGAGGGCCTCGACATCCCCGAGTGCGGCCTGGTCGCCATCCTCGACGCCGACAAGGAGGGCTTCCTGCGCTCCGAGACCAGCCTGATCCAGACCATCGGCCGCGCCGCCCGCAACGTCGACGGCCGCGTCATCCTCTACGCCGACCGCATGACCGGCTCGATGGAGCGCGCCATCGCCGAGACCAACCGCCGCCGCGCCAAACAGGAAGAGTACAACGCCGAACACGGCATCACCCCGGAGTCGGTCAAGCGCGACATCCGCGAGATCATGGCCAGCCCCTATGAGTCCCGCGCGCTGGATCAGCTGACCGCGCCGGGGGTGAAGGAGGACGCCAAGCCCTTCGTCGGCAGCAACTTCCAGGCCGCCCTCAAGGACCTCGAAGGCCGCATGCGCAACGCCGCCGCCAACCTCGAGTTCGAGGAGGCCGCCCGTCTGCGCGACGAGATCAAGCGCATGAAGCTGATGGACCTCGAGTTCGCCAACGAGGTCCTGACGGCCGAGGGGGAGACGGTCGACAAGAGCGCGCCGAAGCGCTGGCGGGCGGACGCGGCGGCGGAGAAGGCGGAGGCGTTCAGGAAGTCGAGGCTGTAGGGGCGGGGCGCTAGCCCCGCCTTCCCGTGACGCATACTAGATGGCGGCTTGAACAGAATCGATGTAACTTACAAGACGCTCAAAATCGCCGTCAGCGATGCTCTTGGCATGCGCGTCGGCGCGAAGATCGTTTATGGCGATCATCATGGGTTTTAGTTCAGAGAATTCGAATCCGAGCCTTTCGGACCAATAATCGGGCTCATGGCCAGTTACGGAGATGATGTCTGAGAAGTAGAGGCGACAGTCTGTCTGCGAGAAAATTTCTTCGAAGCTGCAATCTACCAGAGCATCCGCGCGATTGCGGTTCAGAAGACCGCGCAATCCGTCTGCGGCTCCCGCGCGACCGTATTTGTCGATCATACGTCCTCTGACAATCGCCCGCAGGTCGCGTTCCAACACACCGCGTTTTTTCGCGATAAGGGCCCACCTGTCCTCATCTCTTTTGACTACCCCGCTCACCCGCGCGGACATCCTTAGGTAGTCGGACACGAGCTTCATTCTTGGTGTCAAAGCAGTACCGCTTTGCCGGACTAGGCCATAGCCTGTTAGGTGAGCAGCAAACTTTGGATCAAGGTTAAGAAACTCTTCGACCTTGTCCTCATCGCCAAGCGCGCACCATTCGAGAAGCTGGTACTCATCGGGGAAGCGAGACTTGAGTGAGGATAGGACGTCGTCAAAAAGCGGCTTAAAGTCGAATGAGCTCACGGCTTGCTGGACATGTTCAACCTCGACCCGAACTGGGCGTCCTTCGAACGGCAGTTGCTTATGAATGTGGCTCGCCACCTGTCGACTGAGAAACGCATGTCCGCCTAAGGCGCCATAGAGAGCCGCAATGGCCTCTAGAGAAAAGTTCATCCCCATGAGATCGCCGAGCGACTCGCACATCTGGCGGAGTTCGTGGTCTGTGAATCCTGGAAGATAGTCGACGGATATGTACGCCAAGAGTGGATTGTCGGATCCAGCAATCTCGCGGCATTCGGTAATTACTGGATTAGTTCCGGCGACGATGAAACACATGCGATTGGCCATGCGTTGATGGATTGATCGCATTGTTTGCCAGAACAGCAACGTGTCTTGTCCGTCGCGCCAGTGGCCAATCCCTGTTTGAGGGGAGATGTGTTCCACCTCGTCAAACGCCAGAATAGTCTTGCGCTTTCCTTGAGAATAAGAATCGGCGAGTGCTTTCTCGAAAGAACGTGCTGCCTCAACGGGCGAAAAGTCGCCTAGCTGAACAGGCGTTATGGCTAAACCCGCAGCTTTTCGAACCTCAATCGCTACTGCGCGGAGTAGCTCGTTCCAGCGGGCGGATGTCGTACTAGCGCTTTGACAATCGATATGGACGAAGCGGTGGCCGTCGGTTTTCGCCAGCCTCTCACATGCAAGGAGAATCGAAGTCTTCCCGCTCTTCCGAAGTCCAAAAATGCCGGAGTTTTCGCCGCCGGACATGCGGTCTCTCATTGCGGCGAGAAGTTCCGACCTCCCAAAGAAGAAGGTGCTTTCGCGAAGCGGATCGCGCTGAGAGAAGAGGTCGCGAAAGTAATAGTTCTCTCGAGTGGCCTCGATGATGTTCTTGCAGATATCCCCGTCGCATATATTATCATACGTGAACGGGAGTGTTACGGGGATATCCGGCTCATCGATACAAATCTTCCGTAGCTTGTCCGTTATTTTCTTGTCTTTAGAAATAAGAATTCGAAAATGACGGTTTACCCGCAAAGAATCAGTAAAGAAGTCAGATATTTTGCCATATGCAGTCAGCGTGCGCGCTTCGAAATTCTCATAGTCGGCAAAGAGAACAACGAATTCGCGTGCGTTTGGTAGAGCGTGTTCGATCTTATGAGATGGGCGAACTGTTACGTATGTGTAGCGTGATCCCCCCACAAACTCTTCGCTGCCGGTGGTGACATAGAAGTAGCCTGCCAATGCCGAGACTATATTGCGTTCTGCATGGGTAAAGACATCCAGCCTGACGTTCGCATGGATGCCCGGATTCGTAGCCATCTTCGTTGCCCCCTGAGTCCGACCCGACGGTATCGAAGTCGCCTTGGACAGCCAAGCAGCATACCACTCGAGGTTGGTGGCGCCTGTTCATGATTTGCGGCAGGCTTTGCCTTGGAGGGGCATATGCCGAAGTTCACCATCCTCAGCCGCGTCGACGCCTACGTCGACTACACCACGGAAGTCGAAGCCGACTCCCTCGAGGAGGCCGTCGACCTGGCCTATGACGGCGACCCCTCGATCAAATGGAAAGAGCAGGGCGTGGTCGAGTTCGACGCCCGCCATGTCGTGGCCCTCGACGCCAATGGCGACGAGATCGATCGCTACTCGCGCGGCAAGGGCTGAACCACCGGCGGTCAGACATGCAGGCGCTTGTCATCCCGGACACCGCGAAGCGGTGATCCGGGACGCCCGACCGCAGAGCATCATCCTCCCGGAAGCGGCGTGAGCCGCTATCCGGAAGACAGGTGGGGACCGGGCTCGCCGCTGCCTGGCTCCCGGACAATCGCGCCGCGATTTCCGGGAGCGGGCCTGAGGGCGCACCGTCGTCCCGGCTCTCCGGCCGGGATGACAAGGCGCGGGAATGAGTCCGTCGTGACCCCCGCCCTTCCACCCGCTACGGTGGGTGGATGGGGGACGATACCAGCTCGTGGTGCAGTCTCGGCTTCGCCGAGCCCAGCGCCGTCTACCGCAGCGGGACCCAGCAGGCGCGTCATCTGACCGAGGGCTGGATGGCCGAGCACGGCTTCTGCCCTGCCTGTCCGGCCGACCGCCTGCCGCCCCTGCCGAATAACACCCGCGTCGGCGACTTCCGCTGCGCCGACTGCGGCGAGGAATATGAGCTCAAGGCGGGCAAGGGCCCCATCGCGGGCGTGCTGCCCGCCGGGGCGTGGGGCGCCATGCAGCAGCGGCTGGCGGCCGCCAACAATCCCAGCCTGTTCGTCATGGGCTACGACCGCGCGGCGCATCGCGTCTGCGACCTCATCGTCGTGCCGCGCCATTTCTTCATCGGGGCCATCATCCGGCCGCGCCCGCCGCTGGGCCCGAACGCCCGCCGCGCCGGCTGGCAGGGCTGTACCATCCGGCTGAAGGACGTCCCCGCCGCCGGCCGCATCCCGCTGATCCGAGCCGGCGTCCCGGTGCCGCAGGCGGAGGTCCGGGCGCGGTGGCGGTCGACGTTGTTCCTGCGCGAGACGGCGGCGCCCGCGCGCGGCTGGCTGCTGGCAGTGATGAAGGCGGTCGAGGCGGTCGGCCGGGACGCGTTCACCCTCGAGGACGTCTACGCCCAGGAGGCGACGCTGGCGGCGCTCTATCCGGGCAACCGCAACGTCCGCCCGAAGATCAGGCAGCAGCTGCAGGTGCTGCGCGACCGGGGCTGGCTGGCGTTCGGCGAGCGGCGCGGGACGTACCGGCTTACGCTCTGAGCTTTCGTCATCCTCCGGCAAGGCGCTTCAGCGCCGCGACCGGGGGACCCAGCGGCGCGCGCAAGCGCGACCCTGCCGGGAGCGCCGCCGCTGAAACAGCCTGCCTGAACAGATCGCCTTCGGCGCCGCTGGGTCCCCCGGTCTCGCTGCGCTCGCCGGAGGATGACGAAAGCGGGAAGGGGGCGGCGCATCTGACCCTTCTCCCCTTGCGGGAGAAGGGCGACGCCTTCAGTCGCCCTTCGCCGCCGCTGTCGCCCCGTCCTTCGCCGGGAAGGCGATGTCCCTCGCCGCGCCCACGGCGTCGAGGAAGGTCTCGACCATGCCGCGCATGCGGCCGCGCGTCATGCCGGCCAGATAGTCCATGCGCCAGACCTTCAGGCGGTTCCCGGTCGCCATGTCGGACAGCCAGACGATGTTGACCTCATGCTCCATGGCCAGGGCCTCGGCCTCGCTGTCGAACTCGAAATCGACATTCATCATGAGCTCGGCGCAGCGCTTGGCCTCACCCTCGCCGGTGCAGCTCCAGCCCTCGAACTGGATGTACAGGCCGTCGGGATAGGTCGCCTCGATCCGGTACTCGTCGTCCTTCGTGTGCTCGACCTCGCCGGGCGCGCCGCCGGTCTCGACCACGAGGGCGCGGACCTCGGGGATGCTCAGGGTCGTCACCGGCTTGTCGGACTGGACCTGCGCCCAGGCCGCGCCGCTGCCGGCCATCAGGGCCATGCCCGCGACCCCGCCCGCCAGTTTCCGCATCCGCCCCTCCGCGATTCCCCTGGAGAAGAGATAGCAGAAATGCAGGAGCGGCAGCGGGCCCCCTCCACCCCATCGCTGCACGACAGGGAGGAGATGGCGGCGCCACGTCCGATTTTGACGCCCCGGCGCCTTACGCTGCCTGTCATGTACGAGAGACAATCGCCACGCCTCCGCTCCGACGACACCTGGGCCGAAGTCCGCCGGGCGTGGGAGCGGGGAGAGACCGGGGCGTCGCTGGCGCGGCGCTATGACGTGGGGCTGGCCAACCTGTGGCGGCGACGGGCCTCGGAGGGATGGGAGCGGCGGCGGGAGAAGGATCCGGCGCCCGAGCCGCTGGAGGGGTGGGACCGGTATGCGGAGCGCAAGCGGGACGAGTTCGAGCTACGGGTGGCGGAGGCCCGGGCGGTGGCGGTGAAGCTGGCGGAGGCCATGCAGGGCGCGCCGCTGGGGCTGGTCCCGCTGTGGCACATGGGGTTCGTGCTGGCGTGGCGGGCGGAGCATCTGACGCCGGAGACGGCGGCGCGCGACCGGGAATGGGTCAGCCGGTACGGCTGGGCCGGGGAGATGTGGGACGCGACGGGGCGGATGATGTCGGCGCCGTGGGTGGACGGCGTGATCCTGCACGCGAACCGGGCGGCGTGGCGCGAGGACGCCGGGCTGCCGGACGGGGTGGCGGAGGATTATCCATAGGGCGGCGACGGCGGAGAAAGCCGGGAACTTGGCCCCCCGCGCCCGGTTGCCTTGGCGACCCTCAACCCGGCGCAAGGAACCCCCGCCCATGTCCGTCATCGACAAGGTTCTCGGCAAGCTCACCCCGTTGCCCGAACAGGCCCGCATCGAGGCCTCCGCCAACGCCCGCGCCATCGCCAGCCACGGCGGCTGGCTGTGGCAGGTGCTTGATCACCACGACGCGATCCGCGCCCGCTTCGCCGCCTGCCATCAGGCCGAGACGGCCGAGGACCGGGTCGCGGCCATGCGCGAGCTGGGGGCGATCCTCAACGCCCACGCCATGGCCGAGGAGGTGGTGCTCTATCCGGCGTTGGCCCAGGCCGGCGAGAAGATGCACGCCGGCCACGCCTACCACGAGCAGACCGCCGCCAAGATGCAGATGGCCGAGTGGGAGACCATCGCCCCCTCGACCCCCGAGTGGAAGGACAAGCTCAAGCATATCGAGGGCGCGGTCCTGACCCACATGTACGAGGAGGAATCGAGCTGGTTCCTGCACCTCAAGGACAAGGCCGACCGCCAGGACCGGCTCGCCGACCGCTACCGCGAGGAGTTCGAACGCTGCGGCGGCGGCCTCTCGACCGACCGGGGCGACCGCCCGGCCGCCGGTCCGGCTTCGACCCTGATGAGCCCGATCGACTGAGGATGTGCCGATGACCCAGACCCCGCTGCAGGAACAGGAGGCGGCCGGGACGATGGCCGCCTCGGCCGACCTCGAGGAACTCGACCCGACCGCCGGGGTGGTGCGGGAGCGACCGCGCGGCCTGCACGTCGCCGGCGCCTGGGCCGCCGCCGCCCTGCTTCCGGCCGCGGCCATGATGCTGTTGCGGAGGCGCCGACGCTGATGACGCTGCGGGGGGCGATCAGGGGAGGAGACGAAGGGCGCGAGGTCGGCCTATACGGCGCTCATGCTCTCGCCCCGCGCCGCCGCCCTCGCTGTCCTGGTCGTCTCCGCCGCCGTGCTGGGGCTGGCCCCGATCCTGGTGCGGCTGGCCGACGCGGGCCCGGCGGCGGCGGCCTTCTGGCGGCTGGCCTTCGCCGTGCCGCTGCTGCTGGTGCTGACCGCCCGGCCCCGCTCGCTTGGCGGCGGCGGCGGGGGGACGGGGCGGCCCACGAAATGGATGGCGCTGGCGGCGCTGTTCTTCGTGCTCGACCTCAGCTTCTGGCACTACGGCATCGCCTTCACCTCGGTGGCCAACGCCACGGTGCTGACCAATCTGACGCCGGTGGTGGTGACCCTGGTCGCCTGGGTCCTGTTCCGCGAGCGGCCGCGGGCCCTGTTCGTGCTGGCCCTGGCGCTGGCGCTGGGCGGGGCCTTCGCCATGTCGGCGGGGGCGGACGGGCGGCAGGGCGCGAACCCCCGGCTCGGCGACGCCTTCGCCGCCGTCACGGCGCTCTGGTACGCGGGCTATTTCCTCGTGGTGAAGCACGCGCGGGGCGCGGCCTCGGCCGGGCGGGTCATGCTGTGGTCGACGGCGCTGGGCGCGCCGCTGCTGCTGGCGGTGTCGCTGGCGCTGGGCGAGCCGCTGGTGCCGGGCTCGGCGGCGGGCTGGGCGGCCTGCGCGGCCATGGGGCTGATGCATGTGATCGGGCAGGGCGGGGTGGCGTGGTCGCTGGGCCGGCTGCCGGCGGCCCTGACCGCCGTGACCGTGCTGATCCAGCCGGTCGTCGCGGCCCTGCTCGGCTGGTGGCTGTTCGCCGAGACCATGACCGCGATCCAGCTGACGGGCGGCGCGGCCCTGCTGGGAGGGGTGCTGCTGGCGCAGTGGTCGTCGCTCAAAAAGACGCCCGGCCGCGTCGGGTCGGGAGGTCCCGAAGGGCCGACGATCGCGGCCTGAAACAAGAAAGGCGCGGAGGCCGTGGCCGCCGCGCCCGTCTCATAGATTGGAGGTGGGTCAGCTCAGAGGAGCTTGAGGTCCACCGCCGAGGTCTTGCCGCGCTGGGATTCCAGCTCGTATTCGACCTTGGCGTTTTCATCGAGGCCTTGCAGGCCCGCCTTCTGGACGGCGGTGATGTGGACGAACACGTCCTGGCCGCCGCCGTCGGGTTGAATGAAGCCGAAGCCCTTGGTGGGGTTGAACCACTTGACCGTGCCGGTCGCCATGTCTGCGTCTCCGTGAACGCGCTTTCCAGGCAGACGCCCCTTCCGGGAGCGCCCGTCAGCCCATCTGGACGAGCTCATTCAGCGAAGGAGCGAGCACGGGTGTGGACGCCGCGCGAAATCCGGACTGCGGCGACTTTGTCTCGCGCAAAGCGGGGCCGGTCAACCGCAAACCGAATCGCGCGGCCCGGAACGGCTCAGGCGCACAGGCCGCGCGGCGCCCCGTCCAGATGCAGGTGGTCGGCGTGGGCCTCGTTGTAGTCGGGGGTCAGAACGGTCGAGAACACCCGGCAGGCCCCGTTGCGGATGCGCTTCAGGAACGCCCGCCCCTCCCGGCCCCGCCGGCCCTCGCCGGCCCAGTCCCCGGCCACCGACACGGTCCTGCCGTCCGCCAGCGTCACCCCGGCGATGTCCAGCGCATTGGCCCGCGCGTGCTCGGACGGCCGCACCGAGACGTCGGTCTGGCCATAGATGCGCCGGCACGAATAGGAGCCGTAGTTCTCGACCCGCGCGACCCGCGATCCCAATGTCGCCATGGCCGCCGGCTGCAGCACCTGGCGGTCCCAGATGATGTAGCGCACCGCCAGCGGGCACTGCATGACCAGGCCGCCGGGGGCCAGCGGCGTCACCGCCCCGCCGGTGATCCTGACCGCCCCGCGCACCACGCAGAAGCCGCCGTCGTCGCGGTCCGGGGCCCGCTCGACGGTGACGCCCGCCTCGCGCAGCACCTGGATGCAGGCGTCGGTGACGGCCTTGACCTCCTCGGCGGCGGCGGTGCGGGTCAGTTCGAAATCGGCCACCTTGGCGGCCGTCGCCTGGCCGATCGGATGGCTCAGATCCAGCGGCTTCCACGGCAGGTCCTGGTGCGGCGCGAAGGCGTTGAGCAGGGCGAAGGCCGCGCACAGCCCCAGACCGGCCTCCCACAGCAGGTTCCAGAAATCGGCGAGATCGCGATCCATGCCGGGCTCAGTCCGCCGGCGCCGCAGCCAGCCGCCGGACCAGGGCGCGGACCGCCGGCGCGCCGCGCGTCGACTCGTTGGTCAGGGCGACGTAGCCGACGCCTCCCGCCGGATCGAGCAGGGCGATGGCCTGCCACAGGGTGTTGGAGCCCTCGTGGAGGAGGACCGGACCGTCGGCCCACTCCATCTGCTCGACGGCCCACCCCAGCGCATAGGCGCGGCCCGCGCCTGCCCCGGGCGTGCCCAGGGTCTCGATGGTGGCCCGGCTCAGCACATCGTCGCCCCCCGTCAGGAACAGGCCCAGGAACCTGGCGTAGTCGGGCAGGCTCATGTGCACCGTTCCGGCCGGTCCCATCAGCCGCGGATTGTCGGGCTTGAGGGCGGGGTCGAGCGGCGTCATCACGCCGGCCAGGGTCTGGTGACCCCACGGCTGGTCGCCTTCGGGCGCGCCGAAACCGCCGGTGGTGATGCCCAGCGGCTCGAACAGCTCGGCCGTCATCGCCGCCTCCCACGACCCGCGGGTGATCCGCTCGATGGCCGCGCCGGCGAGGATGTAATTTATGTTGGCGTAGGCGTAGGTCCCGACCATCCCGCCCGGCCCGGCGGCCAGCGCCGCACGCACCCGATCCAGCCGTTGCTCGATGATCGGCCGCGGATCGTCGCGCGCGGCGACCCGAAGATCGCGCGGCAACAGGTCGTCGTCGCGCAGGCCGGCGTGATGCGACATCAGTTGCTCGACCGTCACCCCTTCCCAGGCAGGGTGGGCGGCGATCTCCGGGAAGATGTCGATCATCGGCCGGCCCCAACGGGTCAGACCGTGCTCGACCAGCCGGCCATAGACCGCCGCCGTCATGGCCTTGGTGTTCGAGCCGAGGTGCCAGCGGTCCGCGAGGGTGGCCGCGTCGGAGGAGCCGGCCCGCCGCACCCCGCGTACGCCCGACCAGCGGAGGCCGTCGCGACCGACGATCCCCGCCGCCAGCGCGGGCGGGGCGTGCTCTGCGAAGACGGCGTCCAGCACCGCGTCGGGCGTCTCTTGCGCGCGGGCCGGTCGGGCCAGGCCCATGACCGCCGCCGCCCCGATCACGCTCATCGCCGTCCGTCGGTCCATGGGTTCGCTCCCGCGCCGCTGCTCGAACAGGCTTGCCCGACCCGGGCGGCGGCCTCAAGGTCCCGGCATGGGAAAGAAGAACGACGCCTACGAGAAGGAACTGGTGAAGCTGCAGGTCCTGCTGGTCGACACCCAGGCTTGGGCGATCGAGACCGGCCAGCGGGTCCTCATCGTGTTCGAGGGCCGCGACGCCGCCGGCAAGGACGGGGCGATCAAGCGGGTCACCGAATACATGGCCCCGCGCCAGACCCGGGTCGTGGCGCTGCCCAAGCCGACCGAGCGCGAGACCAGCCAGTGGTATTTCCAGCGGTACGCGCCCTATCTGCCCGCGGCGGGCGAAACGGTGATCTTCAACCGCTCCTGGTACAATCGGGCCGGGGTGGAGCCCGTGATGGGGTTCTGTACGCCGGAGCAGCACGCGACGTTTCTCAAGGAAGCGCCGCGGTTCGAGGACATGCTGGTCGACGAGGGGATATTGCTGATCAAGCTGTGGCTCGACATCTCCCGGGAAGAACAGGCCGAACGGCTGGCCGAGCGCGTCGATGATCCCCTCAAGCGGTTCAAAACGTCGTCGCTCGACGCCGAGGGGCAGAAGCGCTGGGACGCCTATTCGGCGGCCCGGGATCGCATGCTGGCCGAGACCGACACCGGTTCCGCGCCGTGGACGGTGGTCTCGACCGACCACAAGAAGACCGCCCGGCTCAACATCATCCGCCACATCCTGCGCCGCATCGGCGGTCCGGGCGCGAAGGCCGAGGCGCCCGATCCCGAGGTGATCTTCCCGGCCTCGAAGGCGGCGGGCCGTCTGGCCGCCTAGAAGCCCAGTTCCGCCCGCAGCGTCACCGGGTTGACGCCTTCGGCCTTCAACTGCGCCAGCGTCATCGACTGGTCCCGCTTGGCGAACCGCCGGCCGTCCTCGCCGGTCAGCAGCCGGTGGTGGCGATAGACCGGCGTCGGCCACCCCATCAGCGCCTGCAGCAGCACCTGCACGTGCGCCGCCTCGAACAGGTCCCGGCCACGGATCACATGGGTGACGCCCTGCAGGTCGTCGTCATTGGTGACCGCGACGTGATAGGCGGCCCCGGCGTCCTTGCGCGCCACCACGACATCGCCCGCGGTTTCAGGCCTGGCCCGGATCAACCCGCGTTCGCCGGCGGGGCCTTCGCCCTCCTCGACGAAGGCCAGCGCCTCCCAGGCCCGCCCGCCGAGCGCCTCGCGCGCGCGGTCAAGCGACAGCCGCCAGGCGAACGGCCGTCCCTCGGCCAGCAGGACGGCCTCCTCGTCGGCCGGATGCGGCCCCGGACGGACCGCTTCGGCGGGGCCGTGCGGCGCGTCGCCGATGGCGTCGAGGATTTCCTTACGGGTGCGGAAACAGCGGTACAGCAGGCCTCGCCGGTCCAGCACGTCCACCACGCCGGCGTAGTCGGTCAGATGGTCCGATTGCCGCCGCACCGGTTGCTCCCAGTCCAGGCCCAGCCAGGCCAGGTCCTCGAGAATGCCGGCTTCGAATTCGGGTCGGCAGCGGGTCGGATCGATGTCCTCGATGCGCACGAGGAATCGGCCGCCCGCGGCCCTGGCCGCACCCCACGCCGTCAGGGCGGAGAAGGCGTGGCCCTTGTGCAGCCGGCCGGTGGGCGAGGGAGCGAAGCGGGTGACGAACATCGGAGCAGGATAGCGGGAACCGGACGCGATCACATCCGGCGCTTGTGACGTCCGAAGCCGCCGCTAGGGTCGCCGTATGCAGACACCCTACTGGCTGGACGATATCGACGCGGCGCGGCGGACCATCGTCGAACTCGACCCCTCGCTGGCGCGCGCCCATGCCCAGACCCCGGCCTTCGAGTGGCGACGCCGCATCGGCGGGTTCGAGGGCCTGTTTCACATGATCGTCGATCAGCAGGTCTCGCTCGCCTCGGCCGCCGCGATCTGGGCGCGCGTCGAGGCGGGCCTGGGCGGAGAGGTGACGCCGGACCGCGTGCTGGCCACGGACATCGAAACGCTGCGCAGCTTTGGCCTGTCGATCCAGAAGGCGACCTATGGGCACGAGATCGCTCTGGCCCATGTCGAAGGCCGGATCGATTTCGATCACCTCGAGCGGCTTTCGGACGAGGAGGCGATCGCCCGGCTTGTGGCGATCAAGGGCGTCGGCAAGTGGACGGCCGAGACCTTCCTGATGTTCTGCGAAGGGCGCCGGGACGTCTTCCCCGCCGGCGACATCGCGCTGCAGGAGGCGATGCGTTGGGCCGACGGCGCGGCGCTGCGTCCGCGCGAGAAGGAGGCCTATCTCCGCGCCGAAGCCTGGCGGCCCCATCGCAGCATTGCGGCGCATCTGCTCTGGGGATGGTATGGAGCGGTCAAGCGTGGCGAGATCGCGCTGGAGGAGCCGTATCCGTGATCGACGCCCCGACGCTCGAGGCTCTCAGCGAGCCGATCCTGCCGTCCCTCTACGTGCTCGACTACGCCGGCGTCGCCGTGTTCGGCGCGACCGGCGCCCTGGCCGCCGCGCGAGAGAAGCATGATCTGGTCACCCTGGCCTTCTTCGCGGCGATCACCGGCGTCGGCGGCGGCACCTTGCGCGACCTCCTGATCGATGCGCCGGTCTTCTGGGTGCAGGACTGGCGCTACATCGCCATCTGCCTGATCGCGACGCTGGTTGTCTGGTTCCTCGGCCAGAGAGCGTGGCGTTTCCGGGCCCTGCTGTGGCTCGACGCGATCGGCCTCGCCGCCTACGGCGTTCTCGGCGCGGCCAAGACCGAGGCGTTGGGCGGGGCGCCGCTGCTCTGCATCGTCATGGGCGCCCTGACGGCCTGCTTCGGAGGCGTCGTGCGCGATCTGCTGGCGGGCCAGCCATCCATCCTGTTGCGGCGCGAGATCACCGTCACCGCGGCCCTGGTGGCGGCCACCGCCTATGTCGCGTTGAAAGCCCTCGGCCTGTCCAATCTGGGCGCCGCCCTGATCGCCGCCCCGTGCGGTTTCGCCCTGCGCGCCGGCGCCCTGACCTGGGGCTGGAGCCTGCCGTCCTTCCCCGGGAGCACGGCGCGCGGCTGAGCGTTGTAAAACCCTCATCGCCGCGTCATCGCCAAGCTGTCGAATCAGGCGTAGATTCGGGGCATAGCCAGGGAAGGAGACGTGTCTTCAGTCCGGTCGCGTCAATAAGCCTCGTCCACACGGCGAGGGCCTGATGCAGGTCCTGAGCCGTCCCCCGTCCGGCTGGCCCGCGCTGGTGCTCAACGCTGACTTCCGGCCGCTGTCCTATTATCCGCTGTCGATCTGGCCGTGGGAGGAGGTGGTCAAGGCGGTGTACCAGGACCGCGTCGACGTGGTCTCGACCTATGACAAGGTCGTCCGCAGCCCCTCGATGGAGATCGTCCTGCCCAGCGTGATCGCGCTGAAGAACTACGTCGATCAGGACCGACAGCCCGCCTTCACCCGCTTCAACGTCTTCCTGCGCGACGGCTTCGCCTGCCAGTACTGCAACGCGACGACCGAACTGACCTTCGACCATGTCATCCCGCGCAGCCGGGGCGGACGCACGACCTGGGAGAACATTGTCGCCGCCTGCAGCCCCTGCAATCTGAGGAAGGGTGGGCGCACGCCCCAGCAGGCCGGCATGCCGATGCGCCGCGCGCCGCACCGGCCCAGCGCCTGGCAACTGCAGGAGTTCGGCCGCCGCTTCCCGCCGCACTACCTGCACCAGAGCTGGCTCGACTACCTCTACTGGGACATCGAGCTCGAGCCCTGATCCGCCGAGCTCGACGGCGGCAGGCGTCGCGGTTCGGCGACCGTTGGTTAACCGGAAGATGGGCGGGAAGGGGAACCGAACACGCTCAATCCGGTTTGCGATCGGGGCCAATCGAGAGAGATATCATGAAGAAGACGCTTGCCGCCCTCGCCGCCGGATCACTGCTGATCGCGGGTCAGGCCGCCGCCACCAGCCAAAGCGCGACCGCCCGCGTTGGAGACCGCGTAGGGGCGGAAGCCGGGAGTTCCAGCGAATTCCTCGGCATTCCCGTGATCGGTCTCCTCGCGATCGCCGGCGTGATCGCCGCCGCGGTCGTGGTCGTTTCGGACGACGATTCCGAGAGCGACTGATTTCCCCTCCCCCTGACCGATTGACGAAACCATGGGGCCGGCGCAGTCCGGCCCCATGAAAGTTCGTGTCCGCGCCGACCTCGTCTATCGCTTCGATCCGCCGACCGATGCGATCTACAAGATCCAGGTCGCGCACTGGCCCGGCCAGACCATCCTCGACGAACGCCTGACCACCTCCCCACTCGTCGACTTCGTCGAGGACCGGGACGAGGAGTTCGGGGCGCGAACGCTGCGCGCCCATCTGTCTGGCGACGTGGCCCTGACCTACGAGGCGCTGGTCGACAACGGCACATTGAAGGGCCTGCCTCCGGTCACGATCCAGCACGACTGGGGCGACCTGCCGGCCGAGGTGCTGACCTATCTCTGGCCGAGCCGCTACTGCCCTTCGGACCAGTTCGGGCGCTTTGTAGAGCGGACCTTCGGCGGCGCCGTCGGCGGCGACCGGGTGCTGAAGATCCTCGACTGGATCAAGGCCGAAATCGACTACGAGCCGGGCGCGTCAGACAGCGAAACCACCGCGGCGCGCACCTTCATCGACCGCGCCGGCGTGTGCCGCGATTTCACCCATATGGGCATCACCCTGTGCCGCGCCTCGGGCATCCCGGCCCGGGCGGTCAGCGCCTACGCGCATCAGCTAACGCCGCCGGACTTCCACGCCATCTTCGAGGTCTGGCTGTCCGACGGCTGGTGGCTGGTCGATCCGACCGGGCTTGCGCCGGTCGAAGGGCTGGTGCGGATCGCCTGCGGCCGCGACGCCGCCGACATCGCCTTCCTGACCACCCAGGGCGCCTGCCGGCTGGTGCGCCAATCGGTGACGGCCGAGGCGGTCTAGTCGCCGCCGCCGGCCGCCTTCCACGCCTCGATGAACTCCAGCCGGCGCAGCACCTTGTTGTCCGGGTCGATCAGCACGTGCGCGCTCGCCGGGGCCGCGATCCGGCCGCGCCCGCCGGTCATCGGCACGACATGCCGCTCGCCGTCGACTTCCACCTCGACCGGCATCGGGAAGACGCCGCCGTCTCCGGTCACCCATTCCAGCGCCAGCTCGCCGTTCGTCCGCGTCTGGCGCAGGTCGGGCAGGGCGGCCTGGTACAGATAGCCCTGGAAGAACCAGGTCAGGTCGCGCCCGCTCTCCTCGTTGACGATGGCGAGGAATTCGTCGGTCGTGCCGTAGCGGGGACGGAACTCTCCGGGCCTCGGCGTCGCCGTGCCGTAGACCAGCCGCGTCACCGAGCGGAAGAAGGCCTCGTCGCCGATCAGCATGCGCAGGCTGTGCGCGATCTGCGAGCCCTTGTTGTAGATGTCGAGACCGGGCCCGGTGTCGCCCTGGTAGACCTCGTCCTCGGACTTCTCCTCGCCGGAAACCACCGGGAATTTGTTGATCAGCCCGCGCCGCTGGTCCAGCAGCGACGCCTCCATGAAGCGCTCGCCGTTCAGCCAGCGGTCGTAGAGCGGCTGCATATAGCTGCCGAGCCCCTCGTGCAGCCACATGTCGTCGGCGTTGCGGTTGGTCAGCTGGTTGCCGAACCACTCGTGCGACAGCTCATGGTGCAGGAGCCAGTCGAAGCCGCGGCCGTCCAGCTTGTACCCGTTGCCGTAGGCGTTGATGGTCTGGTGCTCCATGCCGAGGTGCGGCGTCTCGACGACGCCCATCTTCTCGTCGCCGAACGGGTAGGGGCCGACGGTCGCCTCGTAGAAGTCGAGCATGGGCGCGATCTCGTCGAACAGCGCCCGCGCCTTGGCCGGATCGTCCGACTTCAAATGCCAGTACTGGATCGGATAGCGGTTGCCGAAGCGGCTCTCGTAGGTGTCGGCGATCTCCGCGTACGGGCCGATGTTGAGGGCGATGGCGTAGGTGTTGGGGTGGGCCGCCGACCAGTTCCAGGTCGTCCAGCCGTCGCCATGATCGACCGCGCCGAGGAACTCGCCGTTCGAGGGGGCCGACAGATTGGACGGCACGGTGATGTGCAGGTCGACCCGGCCCGGCTCGGCCAGCGGATGGTCGATGCACGGCCAGAAGATG
Source organism: Caulobacterales bacterium (assembly GCA_016183935.1). Taxonomy (GTDB): domain Bacteria; phylum Pseudomonadota; class Alphaproteobacteria; order Caulobacterales; family Caulobacteraceae; genus Brevundimonas. The sequence continues at coordinate 86,424 of JACPDR010000019.1, forward strand.
TCGCAGCCCTCGGGCTGGACCGCGGTGGCGATCCACGGCTCGCCCGAAGGGGCGGTCGACCAGACGAAGCCGCCGTCCCACGGCGCGTTGGGCGCGACGCGGGGCTGTCCGGCGTAGGCGATGCGCAGCTGCGCCGTCTCGCCGATGGCGAGGGGCTCGGCCAGCTCGACGGTCATCCGGCCCTCCGGATTGGACCAGCGGTCGGCGGGAACCGGCACGCCGTCCACCGCGACCTCGGAGACGGTCAGCAGGGTGTCCAGCTCGACCACCAGCCGGTCGACCGGCGCGGTGGCGGTGAAGTCCAGCAGGGCGACGGCGTCGATGGCCTTCTCGTCCGGCAGGACCCGGATCGACAGGTCGGCCTTGTCGAAGGTGACCGCCAGCTGCTCGGGCGCCCGCGGCTGGTCGGTGCCGAGGGTGAAGGCGGTGGATTCGCGCACCGGCGCCTGGGCGGGCTCCGTCTGGGCCGCGGCCGGCTCCACGGAGGCGGCCGTGGTGGCGCAGGCGGCGAGCGCGACGAGGGAAGCGCCCATCAGGGCGGCGCGACAAGCGATCAGGGACACGGACGACTCCCGGCAGTGGACCGGATCAACCTAAAGCCCGTCACCGCTTGTGCAACTGGAAGCTTGGGCGTGCGGCGCCCTTCCCACGCGCAAAGAAAAAGGCCGGTGTTTCCACCGGCCCCTTCAGATCGTGATGGCGTCGCCGGTCAGGCGGCGGCTTGCTCGGCCAGCTTGGCCTTGACCTGGCGCTTGATGCGCTGGGCCGCCACCGACAGCTGCTCGTCGCGGGCCTTGACGATGAACGGGTCCAGGCCGCCCTTGTAGTCGAGGGTGCGCAGGGCGGCGTTCGAGATCCGCAGGCTGAACGACTGGCCCAGGGCCTCCGAAGCGACCTTGACCGTCTTCAGCGACGGCAGGAAGCGGCGCTTGGTCTTGACGTTCGAGTGGCTCACGCTGTGGCCGACCATCGGGCCGATACCGGTGAGTTCGCAGCGACGCGACATCTGACTATCCTTCGGAGCGGTCCACAATACGAAGCGGACGCATGAAACAGGTGCGCGCGGGAGGTCATCCCGCGCGAGAGGGGGGCGTATAGAGGAGGAAACGGCGTCCCGTCAAGACTCGGCGGGCGCAACGGGGCCGTTCAGCCGCCGTTCAAATCCCGCCATATATCCCCATTAGTCATGAGATCGATGTTCAACCCCGGGACCGCCATGAAGTCTTCCCTCGTTCGTGTCGCCGCCACGGCCGCGCCCGTGATCGCCGGCGCCCTGTTGCTCGCCGCGCCCGCCACCCCGCAGGCGTCCATGGCGCCGCAGTCCAGCGCCGATACCGTGCTGCCCGGCTACTGGGAGTACACCACCAGCGCCGTGGGGGTCCGCGACACCGAGACCAAATGCGTCCGCCCCAGCGAGATCAATCGCTTCTTCGGCGGCCTGTCGACCCGCCGCTGGCAGTGCGTCTATCCGGTGCGCCAGGTCGGCGGCGGCAACGCCCGCTTCGAGGGGACCTGCACCGACCGCAAGGGCCGGCGCGTCAATGTCCGCCTGAACGGCACCTACCAGCAGGAGAGCTTCACCTTCCGAGGCGGAGCCCAGCTGGCGCGCGGCACGCCTTACCTGCCGGCCAGCATCACCGCCCGCCGTCTGGCGGCCCAGTGCCCGGCCAACGCCGAGTATTTCTGACCCCCGGGAGCGCTCAGCCTGTCCCGGAGCAGACGATAAGCCTCGCCCTGCGGTTAAGCGGCTGGGAGGCGCCCGGCGCCTCGCGTGCGGGCTGTGCATCATCGGCGCCGCCCACAATGAAGGTCCACGGAGCCGGCGAGCCGTCCTCGCTTTCGCGGAGGCTTTCAAGCCGCTCCCGGATCGCGCCGGCGCGTTCCTCATCCAGCGAAACGAGCCCCTGCGTCCCTTCGGCGCCGTCGATATGACCGACGACGGTCGCCGACACCCCGGACCAGCCGGCCTGGCGGGCCATGCCATAGATCGCATCGACGCTCTGGAGCGCCGCGTTGTTCAGGTTGGCGCGCCCGGACTCGAAATAGATTTCCGCCACGCGGCAGTCAGGCGCCTGATGCGGGGCGCCCGACAGGGCGGTCGCCGCGGCGACTGCAATCAAGGTCAGCATGGATCACGTCCTCCCGTCCGCGACCCTGGATAGCAAAACGCCCGCCGTAAAGGCGGGCGTTCCGGATCGTCAGACGGCGTCAGCCGATCAGGCGGCTTCGGCTTCCTCGGCCGCTTCGGCGGCGGCGATGACGGCCTTCTTGGCGCTCAGCGACTTGCCGAGCAGCTCGACGGCGGCGTCCTTGTCGATGCGGTTGGCGGCGGCGACTTCGCGGGCCATCCGGTCGAGCGCCGATTCATAGAGCTGGCGCTCCGAATAGGACTGCTCCGGCTGGCTGTCGGCGCGGTGCAGGTCGCGGACCACCTCGGCGATCGAGATCAGGTCGCCCGAGTTGATCTTGGCTTCGTATTCCTGCGCGCGGCGCGACCACATGGTGCGCTTGATGCGGGCGCGGCCCTTCAGCGTGGTCAGCGCCTTGGAGACGACGTCGTCGGCGGCCAGCGAACGCAGGCCGGCGGTCTTGGCCTTCTTGGTCGGAACCCGCAGGGTCATCTTCTCGTGATCGAAGGTCACCACATAGACCTCCAGAGACATGCCCGCGACTTCCTGGGTCTCGACGGCCGCAACCTTGCCGACGCCGTGCGCCGGATAGACGACCGCGTCGCCAACCTTGAATTCCAGACCAGTCTTGTTCGTCATGTCATTCCTTTCCCGGCGCGAAGGGCGGGCGAAACGAAAGCGCGGAAACGACAGCACCTCGTCCGGCGGCCGAAGGCCGTCGGCGCGAAATGTCAGTCGTCAAAACGGAAACGGATCACCAAACCTCTGGCCGATCCCGCCTGCGTGGGCGGGATTCTGTCGCAAACTCGGGCGGCGCGAAGAAATCGCAGACCGCCCGACCCAATGACAGGAACCTATCACAAATCTGCGGAATTTCAAAATGTCCACAGCGTCAGTGTAACGAACCCTGTAAATCCTCTCCGTTTCGTGACAGCGCGCCGTGGACCGTCCAGGCCACCCCCGTCAGGGCGAAGGCCAGGGCGCATGCGACCCACTCGCTCCGGTCGCCCGGCGCCGCCAGCAGCCGGGGCAGATGCACCAGCATGATCCACGAGGCGAACATGGCGCCGACCAGCGCCGAGGCCGTTTTCGCCAGCACGCCGCTGACCAGCGCCAGACCGGCGGCGATGTTCGCGGCCCCCGTGACCCATGGCCAAAGCGCCCGGCCGGGCATCCACTCCGGGATCATTCCGGCGATGGCGTCGAGGTACATCCAGTGCACCGCGCCGAACACGAGCAGCATCAGACCGACCGCCATCCGCGCCGCCAGCACGAAGTCCTTCCGGCCGGGCGCGGCGATCAGCATGGCCGCGGCGATCAGCCCCAGCACCTCCATCGCCGAGACCCAGCGCACCGCGTCGCCGGGCGTCGCGGCCAGCCCCGGCGCGTGGATGAACAGCAGCCCGGTCAACAATCCCCAGAGCACCAGCGCTGTCGGCCGGGCGCTCCGGCTCCACGCCAGCCCGGCCCCGCCTACCAACAACGCCGCGCCGTTCAGCCAAATCCCCCACTGCGGAGCCTCGAAAGGCTGCAGCCCGTCGATAGCGTGGTTGAAATACAGACTGACCAGACCGAATCCGGCCAGCCCCGTCGCCAGCATCAGCCGCCCCGGCAGCCGCACCGAACCCCCGACATCGCGCATGGACCGTCCTCCCCCGCGCAGCAGACCACGCGGCTCCGGTCAGCGCAAAGGAACGGCGATCAGGAACCCTTGCCGGGCTCGGGCGAGAAGTATTTCTCGAACTTCTCCGTCTCGCGCTCGAACTGTTCGGCGTCGGCGGGGGGCGTGCCCTTGACGGTGATGTTCGGCCAGACCTTGGCGTATTCGGCGTTGACCATCAGCCATTTGCCGTCCGGCTCGTCCTCGGTGTCGGGCTTGATGGCGTCGACCGGGCATTCCGGTTCGCAGACGCCGCAGTCGATGCACTCGTCCGGCGCGATGACGAGGAAATTCTCGCCCTCATAGAAGCAGTCGACGGGGCAGACCTCGACGCAGTCCATGAACTTACATTTCACGCAGGCGTCGGTGACGATGTAGGTCATTGGGCGGGAGGCGATCGCGCGGTTGGTGGGGACGGGCTGCGCAGATGACCCCGGCGGCGGACGCTGTCAACTCGGTGAGCGGTCGTGACGCATCGGCGGGGGGCTTGCCGCGAGCGCCGGGCGCTCTATCTGTATCAGATGCGATTGCAGATCGCCCCATCGTCACAGGATTTCACAGAATGCGTCTTGCCTCCCGCACCGTCATCGCCGCCGCCGCCTCTCTCAGCCTCCTGGCCGGCGGCGCGGTCGTCGCCCAGGCCGCCCTGACCCAGGCCCCCGCCGAGGTCCAGGCCGGGACCTACAAGCTCGACCCCGACCACGGAAAGGTCACCTGGTCGGTCGATCACCTGGGCTTCTCGACCTATGTCGGCCAATTCGTGAACGCGCGGGCGGACCTGACCCTGGACCCCGCCAACCCCTCCGCCTCGACGCTGACGGCGACCATTCCGCTGACCGAGGTCGACACCAATTCGGACGGCCTCGACGCCCACCTGCAGACAGCCGACTTCTTCGACACCGCCAACCATCCGGTGGCCACCTTCGTGTCGCGCTCGGTCACCATCGAGGCGGACGACCCGTCGGAAGCCGTCGTGGTCGGCGACCTGACCCTGCGCGGCGTGACCCGTCCGGTGACCATGGAGGTCGAGTTCAACCAGGCCGGTCCGTCGATGGGCGGCGCCTACCGGGCCGGCTTCGACGGCGAGGCGACCATCAAGCGCTCGGACTTCGGCGTCGACTACGCCCTGCCGGTGCTGGGCGACGAGGTGACCCTGCACATCGAGGGCGAGTTCATCCGCCAATAGGCGGTTCACGCTCCACGGCCGAATACAGGGCGCGGGCCTCCTCGGGCGGCCCGCGCCGTTCGCCCAGCCCCTCCACCGTCAGGTCGACCAGGCGGCCGCCGAGGGCGAACACCAGGCCGTCGCCGACGTGAACGCTGCGGCTGGGCTTGTCGAGCCGGGTCTGCACGCCGTTGTGGGTCAGCCGCACCGCGCCGCGTTCGACCATGGCGGCGGCCAGCGAGCGGCTCTTCGCGAACCGCGCCCGCCACAACCAAACATCGATGCGGCAACTGGTTTCGCTCACTTGGCGGTCCGCTTGCGAGGCCGCTTCCGGCGGGCCGGCGCGGCGGGCGCGGTCAGCACCGAAAGCGCCGCGAACGGCGAGTCCTTCACCGGTCGCGCGCCGTGCGCCGGCCGGTCCGGCTGCTGCGCCCGGGTCGATTTCAGCGCCCCCGCCAGCGCCCTGGCCTGCTCCAGCGTGAGGCCCAGTTCGGCCAGGTCCGTCTCGCCCAGCACGCCCTTGTTCCGCGCCCGCCGTTCGGCCAGCGATTCCAGCATCTCCACGCCGGCCGCGACCCGTCCGACCGCGCGCAGCCCGAAGGCGGACAGTAGTCGCGCCGAGGGTGGTGTCTCGGGCAGGGCGGTCAGCGCCGACACGGCCGGACGGAACGGCTCGCCCGCCACGAACGCCTGGGCCACGCCGGGGCCGCGTCCCTTCAGCAGCGCCGGCAGCCACACCGAATACGCGCCCAACCGCACGCCGAAGCTCTTCAATGTGCGCCGTTCGACCTGGCTCAGCGCCGTGAGGTCGCGCTCGACGTCGCGCCGGTCGATCACCCCGCCGGCCTCGACCAGGCGGAAGGCGATGCCCCGCGGCAGGCCCTTCAGCGCGCCGCTCTCGACCGCCGTCTTCAGCCGCCGCAACGCCCGCAACGCCCGCCCGGCCTCGCTCGCCAGCCACGCCTCCAGCCGCCGCTGCGCCCGCTCGCGCGCCGCGACCGGGCCCAGTTCGCCCAGCAGCCGCACCCGCGGCGCGAACCAGTCGCCGCCCGCGACCTGTCCTGCCTGCGCCCCGCGCCACAGCACCGCCCCGTCCGGCGTCACCGCGAATGCCTCGTCCGTGTCCGCAGCCAGCCGGCCCAGCCGCCGCGCGATCTCGGGCGTCACCGCCTGCCGGGCGGCGTGGCGCAGCGCCTTGTTCTCCAGCGCGCTGGCCCCCCTGTCGATCTGGAAGTCGACGCCGGTCAGCCGGCCGACCGCATGGCCCTCGACCACCACCGAGCCGTCCGCGTCGACGTCGGCGACCGCGTCCTCGCGTACGTTCAGGGCCCGCATCAGGGCGGTGGTGCGCCGGTCCACGAACCGCGCCGTCAGCCGCTCGTGCAGCACGTCCGACAGCCGCTCCTCCAGCGCCTTGGTGCGGTCGCGCCAGCCTTGCGCCCGATCCAGCCAGTCGGGCCGGTTGGCGATATAACTCAGCGTCCGCACCCCGCTCAGCCGCGCCGACAGCTGGTCAATCTGGCCGTCGTCCCGGTCGAGGTCGGCGAAGCGCGGCGCGATCCAGTCGTCCGTCAGCCGCCCGCGCCGGCCGGTCAGGGCCTCGAAGATGTCCTTCGCCAGCCGCGCGTGTTCGTCGAGCGTGGTCTTCTGGAAATCCGGCAGCTGGCAGGCTTCCCACAGCCGCATGATCGCGCCGCGCGATCGCCCGATCCGCGCCACCTCCTCGTCCTTTATCAGCCGCCGCAGCAGGGTCTCGTCCAGCGCCGGCTGGGTCAGGCTCAGCCCGCGCACCCCCGGCGCGACGGTCAGCGAGCGCAGCAGGTCGGGCAGGGTGTCGAAGTCCAGCCGGGCGTTGCGCCACTCGGCCGCCTCGACCGGATCGAACCGGTGCTCGACCACCTGCTCGACCAGGTCGGGGTCCAGCTCGATGGCCTCGCCGGTGACGCCGAAGGTGCCGTCCCGCAGATGCCGTCCGGCCCGGCCGGCGATCTGGCCGATCTCGTGGGCGTGCAGCCAGCGGGTCCGCCGCCCGTCGAACTTCCTCAGGCCGGCGAAGGCGACGTGGTCGACCTCCATGTTCAGCCCCATGCCGATGGCGTCGGTGGCGACCAGGAAGTCGACCTCGCCTGACTGGAACAGCTCGACCTGGGCGTTGCGGGTGCGCGGACTCAGCGAGCCCATGACCACCGCCGCCCCGCCGCGCTGGCGCCGGATCAGCTCCGCGATGGCGTAGACCTGCTCGGTGCTGAAGGCGACGATGGCGCTGCGCCGGGGCAGGCGGGTCAGCTTCTTCGACCCGGCGTAGCTCAAGGTCGAGAGCCGCTCGCGCTGGACGATCTCGACGTCGGGCACCAGCGACCGCATCAGCGGCGCCATCGTCCCGGCTCCAAGGAACATGGTCTCGAACCGGCCGCGGGCGTGCAGCAGCCGCTGGGTGAAGACGTGGCCGCGCTCGGGGTCGGCGACCAGCTGGATCTCGTCGACGGCCAGGAACTCGACCTGGCGCTCCATCGGCATGGCCTCGACGGTGCAGACGAAATAGTGGGCCCGCGGCGGGACGATCTTTTCCTCGCCGGTGACCAGGGCCACCGCCGCCGCCCCGCGCCGCTTGACGATACGGTCGTAGATCTCGCGCGCCAGCAGCCGCAGCGGCAGGCCGATCATGCCCGAGGCGTGACCCAGCATCCGCTCGACCGCCAGATGGGTCTTGCCGGTGTTTGTGGGCCCCAGCACCGCGACGACGCGCGAGGGGGCCAGGCCGGTGGCGCGGTCGCTCATGAGACTGAAAAGGTGGCTGTTCCGGCGCGGTTCCTCAAGCGGGGCAAAGACGATTCCCGACCTGTAAACGGCAAAGCTGCAGAAGGCGGAACAGGGGCGAAACGAATCAGGACCGAATCACCGACACGGCCCGATTCGGGGTTTGTTCCCCACAAGATATTGTATCTTAAGATGGATTAACCACAACTGTGGAGCCATGTCCGACGACGCCGGCGCGACCGTTGGGGCCAGGCGGGGAATTTCCCTCCGCCGACCCGCTTCCCCCGCGCGCTGCGACCCGCTAGGTCAGCCCACGATGGCCCCGTAGCTCAGCTGCATAGAGCAAGGCTTTCCTAAAGCCGAGGTCGCAGGTTGGAGTCCTGCCGGGGTCGCCATCCACATGCCTGCTGCAGGGGCGCGGCGTCGCCGCGCGCCCCCCTCGGTCAATAGCCCGGCCACTTTCGGAAATGGCAGTTCTTGCACGTCATCATCCCGGGGTGGCTGCGGCTTTCCACGAAGCGATGGGCATGTCCCGGATGCCTCAGCAATCGATAGACCAGTTCGCGCATTTCGGTCCCCTGAAGCTTGCGCCCGACGCGACACAACGCGGCGGCGCGGTTTGGGTTCCGGCACGGCGATTAACTATGGAAGAAGAGGCGAAAACGCCCCCGTCGCCGGAGCGACGAGGACGTTGCGAAGGCGATCAGTCGCTCTCGCCCTCGTCGTTGACTTCAGTGACGAACCAGAACCCGAGAGCGGCCGCCGCCACGAAGATCAGCCCCGCTGGTACCCCGCCCGAGAATTCGCTCGCCTCACCCGACGCGGCGCCCAGCCGGTCGGCCACCCTGGGCGCCGCCGCCGTCTGTGCGAGGGCCTGGCTGCCCACGAGGGCCAGGCCCGCGATCACCGCTGCTATGGTCTTCTTCATGGTTTGGTCTCCCGTCGCGCCCGATTAGCGCCCACGTGTGAACCGTTGCGGCGGCGCAATGTTCCGCCCCCGCTCGCGGACGGGCGTTTGGGCCCCCGGCTCAGCGCCAGCGCGAGCCCTCGCCGTGCTTGCCGATGCTCTCGAACTCCGGCGGCGCGGCCTTGTGGACGTACTGTTCGGACACCAGCCAGCCCTTCAGGGGCCGCAGCACGCCGAGGCAGGCGACGACCAGCAGGGGCATGGTCACCACCATGTGGACCCAGATGGGCGGATGGACCCCGAACTCGAACCACATGAACAGGGCCATGCCGACCACCCCGACGAAGCTCATGCCGAAGAAGGCGGGGCCGTCGGCCGGCTCGGCGAAGCCGTAGTCGAGCCCGCAGGCCGGGCAGGACTCGCGGATGGTCAGATACCCCTTCAGCAACGGCCCCTCGCCGCAGCGCGGGCAGCGGCAGCGGAGGCCGGTCGAGAGGGTCTTGAGGTGCGGATGCTCGGGCGTGGTCACGGCGGTGTCCTGACGGGAGAGGCTCCAGATGTCGGCTTCGGGGGAGGGCGGGGCAAGCGGCCGCATTGTCGCGGGGAACGCGGTGGCGAGCGTGGCCGTTGCGGGATCATGACGGAAACCCTGAGCCCCGCCCTGCCGAACGACGTCGAGGCGTCGATCGACCGGGTGCTGAAGATCGCCAGCGACCGCGACGTCACCCTGGCCACGGCGGAGAGCTGCACCGGCGGCCTGATCGCCTCGGTGCTGACCGACGTCGAGGGCCGGTCGCACGTCTTCGAGCGCGGCTATGTGGTCTACACCGACGACGCCAAGGCCGAGGAGATCGCCGTGCCGCTGCGGCTGATCGAGCAGAACGGCGCGGTGTCCGAGCCGGTGGCCCGGGCTATGGCTGAGGGGGCCCTGAGGGCCTCGGGCGCCGCCGTAGCCGTCTCGGTGACCGGGTTCGCCGGTGCAGCCGGCCCGGACGACGAGCCGGGGCTGGTCCATTTCGCCGTCGCCGCGCTCGGCGCGCCGACCGAGCACGAGGAGCATCATTTCGGCGACATCGGCCGCGGCCCGGTCCGGCTGGAGTGCCTGCGCGTCGCGCTGCGGATGATGGAACGGGCGGTCACCAACCGTTAACCGCGTTGAAAGGCCGCTCGCGCAAGGGTGCGCGCGCATGTCCGGCGCCTCGTCAAAACGCATCCTGCGAACCACCGTCGCCGCCGCCGCGGCCGGCGCGGTCCTCTTCGCGCCCCTCGCGCCCCTGGCCCAGGAGGCGGACGCCGCGCTGGATCCCGTCACCATCCGCATCGGCGCGACGGCGGACTTCACCCGCATCGAGTTCGCCGGCGTGGTCGGATCCCGCGCCCGGGTGCGGCGCGAGGGCGACCGGGTCATCGTCCGCATCGGCTCCACCGCCGCGCCCGACGTCTCGCGCCTCAGGGTCGATCCGCCGAAAGGCGTCGCGAAGGTCGAGACCCGCGCCGTCCAGGGCGCCACCGAACTGGTTCTGACCCTCGCGGCCGGGGCGGGGATGCGCTCGGGCAGCGCCGACGGGGCGGTTTATCTCAATCTGTACGCCGAGGCCCCCGACGCCCCGGCCGGTTCGGCCGCTCCGACCGTGCCGGTGACGGCCCAGGCCTCGTCCGGCAAGGTCAGCCTGGCCTTCCGCTGGCCACGCGCGGTCGGCGCCGCCGTCTTCCGGCGGGGGGAGGCGGTGTGGATCGTGTTCGACACGCCGGCGCGACTCGACATGTCCGGCGCGACGGCGCTCGGCCCCGCCTCGGATGTCCACTGGACCGCCGGGCCCGGCCACGTCGCCGTCCGCGTCGCGGCCCCGAACGGCGGCCCGGTGTCGGCAAGCGCCGACGGCTCGACCTGGACGGTGACCATCGGCGGCGAACCGGTGGCGGTCGAGGGCGTCCGCGTCGATCGGGACGACACCGGTAAGCCCGCCCTCGTCGCGCGCATGGCCGGCGCCACCAAGGCCGTCTGGCTGACCGATCCGCTGGTCGGCGACCGCTTCGCCGCCGTCACCGCCCTGGCCCCCGGCAAGGGGTTCGCCGACCGCCGCAAGACGGTGGACCTGGCCCTGCTGCCCACGGCCCATGGCCTGGCGGTCGCGACCGCCGCCACAGATCTCGCCATCCACGCCGACGGAGACCTCGTCACTCTCAGCCGGCCCGGCGGCCTGACCCTGTCGCCGCCGTCCGCCGGACTGACCGCCGCGCCCGCCGCAGGCGGCGCCCCGGTCCGCGCCCGCTACCCCGGTCTGATCCTCGGCGAATGGGCCGAGGTCGGCCACGCCGGCTTCCCGGCCCGCCACCGTCAGCTCCAGAACGCCGCCGCCGTCGAGGCCATGGCCGCGGGCGAGGACCCCCGCGCCCCGGTCGAGGCCCGCCTCGCCCTGGCCCGCTTCCTGGTCGGTTCCGGCCTCGGCTACGAGGCCGTCGGCGTGCTCAACGCCATCGTCGCCCAGGCCCCGAACATGGGCGGCGAGCCCGAGCTGCGCGGCCTGCGCGGCGCCGCCCGCGCCTCCATCGGCCGCTTCGAGGAGGCCCAGGGCGATTTCGCCTCGGCCGCCGTGGCCGGCGATCCCGCCTCGGCCGTCTGGCGCGGGTACATGGCTTCGGCCCGGGGCGACCACGTCGCCGCCCGCCAGGCCTTCGCCGCCGGAGCCAAGGCGGTCGACGCCTTCCCGGCCCTCTGGCGCGCGCGCTTCGGCGCCGCCCACGCCCTGTCGGCGCTGGAGACCGGGGACCTCGACGCCGCCCGCGCCCTGCTGACCTACAGTTTCAGCCAGAACGCGCCCGCCGCCGACCAGTTGGCGGCCCGCCTCGTCCAGGCCCGGCTGTTCGAAATGGACGGGCAGTCGGACCGCGCCCTGGCGGTCTACACCGCGATCAGCCGCGCGCCGCTCGAGGCGGTCGCCGTGCCCGCCAAGCTCGGCGTGGTCCGCCTGTCGCTGGCCAAGGGGGCGATGAAGGCCGACGCCGCCGCCGTCGCGCTCGAGGGCCTGCGCTGGCGCTGGCGCGGCGACGCCACCGAACTGGCCGTGATCCGCCAGCTGGGCCAGCTCTACCTGTCGCAGGGCCTGTATCGCGAGGCCCTGACCGCCCTGAAGGGGGCCGGGCCAGGGCTGCACCGTCTCGAGGGCGCCTCGGACATCCAGGCCGACCTCGGCGCCGCCTTCCGCATGCTGTTCCTCGAGGGCGGGGCCGACGGGCTGCAGCCGGTGCAGGCGCTGGGCCTGTTCTACGACTTCCGGGAACTGACCCCGATCGGGGCCGACGGCGATGAGATGGTCCGCCGCCTGGCCCGTCGCCTGGTCGACGTCGACCTGCTCGACCAGGCCGCCGAGCTGCTCAAATACCAGGTCGACAACCGGCTGGACGGCGTGGCCAAGGCCCAGGTCGCCACCGATCTGGCCACCGTCTATCTGATGGACCGCCAGCCCGAGGCCGCGCTGCAGGCCATCTGGACCTCGCGCACCACCCTGCTGCCCAGCGCCCTTAACGCCGAGCGCCGCGCGCTGGAGGCCCGGGCGCTGGCCGGCCTCGGCCGCTACGACCACGCCCTGGAGGTGCTCGGCTCCGATTCCAGCGCCGAGGCGCGCGACGTCCGGGCCGAGGTGCTGTGGAAGCAGGAGAAATGGACCGCCGCCGCCGCCCTCTACGAGGCGCGCCTCGGCGACCGCTTCAAGGACCCGACCGCCCTGACAGCGGACGAGGAGGCCCGGCTGGTCCGCGCCGGCGTGGGTTATTCGCTGGGCCGGGACGCGGCCGCCCTGACGCGCCTGTCGCGCAACTATCGTCCCTTCGTCGCCGGGGCGCGGGCGCGGCCGGCCCTGTCGATCGCCCTGGACACGGGCGCGGGCGAGGGCCCCTCCGCCGGCGACTTCGCCGCCCTGACCGCCTCGGCCGACACCTTCGCCGGCTGGGTTTCAACCATGAAGGCCGAGCTCAGACGGAAAACGGGCGGAGACCGACCCGCGGCCCCCGCCCGTCCTCAAGCTGCAGCGGCGGCCCCTGCGGGACCCGCCGCCTGACCTCGTAAGGTCTTACTTGTTGACCGCGTCCTTGAGCGGCTTCGACACGCGGAAGCGCACGGCCTTGGAGGCGGCGATCTTGATCGTCGCGCCGGTGGCCGGGTTGCGGCCTTCGCGGGCGGCGCGGGCGGCGGTGTCGAACACGCCGAGGTTCGAGATGCGAACATCGCCGCCGGCGGTCAGCGACTTCTGGATGTTCTCGACGATCGCGGTCAGCACCTTGCCGGCGTCGGCTTGCGAGACGCCCGCGTCCTTGGCGGCGGCGGCGATGAGTTCGGCTTGAGTGGTCATTTGGGTCGTTTCCCGATTGAAGCTCGCCCCCCGATTCAAGGGCGATGACGAACGGATTGACGCCGCTTTTTCTTCCCTTGGCAAGCGACTTTGCCGTTCAAACCCCCACGGGGTGGGGATTTATCCGCTACCGGACGCTCGTTGGAAGCTCTCCACGAGGCTCCCGGCGACCAGTCTCCAGCCGTCCACGAGCACGAAAAAGATCAGCTTGAACGGTAGTGAAATCACCACCGGAGGCAGCATCATCATACCCATGGACATGAGCACGCTGGCGACCACCAGATCGATCACAAGGAACGGAACGAAAAGGAGAAATCCGATTTCGAAGGCCCGCTTCAACTCGCTGATCATGAAGGCCGGCGTGACCACCCTGAGAGGGAGGTCGGCGAGGGGTGTGGCGGCCTCCACATTGGACAGCCGGGTGAACAGCGCCAGGTCGTCCCGGTCCACCTGGCCGAGCATGAAAGTCTTCACAGGTTCCGAGGCCGCGTCGAAGGCCTGGGGCAGCTCCATCTGCTGGTCCAGCAGGGGTCGGATGCCCGAATCATAGGCGTCCTGCCATGTCGGAGCCATGACGATGGCGCTCAGAAACAGGGCCAGCGACACCAGAACGGCGTTGGGCGGGGCCTGCTGCATGCCCAGGGCGGTGCGCAGCAGCGACAGCACCACGACGATGCGCACGAAGCTGGTGGTCATGATCACGATCGACGGGGCCAACGACAGCACGGTCATCAGCCCGACCAGCTGCACGACCCGCTCGGTCAGGCCCGAGCCGGTGCCCAGATCGATATTGATCGCAGCCCCGGGGCCGCCCGCCGCCGCCACATCCTGCGCCAGCGCCGCCAGCGGCCACACCAGGCACAGGGCCGTGGTCATCAGCGACAGCAGCGCCGCCCGCTTCAGTTCGGCGCGAGAGGGCAGGACGAAAACATCCCTGAGGGTCACGTATCCGCTCCCGTGCCCGCCCCAGAGCCGGCCCTTGGGCCGCGCGGCTCGATCAGCTCCCGGCCCTCGCCGAGGATCAGCAGCCTCTCCTCGTCGTCGATCCTGACCAGCACCAGCCGCCGCGCGGGGTCCAGCACCAGGGTTTCGACGACGGTCATCCGCCGTTCGCCGCGTTCGGCGCTCAGCTTGGCCATCAGTTGCGGCGCGTAGCGGCGCGCCGCCCAGGCGGCCAGGCCGATGATGCCGAGAGTGAAGGCCAGGGCGAACAGCGCCCTCAGCAGATCGAGAAAATTCATGCGACAGCCCCGCCGGCGAAGCATGTCCGGCGCCCGAGCCTTCGGCGATCATGGTTAACGACGCGTTGAGATAACCTGCCATTAACCATGCAGGCGGCAGTTTCTGCCCATCCGAGCGTGGGCGACCCGCGCCCACTGACTTCGCGGAGAGGAGCAGACGCCCGTGTCCATCACCGACCTGCCTCTGCTCAGCCAGATCAAGGGCCGCCTCTCCTGGTTGGACGAGCGCCAGCGCGTCATCGCCGAGAACGTCGCCAACGCAGACACCCCGGGCTACGTCGGCCGCGATCTGAACCAGCCGACGGACTTCGCCGCGGCCCTGCGCGGCGGTCCGCTGTCAATGACCCGCACCAGCGCGATGCACATCGCCCCCGCCGGACCCGTGGCGCGCTTCGAGGCGAAGTCCTCGCCGGACTCCGAGACCACCCTCGACGGCAATTCGGTCGTGGTCGAGGAACAGATGCTGAAGATGGCCGAGAGCCGCATGGCCTACGACGCCGCCATCGGCCTCTACCAGAAGTCCATGCAGATGCTGCGTCTGGCCGCCAAGCCGCCCGGCCGCTGAGGAACCATAGCCGATGACCGATCCCGTCCCGCCCCGAAACAGCGCCATGGCCGTCGCCGCCAGTGCGCTCAAGGCCCAGCAGTCGCGCATGCGGGTCATCGCCGAGAACATCGCCAACGCCCAATCCACGGCGCAGGTGGCGGGCGGCGAGCCCTACCGCCGCCAGATCCCGGTCTTCCAGGCCCGCGAGATCGACGGCGCCACCGGCGTCACCCTGGCCGAGGTCCGGCCGGACATGGGCGACTTCCGCTCCGAATACGATCCGTCCCATCCGGCCGCCAACGCCGAGGGCTACGTCCTGCGCCCCAACGTCGACACCCTGGTCGAGGCCATGGACATGCGCGAGGCCCAGCGCGCCTACGAAGCCAACCTGAACGTCATCGAGACGGCGCGGTCCATGGACAACCGCACCCTCGACCTCCTGAAGCGATAGAGGCTGAACGATGAACCCCTTGATGGCGGCCAAGGCCTATGCGTCGGTTCAGGGCGGGGCCATGCCCACCGCCCCCGCGGCCCCTTCGGCCCAGTCCGGCTTCGCCGATCTGCTCAGCAACGTCATGGGCGACATGACCCAGACCTCAAAGGCCGCCGAGACCCAGATGACCGCCATGGTCCAGGGGCAGGGCAGCCTGATCGACGTGGTCACCGCCGTCTCCTCGGCCGAGGCCTCGCTCGAAACCGTCATGGCCGTCCGCGACCAGGTCATCTCCGCCTATCAGGAGATCATGCGGATGCCGATCTGACGGCCGAGCGGGTTACGGCGATTTCATCGTCGCCGCCGCATCCGTCGCGCGGGGACCGGGCCTCTTGAGAGGACAACCGACCGGAGCCCTCATGTCCCGCCTGACCCTCGTCGTCGCCGCCGCCCTGCTCGCCGCCGCCTGCCTGCCGACCGCCGCCGCCGCCGCCCAGCGGGGCCCCCAGCCGGTCACCGTGGTCAGGGCCGGAAACCTCTTCGACTCCGAGGCCGGTCGCATGGTCGGCCCGCGTGACATTCTGATCCGGGGAGATCGCGTCGCCGAGGTCGGGGAGGGGCTGGCGATCCCCGACGGCGCGAGCGTGCTCGACCTGTCCCGCTGCTCGGTCCTGCCCGGACTGATCGACGCGCATACCCATCTGCTGCTGGAGCAGCGACACGGCGAGGGCCTGTCCGCCACCACCGCCCGCGACCAGGGGGTGCAGGGCGACGTCCACCGCGCGCTCGCCGGCGCCGGCCGCGCCCGCGACTATCTGCGGGCCGGCTTCACCTCGGTCCGTGACCTCGGCAACTCCGGCCGTCATCTCGATCTGATGCTCGAGCGCGGCATCAACGATGGCCTCGTGCCGGGGCCGCGCATCTACGGCTCGGGTCCGGGCCTGGCCCCGGCCGGCGGTCAGCTGGAGCCGATGCCGACGGACCCGCACCATCTCGTCGACGCCGAATACCGCATCGTCACCAGCCCCGACGACGCCCGCGCCGCCGTGCGCGACGCCGTCGCCCGCGGCGCCGACGTCATCAAGATATTCCCCGAGGCCACGCCCCAGCGCACCCGCCTGTCCGTGGCCGAGATGACGGCGATCGTCTCCGAGGCCAAACGTCACCACATCCCGGTCGCCGCCCACGCCACCTCGGACCAGGCCGTCCGCGAGGCCGTCGAGGCGGGCGTCACCTCGATCGAGCACGCCTATCAGATCTCCGACGCGACCCTCCGCCTGATGGCGGAACGGGGCGTCTGGCTGGTGCCGACCGATCCGTCGCTGGAGATGGCGCTGGAGTTCACCTCCAGCTGGCCGCGGCAGCCGCCGCGCGAGGAGGTCGAGCGTCACCTTCAGGACGGCCGCGACCGGCTGATGCGGGCACACCGTCTCGGCGTCCGCATCGCCCTCGGCTCCGACCTCTATTTCCCCTATGCGCCGGGCCGGGGCGCGGGCTCCCGTGGGACCATGGACGGCTATGTCGAGGCCGGCCTGACGCCCGCGCAGGCGCTTCAGTCCGCGACCTGGGAGGCCGGCCGGTTGCTCGGCGACGACGGCCTCGGCGTCCTGAAGCCGCGCGCCTGGGCCGATCTGGTCGCCGTCGAGGGCGATCCGACCCAGGGCCTGTCGCCCCTGCGCGCGCCGCGACTGGTCATGAAGGGCGGGCGTGTCGAGGCGGGCGAGGCGTCCGCCTGCGCGGGCTGAGCGGGAACACCTCCGCGGCGCGGACGCTATACTTCCCACAGCTCCGGAGGGCCGCCATGCTCAAGGACCGCAACTCGTCCGCCATCGTCGCCGTCAGCGACCTCGACCGCGCCCGCGCCTTCTACGAGGACACCCTCGGCCTGACCCGTGTTCAGGGCGGCGAGGAAGACGGCGTGCTCGGCTTCCGCACCGGCGACACCCATCTGACCGTCTACAAGTCCGACTACGCCGGGACCAACGAGGCCAACGCCGTCTCCTGGGAGATGAAGGGCGACCTGGTCGAGACAGTGAAGGATCTCAAGGGGAAAGGCGTGACCTTCGAACACTATCCGGACATGGGCCTGACGCTGAACGGCGACATCCACGAGGCCGGACCGATGAAGCTGGTTTGGTTCAAGGACCCCGACGGCAACATCCTGCATCTGATAGAGGGGATGTAAGGCCCACCTCCCAACGCCGTCATCCTCGGGCTTGACCCGAGGATCAGACCATCCGGTGCTCAGTAGCCGAACTGCAGCCACCACCTACGGGGCCGTCTCGGTCGCACAGCTTGGGCGCAACGTCTGATCCTCGGATGACGGGCAGAGGGCGGGTGCGCGACCGCCGCCGAAGCGCTCAGCCCTCCAGCGACACCACCGGCTGGGTCACCCCGCCCGGCCGGCGCGAGCGGCCCTTCAGCCAGCTGCGGATGCGCGTCTGGATCGGGTTGTCGATCACGAAGTGGAAGGCCCAGGCGAAGGCGAAGGCCGCGATCACGCCGCCGACCCACAGCGCCCACTGCGCCCCGACCGGCAGGGCGAGGCGGGCGATGGCCACATTGGCCACCCCGAACCAGGCGATCCGCACCACCTCGTTGGTGATGAACATCGAGAACGACACCTGCGCGGCCTTCTCGACCCATTTCGAGGGCCGCGGCGTCGGCGTCGCGCCGGCCGCCAGGATGATCACCGAGATGCAGGCCAGCGAGACCAGGGCGTGCTTGTCGAAATACTGCACGAAGGCGAGCAGCAGCGCCGCGCCGATCCCGCCCCAGCCGGCCAGCTTCGGGCTGATCCAGACCTTCTGCGCGAACCAGGCCAGCGCCACGCCGAGGCCGAACAGGGGCAGGGCGCGGATAAAGCCGTAGCCCATCGGCATCTGGTAGATCGGGTAGCCGAACAGGCTCCAGGACAGCTGGTTGGCCGCCAGGTAGCCGCCGACGCCCAGCGCCAGCACGCTCCACGGCCCCAGCCGCATGACGCCCTTCAACAGCCACGGGAAGACGAGGTAGCAGCCGATCAGGGCCGAGATCGACCAGCTCGGCGCGTTCCAGCCATAGCCGCCGGGCACCCCGAACGCCTGCGTCAGGCTCAGCTGCGCCCACAGCTGGTCCCAGCGGAACCACTCGGGGGCCCGCGGTGAAAAGCCCATCGCCCCGCCGACGACGATCAGCGCCACCAGACCGAGGCCCATCAGCAGATGCGCGGGCAGCACCCGCAGATAGCGCTTGAGGAAGAAGCCGCCCGCCGACATCCGGCCCGCCGCCACCGACGCGCCGTAGACCCGCATCAGCACATAGCCGCTGTCGATCAGGAAGAAGTTGGTCAGCAGGAAGCCGCCCCGCTCGAACACCGGATGCAGGCCCTCGGCCAGCGCCACCGGCCCCGCGCCCTGGAAGTGATGCAGGATGATCAGCCCGGCCACGATGAAACGCAGCGCGTCGAGCCAGCCTCCCCGAACGATGGGAAGTGTCTCATTCCGGGTCGAAATCGCCGTCCACGCCATCGGAATGGCCTCCTTCGAGGCGAATTCCGCAAGGACCGGGCCGCGGCTATCCGGCCGGGATCACCCCCTGACCAGCCGCAAGAATTCCTCGCGCGTCCGCGCGTCGTCGCGGATCACGCCGCTCAGATGGCTGGTGGTCAGGCTCGAGCCGGCGGTGTTGACGCCGCGCAGGGTCATGCAGCTGTGCTCGGCCTCGACCACCACGCCCACGCCCTGCGGACGCAGCACCTCCTGGATGGCCCGGGCGATCTCGGAGGTCATCTTTTCCTGGATCTGCAGCCGACGGGCGAAGCCGTGCACCACCCGCGCCAGCTTGGAGATGCCGACCACCCGGTCCGTCGGCAGATAGCCGACGTGGGCCCGGCCCACCACCGGCAGCATGTGGTGCTCGCAGAAGCTGACGAAGCGGATATCCTTCAGCACCACCAGTTCGTCGTATCCGCCGACCTCCTCGAAGGTTCGCTCGAGGTACTCCCGCGGATCGACCTCGTAGCCGGCGTACAGCTCGCGATAGCTGCGCGCCACCCGCGCCGGCGTATCCAGCACGCCCTCGCGGTCGGGGTCGTCGCCGGCCCAGCGGATCAGGGTGCGCACGGCGGCTTCGGCTTCGGACTGGGTGACGGTTTCATCGGTCATGCCCCCGCTTTACGCCGGGCGGGGGGATTTGATCCAGCGCCGTTCCGCTAACGCCCCGTTAACCACAGTCCCGGCATTTTCTGCCCAGTACGGTCCCTCGGGGCCAGGGGCGTAACCCGGGGCGTGGAATGAACGGTGCGGAAGTTCTGGACGTGGGCCGCGACGCCCTGTGGCTGACCATCCAGCTGTGCGCGCCCGTCCTGATCGTCGGCCTCGTTGTCGGCGTGGTCATCGGCCTGTTCCAGGCCCTGACCCAGATCCAGGAACAGACCCTGATCTACGCGCCCAAGATCATCGCCATCTTCATCTCCCTGCTGCTGTTCCTGCCGCTGATGGGCACCCTGCTGGGCGGCTTCATGCGGACCATCGCCGTGCGCATCGCCGGCATGTGACCTGACGGTTGGAACCCTACGCCACAGCCGACCAGGTCTGGCAGGGGGCCATGATCTTCGCGCGTCTCGGCGCGGTGCTGCTGATGCTGCCCGGCGTGGGCGAGAGCTATGTGCCGCCACGCATCCGCCTGTCGCTGGCCCTCGTCATGTCGCTGGCCCTCTGGCCGGTGGTGTCGGGCAGCCTGCCGGGGCTGCCGGCGACGCTGGGCGGCATGGCCGGGTGGATCATCCGCGAGGTCCTCGTCGGCATCGCCATCGGGGCCCTGCTGCGGATGTTCCTGACCGCCCTGGCCACCGCCGGCGAGGTGGTGGCGCTGCAGACCACCCTGGCCTTCGCCCAGACCGCCAACCCGACCCAGGCCGCGCCCGGGAGCACCATCTCGGCCTTCCTGATGATCCTCGGCATCACCCTGATCTTCGCCACCAACACCCATCACCTGTTCATCGCCGGACTGGTCGGCTCGTATGAGCTGATTGCCCCGGCCCGGCCGCTGGTCACCGGCGACTTCGCCAGCATGGCCGTCCGCACCGTCGGCGACGCCTTCATGCTGGGCATCCAGCTGTCGGCGCCGGTGCTGGTCTTCGCCATCATCTTCAACCTGGCGTCCGGCCTGGTCGGCCGGGTCATGCCGGCCTTCCAGGTCTATTTCGCCGCCGCCCCGCTCAGCATCATCCTGGGCCTGTCGGTCTTCGCCCTCAGCCTCGGCGTGATGGGGACGGTCTTCATCGACCGCTACCGCGACCTGGCCCGGATCTTCGCGGGGAGCGCCGGTGGCTGACGCGCCCGATCCCGAGTCGAAGACAGAAGAGGCCACCCCGCGAAAACTCGCGGACGCCCGCAAGAAGGGCGACGTCGCCAAATCGCCCGACGTCGCCTCGGCCCTGTCGCTGATGGGGGCCGCCGCGGTGATCCTGATGTCCGGCGGCTGGTTCGCCACCTCGATCGCCGAGCAGCTGGTTCCCTTCCTCGCCTCGCCCCACGCCATGATGGGCGGCCTCGACGCCGGCGCCGGGGTGGAGATCGGCGCCCAGGCGCTGTGGGCCATCGCCCCCTTCCTCGGCGCCGTCATGCTGGCCACCATCCTCGGCGGCGCGGGCGGCAACCTGGCCCAGTCCGGGCTGATCTTCACCGGCGAGAAGATCAAGCCCGACTGGTCCAAGGTCAGCCCGCTGAAGGGCTTCCAGCGCATCTTCGGCCCCGACGGCCTGGTCCAGTTCGTCAAGACCCTGCTCAAGCTGATCGCGGTCGGCGTGATCTGCTGGCTGGTGCTCAAGCCCCATGTCCGCGAGCTCGAGAACCTGGCCGCGATGCCGCCGGTCCTGATCCTGCCCTTCGCCCGCGACCTCGCCATCGCCCTGATGGTCTCGGCGCTGGTCTTTCTCGGCTTCACCGCCGGCGCCGACTACCTGTGGCAGCGCTTCCGCTTCGCCGAGCGGATGAAGATGTCCAAGGAAGAACTGAAGGAGGACTACAAGCAGTCCGAGGGCGACCCGCACGTGAAGGCCAAGCTGAAGCAGATCCGGGCCCAGCGCAGCCGCCAGCGGATGATGCAGAACGTGCCCAAGGCCACGGTCATCGTCACCAACCCCACCCACTATTCGGTGGCCCTGCGCTACGACACGGGCGACGCCGCTCCGGTCTGCGTCGCCAAGGGCGTCGACGCCCTGGCCCTGCGCATCCGCGAGGTGGCCCGCGAGCACTCGGTGCCGATCGTCGAGAACGTACCCCTGGCCCGCGCCCTCTACGCCGCCGTCGACGTCGACGAGACCATCCCGCGCGAGCATTTCGAGGCCGCCGCCAAGGTCATCGGCTTCGTCATGCAGCGACGCCCACGCCGCTGACGACGTTGGCCGCGTACGGCGCGAACGGGCTCAGGCCCAGCCACGCCTGCATGTTCGCCGCCAGCAGCTCGTCCCCGGTCAGGATCATCCGCTCGTCGTCCAGCGCGCGTCGCACGGTGTCATGGCCCATCCAGATCGCCGTCATGGTCCGCAGGTCGACGCTGACATACAGGTCGACGTCGAAGCCCGGATCGGTCGAACACAGGTCCGCGCCGGTTTCGGGATCGACGATCAGCCAGAAATTCCGCTGGTTGGCCGGCAGGTCGGAATAGAGAAACTGGATCACGCTGCGACGCCGCGGCATGGGCGTGGTGTCCAGGCTGCGATGCATGTCCCACATCAGCAGCGGCGCATCGAGGTGCCGCAGCGACAGCTCCGGCTGGACGCAACGCTGTCCCCAGATTCCGAACGCCTCGACGATCGGGGCCAGTTCGCGGCCCGCCTCGGTCAGCCGGTATTCGGGTGGACCCGACGCCGTGGTCACCCGCGCCACCACCCCCGCCCCCTGCAGGTCCCGGAGCCGTTGCGACAGCAGGGCCGGGGACATTCTCGGCACGCCGCGCCTCAGGTCGTTGAACCGCGTCGATCCGGCGACCAGTTCGCGCAGCAGCACGATGGTCCACCGCGTACACAACACCTCGGCCGCCATGGCGACCGGACAGAACTGCCGATAGCTTCCCTGCGCCATCGCATCCTCCATGGAAGAGGCGCAGAATACGCCCGTTCAGGAGACACGGACAGTTCAGTTTATGTAGCGCGCGGATTCAGTTCCTGAACTGGAGGCGGCGGGCCAACGCCGTCACACCATTGTCCTCACACGGACCAGACGAGGGTGTTTTCCGATGTCCACTTCCCCTGTCACCGCCCTGGAGCCGGCCCCGATCGACTGGCTGGCCCGCGCCGACGCCGTCGCCGGACTGCTGGCTGACAATGCGGCGCGCCACGACACCGACGACAGCTTCGTCGCCGAAAACTATGCGCGGCTGAAGGACGAGGGCTTTTTCTCCGCCCACGTGCCCGCCGAACTGGGCGGCGGCGGAGCGGACTACGCCGAACTGGCCGCGGTCATCCGACGCCTCGGCTCCACCTGCGGCTCGACCGCCCTGACCTACTCGATGCACTCCCACCTGGTCGCCGTCGCGGCGTGGCGCTGGAAGCATCAGAACGCCCCCACCGACGGCCTGCTGAAGCGGGTCGCGGCCGAGGACCTGGTGCTGGTCTCGAGCGGCGGCACGGACTGGCTTAACAGCGCCGGAACCGCCACCCCCGTCGAAGGCGGCTTCCGGATCACCGCCCGCAAGATCTTCTCCAGCGGCTGCCTCGCCGGCGACCTGTTGATGACGAGCGCCGTCTACGACGACCCCGAGGCCGGGCCGACCGTGCTCCACTTCGCCGTGCCCTTCGCCGCCGAGGGCGTCGCCATCCGCGAGACCTGGCGGGTCATGGGCATGCGCGGCACGGGCTCGCACGACGTCGAGCTCAACGAGGTCTTCGTTCCGGACGCCGCCATCGCCGGACGCCGGCCCAAGGGCAAATGGCACCCGCTGTTCCACGCTATCAGCCTGCTGGCTTTCCCGCTGATCTACTCGGCCTATGTCGGCGTGGCCGAGGGCGCCCGCGCCAAGGCGCTCGAGGTCGCCCGTCGCCGTCCCGCCGATGAATGCCTGGTCCAACTGGTGGGCGAGATGGAGAACGCCTTCGCCGCCGCCGAGGACGCGCTCGACCGCATGATCCGCCTCGCCGAAACCGCCACGCCCGGGCCGGAGACCACCAGTCGGGCCATGATCGGCCGCACCCTCGTCGCCGGGGCGGCCATCCGCACGGTCGAACTGGCCCTCGAGGTCGCCGGCGGCGCCGCCTTCCACCGCGACCTCGGCCTCGAGCGCGCCTTCCGCGACGTGCAGGGCGCCCGCTTCCACCCGCTGCAGCAGAAGCCTCAGCTCCGCTACACCGGCCGGCTTGCGCTGGGACTGGACATCGACGGCTGAGCCCTTCGAGCCCCACTTTCAATACCGTCATCCTCGGGCTTGACCCGAGGATCAGATCGTCCGGTGCTCGGTGGTCGACAGGCGGTCACACGCGCCGGGCCGTCCCCGCCACACAGCGTGGCCCCACGTCTGATCCTCGGGTCAAGCCCGAGGATGACGGCGAAGGGAGAGGGACGACGAAGCCCTACGCCCCGCCCGCCACGGGCATGGGAATGATCTCGGCGCCGCCCTCCGGCGCCGTTCGCGCCGCCTGCGCCACCGGCAGGCGCACGGTCACCGCCGTGCCCTCGCCCAGGGTGCTTTCGATGCTCATCCGGCCGCCGTGCAGTTCGGCGAAGGCGCGCACCAGCGACAGCCCGAGGCCCGTGCCCTGCTGCCGCTGCTCGATCGCACCCGCCTGTTCGAACGGGCGGCCCAGCCGCTGCGCGTCCTCCGGCGCGATACCGACCCCTGTGTCGGCCACCACGATCTCCAGATAGGGGCCGATGGCCTCCACAGTGACGGTGACCGTCCCGCCGGCCGGGGTGAATTTCACACCGTTGGACAGCAGGTTCAGAGCGATCTGCTTCACCGCCCGCTTGTCCGCCGAGACCTCGACGGGTTCGTCCGGCAGCACGCCGGTCAGGAACACGCCCTTCTCCTCGGCGGTGACCCGCACCAGGGCGATGGCGGCCGAGACCAGTTCGCGGGCGTCGAACCGCTCCACGGTCAGGACATAGCGCTCCGCTTCGATCTTCGACACGTCGAGCACGTCGTTGATCAACTCCAGAAGGTGGCCGCCCGCCTCGTGGATGTTGTCCACATAGGCGGCGTAGCGGTCCGGCATCGGCCCGAACAGCCGCTGGCGCATGATGTCCGAGAAGCCGAGCACGGCGTTCAGCGGCGTCCTCAGCTCATGGCTCATATTGGCCAGGAAGCGGCTCTTGCCGGCCTCGCGCGCCTCGGCCTCGGCGCGCGCCGTCTCCAGCCCCAGCTCGTGGGCGTACTGGCTGGTGCCGTCGAACGCCTGGGCGATCAGGCGCGGCGAGAGCCGGTCCGGGCCGTCCAGCCGCCGCAGGACCAGCTGCACCCGCCGGTCCAGCGCCACTCTCGGCGCGAAGGTGGCGGATGCGTCGAGGCCCTGGAGGGCCCGCTCGATGGCGGCCAACAGGCGGGGCCGGTCGGGCGCGTGCACCGCCGCGACCAGGCCGTGCTCGAACAGCGGATCGACGGGCAGGGCGGGCGGCGGCGCGCCGTAGGCGGCCACCACGCGGCCCGACCGTTCCAGCACCAGCGTGAGTCCCGGCTGCGCCGCCAGCAGCCATCCGACCTTGGCGGCCTCGCTTTCGGCCGTGACCAGTCGTCTCTCGCGGTCGCGCCACGACAGGCGGACGGCCAGCGCCGCCGCCCCCGCCGTCAGCACCGCCGAGATCTCGGCCAGGGCGAGCACGCTCGGCGGCGGACCCGCGAGCCAGGCCGAGAACAGGCCGGTCAGCGCCGCTGCGCCGACTCCGAGCGCGCCCGCCTGCACCGGACGCACGCCGCCCAGCGCCAGGCCCGCCGTCAGCGGCAGGAAGACGAAGCCGGCCAACGGGCCGGTCAGCCCCCCGGTCAGGCCCGCCGCCACCATGGCCGCCAGCCCCCACAGCCCGACCAGCGTCATCCGTTCCCGCGGGCCGTCGCGCTGCAGCAGGCTCAGGCCGGTCACGCCCGGCACGATCATGGCCAGCACGCCGTAGAAGACCGGTCCCTCGATTCCGCCCAGCCAGCGGCCGCCGAGGGCCAGCAGCGCCGCGGCCACGGCCCAGCCGGCGTGCCAGGCGGCCAGCGCCGGACGATCACCCTGCGGCGCGCGGCCGGTCGGCGTCTCCGGGGCGGCGATGTCGGCGGACGGGGTCAAGGGGGAAATCGGACCGGGTTGAGGACGGGCGAGTGGCCGGAAAGTCTAGCCCCTCGGGCGAGTCGTCCAAAGCGCGCACCCGCCAGAGGGGAGCATCCCACGGTCGAAACGGCGGTTTCCCGGACGCCGGGGCGGTGTTGTGGTCAGCCCCCCGGCGGCTTATCTGCCCCTCGATGCCTCACGACCTTCCCGCCGCCGCCTCGATTGAGGCCACCCTCGCCGAACTGGTCGAGGAGTTCGACCTCCTCGGCGACTGGGAGGGGCGGATCGAGTACGTCATCGAGCTCGGCAAGGATCTGGCGCCCCTGCCGGACGCGGATCGCGTCGAGGGCAACAAGGTGCCGGGCTGCGCCGCCCAGGTCTGGCTGGCGGTGCGGCGCGAGGATGGACGGCTGCAGTTCCTCGCCGACAGCGACAGCGCCCTGTCCAAGGGCAATATCGCCCTGCTGCTCCGGCTCTACTCCAACCGGACGCCGGCCGAGATCCTCGCCTTCGACGCGCGCGCCGCCCTCGACCGCCTGGGCCTGCCCTCGGCGCTTACGCGTCAGCGGGCCAACGGGCTCAACGCCATGGTCGGCCGCATCCGCGAGGCCGCCCTGGCCGCCGCCTGACCGTCAGTAGTAGGAGCCGCGCGCCGCCAGCACTGGCGGGTGGCCCGACCGTTCGCTCACGTCGATCCGGAGGGCGACCTCCTCCGGATGGACCGTGTGGCGATCCCAGCGCCAGGGATCGCCGGGCGGCTGGGACCACAGCGGGTTGCCGCGTACGATCAGTCCGGCGACCTGCGCCAGCTGGCGTGCGCTGGCCTGGTTCGACCAGACGCCGCAGGTGACCGAATAGACGTCGGCGTCACCCTCGGTGACCGTGCCCTCCTCGATCCGCAGGCGCCAGCGGCCGTCCTTCGAGACCATCTCGACCTCGGAGGCCCACTCGTCCAGCGGCGCGTTGTCTCCGACCGGGCGGCGGAACTCCATGTCGCGGGCGGCGCGGATCGCGCTCTCGAACGACTTGGCCCGACTGGCGTAGGGCAGGCAGACCCGCGCCATCGCCAGGCCCGGGAAGATGTCCTGGGCGCCGGCCGGCGTCGCCGCCGACGAGATCGCGGAAACAGCGGCGAGGGCCGCAAGCGCGACAGACTTCACAACCAACACTAGACCCCCGGGGGCGGCCGATCCGCGGCTCTGCCCATGACAGGGCCGCGCTCCCTGCGGAGGCGCGGCCTGAGACAAACCCTAGGGCCGAAGCCGGCCCCGGCAAAGTTACGAGCCTGTAACGTGCCGCCGGCCCCGCTCCGTCGCTCAACCGATGCGATAGTGCGCCGCCAGCGCGCGCAGGCCCGCCTTCAGCACCGCCTTGCCCGCCCGCCGGCGCAGACCCAGCCCCTGCTCGGCGGCCTGCAGGGCGCTGGCCTGGATGCAGACCGCCTCGACCATCCGCCGGGCCCCGCCGCAGGCCGCCAGCGCCGCCTCGACCCGCCGCGCCGCGGCCAAAGCCCGGTCGCCCGGTTCCGCACGGACCGCCGAGCCGCCGCCGGCGCGGGGCAGGGCGTCCCAGCGCATGGTCAGCGAGGGGCCGGCCAGGGCGATCTCGGCGTCGGCCGCCAGCCGCTCGGCCGCGGCGCGTTCGGCCCGTTCGATCCACGGCCGCCCCGCCGCGTCTCGCCGCCCCGACAGCCAGGCGATGGGCGACGGGGCGAGGTTGGCCCGATGCGACTGCATCCGGCCGCTCCGGTCCATCACCGTCCGCACCCCCTCGACCAGACCCGGCCGCCCCGCCGCCGGCGCTCCGGTCTCCGGCCCGGCCGCACGCCGGGCGACCCAGCCGCCGCCGGGTCGCGCGCTCAGGCCCGGGTCGGCGACCAGGCTTCGGAAGCCCGCCTCGTCCACCGCCATCAGCACACGCGACCGCCGGTCCGCGCCCACGCGCAGGGCGTAGCCGCCGTCGGGCGTCGCCTCGATCCAGCCGTGCGGCCGCGCCAGCAGCCGCCGGGCCCGGCCCGCCTCGCCGCTCATGCCGTCAGCTCGCACGCCGGCGCCTCCAGCACGTCCTTCACGCACCGCTCCAGCCGGTCCAGCAGATCGTCGAAGGCGCTCCGGTCGCGTCCGTCCTCGGCCCAGCGGCAGGCCGCCGCCGCCGTCGCCCGGTTCAGCCCGAAGGCGTGCCCGACCCGATCCATCGGCCAGCCGAACGTCACATAGGCCAGATACATGGCCAGCCAGCGCGCCCGGCAGGCCTTGCCCTCCAGCCGCCGCCGGCTCTCCAGCCGTTCCTTGGGCACGCCCGTGGAGGCGGCGACCAGCTGCAGCGCCAGCCCCGCCTTGATCCTGTCCTCCTGCCGCACCGGCACCTGATATGCTTGGTCCACCTGATCTCTCCCATCCTCCGGACCGCCCGCGCGGGGCGGCGTCCGTGATAGGAATATATGTCTATGATCCGTCGAAATCGGACGCATCCGCGGGGTCGCAGCGGCGAATCGTTAAAAATCACGTTGTCTTGACTCGGGACTCTCGACGGCGATTCGCAAATCAGCCTACGATTCGCTATCGAGCGGTCGTTAACCCTTCTTAAGGTTTTCGGCGGTTAACGTTCGAACAAGGTTACCGGAAACGGAGCCGTTACATTTACGGCCAAGCTTTGCCTGGAGGGGCATCAATGCGCGTTCTGCTTATTGAAGACGATCACGCGACCGCGCAAAGCATCGAGCTGATGCTGAAGTCGGAAGGCTTCAACGTCTACACGACCGACCTCGGCGAGGAAGGCATCGATCTGGGCAAGATCTACGACTACGATCTGATCCTGCTCGACCTGAACCTGCCCGACATGAACGGCCTCGAGGTCCTGCGCCAGCTGCGCGTCGGCAAGGTCAACACGCCCGTCATGATCCTGTCCGGCACCTCGGAGATCGAGACCAAGGTCAAGACCTTCGGCGGCGGCGCCGACGACTACATGACCAAGCCCTTCCACAAGGACGAGCTGATCGCGCGCACCCACGCCGTGGTCCGCCGCTCCAAGGGTCACGCCCAGGCCATCATCCACACCGGCGAGATCGCCGTGAACCTGGACGGCAAGACGGTCGAGGTGAACGGTCACCGCGTCCATCTGACGGGCAAGGAATACCAGATGCTGGAGCTCCTCTCCCTGCGCAAGGGCACGACCCTGACCAAGGAAATGTTCCTCAACCACCTGTACGGCGGCATGGACGAGCCCGAGCTGAAGATCATCGACGTCTTCATCTGCAAGCTGCGCAAGAAGCTGGCCACGGCCGCGGGCGGCAAGCACTACATCGAGACCGTCTGGGGCCGCGGCTACGTTCTGCGCGACCCGTCGGAGTCGAGCGCGCCGGTCACCGTCGCCGCCTGATCGGGCGACAACCGAACAAGACAACGCCCGCCGGATCGCTCCGGCGGGCGTTTTCGTGACTCCCACATCACCACCGTCATCCTCGGGCTTTGACCCGGGGATCAGACCATCCGCCGCACGGTCTCAGCCGAAGCGCGCGCTTCTTTACCGCGCCTGCCTTTGCGCCTGACCCCTGTGGCAAGCCCCAAAGGGGACGGATGAAGAGAGGTGAATACGACAACGCCCGCCGAATCTCTCCGGCGGGCGTCATGACGTTCAGAAAGCCGGAGGCCTAGGCCTTGGCGTAACCCTGTCCGCCGTTCGACGGACGCCGGCGCCGGGGGCGGCGCTTGATCTCGCCGTCCGGCTTGGCCGCCACGGCCACGCCGCCGCCGTTGCGCGGGTCGTTGTGGGCCTGACGCGGCCGTTCGCCGGCCATCGGGTCATAGGCCCGCTCCGGCGTCGGGCGCACGTCGCGGCCCGGACCGGCCTTGCGGACGCGGTGCGGCTGCCCGCCGCCCTCCAGCTTGACGCCGTCGCGGCGCGGATTGCGGTTGCGTCCCGGGCCGCGGCCGCCCCGGCCGTCACGCTCCTCGCGCTCCGGCATGGTCGCCTTCTTGCCGACGCCGGCCGCCATGATCGAGGCGTCCAGCTGGCCCAGCTGCTTGTCGTTGCGGCGGTCGATGGCCGGGATTTTCTGGCGCGTGACCTTCTCGATGTCGCGCAGCAGCTTCATCTCGTCGCCGGCCACGAAGCTGATCGCCGTGCCGTCGGCGCCGGCGCGGGCCGTCCGGCCGATGCGGTGCACATAGGCTTCCGGCACGAACGGCAGCTCGAAGTTGACCACGTGCGAGACGCCGTCGACGTCGATGCCGCGCGCGGCGATGTCGGTCGCCACCAGCACCCGCAGCTTGCCCGCCTTGAAGGCGGCCAGGGTGCGCTCGCGCTGCGGCTGGCTCTTGTTGCCGTGGATGGCCCCCGCCTCGACGCCGCCGGCTTCCAGATAGGCGGCCACCTTGTCGGCGCCGTGCTTGGTCTTGGTGAAGACCAGGCAGCGGGTGAAGGTCGGGTCCGAGAACATCTCAGTCAGCAGGGCGCGCTTGCGGCCTTGTTCGATGTGGATCACCGACTGGTTGATGCGCTGCACGGTGGTCGCCTGCGGCGTCACCTGGACCTTGACCGGGTCCTTGAGCAGTTCGCCCGCCAGCTTGCCGATCTCGGTCGGCATGGTGGCCGAGAAGAACAGGTTCTGGCGCTTGGCCGGAATGCGGCTGACGATCTGGCGGATCGGCTTGACGAAGCCGAGGTCCAGCATCTGGTCGGCCTCGTCCAGCACGAAGATCTCGGTGCGGCTCAGGTCCAGCGTCTTCTGCTGCATGTGGTCCAGCAGGCGGCCGGGGGTGGCCACCAGCACGTCGAGGCCCTGTTGCAGGGCGCGCTCCTGCGGTCCGTACTTCACGCCGCCGAAGATCACGGCGACGCGGAAGCCGAGGTGTTTGCCGTAGGTCTTGAAGCTCTCGGCGATCTGGCTGGCCAGTTCGCGCGTCGGCGACAGAATCAGCACCCGCGAGGTGCGGGGCACCGGCGGGGTGCGGTTGGCGGCCAGGCGATGCAGGATCGGCAGGGCGAAGGCCGCGGTCTTGCCGGTGCCGGTCTGGGCGATGCCCAGCAGGTCCTTGCCGGCCATCACGTCGGGGATGGCCTGCTGCTGGATCGGGGTCGGCGTCGTATAGCCTTCCGAGGCCAGCGCCTGGAGGAGGGCCGGATTCAGGCCCATGGTGTCGAAGGTCTTGTTGCTCACGTGGAATGTTCTTTCGCGTATGCGGCGACGCGCAACAGGCCTCATGGCCGTAAGGCTGGCGCCGCCAGTCCCGATGGGATGTCAGCGTGACATCGTCGGGGTGGATCGGGCGCCGCCCCGCGTGTCCGGGCAGCGAATGAATCTTGAGGGCCGGCCGCTGCTACAGTCAGGTCTTCGGTTCGGAAGACCCACACGCGCTGGAGCGCACCGGTAATCGCAATTGTGCGACGCAGCGTAAGTGGCCTTTCAATGCGGCCAAGTCAAGGCGTGGGGGTTAATCGCCGCCGCCTGTCTCCTCCCTGTCGCGAGGCGATGGGGAGGGGAACCGCAAAGCGGTGGGGGGGCCATGACGCTGCGCTGGCAATCCGCGGAATTATAGTCTGATAGCGCGGAAAGTCTCCCGCGTTTCCAGACGTATCGCCTTATCCCGAACCAATCTTCCCGCTTGGGGAAACGGCGGGCGCACAATGCCGCCCGTCCTGTCGCCCGACAGACGCTGGTCTTTGACAATCACATCCGCCGCTGCACCCCGGGAGCGCGTCGCAAATGCACTCTTCGGACGCTTCGGACGGCTTTTTTGAGTTTTCCCCGGGTAAAAGTCGCCCTCTGCTGCATCGCAAAAATCCCGCTCGACTTCCCCGAGGTCATCACGGAATGTTACAGCCCGCTCAGGAGACGCCCATGCCGACGACGCCGCGCGCCGGGCTGCAGGTCGCCCACGACCTCGCCGCCTTCATCGAGACCGAGGTCCTGCCCGGCCTCGACCTCGACGCGAACGCTTTCTGGGCCGGCGCCGCCGACGTCTTCGCCCGCTTCGCCCCGGAGAACCGCCGGCTGCTGGCCGTCCGCGACGGGCTGCAGGCCCGCATCGACGCCTGGTACGCCGAACGCCGCGGCCAGCGGTATGACGTCGCCGCCGCCACGGCCTTCCTGCGCGAGATCGGCTATCTCGCCCCGGGGCCCGGCCCCTTCGGCGTCGGCACGCGCAATGTCGACCCCGAGGTCGCCAGCCTCGCCGGGCCCCAGCTGGTCGTGCCCATCCTCAACGCCCGTTTCGTGCTCAACGCCGCCAACGCCCGCTGGGGCAGTCTCTACGACGCCCTCTACGGCACGGACGCGCTCGGCGACCTGCCCCGGGGCGGCGGCTACGACTCCGAACGCGGCGCCCGCGTCGTCGCCCGCGCCAAGGCCTTCCTCGACGAGGTCGTGCCGCTGGCGGAGGGCCGCTGGGCCGACCTGACTGATCCGCACAACGGCATCGCCATCCGCGAGCCCGGCCAGTACGTCGGCCACACGGACCGCTCGCGCCTCTTCCGCCATCACGGCCTGCACATCGAGGTCGTGTTCGATCCGGACCACCCGATCGGCCGCACCGACCCGGCCGGCATTTCGGACGTCGTGATCGAGGCAGCCCTGTCGACCATCGTCGATCTCGAGGACTCGGTCGCCGCGGTCGACGCCGCCGACAAGGTCGCCGCGTACCGGAATTGGCTCGGCCTGATGAAGGGCGACCTGGCCGAAACCTTCGACAAGGGCGGCGAACGCCTGACCCGCACCCTCGCCCCCGACCGCACCTTCGACGCCCCCGACGGTTCGACGGTCACCCTGCCGGGCCGCGCGCTGCTGTTCGTCCGTAACGTCGGCCACCTGATGACCACCCCGGCCATCTGCCTGCCCGACGGCTCGGAGGCCCCCGAAGGCGTCCTCGACGCCATCGTCACCTCGCTGATCGCGATGCACGACCTGAAAGGGCAGGGGCGGTTCCGCAACAGCCGCGCCGGCTCGGTCTACATCGTCAAACCCAAGATGCACGGCCCCGACGAGTGCGCCTTCACCGACGCACTGTTCGACGCCGTCGAGGACCTGCTGGGCCTGCCGGGCCACACCCTCAAGGTCGGCGTCATGGACGAGGAACGGCGCACCTCGGCCAACCTCGCCGCCTGCATCCACGCGGTGAAGGATCGGATCGTCTTCATCAACACCGGCTTCCTCGACCGCACCGGCGACGAGATCCACACGGCGATGCGGGCCGGCCCCGTGGTGCGCAAGGGCGACATCAAGTCATCGGACTGGATCGCCGCCTATGAAGCCCGCAACGTCGCCATCGGCCTCGCCTGCGGCCTCGACGGCAAGGCCCAGATCGGCAAGGGCATGTGGGCCGCGCCCGACCGCATGGCCGAGATGCTCGACCAGAAGGCGGCCCATCCGAAGACCGGCGCCAACACGGCCTGGGTGCCCAGCCCGACCGCCGCCACCCTGCACGCGCTGCACTACCACCAGACCGACGTCTTCGCCCTGCGCGACGCCATCGCCGCCCGCCCGGTCCCCGGCCTCGACGCCCTGCTGACCCCGCCGCTGGCGCAGGGCCGAAACTGGTCGGAACAGGAGATCGCCGAGGAGCTCGACAACAACGCCCAGGGCCTGCTCGGCTACGTCGTCCGCTGGATCGACCAGGGCGTCGGCTGCTCCAAGGTGCCCGACATCCACGACGTCGGCCTGATGGAGGACCGCGCCACCCTGCGCATCTCATCCCAGCACATGGCCAACTGGTTGCTGCACGGCGTCTGCACCGCTGAACAGGTCGACGCCGCATTGCTGCGCATGGCCGCGAGGGTCGACGCCCAGAACGCCGCCGACCCGCTCTACCGTCCCATGGCCCCGGACCCCGCCGCCAGCCTCGCCTTCCAGGCCGCCCGGGCGCTGGTGTTCGAGGGCGCCGCCCAGCCCAACGGCTACACCGAGCCGCTCCTCCACGCCTTCCGTCGCCGCGCGAAGGGCGGCTGAAACCCACCTGTGACGAACGCCGGTTGACAGCCTCATACAGTATGCGCCATACACTGTATGACACACACTATGTGGCGGACAGGGAAGCGGCATGAGCGTCGATCCGGACCTCTTTGAATCCATGCGGCTGGAACTGCGGCGCGGCTCGCTGGTGCTGGCCGTGCTCGCCTGCCTCAGGACCGAGCGCTACGGCTACACCCTGCGCCAGGCCCTGGCCGCCGACGGGCTGGAGATGGAGGAATCGACCCTCTACCCGCTGCTGCGCCGGCTCGAGAGCCAGGGGCTGCTCGATAGCGAATGGCGCGAGGAGGAGAAGCGGAAGAAGCGCTTCTACGTCCTGTCCGCCGCCGGAACCGAAATGCTGGCCGCCCTGGCCGACGAATGGCGGGGCATCAACGCCTCGCTCGACAAGCTGCTCTGAGGGGAAACCGAGATGGACCTGATCGATCGCTACCTGAACGCCGTCGCCGCCCAGCTGCCGCAGGACGAGCGCGCCGACATCATCGCCGAACTGCGCGACCTGATCCTCAGCCGCTTCGAGGCGAAGGAAGAAGAGCTGGGCCGCGCCCTGACCGATGACGAGAAGGAGGCCATCCTGCACGAGATCGGCCATCCGCTGGTCGTGGCCGCCCGCTACCGCAAGGGGCCGGACGCGCTGATCGGGCCCGAACTGTTCCCCTACTGGCTGTTCGCCGTGAAGGCCGGCCTGCTGCTCATGCTGGCGGTTCAGGCGATCGTCCTGTTCGTCAATCTGCTCAGCGGCCCGGCCGACGCCGGCCAGTCGATCGGCCAGGCCGTCAACGGCTTCATCAGCTCCGGCCTGACCCTGGTCGGCATCGTCACCGTGATCGGGGCGGTGATGGAGCATGTCGGCTATCGACCGGGCTGGATGAGCAAATGGCGGGTCAGCGAACTGTCGGCGTTCGGCCTGTCCGACCCCGCGACCTGGGGCGCGGCCATGGGCGGAACCCGGGCGGCGAAGGCGACGTGGACGCCGCGGGTCCAGCCGCTGCGCTGGCCGGGCGGAGAACACCTGTTCTCGTTTCTCGCCGTCGGCCTCTTCGTGCTCTGGTGGATCGGCGTGGTCCAGTTCCCGGGCCTGGTGCATGTCGGTCTGGGGGACGAAGAGGCGACCGTGACCGGCGCGCCGATCTGGACGACGCTGTTCGGCGCCATCCTGCTCTACGCCGTGGCCCAGATGGCCGTCGATCTGGCCAGCCTGGCCCGGCCCCAGGCCGTGCGGATGCGCTCCGCGGCCCAGGTGGTGATCGCCGGCGCCGGCCTGTGGCTGACGTGGACGATCTTCGAGGCCGGCCATTGGTTCACCCTGACGCGTGACGGCGAAGAGGCGCGGATCGCGGGCGATTGGGTCATGCTGGACTTCGACACGCTGAGGACGCTGGGCGACGGCGCGCGAGATCTGGTCGGCGTGGCCAGCACCCTGTCGGTGATCATGGTCTGGGTGCTGGCGATCTCGGCGATCAGCCTGGTGTTCAAGATCGTCGCCAACCTGTGGCGGCTGGCCCAGCCGAACCCGCGGCCGGCCGCCTGACCACGCCCGTGTCCGAAAACCGCGAGACTCCGGCGGCGCGAGGGCCCATCTTGCCGCCATGGAAAACGCTCGCGAACTCGATCAGGAGGCCTGCTACCGCGCGGTGCTGACGCGGGACGCGCGCTTCGACGGCCGCTTCTTCGGCTGCGTCAAGACCACGGGCATCTACTGCCGCCCGGTCTGCCCGGCGCGGACGCCGAAGCGGGAGAACATGGTCTTCGTCGCCTCCGCCGCCGCGGCCGAGGAGGCCGGCTTCCGCGCCTGTCTGCGCTGCCGGCCCGAAACGGCGCCGGACATGGGCGCCTGGCGCGGCACCTCCAACACGGTCAGCCGGGCCCTGGCCCTGATCGAGGCCGGGGCGCTGGACGAAGGCGACGTGGACGGGCTGGCCGGCCGCCTCGGCGTCGGCGAGCGCCACCTGCGCCGCCTGTTCCGCCAGCATCTCGGCGCCGCCCCGGTCAGCGTGGCCCAGACCCGCCGGGTGCTGCTGGCCAAGGCGCTGATCCACCAGACCGACCTGTCGATGGCGCAGGTGGCGCTGGCCTCCGGCTTCGGCAGCGTGAGGCGTTTCAACGAGACTTTCCAGGCCCTGTACGACCGCCCGCCCTCGGCGCTGCGCCGGCGCGGCGAGAGGGTCCACGAGGGCGGCGTCCGCCTGAGCCTGTCCTACCGCACCCCCTACGACTGGGACGCCATGTTCGCGGCCCTGTCGGCGCGGGGCGACACGGTCGAGGGCCGGACATGGTCGCGGGTGCTGACGACAGAGATCGACGGCGCTGACGGCTCCGTCTCGGTCGAGCCCGCGGAACCGGGACGCGTCTCGGTCTGCGTCGAAGCCGTCGACCTGAAGGCCCTGCCCGGCGTGCTGGCCCGGGTGCGGCGGGTGTTCGACCTGTCGGCCGATCCCGACGCCATCGGCCGCGACCTGTCGGCCGACCCGGCCCTGGCGCCGCTGCTCGCGGAACGGCCCGGCCTGAGACTTCCGGGCGACTGGATAGACGACGGCGCCGAGCCGCCGAACGACCGCCTCGACGATGAAATCCTCGCCCCGCGCGCCGAGTCCTGGCGGCCGTGGCGAGCCTATGGCGCCCTGCACCTGGCCATGGCCGGGATCACGGGCGCGGACCTGATGGAGAGAGACGATGCGAAACGCGCAGCCTGAAACCCTGACCCTCGACAGGATCGCCACCCCGACGGGCGAAGTCCTGCTGGTCGTCGACGCCGACGGCGCCGTGCGCGCGCTCGACTTCGCCGGCTACGAGGACCGCATGAGGCGCCTGCTGCGCCGTCACTGGGGCGAGGCCGAACTGGTCGAAGGCCGCGCGCCGGGGGCGATCCGCTCGGCGGTCGAGGCCTGGTTCGGCGGCGACCTGACCGCCCTCGACGGCCTGAAGGTCAGGACCAACGGCACCGACTTCCAGCACGCCGTCTGGGCCGCCCTGCGCGCCATTCCGGCGGGCGAGACGCGCACCTATGGCCAGCTGGCGGCGGCGATCGGCTCGCCGAAGGCCGTGCGCGCGGCGGGCCTCGCCAACGGCCAGAACCCCATCGCCGTCATCGTGCCCTGCCACCGGGTGATCGGCGCTGACGGGGCCCTGACCGGCTACGCCGGCGGGCTCGAACGCAAGCGATGGCTTCTGGCCCACGAGGGCGCGCGGGCGGCCTGAGCCGGGTCAGCTCCGCGCCAGATCGTTCCAGTAGCCCGTCCACGCCACCGACTGGGCCGACGAGACGCGTGTCGCCATGCAGATCGTGTAATCCGGCGGCGCGGCGGCTGGCTGGCAATCCCAGCCTTCGACCCCGTCGGGCTGCTCGCGCACGACGGCGCCGAGGATCATGCCGTCGTCGATGATCAGGGAGACGTCCGACCCCCTGTCCGCCCCGGGCTGCGACCACCAGGCGCACATCCGCTCGAACGGCATTCCGTCCATCTCTTCCGACCCGAGGCAGTCGGCCGGACGGAAGCGGGCCAGGACGGCGCGGCCTTGCGCCGTGTCCGCTTCGAGCCCCGCGGGATGGGCGGCGAGAACGGACAGGATTTCGGCGCGGACACCGTCGGCGTCGGGCGCGGCCTCCGTCCCGGCGGCGGGGGCGGCGGCGGGCCTGGCCACGGCCGGGGCCTGGGGCGGCTCGACGGGAGCCTGGGGCCGATCGCCTGTCTCTCCGCAGGCCATCAACGCGAGGGGGCCGATCAGCGGTGCGAGGGTGGGCCAGCGCATGACGTCGTCCTCCTGTGGCGCCCTGAGTCAATCCGCGACGGCCGTCCGGGTTGCGCTTGTGTTTTTCCCACGCGCGACTACATTCATTCCGACTTATGCTAATTTTGAGCATAAGTGCCGCGAGGAGGCGGATATGGCTGACGGCGCGTTCGGATTGTCAAAGGAACTGGAGCGGGCGACCGCCCCGGTCTGGGCCAAGGTCAAGGACCACGTCACGCCCATCGAGTGGCCGGCCCAGGCCGCGCTGATCCATGAGATCAACCAACTGAAGCGCGAGCGTGACGCGGTCATCCTGGCGCACAACTACATGACGCCGGAAATCTTCCACGGCGTCGGCGACTACGTCGGCGACAGCCTCGGGCTGGCGAAGGAGGCGGCGAAGTCGAAGGCGAAGGTGATCGTCCAGGCGGGCGTGCACTTCATGGCCGCGACCTCGAAGATCGTGTCGCCCGAAAAGACCGTGCTGATCCCCGACCTGCGCGCCGGCTGTTCGCTGGCCGCCTCGATCACCGGCGCGGACGTGCGGCTGATCAAGCAGCGCTATCCGGGCCTGCCGGTGGTCACCTACGTCAACACCACGGCCGACGTGAAGGCCGAGACCGACATCTGCTGCACCAGCGCCAACGCCGTGCAGGTGGTCGAATGGGCGGCGCGGGAGTGGGGCGTCGACCGTGTCATCCTGATCCCGGACGAATACCTGGCCCGCAACGTGGCGGCTCAGACCACCGTCGGCATCATCGCCTGGAAGGGTCGCTGCGAGGTGCATGAGCGCTTCACCGCCCAGGACATCGCCGACATGCGCGCGGCCTATCCGGGCGCGGAAATCCTCGCCCACCCCGAATGCCCGGAGGATGTGCTGGCGGCGGCCGACTTCGCGGGCTCGACGGCCGCGATGATCGACCATGTCACGGCCCGCAAGCCGAAGCAGGTGGTGATGATCACCGAATGCTCGATGGCCTCCAACGTCGCGGGCGACCTGCCCGGCGTGCAGTTCATCGGCCCCTGCAACCTGTGCCCGCACATGAAGCGGATCACGCTGGAGAACATCCGGGACTGCCTCGTCAACATGCAGTTCGAGGTGACGGTGCCGGAAGAGATCGCCGAACGCGCGCGGCTGGCGGTGCAGCGGATGGTCGACCTGCCGCCGCCGGCGATCCCGGCCCGCTACGATCTGGTCAAGGCGCGCCACCATGTGGCGGTGGAGCTGATCTGATGCTGAACAAGGGGCAGGTCTGGCGGCAGATCGCCGCCCGGCTGAAGCCGGGAGCTGTGGTCCGGACGTGGTCTGACCGAGATGGCCTGGGACCGGAGTTCAGGATCGACCTGATCACCGATTCCGCTGTGCTAATCACGCCTCTTTCAACAGGCAAGCAACGGCGCCTTGTGCAGGGGTCGTTCGATGAAGTGGTGGACTACCGGAATTCAGGCAGCGCGAGATCGGGCCTGCTCACCCGAAACTCATCCTATTCGCTGGGCGTCTTGAAGCATTTGGAGCTGATCTGATGCACTACGTTCCGCCCGTCCGCGCCGTCGCCACGGTCGACCGGAAGACCCTGCGGCTTCTCGCCGTCCTGGCCTTGTGGCTCAGGTCGGAAAAGGCCACCTCACGGGCATGACCGAAACCAACGCCCCCCGCCCGCCGGGTCCCTGGGACCCGCGCCCCGAGGACGTCGCCACGGCCGCGGCCCCGACCGCCGCCGATCCCGTCCGCGCCGCCGAACCGCCGCTGGACAAGGGTCAGAACCCGGTCTGGGCCGTCCTCTCGACGCTGCTTCTGGGCGGCTTCATCTGGTTCGTGTCGGGGAGCTGGGTGATCGCCGTCGCCGCGATCTGGGGCCTGCTGGTGCACGAATACGGCCACGTGCTGGCCATGAACCGTCTCGGCATGGGCCCGGCGAAGATCTACATCATCCCGTTCCTCGGCGGTGTGGCCAAGAGCCAGCGCCTGCCGCAGAGCGAATGGCACGGCGTGCTCGTCTCCCTGGCCGGTCCGGCGTTCGGCCTGCTGGCGGCCATTCCGTTCTTCGCCCTGTTCGTCGGCACGGGGCAGGGGCTGTGGCTCCTCGGAGCCGCGGTCATCGCCCTGATCAACCTGGTCAACCTCGCTCCGGCGCCGCCGCTCGACGGCTCCAAGGCGCTTGGGCCGGTGTTGGCGCACATTCACCCGATGCTTGAGCGCCTGGCCATGATCGCCATGGGCGTACTGGTGGTCTGGTGGGGCTTCACCACCGGACGGTGGGTTCTCGCCGCCTTCCTGGCGATCGCCCTGATCGGCCATCTGCGACGCGGCGCATGGCGTCCCGACGGCCGGCCGCTCAGCCGGCGCGAGTCCGTGTTCAGCGTGGGCCTGTTCCTGACCACCGCGGCCGCCTGCGCGGGGGTCGGCGTCGCCGCCCTGATGCCGCTGGCGGAAGGCTCCCTGCCCAACGCCATGACCATCGCGGGCAGTTATCTGGGTATCGGCCGTTGAGCCGGATCGACCATGACGGCCCGCTGATCATCGGCGGCGGATTGGCGGGGCTTTCGGCCGCGGTGGAAGCCGCGCCGCGCAAGGTCCTCCTGGTCACCCCGGCCCCGCTGCTGCAGGCCTGCTCCTCGGCCTGGGCCCAGGGCGGCGTCGCCGCGGCCCTGTCGGAGACGGACGCCCCGGCGCTCCACGCCGCCGACACCCAGGCCGCCGGCGCGGGCCTGGTCGAGGCCGAGGCCACGCGCCTGCTGACCGCCGACGGCCGCGCCACGGTGGAGTGGCTGGCCTCGCTGGGCGCGCCGTTCGATCGCGACGCCGCCGGCGGGTTCGCCGTCAGCCTTGAGGCGGCCCATTCGCGGGCGCGGGTGGCGCGGGTCGGCGGCGACGGCGCCGGTCGCGCGATCCTGTCGGCGCTGGTCGCAGCTGCGCGCGCCGCCCCTCACATCGAGGTCTGGGAGGACGGTCGCCTGCGCGGCCTGATCCAGGACGCGGCAGGCCGCGTCCGCGGCGCCCTGATCGAACGCGACGGACGGCTGGTCGAGGTGCTCGCGCCGGCGGTGGTGCTGGCGACCGGTGGCGCCGGCGGCCTCTATGCGCAGACCACCACTCCGGCCTCGCTGCTGGGGGAGGGGATGGCGCTGGCCTATCGGGCCGGGGCGGAGATCCTCGACCCCGAATTCGTGCAGTTCCACCCCACCGCGATCGACGTCGGTCTCGACCCGATGCCGCTGGCCACAGAGGCGCTGCGGGGCGAGGGCGCGCGGCTGATCGACGGCAAAGGGCGCTTCCTGCTGGGCGAGGCCGACGACGCCGACCTGCAGTCCCGCGATGTCGTGGCCCGGGCGGTGCACGCCGCGCGGGCCGACGGGCGGGGCGCCTACCTCGACGCCCGTACGGCCATCGGCCCGGCTTTCAAGCACGATTTCCCGGCCGTCTTCGCCGCCTGCATGCGGGCCGGGCTGGACCCGCGGGAGTCGCCGATCCCGGTGGCGGCCGCGGCCCACTATCACATGGGCGGGATCGCCGCCGGGCCGGACGGCCGCACTACCCTGCCGGGGCTGTTCGCCGTCGGCGAGTGCGCCGCCACCGGCGTGCACGGCGCGAACCGGCTGGCGTCCAACTCCCTGCTCGAGGCCGCCGCCTTCGGACGGCGCACGGGCCGGGCGGCCGCGCAGGCGCGGTCCCTTCAGGGGCCGACCCTCGCCGTCCGTCCGTCCGTCGACCTGTCGCCGGCCGACCTTGCGACCCTGCGCCGGACCATGAGCGACGAGGCGGGCGTGGTGCGCGACGCCCAGGGCCTGACCCAGGCCGTCGCCGTGCTGGACCGGCTGGAGGCGCGGACCCCGGGCGCGTCGCCCCTGGTCGCCGCCCGGCTGATCGTCGAGGCCGCGCTGGCGCGTCGCGAAAGCCGGGGCGGCCACTACCGCACGGACTTCCCCGCCGCCGCGCCGGAGGCCCGGCATACCCGGCTGCGGGTCCGAACCCCGGCCATGGCCGAATGAACGAGGCGAGAATGATCCGGCGACTGCCCGACCTGCTGATCGAACCGGTGGTGCGCAGGGCGCTGGCCGAGGACCTCGGCCGGGCCGGCGACATCACGGCGCAGGCCTGCATTCCCGAGGGCGCGCGCATGCGGGCGGTGTTCGCGGCGCGCCGGCCGGGCGTGCTGGCGGGGATCGATTGCGTCCGGCTCAGCCTGCTGGCCCTCGATCCTTCGGCGACGCTCAACCCGCGACTGGGCGACGGCGACGCCTTCGAGGCCGGCGCGGTGCTGGTCGAGGCGGAGGCCGACGCGCGGGCCTTCCTC
Source organism: Caulobacterales bacterium (assembly GCA_016183935.1). Taxonomy (GTDB): domain Bacteria; phylum Pseudomonadota; class Alphaproteobacteria; order Caulobacterales; family Caulobacteraceae; genus Brevundimonas. Next base: position 127,827 of record JACPDR010000019.1, read on the forward strand.
GCCGCCGAGCGGACGGCGCTGAACCTGCTCGGCCGGCTGTGCGGCGTCGCCACCCTGACCCGGGCCTATGTCGAGGCGGTCGCCGGCACGCGCGCGCGCATCGCCGACACCCGCAAGACCACCCCCGGCCTGCGCGCGCTGGAGAAGCACGCGGTGGTCTGCGGCGGCGGGGTCAACCACCGCTTCGGGCTCGATGACGCCATCCTGATCAAGGACAACCACGTGGCCCTATGCGGCGGCGTCGGCGAGGCCATCCGTCGCGCGCGCGCGGCCGCGGGCCATCTGGTCAGGCTGGAGATCGAGGTCGACGGGCTGGACCAGTTCGACGAGGCGCTGACCGAGGGGCCCGATGTCGTGATGCTGGACAATTTCACACCGGAGATGCTGCGCGAGGCGGTGGCGCGGGCCGGGGCCTCGCCCTTCGGCCGTCCGGTGCTGGAGGCGTCGGGCGGCGTGAACCTGCAGACCGTGCGGGCGATCGCCGAAGCCGGCGTCGACGTGATCTCCGTCGGCGCCCTGACCCATTCCGCGCCGGCGCTGGACGTGGGTCTGGACGTCGTCTGAGCGGGAAAGACCGAACGCCGCTACGGAACAGGCGACCCCCGCGACGGGTTTGACCGGGCACGGAAGGAGATTTCCATGACCCATCGACCCAAGGTTCCGAAAGAGCAGCGCAGCTTCGGCGACCACGGCGCCCGCTCCGTCAAGGAAGCCATGAGCGCGGACCGCCGCGACCTGTCGACCGGCGCCCAGTCGGCCCAGCCCGGCGACGCCGACGTCAACCTCGACACCCAGGGCCGGTTCGGCAACCTGCGCCAGAACCTGACCACTCAATGGAAGGTGCAGGACCGCTGATCATGGCCGACAACAACCCCCACACCCCCGAACCGGTCGACAAGAAGCGCTGGGGCGGGCCCGGCTCCAGCCACCAGAACGCCGACCGGGAACCACCGACTTTCGAGGATCCGCGCGAGGGCGGCCCCACCAATCCCCGCAACAGCAAGGTTTCGGGCGGTGGCGGCGAACGCGACCTGAAGCATAGTCACGACGACGCTCATCGGTCGTCGAAGGGCCACCGGGACGCCTGACGCCTCAGGCGGTCGGGATTGCGGCGGCGGGGGCCGGGGCGGCCGGAGCGCTGGCGACGGCGGGAGCCGCCACCGTGACCGTCGGCGCCGCCTTGGGCGCGGGCGGCGCGACCGGGGCGGCGGGCTCTGCGGACGCGGGGGCCGCGCGGCCTTCCTGAGCCAGCAGCAGGGTGTAGGCCACGGCGCCGGCGTCCCGGACCGCATTGGTCGGGTCCAGACTGGCCTGGATCAGGCGCGGCGCATCGGCGTCGGTCGAAGGCCGGGCGGCGTAGGTGAAGGCCGCGCCCGAGCCGGAGCGTCCGCCGAAGCGGTAGAACAGGTGGTCGCCGACCTGGCTGACCCGGACCAGCGTGTTGCGCCAGCGCGGTGAGACGCCGGTGGTGTGGAAATGGGTGGCGTTGCCGACGCCGGCGTAGACGGTCCCGGACAGGGCGGCCGAGGCGATGTCGCGGGCCCGGTTCCAGGCCGCGGTGTTGACGCGTCCGCGCATCGAGCCGTCGCAGGTGAAGCTGAACTGGCAGCCGGTGCGGCGTCCGGCGCCCTGAAACACCACGCCGCAGACGCTGTTGGGGAAGGCCCGGTGGCGAACCCGGTTCAGCACCACCTGGGCCACCGCCTTCATGCCCTCGCGGCCTTCGCCGCGGGCTTCGTAGTAGGCGGCCTGGGTCAGGCATTCGAGATCGCGCGAGGCGTCCAGCGCGCCGCCGAGCCGGAACGGCTGGGCCGGCAGCGGGCCCGTCAGGCTGACGCGGCGCAGGCCGGCTTCGACGGACTGGCCGCGCAGTTGCTCCAGCCTGGCGGTCAGAAGTTCCGCCTGCCGGTCGCGCTGGGCCGAGCCCGCGACGGTATAGGGGTCATGACGCCGGGCGATGGCCAGGGCGCTTTCGTCCAGACCGCCGGCCGCGGCGGCCAGCGCCTCTTCGGTGAATCCGGCGGCGGTGGCGCTCTCGATTCGCTCGGCTTGGGCCCGCACGGTCGTCGCCTTCGCCGCCGCGCCGCCCAGATAGGCGCAGCCGATCGCCAGCCCCACCATCGCGCCCAACGTCGCCGCCGCCGCGCCGGGCCGGATTACGGCCTTGCGCTCGGCAGGGGAGGTCGCACGCGAATGCGAGGGGTTAGGCAAGGGCTCAATCCTGTTCAGCAGGGCGCAGCGCCGCCCCCGGGTAGTCTCGCGGCGGGGGCGACGCTTCAGTCGCGGCCCGGCTGCGGTAGATCGGCGGTCGGCGAAATGGGCCAGCCGTCGAGGACGCGCCTTAAGCCAGCCATTTATGGCCGCAATGTGGTTGATTCGCAAGATTACCGGTCATTCCAACACAGTTTGTCATCTTGCAGGTAGATATTGGTTAATGTGCTTTTAAATTCAGAAAGTGAGCAAAGCTACTACGACCAATGCTGTATTTGATGACCATAATTTGACCTCGTCAGGCTTCCGGGCCGCCTTGCAGGATTGAGGTCCGCCAGAAATATTGTCTTTGCGGCGACGGGAACCGTGACGGTTGCTTGAGGAGCGTGACCCGGAACACCTTGGCCGTGGCGGCGTTCTGGCTGAACTCACAGGAGCCTCCCCATGAAACGTATCGTCCTGATCCTCGCCTCGAGCCTCGCCGCCGCCAGCGTGGCGGCCTGCGGCCAGACCATTGAACAGAAGGCCGCCACCGGCGCTGTCGCGGGGGCCCTCGTGGCCGGTCCGGTCGGCGCCGCCGTGGGCGGTGCGGCGGGCGCGGCCGTCGGCCAGGCCCAGAAGCCGAACTGACACAGGTGTGAACCCGATTGCGGGGCGGAGCGTGATCTCCGCCTCGCAACCTTGATTTCCGTCCCCATATGGGCTTAGCCCACCCGGCGTTGGCTGAGCGCCGCTCGCCCCGCGCCGTTTGCGCCTCCGACAAACAATCAAGGACATCGACGACCGCTCGCATGAGAGATCTGAAACAAACCGGCTTCACCGACCGCCTCACCGCCCAGCAGGAAGCCAAGAAGGCCCTGCTCGCCCGCTTCAAGCCCAAGCCCGCCGCACCGGACCCCGAGTTCGAAAAGCTGCAGGAGAAGCGCGCCGCCGAGAAGGAGACCCTGCGCCAGCAGCGCGAGCTCGAGAAGGCCGAGGTCCGTCGCCAGAAGGCCGAGGCCGAGGCTGCGCGCCTTGCGGCCGATCAGGAAGCGCAGGAAGCGGTCGAGGCCGAGAAGCGCGCCGCCCGCAAGGAGCGCAAGCAACTGTCCAAGGAAGAGCAGAAGGCGGCCCGCGACGCGCGCTATGCCGCCCGCAAGGCGCGCCAGCGCTAAGGCTCTCGCGCACGGCTGAGCCCCCGGTGGCGCCCGTTCGCGAGCGTTACGCCGGGTCGCCGTCGCCCAGCACCGCCGCCAGCTGCCGCCCGGAATAGGGCTTGCGGACGAACGGCCACGGCGCATCCGCCAGGGCCGCGTCGACGTCGTCGCCGGCATAGCCGGAGGTCAGCACGATCCGCATCTCCGGCCAGGTGCGGGCGCATTCACGCGCCAGTTCGATGCCGGTCATGCCGCCCGGCATGACCACGTCAGTCAGCATGATGTCGAACCGCTCCCGCTTGAGCCGTTCCAGCGCGTCCGGCGCGTTCTCGGCGGACCTGACCTCGAGCCCCAGGCCTTCCAGCAGTTCCTGGGCCACCGTCGCCACGCCCGGGTCATCCTCGACGAGAAGCAGTCGGCGCCCGGCGGTCACCGCGCGGACCTCCGTCGGCGGCGTTGCGGGTTCAGCCTCTTCCCGGGTGGCCAATTGCGGCAGGTACAGGCGCACCTCGGTGCCGTGGCCGGGGCTTGACGTCAGCCGCACGCCGCCGCCGCTCTGTCGCGCGAAGCCATACACCTGGCTCAGGCCCAGCCCCGTGCCCTTGCCGACCGGCTTGGTCGTGAAGAAGGGCTCGAAGACCCGCTCCATCACCTCGGACGTCATGCCGGTCCCGTTGTCCGAAACGGTGACGCAGACGTAGTCGCCGGCTGGAAGTTCGGCGATCTCGCCGGCTCCTGTCGAACAGTTCAGGGTCTGGATGCCGACCTTGCCCCGGTCGCCGAGGGCGTCGCGCGCATTGACGACCAGATTCAGCAACGCGGCCTCGAACTGGGCCGGGTCGACGCTGACCCGGGCGCCGCCGCGCCGCAGCTTCAGCTTGAAATCTATGGCCTCGCCGACCGCCCGGCGCAGCAGGGGCTCGCTCTCGCGGATCAGGCCATTCAGGTCGGTCGGCTCGGGCCGCAGCGCCTGCCGCCGCGAGAAGGCCAGCAACTGGTGCGTCAGGCGTTCGCCGCGCCGGGCCGCCGAGAGCGCGGCCTCGCCGAGCTTCTTCTGGCGCGCGGCGTCGTCGGGCGCTCTCAGCATCATGTCGAGCGCGCCGATGACCACCGTCAGCAGGTTGTTGAAGTCGTGGGCCACGCCGCCCGTCAGGCGACCGACCGCCTCCATCCGCTGGGCGTGCATCAGGTCCGCCTCGGCCTTGGCCTTCTCGGCCAGCGCCTCGCCGACGCGTTCCTCCAGCAGTTCGTTGATGCGCTTGAGGTCGTCCTCGGCCCGCTTGGCCTCGGTGACGTCGATGTTGGCGCCGACGTAGCCCTGGAAATGCCCCGCGCCGTCAAAGCGCGGCACGCCCTCGCAACGCAGCCAGCGCAGCCCGAGCATCGGATGGTTGACGCGGATCAGGCCTTCGAAGCGATCGTGCTTGTCGAACGCCCGTCTATAGGCCGCTTCGAACCCGGCCACGTCATCAGGATGGGCCAGACGCCGCCAGCCCTCGTCCAGCGCCTCCTCGCCCTCGATCCCGAAGAAGGTCTTGTAGCGGCGATTGGCGAAGGTGACCCTGGCGTTCTCGTCGCTCATCCAGATCAGCGCCGGCGCGCTGTCCGCGACCGTCCGGAACCGGGTCTCCGATTCCAGAAGACGGGCCTGCGCCTCGCGAATGTCGGTGACGTCGAAGGCCACGCCGACGAAGCCGATGATCTCGCCGTTGGCGCCGAAGCGGGGGCGGGAAAACGACTTCAACCAGCGATATTCGCCGTCATGACGCCGGTAGCGCGCCTCCAGCGAGAACGGCTGGCGCGTCGCCTCCCCGGCGATGGATTCCTCGACGACGCGTTCCTGGTCATCCGGGTGGACGATCTCGCGCCAGTCCAGCAGCCGGGCTTCCTCATAGGCGCCGCCGTGGTAGGCGACGTACGCCTGGTTGACGAAGGCGCGGGTACGGTCCTGCTGGGTCACCCAGATCAACACGGGCGCGGTGTCGGCGATGGCGCGGAAGCGCTCCTCGCTTTCGCGCACCTCCGCCTCGGCCCGGGTGCGTTCGATCTCGGTCCAGGTCCGCCCCGCGACCTCCTGCAGCAGGTCCAGTTCGTCGTCGGTCCACGTCCTGACCCTCGAGTCGTGCACGTAGAGAAAGGCCCTCAGACGTCCGCCCCGGATCAACGGCGCCCGCATCAGGGACCGGGTTTGGAGGCGGTCGAAGATCTCCACGGCGCCCTTGGTGCGACGATCCTTCCGGACATCGGAAATGCGGACCGCCCGCCCGGCGGCCAGTTCCGAGATCAATGGCGCGGCGAGATCGTCCAGCGGAAACTCGCCTTGGGCGCTGGCGACGTCCGCCGTCCAGTCGCGGCTCATCGACACCAGTCGTCGCTCCTGGTCGACCTCGCCGTAGCCGACGCGCCGGACCTGCAGCTCGGCGCCGAGCGCCAGTTCCACCTCGGCCATGATGGCGTCGGGAGAGGTCAGGTCGCGCAGCGAGTCCGTCAGCGCCAGGAGGAATGACTGCCGCCGCTCCTGGCGCGCGATCAGCTCGATGGCCTCATGGGTGTCGGTGACGTCGAACGACAGGCCGACATAGCCCATGAACCCGCCGTCGGTGTCGAACCGGGGGTTCACCGCGACGCGCATCCAGCGCCAGGCTCCGTCGGCGCGATGGAACCGCGCCTCGAATCCGTAGGGCTGACGCTGCGGTCGGCGCCGGGCCTGGATGGCGCTCACCCCCGGTACGTCGTCGGGATGGATCGGCTCGCGCCAGACGTGGCCCAGAATATCATCCGCGGGCCGCCCGTAGAATTCGACCAGCGCGGCGTTGACGAACTCCACCTCGCCCTCGGTATTGGTCAGCCAGACAGGCGAGGGGGCTGTATCCGCCATCAGGCGGAAGCGCGCCTCGCTCTCGCGCAGGGCGGCTTCGGCGGCCTTGGCGCCCGAGATGTCCACCACGACGGCGATGAATCCCTCGACCGAGCCGCCCGGGCCGGTCAGGGCCCGGATGCTGATGACCACCCAGACGATCGAGCCGTCCTGGTGAATGTAGCGTTTCTCGAGTTGCGCCCCGCCTGTCTTGAGCGCCCCGGCGAGCGCCCGTCGCGTCGGTTCGACATCGTCGGGATGGCTGACGGCTTCGGTGGTCAGGCCGACGACCTCGCCGTGGGGAAGCCCGAGGATCTCCGCATAGCGCGCGTTGGCGCTGAGGATCGTCCCGTCCAGGGCGACGCGGGCGATGCCGGCCGAGGCCTGATCGACCATGGCCTGAAGTTGGCCTTCCCGCTCCCGCAACGTGGCCTCGGCCGCCCGCGCCTCGGTGACGTCGACGTTGACGCCGATCATCCCCAGAAAGCGGCCGTCGGGGTCGATGCGCGGCCGCGCCCCGGTGTGCAGCACGCGCCAGGCCCCGTCGGCCCGCCGGAACCGGGCTTCGACCTCGAACGGCGCGACTCTCTCGATCGCCTCGCGCGTGACGGCGGCGACCCGCTCCCGATCATCGTCGTGAACGAAGGCGGTGAAGTCGAAGGTCCCGTCCACGTCCGTGACGCCCCAGAACTGCTTGAGGGTCTGGTTGAGGTGCACGCAGCGGCCCCGCTCGTCGCTCATCCAGAGCATGACCGGCGCCTGCTCGCTGACCAGACGCAAGCGGCTTTCGCTTTCGCTGATCCGTTCCGCCGACAGGCGCAGGGCGTCGAGCGAGGCGTCGAGCCGCCAGAGAACTTTTCGCAGCGAGGCCGCGACGACGGTGGCGAACAGGCCCACGACGATGAAATTCGTGGTGGTTATCAAGCCGAGCCGGGTGTCCACCCCGACGTCGACCGCTTCGCCGCCGGCCACCGCCCAGCCGCCGAACAGGCAGACGAAGACCGCCACCACGCCCGCGGTGCGTCCCCCCGCCAGCGCGGCCACGACCACGGCGGGCAGCAGGATCATGAAGCCCGCGACGTCGGCGTAGAAGCCGGACAGGGCCGCGCGCACCAGCAGCATGACGACGGCGCAACCGATCCCGATCAACACGGACGCCCACCAGACGCGGGACCGCACGCGGGCGAGCCGCGTCAACCCGCTGTCGATGTCCACTAACCGTCGAAGCACCCCGACCGCGCCCATTCAGCCCCCGCTCGCGCGCACGCGACTTCCCGCAACGTATTGGCCTTCTTTGCGTTCCAGCAAGCGTGGCGTTTGGATTGGACGGCCGCTCCAACTTGCGCGGCCCTCCGGCGTGCCTAACTCCAGAGGCGACCCCGCCTCACGCCCCAAGGAGTTTCCATGACCGCGACGATCGATACAGGCCTCACGAAAACCGAGCGCACCGACGTGGCTCAGGAGCTGACCAAGGTCCTCGCCGACAGCTTCGCGGTCTATCTGAAGACCCACGGCTATCACTGGAACGTGCGCGGTCCCGAGTTCTTCAGCTTCCACAATCTGCTGGAGCAGCAGTATCGCGACATCTGGGCGGCGCTGGACGAGATCGCCGAGCGGATCCGCGCCCTCGGCGTCCTGGCGCCCCAGAGCTTCTCGGGCTTCGGCAACCTGACCTCTATCAAGGACGGCGATCCCGAGAAGGAGGCGACCGCGATGCTCAAGGAACTGCTCAAGGACCACGAGACCCTGATCGCAACCGCCCGCCAGGCCTTCGACGCCGCGGACGCGGCGGGCGACGAGGCCTCGGCCGATCTGATGACCCAGCGTCTGGCGGCGCACGAAAAGTTCGCCTGGATGTTGCGGTCCACCCTCGGAGGACGCTGAGCCTTGACCGAGCGGCGATTTTCGGCCTGAAAACCGCCTCGCTTGAGGGCTATCCGACGTCGCCGTCGGAACATTGGAGCTGAATTTGGCCGGGATCGACTGGACATCGATGCTGAAGAGGAGCCGCCGCCTCGCCGCCGCCGCGCCGATGGCGTTGGCGGCCGTCGGCGTGGCCATGGCCGCCGGCTCCACTGTCCGTCCCGAGATAGACCGCCGCGCGGAAGCCGTGCGCCAGCTGACCGACGGTGACCTGAGCGACAGGGGTCTGGCCGCCATTACCGCGCGCATGACTCCGTCGCAGCTCGCCCTCGCCATCCGTCACGATCCGAGCGAGCGCCGCCCGGCCCTGTATGGCCTCACGCCGGGCTGGGAAAGCCTGTCCCTCGGCGGCAAGCCCTCGCTGGACTTCGGCGCCTCGGGCCTCGAAGCGCAGAAGCTGAACGCCGCCATGCCCGCCTCGGGCCTGCTGCGGGCGGCCCGGCCGTTCGCGTTCAAGCCGGCCACCGCCGAGGACCGTCGCCGGGCGATCCGCTGCCTGACCCAGGCCATCTACTACGAGGCGGCGCTCGAGCCGACCGAGGGCCAGGAGGCGGTGGCGCAGGTGGTTCTGAACCGCGTGCGCGATCCAAACTACGCCGACTCCGTCTGCGGCGTGGTGTTCGAGGGCGCCGAACGGATCACCGGCTGCCAGTTCAGCTTCACCTGCGACGGCTCGCTCGGCCAGGCCCCGGTGGCCTGGGCCTGGAACCGCGCCGCCCGCGTCGCCGAGCGCGCCCTGGCCGGCGGCGTCGCCGTCAAGGTCGGCACCGCCACCCACTACCACGCCAACTACGTCCACCCCTGGTGGGCCCCGACGCTGAACAAGCTGACCCAGATCGGGGCGCACATCTTCTATCGCTGGAAGGGCGTCTACGGCGAGCCGGCCGCCTTCCGGCAGGCCTACTCCGGACGCGAGCCGCGTATCGACGAGGCCCGGTTCGCCCGACCCCGCCTCGAGGTCGCTCCGGCGACGGACGCCGAAGCCGCCCTCGCGGACGCGGCTGCCAAGGGCGAAAGCGCCATGCGGACGGTCGAGATCGATGGACAGACGCGCGTCGTCGGCATCGTGTCCCTCGGCGGTCGTCAGCAGCCGACGCCCGAGCAGATCACCGAGATCAACCAACGCCTCGCCGCCTTCGAAGCCCCGCCCAGGCCCGCGGCGAGTCCGGCTCCCGCCGCCCCGCCGCCCGGCGTGACGGTCATGCAGGTCGAGGAAGTCGGTCGCCCGGGCGCCTGATAATCTTCATCCCATTGCAACGCTATCGGGCCGTTCGCATTGATGTGAACCGGCGCGCGACGCGCCCCTTCAGAGGTCCGCTTGACTGTCACTCTTGACCAAAAGCCCGGCTGGGCTGAGGCCGACCGTCTCGCCGCCTTGCGGGCGTACGACATCCTCGACACCCCCCGCGAGGCCGCCTTCGACGACATCGTGAACCTGGTCGCCCGAGTCTTCGACGCGCCGATCGCGGTCGTGAACCTGATCGACGAGGGTCGACAGTGGTTCAAGGCCGAGACCGGTCTGGGCGTGCGCGAGACGCCGCTTGAGACGTCGTTCTGCGCCCACGCCATCCTGATGCAGGACCGGATGGTGGTGCCGGACGCCACCCGGGACGAGCGGTTCGCGTGCAATCCGCTGGTGACCGAAGCGCCGCACCTGCGCTTCTACGCCGGCGAGGTGTTGAAATCCGCCGAAGGGCTGCCGATCGGCACCCTGTGCGTCCTCGACGACAAGCCCCGGCCCGAGGGCGCGACGCCGCTGCAGATGAACACCCTGCAGGTGCTGGCGGCGCAGGTCATGACCCAGCTGGAACTGCGCCGGTCGCTGTCCCGGCAGCGTCAGTCAGAATCGCAGTTCCGCGCCATCGCGGACTCGATGCCCCAGATGGTCTGGTCGACCCTGCCCGACGGCTTCCACGACTATTACAACGCTCGCTGGTACGAGTTCACCGGCGTGCCGGAAGGCTCGACCGACGGCGAGGGCTGGAACGGCATGTTCCACCCCGAGGACCGGGACAGGGCTTTCGCCCTCTGGCGCCGCTGCCTGGAGACGGGCGAGCCCTACGAGATCGAATACCGCCTGCGCCGCCACAATGGCGTCTACCGCTGGACGCTGGGCCGGGCCCGCCCGATCCGCAACGAGGTGGGCGAGATCACCCGCTGGTTCGGCACCTGCACCGACATCGACGACCTGAAGCGTTCGGATCAGGCCAAGGAGCTGCTCAGCCAGGAGCTCAGCCACCGCATCAAGAACATCTTCGCCGTCGTCTCCGCCCTGATCGCCCTTTCGGCCCGTCAGCATCCCGGAGCCAGGGACTTCGCCATGGCGGTGCGGACCCGCATCAACGCACTCGCCCGGGCCCATGAGTTCGTCCGGCCGCATACCGAGAGCTCGAAGCCGACGGTGGGGTCGATGACGCTGCACGCCTTTCTGACCGACCTGTTCAAGGCCTACAGCGAGCTCTCGGGCGAGGCGCGGGTGGCGCTGACGGGCGACGACGCCACCTTCGACGATCAGGCCGCGACTTCAGTCGCCCTGCTGTTCCACGAACTGGCCACCAACGCGGCCAAATACGGGGCGTTGTCATGCGAGGGGGGCCGCGTCACCCTCGACACGCGCCGCCTGGGCGACCGCTTCGTCCTGACCTGGACCGAGACCGGCGGGCCGCCGGTGGAAGGTCCCCCGGGCAAGGCGGGTTTCGGCTCCTCGCTGGCCACCCTGTCGGTCGAGGGGCAGCTGGGCGGCCGGCTGGAACGCAACTGGCTGCCACAGGGCCTGCAGATCGTCGCCGACCTTCCCGCCACGGCTCTTTCCCGCCGTCGTGCAGCCCAAAACGTCGCATGACGGAACTGGCCCGACCGTTGCACGCTCCTTTGAAAGCTCGCCGTATGTTCGGCGGCGTACGCCTTGGCCTGATTGACTGAATGACCGCCCGCATCCTGATCATCGAAGACGAGGCCCTCGTGGCCATGGAGCTTCGCTTCGTCCTGGAGGACCTGGGCCACGAGGTCGTCGCGACAGTCGCCGACGCGGCCACGGCGAGGCAGATCGTGCGCGAGGCGGATGTCGATCTGGCGCTGGTCGACATTCATCTGTCGGACGGCCCGACCGGCGTGGCGCTCGGCCGCGAACTGGGCCAGGAGCTCGGCGTGTCGGTGCTGTTCATGACCGCCAATCCCGGCATGGTGCGCGACGGCGTCGCCGGCACGATCGGCGTCCTGTCGAAGCCGACCGAGGAACGCGCCGTGCAGACGGCGGTGGATTACGCGCTGCGGCGCCGCGCCGGCCAGCCGCCGCTGTATGCGCCGCCGGAACTTCAGCTGTTCGGCTGAGCCGGCAGTCTCACCAGACGCCGATCTTCTCGGCTTCCTTGTGCGAGATCGGGTGGCCCTGGGCCTTGTGATCCTGCTCGGCGAGGAAGCGCACCGCCTCCAGCGCCGCCATACAGCCCATGCCCGCCGCCGTGACCGCCTGGCGATAGACGTCGTCGGTGACGTCGCCCGCCGCCCAGACGCCCTCGATCGCGGTCGCCGCCGTACCCGGCTGCACCACCAGATAGCCGCCCTGCTTGGTCTCCAGCTGGCCGGCGAACAGTTCAGACGACGGCGCGTGGCCGATGGCGATGAACACGCCGTCGGCCTTGAGCTCGCGCGTCTCGCCGGTCTTGACGTTCTTCACCCGGGCGCCGGTGACGTTGACGCCGCCGAAGGCGTTGGTCTCGCCGAGGATTTCGTCGATGGCGTTGTCCCAGATCACCTCGACCTTGGGGTTCGAGAACAGCCGGTCCTGCAGAATGCGCTCGGCCCGGAACTCGTCGCGGCGGTGCACGACGGTGACCTTCGACGCGAAATTGGTCAGGAACAGCGCCTCCTCGACCGCGGTGTTGCCGCCGCCGACGACGATGACGTCCTTGCCGCGATAGAAGAAGCCGTCGCAGGTGGCGCAGGCGGAAACGCCGAAGCCCTGGTATTTCGCCTCGCTCTCGAGGCCCAGCCACTTGGCCTGGGCGCCGGTCGAGATGATCACCGTCTCGGCCAGCATCTCGGTTCCGGAGTCCAGCGTCAGCCGGAACGGCCGCTGCGACAGGTCGGCCTTCACCACGATGTCCTCGAGGATTTCGGTCCCGACATGCTCGGCCTGGGCGCGCATCTGCTCCATCAGCCACGGGCCCTGGATCACGTCCGCGAAGCCGGGATAGTTCTCGACGTCGGCGGTGATCGTCAGCTGGCCGCCGGGCTGCAGGCCGGCGATGACGACGGGGCTCAGCAGGGCGCGGGCGGCGTAGATGGCGGCGGTCCAGCCGGCGGGGCCGGACCCGATGATGGCGACGCGAACGGTGCGGGGAGTGCTCATACGCCTATCTAGGCGCTGATTCCGCGAAAGGGGAGGGTGTCACGCCTTCCGCTGATAGGGCTGGAAGCCGCAATTGGCGGGCTCGACCAGCACATAGACCACTTCCGGCTCCGTCTGACCGGGCTCGGCCGCGACAGCCAGTTGGTCGAGCTCGGCGAACCATTCGACTTCGTTCAGCCCCAGGACGCGCGGCAGGCCGTACTTCTCGTACTCGTGTCCGCCGACGGTGATCGGCTCGTTGCCGCGATACCACCCCGGGATTTCGGCGGCGGTGTAGGGGCTCTGCTCCGGATGGGTCCATTTCCCGTTCACCCGGACGGACTGGCCATGAGAATCCGCGAACGGGAGTCGGTCGTCGTAGAACAGGCCGATCTCGATCGGGAACAGGTGGTCCGTGCCCGCCACATAGCCGCAACCCGAGCGGATGCTTTCGGGTTTGTAGACCGGCTGCTGCGCGGCGGGCGGCTGCTGGGCGCCCAGCAGGGCGGCGAAGGCGAGGGCTGTGATCATCATGCCCGGATGCTAGTCTGCGGCCGTTCGTCCCGGCAAGCAGGAGTCAGATATGGAAGGCCGCAGCCATCTGGGCATCGGCATCGCCCTCGGCGTCGCCATCGGCTCCGCCATCGGCGTGGCGATGGACAACCTGTCGCTGGGCATCGGCCTGGGCATCGGCGTCGGCCTCGCCCTCGGTCTGGCCATGGACGAGCGCAGCAAGCGCCGCAAACGCGGTTCCGGGGACGGCTCCACCTCGTCCGGCGACCGGGATGCCGACAGCGGCGGCGGTGGGGGCGGCGGCGACGGCGGCGACTAGCGCCGCGGTCTGTTCCAGGCTCAGGCCCGGGCCACCGTCTCCGGCGTGGCCAGCACGGCGCGCTGCATCAGGGACGACGCGCCCCACTCGCGGGCGGTCTCCATCGCCTCGGCCAGCATCAGCCCGACCGCGCGCGGCTCGGTCGCGGTCAGCCGCCCCTTGGCCATGGCCAGATGGGCCATGCCGATCTGGTCGGCGGCCCAGTCGAGCGGCTCGATCCGCGTCGCGTCCATCAGCCGGCGCCGGACGATGGCCTCCAGGCTGGTCAGGGCCTCAACGTCGTCCATGGCCTCGGCCAGCGCCGCCTCGGCGGCCAGCCGCCGCTCGCGCGCCAGCGCCCCGAGGATCAGGCCGGGCTCGCGGGTCAGGGTCTCGGCCTCGGCCAGCAGCAGCAGCGGCGTCTCGGCCTGCGCCTGCACCATGCGCACGGCCACCCAGTCGAGCGGGCTGTGGTCGGGCGTGAACTGGTCCACGGCGGCGTCGAACAACGCCTGTCCCTGAATTCGGGCCGCCTCGTTCCGGGCGAGGGCCGCCAGCGCCATCAGGCCGGCTCCAGCCAGGGCCAGAGCCCGCGCCCGGGTCAGGGGGCGGTAATCGGGCGAAGCGCTCTCGACCAGGGCGCGCAGGTCGCGCCCGGCCTGGTCCAGCAAACGGCCGTCGCGCCGCGCCACTCCGGCTTCCAGCGCCAGCGCCGCCCGGTCCAGCCGCAGTTCGTCGCCCGCCGTGGGCGGCAGGGCGCGCGCGCCGTGCAGGGCTGCATCCAACAGGGCCGCCGCGTCGAGCAGGTTGTTCGGCTGCCCCGACAGGCGGGCGCGCCGGGCGCACAGCCGCGCGTGCAGCGCCGCCGCCGCCGCCCGGGTCGAGGGTCGCTCGGCGGTGAGCGACTGGGCGTCGGCCAGGGCCGCGGTCAGGGTCGCCGGGCCGCCGAACAGGTCGAAGCGCAAAAGGTGGATTTCGCCGGACTCGATTGCGGCGGCGGCGGTCTGGTCGGGGGTGGCCGTGTGCCGCGCCGCATCGGACGCGCACTTCGCCGCCCGCTCCAGGCTCTCGCGCCGGCCGGTGCGGCGGGCATGCTCGCGCCACAGCGCCGCGGCCCGCATCCAGCTCTCGAACGGGCGGGGGCAGGACACGCGGCCGGCGTCCACCGTTTCGCGGCGCGCCTCGGCCTCGACCAGGTCCGCGCCGATCAGCTCCAGCCAGCCGAGGTCGTCGCTCTCGCGCGCCTTGTCGAACAGCTTTCTCAGGTCCCGGCCGAATTCGAACATGGGGTGACCCGCGCTCCGTCCCGCTTCGGGACTGACAGCCGTCCCTCTCGCTGCCATTGCAAACGCAACGCCGCGCCGGAGGTTCGACTGCGCCGTACGGGTGTTGGCCTGGGTCGGCGGAGCCTAGGCGTTCCGGCCCTGATTCTCCAGCCAGGCGAGCAGCCGCCGCACCGAAGGCCCCGCCTCGCCCCGGCGGTGAAAGGCGGCGAACACCGCCCCGTCGCTGACGAAGCCGTGGGGAGCGGACAGCCGTCCGGCGGCGAGGTCGGCCTCGACCAGCGGCCGCTGCGCCACGGCCGCCCCCAGTCCCGCCGCCGCGGCCTCGATCAGGGTCTGCTGGTGATCGAACTCGATCGGGCCGCTGGCGGGGGCGGCCCGACCGGTCAGCGCCGTCCAGCTGACCCAGGCCGAGGGATGCGAGCGCGACACCAGCCGGACGTCCGGCGCGCCGCCGGGGGCCGTGACCATGCCGATCGTATTGTCCATGAACGGCGTCGCCTCCACGCCCTCGGGACAGGCCGTCTCCGGCATGAGCATGCGGATGGCCAGGTCGGCGCCGCCGAGGGTGCGGTCCAGCGCGGCGTAGGACTCGGTCAACTCGACCACCACGTCCGGATGGGCGGCGGCGAAGTCGGGCAGGCGAGGGATCAGCCAGCGCGCCGCGAGGGTCGACAGGCACGACACCCGCACCCGCCGCCCGGCCCGGCCGCGCCCGGCCACCGCCTGCTCCAGCGCCGCGAAGGCGGGGGCGATCTCCTTCCACAGCCGCTCGGCCTCGGCCGTCGGCCGGCGGGCGTTGCGGGGCCCCTCGAACAGGGCGTGGCCGAGGGTCTGCTGCAGCAGGCCGATCTGGCGGCTGACCGCGCCGTGGGTGACGCCCAGTCGTTCCGCCGCCCGGCCCATGCCGCCCAGCCGCATGGCCGCCTCGAAGGCCTGGAGCGCCTTCAGCGGCAGGGCGGGGGCGGGTGGCTTCATGTGCGGAAAACTCACGAACAGCGTCCGATAAGTCGTTAGGCCGCCGACGGCAAGTCGGGGCATTCCGCTCGCCAGCCATCCGGAAAGAGACCGACATGATCCGCGCCGTCGACTACGATCAACGCCAGCACCAGGGCTATCAGGCGGGGCGGGAATTGCCCGCCGGCAGCCGGGATCTGTGGGCGGGGGCGTTCGCCGCCCGGGCGCCCGTCGCCCGTCCGTTGGCCTGTCTCGACCTCGGCTCGGGGACCGGCCGCTTCACGCCCTTGCTGGCCGAGATCTTCGGAGGGCCCGTCCATGGCGTCGAGCCCTTCGACCGGATGCGGGAACAGGCCGAGGCCGCCCCGCATCCGGAAACCGTGCGCTACCTTTCAGGCAGGGCTGAAGCCATTCCCTTGCCGGACGCGGCCTGCGACCTGGTGCTGATGTTCCTGTCCTTCCACCATGTGCGGGATCGGCCCGCGGCCGCGCGCGAAATCCGCCGCGTGCTCAGGCCCGGCGGCCGGCTGCTGATCCGCAGCCACTTCTCGGACCGCATGCCCGACGTCCACTGGCATCGCTGGTTCCCCAGCGCCCGCGCGGTGGAGTTGAAGATGTTCCCGACCCTCG
Source organism: Caulobacterales bacterium (assembly GCA_016183935.1). Taxonomy (GTDB): domain Bacteria; phylum Pseudomonadota; class Alphaproteobacteria; order Caulobacterales; family Caulobacteraceae; genus Brevundimonas. Next base: position 143,965 of record JACPDR010000019.1, read on the forward strand.
CCGAGGTCACCGACCTGTTCGGTTCGGTCGGCTTGCAGCCCCTGGGCCTCGACGTGGTGCGCGAGACCTTCTCGGACAGCCTGGCCGAGTCGGCGCGTCGCCTGCGGACCCGGGCCATCTCCACCTTCGAGCATCTCGACGAGGCGGAGATCGTGGAGGGCTTCCGGCGCATGGACGCGGAGATCGCCGCAGGGCCCGAAGGACCAACGCACGGCGACAGCGATCTGCTGGTCCTCGGCTGAGAACGGCGCTGGCGGGTCCTTGCAAAGGGCTCAGGCCTCGGTCTTTGTGCGCTGCATCATGTTGATGCGTCGCCTGATCCAGCTTCACCTCGGCCTTTGCCTGTTCGGTTTCGCCCTCGCCCTGATGGTGCGCGCGACGCTTGGCCTCGATCCGTGGAATGTGTTCCAGCAGGGTTTGACCGGGCTGACGGGCCTGACCCTGGGTCAGACGTCCATCGCCATCGGCGTCGTGATCATGCTGGCCTGGATCCCGCTGCGTCAGAAGCCGGGCTACGGCACCCTGGCCAACATCTTCGTCATCGGCCTGATGGTGGACGTCTCGCTGGCGGTGCTGCCGGTGTTCGAGGGGCTGGCGCTGCGGAGCGTGATGATGGTCGCGGGGGTGGTGCTGAACGCCATCGCCTGCGCGGCCTATATCGGCGCGGGCATGGGGACCGGACCTCGCGACGGTCTGATGACCGGCCTGCACGAGCGGCTGGGCTGGTCGATCCGCGTCTCCCGCCTCAGCATCGAGGCCACGGTGCTGGTGGCCGGCTGGCTGCTGGGCGGCGTGGTCGGGATCGGGACGGTGCTCTACGCCCTGGCCATGGGACCGCTGGTGCAGTTCTTCCTGCCGATGTTTACCCTGTCGCCGCCCCTCAAGGTCAGCCCCGCTCCTTCGTCTTCGTGAAGGCCACGTTCGGGAACCGCTCCATCACATAGCCGGTCTCCCAGCTCGACTTGGCGAGGAAGACCGGGTCGTCGTCGATGTCGCGGGCCATCTGGCCGCGGTATTTGCCCATGAAGTCCTCGAGATCGGCCTTGGTCCCGCCGATCCAGCGGGCCTCCGAGAAGGGCGACGGTTCGAAGATGACCTCCAGCCCGTATTCCTCGCCCAGCCGGTCGGCCATGACCTCGAACTGCAGCTGGCCGACGGCGCCGACGATAAAATCCGAGCCCATCTCGGGACGGAACAGCTGGGTCACGCCCTCCTCGGCGAGGCCGTCCAGCGCCTTCTTCAGGTGCTTGGCCTTGAGCGGATCCTTGACCCGCACCCGCTGCAGGATTTCCGGCGCGAAGTTGGGCAGGCCGGCGAAGCGGATCAGGCCACTCTCCGACAGGCTGTCGCCGACGCGCAGCACGCCGTGGTTGGGAATGCCGATGACGTCGCCGGCGTAGGCGTCCTCGGCCAGTTCGCGGTCCGAGGCGAAGAACATGATCGGCGCGTTCACCGACAGCTGCTTGCCGGTGTTCTGCACCTTCAGCTTCATGCCGCGCTGGAACTTGCCCGAGGCCATGCGGAACATGGCGATGCGGTCGCGGTGGTTGGGGTCCATATTGGCCTGGACTTTGAACACGAAGCCGGTGACCTCGGCCGCGCCCGGCTCGACGGTGGTCGGAACCGGGTCGGCCGCGTTGCGCGTCCCGGCGGGCGCGGCCTTGTGCGCCTTCATCACCTTGGGCGGCGGCGCCCATTCCCCGATCGCCGCCAGCAGTTCGTCGATGCCGAAGTGGCGCAGGGCCGAGCCCCACAGCACCGGCGTCATATGACCCTCGAGGAAGGACTGGCGATCGAAGGCTGGATAGCCGCCCTCGACCAGCTCCTGCGCCTCCGTCAGCGCCTCGTGCTCGCCGGCCTCGAAATACTGCGCGGCGTCCGCCAGCGGCAGGGCCTCGGGGTGGGGCACGTCCTCGGCCGACCCGGCCGGCTTCTTGGCGTAGGGCTGGAACCGGCCCGTGCCCATCTCGACCATGCCGCGCAGGCGGTTGCCGCTCTCGGCCGGCCACCAGATTGGGGCGGGGTCGAGCTGCAGGCGGCTGGCGATCTCGTCCAGCAGGGCCATCGGGTCCTGGGCCTCGCGGTCCAGCTTGTTGATGAAGGTGATGATCGGGATGTCGCGCAGGCGGCAGACCTCGAACAGCTTCAGGGTCTGCGGCTCGATGCCCTTGGCCGCGTCCAGCACCATGATGGCGCAGTCGGCGGCGGTCAGGGTGCGGTAGGTATCTTCCGAGAAGTCCTCGTGGCCCGGCGTGTCGAGCAGGTTGAACATCTTGCCGTCGTGCTCGAACGTCATGACGGAGGCGGAGACCGAGATGCCGCGCTCCTTCTCGATCTTCATCCAGTCGGACTGGGTGCGCCGGTTCTCGCCGCGCGCCCGCACCGCCCCGGCCGCGCGGATGGCTCCGCCGGCCAGCAGGATGTGCTCGGTCAGCGTGGTCTTGCCGGCGTCGGGGTGCGCGATGATGGCGAAGGTCCTGCGGCGCAGGGCCTCCTGTTCGAGAGTGAGCTTCGACATGTTCGATCCGTTGGGCGGCGGGAGTTACCGCGTGCGGGCCCCGATGTCACCCGATGTGAATACCCCCTCGCAACGAAGGGCTTTCCGAGTCATTGTCCTGTCAGGCGAGACGACCCGGTCACGCAATCGGGCGCCGCCTTTGGAAACGAAGGAACGGACATGGCGCTCAACCACACCGTCGATCCGACGTCGAAACGCGAGGGACCGCACCCCGCCCTCAGCCTGCTGGTCGGCTTCGGAGTGATCATCCTCGGCGCGACCGTGGTGCACGTGGTCTTCAACGTGCTGGTCTAGGCGTCGTCTCCGGCGTCAGACGGCCGCTCCGTTTCGTCCTCGGCCGGCGGGGCCTCGTCCACAGGCGCCGCCTCGCCGCGCGCCGTGGCGATCATTTCGCGGGCGCGGCGCGTGTAGCTGCTGCGGTGGGGGCTGTTCGACACGGGCAACAGCACGGCGACCGCCTCGGCGTTCAGCGACCGCGCCATGTAGGCGTGCCCCAGCCTCAGCCGCGCGTCGAAGGACTGCGGGGCCAGTTTCACCGCCACTTCCAGGGTCGAGATGTCGTTGTCAGTGGGATAGCGCGCCTGCCCCTGGCGAGCCCGGTTCAGGCCCAGGTAGACGCGAAAGTCCAAGGGGTCGGCCTCGTAGGCCCGGGCCAGGTAAGCCGACGCAGCCCGGCGGCGCCCCGTGGCGCCTTCCCCGGTCTCCTTCTCGGCGAGATCGAGCAGGACCATGCCGGCCAGACGCAGGGCGTCGGCGTCGGTCGAGCCTTCGGTCAGCAGCGGTTCCAGCGCCGTGAACGCCGCCTCCGGGTCGTCGGACAGCCGGTGGGCCCGGGCTTCGACCAGCATGCCCATTCGCTCTCCGGGATAGCGGTCCGCCGCCGCGAAGGCGTCGCGGATCAGATCGGCGCGATGCTCGGCGTCCTCGCGCGCCTCACGCGCCTTTTGCGCCTCGGACTTCTGCGTTCGGCCGTCGTCGTCCGGCGGTTCCTGTTTCACGGGTTCGCGATCGAGACGCAGATCCAGCCAGGCCATGTGGCTTTCGGCCGGCGACAATGAGGTCACCGTCACCTCCGGCTCGGCAATGTCGATTTGCGGGGTCAGCATGTCGATCGCGCCCGAGGCGTAGAGGCGTACGTCCGTCTGCAGCTGGGCCGGCGTCCGGCCGGTCGCCGCCTGCATGGCCGCCACCGACTCCTCGCCCCGGACCACGGCGTTCAGATAGTCGCTCAGCATCCGGGTCCGCTCCGGCGTGCTCATGAAGTAGTGCGTCATCGCCCAGGCCTGGGCGTAATAGGAGGACGCCCGGTAGCGGCCCGAGGCCGTGTAGCGCCACGTCAGCACGTCCTCCATCCGGGCCCAGGTGTTGGCGCCGCCGCTCAGCGAATTGATCCGGCCCGGGTGGTGGCGTCCGAACTGGATGCGATCGGGCCGGACGTCGGCGGTGGAGTAATATTCCGCGAAGCCCTCCACGAACCACGACGGGTAGGCGTTGGACACCATCTGGAACATGAAATGGTGGGCGTACTCGTGGAACATCACCACGTCGCCGGATATGGCGCTGGTGTCGACCACGGCGTGAATGCGGCCGCTGTTGGGGGAGTAGTAGCCCCCGACCGAGGCGCCGATGCCCGGATACGCCTCTTCCATGTCGCGGCGGCCCTCGGCGATGAAGATCTCCAGCTTCGGGATCTCGTGATCGACCACGATGGGATAGTAGGCCCTGAGCAGGGCGTCGAACCGCTCCACCTTCTGGGCGTAGGTGCGAATGGTGCGCTCCGACACGTCGCCGTAGACGATGAAGTGGGTAGTCTCGGCGCGCCGCCATTCAGCGCTTGCGGCCCCGGCGGCGCAGGTGGCCGACAGCGCCACGGCGACAGCCAGCACGCGCATGCCCTTGATGAACATCTCTCTCCCCCCACGATCCCCGTGAACAACCTACAGTCGGGAAGGAGCCGGCGACAAGCCGGAGCGGGTGGGCCTCAGGCCGCCAGGCGCATCCACACCGCCTTGTCGGCGGCCACGGCGTCCAGCTTGCCCCGGACGGCGCGGGTCTTCAGCTGGCGCATCACCGGATCGGGCAGGGCGCAGAACTGCGGCTCGACCAGATCGGGATCGCAGGCCGCAGCCGGGGCCGCGAACAGGGCGGCGTTGACGTCGGGCGAGCGATCATGGATCAGCCACGCCAGACGACGCGCGCGCTCCGGATCGTTGTGGTGCAGCAACGGGTCCTCGGCGAACAACTCGCAGCCCAGGGCCAGCACATAGTCGAAGCCCAGCTTCTCGAAACGGCGCGCGTCGCCGGGCGTGACCGGGCAGGTCTCTTCCAGGTCGAAGACCACATCGTTCAGAAGAAACAGCATCGAAAGCATCCGCCATCACCGGGCTCGTTCTGGACCCGTTATCGATGACCCTACCGACCGTCGCTTGCGGTTCCGTTCCCGAACGTCGTTAAGGATTTCGCACCGGCGGCCGGCGCGTTAACCCTCCGGTTTGATCTCGGGCTCCGCCACCTTCTCCGTGATGAAGTGCCGCCCCTCCCGGTCCTCGATCTCGATGACCCAGAGGTCCGGGTCGTAGCGGATCTGGCGCTGGAGATAGTCGTCCAACTCGCTCTCGAACTCGCTCTCGACCGGCTGCATCCACAGCCGCTCGCCGTCCGGCCCGAAAGCCTCACTATAGAGTCTGGCGCGGCGCGTGGAGGTGTCGAAGGCCTTGACGATCACCGTCCCCGCCCGGGCGTCGCCCTTGCGCGCCACGGTGGCGAAGGCCCCGGCCAGTTCGGCGCGGCGGATCAGGGCGGCGGCCCACAGGTCGGTGGAAAGAAGCAATTCGCTAACCCTGCTCGGAAACCGGACCGGAACCCATGGCGCGTAGGGTGCGGCTTATGACGATAAGGCAGAAAGCCTTCATGACCAAAGCTATCCTGCTCGCCGCCGCCGCGCTGGCGGCGCCGGCGATCGCGTGGGCGGGACCCGCCGACACCTATTACGAGCGCGCCTTCGTGGTCGCCGCCGACGCGCGCTGCAGCCTGTTCGCGCCCGAGATAGACGCGGCCCTGACCGCCGCCACGGCCCAGGCGCGGGGCGCCGCCCTCCGCTCCGGCGCGGCCGAGGCCGACCTCAACGCCGTCGCCGTCCGCGCCCGCTCCCGGGCCGAAACCGTGTCTTGCCGGGACCCGCAACTGGCCATGGTCCGCGAACGCGTCGACGGGGCCTTCTCCAGCTGGATTCGCACGCCGCGCATGACCTTCCCCGGCGCGACGCGTCCGTGGGTCGCCGACCGAACCGCCTGGACCCGCCCCGGCTGGCGGCTGATGCAGGCTTCGACCGTCGGCGCCTCGCCGGTGACCTTCGGCTACGGCGACGACGTATCAGCCCTCACCGCCGTCGTCTCGTTTGTCGGCCGGTCGCGCCCCAACGCCGCACGGATCGTCTTCCGCGACGACGCCAGCGCCCCGCGGGCGTGGCTGGCCGGAGAGGGGCTGGCCCCCGCCTCGTCGCGCGCCAGCGTATGGGCCACCGGCGTCTCGGCGGCCGACCCCGCCCTGCTGCCCGACGGCCGGCGGGCCGGCGAAGCCTGGCGCTTCCCGGCTTCGGCCGCCGACCGGCTGGCGCGTCTCGATCCGCGCGAGACCTTCCTGGTCGAGTTCCATTTTCGCGACGGCAGCGTCGCCGCGGCCCGCTTCGAAGCCGGCGATTTCGCCGCCGGCCGCGCCTTCATGGCCATGGGCGCGCTGTAAGACGTCGGCCCCTTAACGCCGCGTTTACCAAGCAGGCGGCAGTTTCTGCCTAGCGGGCGTGTTCGGTCTCCCGCGAGTATCGGGGCGGGGCGCGTGGGCGGCTTTACGGCGGCGTTGCAGAGATTTGGGATCGGTCGACTGACCGTGGTGCTGGGCGTCGCCGCCGGCGTCGCGGCGGTGCTGGTCGCCGTCATGCTGCGCATCGGCCAGGCCCCCGACGCCCTGCTGTACTCCAACCTCGACCTGCGCGAGGCCTCCGAGATCACCACGGCGCTGGACAGCGCCGGCATCAAATATTCCTCGAAGGGCGACGGCTCGACCATCTTCGTCAGCCGCGACGAGGTCGGCGAGGCCCGCCTGCTGGTCGCCGGCAAGGGTCTCGTGACCTCCGGTTCGGTGGGTTACGAGATCTTCGACAACCAGTCGGTGCTGGGTCAGACCGAGTTCCAGCAGAACCTCAACGAAAAGCGCGCCCTCGAGGGCGAGCTGGCCCGCACCATCATGAGCATGCGCGGCATCACCTCGGCCCGGGTGATGATCGCCCTGCCGTCGCGCCAGCTGTTCCAGGCCGCCGCCGTCGATCCGACCGCCGCCGTGGTCGTCGGCGTCACGGGCGGGACCCTGACCGGCGCCCAGGTCCAGGCCATCCGCAACGTGGTCGCCTCATCGGTGCCCAATCTGAAGCCCGAGAAGGTCACCCTGACCGACACGGCCAACCGCACCCTCGCCGCCGGCTCGGACGACGCGGGCTTCAGCGCCGCCTCGGCCGAAGAGGCCAAGTCGTCGGCCGAGGCCCAGCTTCAGGCCCGCATCAAGGACATCGTCGAGGGCGTCGTCGGTGTCGGCGCCGCCCGCGTCCAGGTCACCGCCGACATCGATCACAGCCGCTCCACCACCCAGGAGCAGCGCTTCGACCCGGACGGCCAGGTCGTGCGCTCGACCTCGATCAACGGTTCGGAAAGCGCCGACACCACTGGCGTCAACGACGGCGGCGCGACGGCGACCAACAACATTCCCGGCGGCGAGGCCCCGGCCGCCACCCCGATCGGCTCGCGCGACACCCAGAACACCGAGACCACCAACTACGAGATCTCCAACACCACCACGACCACGATCAAGGAGGCCGGCGAGGTCAAGAAGCTGGCCGTCGCGGTCGCCGTCGACGGCAGCTACGCCCCGCCCGCCAACGGCGAGGGCGAGCCGACCTACACCCCCGTGTCCGAAGAGGTCCGCGCCAAGATCGAGGCCCTCGTCAAGGCGGCCGTGGGGTTCGACGCCGAGCGCGGCGACGTGGTCCAGGTCACCGCCGTCCGCTTCAACCGCGACGTCGCGGCCGTCGGCGGCGTCGAGGCGGGCTCGTCCCTGTTCAACTTCACCAAGAACGACCTGATGCGCGGCGTCGAGCTGCTGGTGTTGCTGATCACCGGCGTGCTGCTGATTTTCTTCGTCCTGCGCCCCCTGCTGAAGAGCGCCACCGGCGGCGGACAGGCCCAGCTGACCGGACCGGGCGGCGTGCCGGTGACGCCGTTGCAGACCACGATGATGGCCGCCGGCGGCATGCAGATGGCCCAGCTGACCGGCCCGGCCGGCCCCTCCGAAATGGAGCAGCGGCTCGACATCGCCCGCATCGAGGGTCAGGTGAAGGCCTCCTCGGTCAAGAAGGTCGCCGACTTCGTCGAGAAACATCCTGACGAGTCGACCTCCATCCTCCGCAGCTGGGTGCACGAAGGCTGATGGCCGCCCGGATGGTCACCAAGAAGCCCGCGGTCGAGGACGTCAGGAAACTGACGGGTCCCGAGAAGGCGGCCGTCATCCTGCTGTCGCTCGGCGAGGATCACACCCGCCTGTGGCAGAGCCTGGACGAGGACGAGATCAAGGAGATCTCCCAGGCGATGGCCTCGCTCGGCACCGTCTCCTCCGCCGTGGTCGAGGAGCTGATGGTCGAGTTCGTCTCGGGCATGAGCGGCTCGGGCGCGGTCATGGGCAGCTACGAGCAGACCCAGCGCCTGCTGGCCTCCTTCATGCCTGGCGACCGCGTTGACGCCCTGATGGAGGAAATCCGCGGCCCGGCCGGTCGCACCATGTGGGACAAGCTCGGCAATGTGAACGAGGCGGTCCTCGCCAACTATCTGAAGAACGAATACCCCCAGACGGTCGCGGTGGTGCTGTCCAAGATCAAGCCGGACCACGCCGCCCGCGTCCTGACCAGCCTGCCCGAGGACTTCGCCCTCGAATGCGTCCAGCGCATGCTGCGCATGGAGCCGGTGCAGCGCGAGATCCTCGACAAGATCGAGCAGACCCTGCGCACCGAGTTCATGTCCAACCTGGCCCGCACCTCCAAGCGCGACAGCCACGAAATGATGGCCGACATCTTCAACAGCTTCGACCGCCAGACCGAGGCCCGCTTCATCGGCGCGCTGGAAGAGCGCAACCGCGAGGCGGCCGAGCGCATCCGCGCCCTGATGTTCGTGTTCGAGGACCTCGCCAAGCTGGATCCCGGCGGCATCCAGACCCTGCTGCGCGCGGTCGAGAAGGATTCCCTGGCCCTGGCCCTGAAGGGCGCGTCGGAATCCCTGCGCGAGCTGTTCTTCTCCAACATGTCCGAGCGCGCCTCCAAGATCATGCGCGAGGACATGGAGACCATGGGACCGGTCCGTCTGAAGGATGTCGACCAGGCCCAGATGGCCATGGTCCAGGTCGCCAAG